>CAKVDS010000018.1 GCA_934726455.1 uncultured Bacteroidales bacterium
TTCAAGGCCGCATTCTCCTTCTCTATTAAAGAGTATTTATCCTCCAACTCAAGTTTTATTGCATCCAACATTTTCTCATTTTCTTGATAGATTAACCTTCTTTTTCTCAAAAAAGAGAATATGATGACAGATAATACAATGATTAGAAACAGGATTACCAAAATGTATCTTCGATGCAGGATCGTTTTATCATGTTGATAAAGACTGCCAACTTTGTTGAAGTCGCGAGCATTATGCCAGACATCAGCCACCAATGCACTGTCCGGCCGTCGTTGAATATAAGGCCCGATATCTTCAAGTCCTGTCGTTATCGGGTTCCAATGGCAAGATGACAAAGCAATTATCGCCAGCAGGAAAAACAGTCGCGAATCTATTCATGTCATAAATTATTTTTGAAAAGATCAATAAAGGAAACCGAACATCCAAAGCGGGATTCGTGCACCGGAACCGATTTCGGTGTCATCAACAGCAAGGTAACTATCCGTTTCGTCTTTGATTTGGTCGAAAGTCTTGCCCGCTCCCCCAACCTCGAAAAGGTATTTTCCGTCGGCTAAAAAATCCCCTTTCTTCGGATACTGAAGTGTATACCGGGATCCAACCTGATTTGCGAAGAACGTCTCACGGATTGTTCCTATGTCGCAGGAACCTCCCAATGCCTGCATCAAGTTACTATTGCCAACGTAGATCTTGTCCGGTTTGACCAGTTTCTTGTAACTTTTCAGTTCAGTCGTCAGCAGATTCAACACCCCGGCCCTGTCCAGAGCATAAAGGATTTTCAGACAGGAATCACGCGTGGTTCCCAAAGCCTGGCAAAGTTTGCTGATGTTCGGGACAAACGGTACGCTCTCCGCGATGATCATCAACAGTTTCTTTGACTTCTGCACTGTCTCGAATGTCACGTCCTCCACGGCCGGCAGGTCACTTTCTATGGTCTGGGCGACCGTCTCAGCAAGTCTGAGGTGAAAGTCTGCCCCGGATTCTCTGAAATATGGATACATTCCTCTTGATAGATAGTCAGAGAAGAATTTAAGTGGCTTGCATTGCGGCACAATCTCCAGGGCAATCTTCACATGACTGCGAAGCAGCTCCTCCAATGTATATGCCGGGAAAGAGGCTATCCCCTCATATTCAAGATACTCCCTAAATGACATATCGTTCAGACTGTACAATGTCTGCCTTCTTGAGAGATCCACCTTTGAATTGTCAATCCGCAACATGGACGAACCGGTGTAGACGATGTTGAGTTTCGGATAATTGTCATACAGGTTCTTAAGGACAGTCGTCCACTCCGGACACTTATGAATCTCATCCAGAAACAGATAATTCACTCCAATAGAGTACAGGTAGTCGGCGAGGTCGAAAATCGAATGCGCGGTAAACCACATGTTGTCCATGGAGACATATAAGGCATCATCCGGATCATAGAAGGTCTCAAGAATATGCTGAAGAATCAGGGTCGTCTTGCCCACGCCCTTCTCCCCCTTAATCCCTAACATGCGCACATCCCAGTTGATCTGGCTGTAAAGATATCTTTTAAAATCCAGCTTAGTCTCAGCAAGTTTCCTATGGTAAACCGTACGCAACGGCTGAAGGTCATTCTCGTTCATGGGCTTTTCTTCTTATAGAGGCAAAAATAGAAATTCACTTTTGCAAAAGCAAATTTAGGCGCAATTTTCACTTTTGCAAAAGTTGTTCTGGCAATAAACATTTCGGTACATGGCCTTCCCTGTGACGCACCTGATATGTTTCCTATAATTGCAGAAATCTCATGGTAAAGTCAGAACTCAAATTTACGCAATGAAGCCAGCCGTTTCCCGACGCAACCAGATGGCGAAGAACCGGTCATATACGGTGATTTTGCCGTTGAATTCATGCACGAAGTCGCGCTTCTGCAGGGCTTTGAGTGCGATGCCCACACTGCTGGCTGCCGGCAGGCTGTATTTGCGGATGAACTCCTGCGACATCACTGACGATACTCCCTTCTCCTTGGCGATTGCGGACAGAAGAGCTGCCTGATTGGTTGTGAGCGACTTGCAGTAATTGATGAAGGCGTCCTCCTGCTCGTTGATGATGTCCTCGACCACCGCGGCTATGACAGACTTGTCAATACTCGCGCCATTCTCATATAGGCGGTTGAGTATGCTCTGGACATACCATGTCTGACCATCGACCATGTCATAAAGATATCTGAAGTCTCCATCACCGATCTCAATCCCTTCCTGTTTCAGCCATTTATTCGCAAAAGTCTCGTATTCCCTGACATCTATGAGGGGAAGGCTCATTATCTGGGAACTCTGATAAAACGGACGCTTTGCGGACAGAAACATTTCGGACATAAGGTGCTGGCTGCTGCCGGCGAATATGAAATAGATGTTCGGCAGGAACTGAATGTAAGAGCGGAGAAGCGCCTCGGCACCTTTTTCGGGATATTCCGCAATCTGCTGAAATTCATCGATCGCGATATATATCCGTTTACCAGACTGTTTTAGATATTCAAATATATGTTTCAGTGACTCTTCCTGCCTGTCGGGAGCAACTGTTATGGAGAAAGTCGGGATTCCGGTCAGTTCGTCGAATGAAACTGTGGGCCGGAAGTTGGAAAAGAATGACGTGATGTTTCTTAATGCCACTTGGGAAAATGTATCGACTTGCCCCACAGCCGTTTTTGCCATCAGCTGGATGAACTGGCTCATGTTCCTCGTCGCGTTTATGTCCATGTAGAAGCATCTCGTATCTGGCTCGTTTTTTCCAATCTGTTCAAAAACATGATGGATGAGTCCTGTCTTTCCGACGCGTCGCGGAGATATGAGCACGACATTGCGTTCATTTGCCAACGCTCTCATGAGCGTTTCTGTCTCTTTTTTTCTGTCACAGAAATACTCTGCGCCCTTGTAGCCGTATATTACGAATGGGTTCTTCAGCTTTTCCATATCATGCGTTACATGTATTATGTTACATGTTTTATGTAATGGCTGCAAAGATAAGGCATAATTGTGGAATATTCAAACTCTCTTAATTGACAAAATTGCTTACTTTTGTTATCAGCGACATTGTTATTGGAAAAAATCAAGGAGCCTGATCAATATCCATGATGAACGCCGAGATGGTCAGCGCTGATCAGTCTAAGATTATCATACCTACTGTATTCCGCGAGGACTATCTTAACTCTTTAAGACGGCTGACAAGACGCGGTGCCCCGTTCGTGTTTATCAGAGCCATGTCTAGAGCACGCGAATTCAGCGCGAATCTTACGGGTGATAATTTCGACACTACAAAGACTTATCTTGAAAATTGCAACGCATTTAAGGACGGAGAAGATTACATCCTTCGTTTTTAGTCAGATACCCCCTCCCCCTGACGGTCATATACTCCTTTTTGTAGAAGCAAATTTAGCTTTTGCAAAAGTGAATTTTATTTTTGTCTCAGTAAGAAAGAAATACCCGTCCATAATCATAGAAACATTGTCATATATACGGGAAGGCACAAGACGTCGCCGTCCTTGCGCAGATCTTTCGTGTAAACCAGATATTTGTTCATTATCCGGGGAAGTGAGTTGTCAGTATGGGATAAAGATAAGGGGTGTTGCACAAATCTCAAAATGTTTTTGTTGAAAAATCGCGCAAATCTCAAAATGTTTTACTGCTCTGAAAACAAAGTTTGATAATGGTGTAAAAGGTTACGGATATTATACACATTCTCCGTAACCTTTTAACATAAAACATTCTCCATTCTCAATAAGTCAGAAGAGGGTTGGCTCCTCGAAGGTCTCATCGTCGTCCGGGAGATCCGGGAGGAGGTCGGTGCCGAGGTCTGAGTCGTCCGGCATCTCGAGCTCTATCGGAGTGTTCCGGCTGTCTTCTTCCGCACTCGTGTCCTCTTCTTTGACGAGCGGCTCTATGAAGCGGACAGACTTGACTTCACCTTTGGCTGCGCATTTCTTGCCCTTGGCGGCATAGCCTTTCTTTCCGATCCATTCCTCGGCATCGACATCTTCCGGCTGCTTGTCCTCCATCTTCCAGCTGATCTCGTACTGAGGATGCAGATCATCGCTCAGCTCGACAAGGTATGACTTCGGGTGGTCGGAGATGAAGCTCAAAGGAGTATTGTCACTGACAACGAATGAGAACCTCTTGACATAGAAGCTCTTGCTGTCCCCGTCCCAATAGAGGGCAGTGAATGTCTTCTCCGGGTCGAACTTCTCGATGCGGAGCAGATCCCCTTGATAGCGGTTGACCAATTCGAATGAGGTCGTGTAGAAGGTGCCGTTGCGGAAGACAGCCAGCACCTTGCTGCCGGTCTCGAATTTCCCGAGGTAGAGGCCGTGGGCATCGTCGTTGAGCTTCTGTATGTCGGGGTCGTACCAGATTTCTTTGCCTTCAATGGTGCTGACGCCCTTGCTTCGCAGGGTGATCTTCTGGATCACGTTTTTGCTTACGAGGTTGCCTCGGGCCGTCTTGCTCTTGATGGCAAGGGTGGAGAAGTCGTACTCGAAACTGGTCTTCTTGAGCTTCGGCCGCGGGCGCAGCTGCACCCGCACGGTCTCGGCTTCGCCGTTGTGGTTGGCGGAGAACCAGACTATCTGGGATCCCGGTTCGCCGGTGGTGATGTCGTATTCCTTATCCCGCGTCACGGATGTGACGGCGAAGCGTTTGGCGTAGTAGATCGATGTCTTGCCCTCGCGGTAGATGACATTGTAGATGGTCCTGTTGTCGCCGCGGTTGAAGACGTTGACGTACAGGAGGTCCTTGCCGAAGAAGGCCTTGTCCTCCACCTTGGTGATGCGGTATTTGCCGTCCTTGCTGATGACGATCACCTCGGAGAGGTCGGAGCAGTCGCAGATGTATTCGCCTCCGTCGTCCTTCTTGAGTCCGATGCCCACGAAGCCTTCCGCGAGGTTGGCCTGGAGACGTGCGTTGTTGTTGACCACCTTGGTGGCGGTGATGGTCTCGAATCCGGCAAGTTCAGTGCGGCGGGGGAAGTCCTTGCCGTACTTTTTCTTGAGAGTTGTGAACCAGTCGATGGTGTAGCGGTCGATGTGGTCGATGTTTTCCTGCACTGAAGACATCTCCTCCTCGATGCTGCGGATCTTCTCGTCGATCACCTTGGTGTCGAACTTGGAGATCTTGCGTACCGGCTTCTCCACGAGGCGGAGGATGTCCTCCATGAGGATCTCACGGCGCAGGAGTTCCTGATATTCTTTCATCTTGGCGAAAACGTCGCCTATCTGGCTCTCCCAGTCTTTCTGATCCTGTTCGAGGACCTTGTAGATGCGGTTTTCGAAGAATATCCTTTCCAAGGAGGTGTAGTGCCAGTCGTTCTCAAGTTCTCCCATCCTTATGCGGAGCTCCTGCAGGAGGATGTCCCGGGTGTGGAAGGTGCTGTATTCCAAGATGTCATGGACTGTGAGGAACTGCGGCTTGTTGTCTTTGATGACGCAGGCATTGGGGGCGATGTTGTACTCGCAGTCTGTGAATGCATAGAGCGCGTCTATGGTCTTGTCCGGAGAGACATCGTTCGGGAGGTGGATGACGATGTCCACCTTGTCGGTGGTCATGTCCTCTATCTTGCGTATCTTGATCTTCCCCTTGTCCTTCGCCTTGAGGATAGAGTCTATCAGGTCACGGGTGTATTTCCCGTAGGGGATTTCCGTGATGGCGATGGTGTTCTTGTCGATCTTCTCGATGCGGGCACGCACCTTGACATTGCCGCCCCGCTTGCCCTGCATGTACTTGCTGCAGTCGGCAAAACCGCCGGTAGGGAAGTCCGGATACAGCTCATAGTCCCGTCCTTCGAGGATGGCTACCGATGCGTCAATGAGCTCGTTGAAGTTGTGCGGGAGTATCTTTGAGGCCAATCCGACACCGATGCCCTCCGTGCCCTGCGCAAGCAGGAGCGGGAAGCGGACAGGAAGCTCGGTAGGTTCCTGGTTGCGCCCATCATAGGAGTTCATCCATCGGGTCACCTTGGGGTCGAAGACGACTTCCTTGGCGAACTTGCTGAGCCGGGCCTCGATATATCGCGGTGCGGCGTTGGAGTCGCCGGTGAGGATGTTGCCCCAGTTTCCCTGACAGTCCACGGTGAATCCCTTCTGCCCCAACTGGACGAGTGCACCGAGGATGGACTGGTCGCCGTGCGGGTGGTACTGCATGGCCTGACCGACGATGTTGGCCACTTTGGTGTAGGCCCCGTCATCCATCTTGTACATCGCGTGCAGGACGCGTCTCTGTACCGGCTTGAGCCCGTCTATGATGTGCGGGACGGCGCGGTGCAGGATCACGTAGGAAGCATAGTCAAGATACCAGTCCTTGAACATCCCGGAGAGTTTGAACTTATGCGCGTCCCTCTCCAGCAGCCGGTCGTACCTGCCGCTTTCTGCTCCGTTGTCTTCAACCGGTGCTCCTTCTTCCTCGATGATTTCCTCTTCCGTTGTGATGTTCTCGTCTTCCATTGTATTTTTACTCCTCGTATCCGAATTTTCTCAGTTCTTTCCTGCTCTCCCTCCAGTCCGGGTCAGTCTTGACATACATGCTCAAGAAGACTTTCTTCTGGAAGAAGTCTTCCATCTCGATGCGGGCCTGGGTGCCTGTGCGTTTGAGGGCGGCGCCCTTCTTGCCTATGATGATGCCCTTTTGGGATTCCCTCATCACATATATCACGGCGCTGATGTCGTAGCGCTCCGGCCCTTCCTTGAAACTCTCGATCTCCACCTCGCACGAGTAGGGGATTTCCTCCTTGTAGTTGAGGAGGATTTTCTCCCGTATGATTTCGGATGCGAAGAAACGGAGGTTCTTGTCTGTGAAAGCGTCTTTGTCAAACCATGGCGGGCACTCCGGCAGCCTTTCCTTGACCGCTTCAAGCACGCTGTCAAGGTTGAACCTCTCCTGTGCCGAGACAGGGATCACAAGTGCCCCGGGAAGCTGCTTCCCCCAATAGTCCATCAGTTCCAGGACCTTATCCTGAGAACTCAGGTCTATCTTGTTGAGCACCACGATGACAGGACAGTCTATCCTGCCCAGCTTCTCTATGTATTCCGCGTTCTTGTCGGCGGTCTCCACCGTGTCCGTGACATAGAGGATGATGTCGGCATCGCCCAAAGCCCCGTCCACAAACTTCATCATGTTTTCCTGAAGTCTGTAGCCGGGTTTGAGTATGCCGGGGGTATCGGAGTAGACGATCTGCCAGTCCTCTCCGTTGACTATACCCATAATCCTGTGCCGGGTCGTCTGCGCCTTTGCCGTCACGATGGAGAGTTTCTCTCCCACCAGAGCGTTCATCAGCGTCGACTTCCCGACATTAGGATTACCTATTATATTTACGAATCCCGAGCGGTGAGCCATTATACGTAAGCTCCCATTTTCAGGATGTTGGCCTCACCTTCGGTGAGATACCTCCATTCGCCTTTCTTGAGGCCTTTCTTGGTGAGACCTGCGAAGTATACGCGGTCGAGGGCTTTCACCGTGTAGCCGAGGGACTCGAAGATGCGGCGTACCACCCTGTTTTTGCCAGAATGGATCTCGATGCCGAGCTTGCGCTTGTCATTAGGGTCGATGTATTCGAGTTCGTCGGCATTGACCTCGCCGTCTGTGAGGGTCACTCCGCTGAGGATCTTGTCAAAGTCTTCCTGGGAGAGTTCCCTGTCGAGGGCGACCTGATAGATCTTCTTCTTGTCATAGGCCGGATGGGTCAGGCGCTCGGCAATCTCTCCGTCATTGGTGAGGAGAAGCACTCCTGTAGTGTTCTTGTCGAGCCTGCCTACCGGGTATACGCGGGACGAGCATCCCTTGATGAGATCGATTACGGTCTTCTCCGCGTGAGGATCGCTGGCAGTGGTGACAAAGCCTTTCGGCTTGTTCATTATGATGTAGACTTTCTCTTCTCCCTTGAGCCTTTCACCGTTGAAACGGATGTCGTCTGTCTGGACATTGACTTTTGTCCCGAGTTCGGTGACCACTTCTCCGTTGACGGTCACGACGCCCGCCTGTATGAGGGTGTCAGCCTCACGGCGTGAGCATACGCCTGAATTGGCGATGAACTTGTTGAGACGTACAACGTCCTTTACCGGAGAATCGAATGTCTCGGCCGCCTCGTTGCCGTTGACTATAGGGCGGCGCTCCAGCATCCTGTTGATTCCCTCGCTTGTCTCTTTGTTGAAATGTGATACCGGCTTCGGGCCTTTCTTTCCGCCCTTCTTTGCGCCGAACGGCTTCTTGCCGAAGCGGTCCTGCCCTCCGAATGATGGCCTGCCACCTGCCGGACGCGGCCTGCGGTCTCCTCCGAATGACGGTCTTCCGCCTTCCTGACGGTTTTCTCCGTATCCTCCGCGATTCTCGCCATATTGGCGCGGCCTGCGGTCAGAGTAACCTCCACGGTTCTCTCCGTAGCTTCTTCTTTCTCCGGACGGCCTGTCCCCGTAGTTCCCACGGTTCTCTCCGTACCCTCCGCGGTTTTCGCCATATTGGCGCGGCCTGCGGTCGGAGTATCCTCCACGGTTCTCACCGTAGCTTCTTCTTTCTCCGGACGGGCGGTCCCCGTAGTTCCCGCGGTTCTCTCCGTATCCTCCGCGATTCTCGCCATATTGGCGCGGCTTGCGGTCGGAGTATCCGCCACGATTGTCATAATGTCCGCCACGGTTCTCACCATAGCCTCTGTTCTCGCCGTACTGGCGCGGCCTGCGCTCTCCGAAGCTGCGCTGAGCTTCTCCGGCATTGTCACTGCGCTCGCTGAAATTGAACTCGACTTTCTCGAAATTTGAACGGTCCTGGTTCTGTACAGCAGCTTTCCTTGGTCTAAGTTTCCGGCCTTCCTTTGTAAACTGGTCCATCACTACTTAAGATTAAAATAATAAGTTATTTTGCCCTCCTGCATGGCAGGCGCGTCTGTGCTCATGTTGAAATGAGTCTGCATCGCCGCGTTTCTTGCGGCTGCGTGGAGGGCCTTGTTTAAAACAGTGGTGCCGTCGCCTCCCGGCACGGCTTTAACCACGTTGCCGTAGTTATCCACCCATATATCTACAACGACTGTGCCGCTTTCCTGCACATTATAAGCCGGTCTCGGTATGTTCCCGACTGTATTGCGGCCGCGCAGATGCGCGTTCGGCTTGCCGTCTGTTCTTCCGTTTCCCGTGTTTCCGCCGCTCTGTCCCGCCTTGTGCCTGTCCGAGCTTTTGTCTGCGGCGTGGGATGCGGTGAGCGTGGTGTCTTTTTTTGCCATCCCCGGAAATGCCGCTCTCGGGTCGAGTTCGGGCTCTTTCGGGGTGTCCGGTGTGTCTGCGGGTACATCCCCGAAGCCGTCCGGTTTCGTCTGAGGGGTGAGGTTCTGCCTGTCAGCGACATCCGGAGACTCGCTCTTCTGTACGAGATTCACCGGATTTGTCCTGTCGGGGTCTTCCGCTCTTGGAGCTGAACCCTTGTATTCCTGTACCGGCACTTCCAAGTCATCCGAGAAATCGATGAGCATCGTCTTCTCTTCAGGTGGAGGATAGATGTATTTCAGGCCTGTGAATGAGACAAGCGTCAGCGCCGCCGCATGGACAACCACCGTCAGACATATGCCTGTAAGGGCGGCGATGCGGCCATCACTTGGTTTGCTGTCTCTTTTGTCCTGCATTATTCCGCTTGGGTTGCCAATATCACTTTATAGTGGTTGCGCTTCGCTATGTTCATCACCTGCACTATTTCGCCTACGGGGACGCTCTCATCGGAGTATATGGCGAATGTGGGGTCTTCTTCGTTCTGGAGCAGGCCCACCAGCTCGTCCTCGACTTCCGTCAGGGGCACGGGGGTCTGGCTGCCGTTGACATGGAAAGTGTAGCGGTCGTCTCCCCAGTCCTTTATGGATACGCTCGCAGTGGCCTTTGCCCCTACCTGTCCGGTGCTCTTCGGGAGCAGCAGTTTCAGCGCGTTGGGGTTGACCAGAGTAGAGGTCACGAGGAAGAATATCAGCAGGAGGAACACGATGTCCGTCATGGAGGACATCGAGAAGTTCGGATCTGCTTTTGTGATTCTCCTTAGTGCCATTATCTTATCTCCTTGTTGGCGGCTGCCGGTTCTTCGAGAGCATCCATCAGCTGGATGGTTGCGTTCTCCATATTGAAAACGAGGCTTGATACCTTGGCGGAGAGGAAGTTGTAGCCGAAGTAGGCGAGGATTCCCACGATGAGTCCGCCGACTGTGGTGATCATGGCCGTGTAGATGCCGCCGGAAAGCAGGGTGATGTCGATGTTGTTGCCGGCATTGGACATGTTGAAGAACGCCTGTACCATGCCGAGCACGGTGCCGAGGAAGCCTATCATCGGGGCACCTCCTGAAATCGTGGCGAGATAAGGCAGACTTGCCTCAAGCTTGGCGACCTCCATGTTGCCGGTGTTCTCCACGGCGGACTGGATGTCGGCCATCGGTTTGCCTATGTGTGCCAATCCGTTCTCGACCATCCTTGCCACAGGTGTGTCGTATTTGGTGCAGAGAGTCCTTGCGGACTTGATTTTCCCTTCGTGGATGTAGTCCCTGATATCGTTCATGAAGTCTTTGTCAAGTTTGCCCGCCTGGCGTATCTGCCACCACTTCTTGCCGAAGATGTAGATTGCAATGATGGAGAGTGCGAGCAGCACCCACATGAGAGGACCGCCTTTGGCGGCCATCTCAATAAGAGAGTATGACATCTCCTGCGGTGCCGGGACCGCTTCAGCGATGTCTGTCTGGAGCAAATTGAAAAGCATATGAATCTGAATTTAATACAAAGATACTCAAAAAATCGGATTTATTCGTAATCGACACGTGACAAGAACAGTGCGTGCCCCGGCACGCTCTCTCCGGCGGAACATCTCCGGCTGCATCTTTCGCGTCCGGAGTCCGGGGCGAGGATGAGTGATGCGAAGTCGTCCACGCTTCTCTTGCCCCTGCCGACTTCAAGCAGGGTGCCGACGACGGCGCGTACCATGTTCCTCAAGAACCTGTCCGCGCTGATGCGGAACTCCCAATAGAGGTCTTCTCCTCCCTTCTCGATGCCGAAGGTGGATATCACCGGGGTGTACGGCTTCCACAAAGCCCGGCTTACGGTGCAGACGGATGTCTTGACGTCGGAACCGGTCTTCTCGAAGCAGCTGAAGTCGTGCGTGCCTTCGAGCAGGGCTGCGGCGCGGTTCATCCTGTCGAAATCCAGATGCGGATAGGTGTACAGATATGAAAATCCCGCCACGAAAGGGTCCTTTGTGCGATGCAGGAAATAGGTGTATTCGCGCTGGGAGGCATCGAATCTGGCGTGGAATTCCCCGTCTGACGGACGTATTGATATGACGGCTATTCCGTCTGGCAGGATGGCATTTAATTTGCAGACCAAACGCTTCGCGTCAAGCACTTCCGGGGCGTCGAAGTGGGCGATGTATCCCACTGCGTTGACTCCGGCGTCCGTGCGTCCAGCGCCGGTGACGGCGATGTCGTGCCGGAGGAGTGTCCGCAAGGCGGTTTCGAGAGCCTTCTGGATGCTCGGGGCGGAAGGTTGGATCTGCCATCCGTGGAAGGCTTTGCCGCAGTAGGACAACATGATCATGTAACGCATAATGTTTGCAAAAATAGATAAATAATATGGAAAGTGTAAATATCAGGGAACTCAACGACCGCATCCAGCAGGAGAGCGGATTCGTGGACATGCTCTCCCTGGAGATGGGCAAGGTGATTGTGGGGCAGAAGCATCTGGTGGAAGACCTGCTCATCGCTCTTCTGGCTGACGGACATATTCTGCTTGAGGGAGTGCCGGGGCTTGCCAAGACATTGGCCATCAGTACTCTTGCAAAGGCGGTGGATGCCAAGTTCAACCGTATCCAGTTCACCCCGGATCTGCTTCCGGCCGATGTGACCGGCACCTTGATCTATTCCCAGAAGGCGGAGGCTTTTGAGGTTCATAAAGGGCCGGTGTTCGCCAATTTCGTGCTTGCGGATGAGATCAACAGGGCTCCGGCCAAGGTTCAGGCCGCTCTGCTTGAAGCGATGCAGGAGCGTCAGGTGACCATCGGCGACAGTACCTATCCGCTTCCGGAGCCGTTCCTCGTGATGGCTACCCAGAACCCTATAGAGCAGGAGGGGACATACCCTCTCCCCGAGGCGCAGGTGGACCGGTTCATGCTCAAGGTCGTGGTTGATTATCCGAGCCGCGATGAGGAGAGGCTTATCGTGCGCATGAACAACAGCGGAGACTTCCCGCAGCCGTCCAAGGTTGTGGGCCCGCAGGATATCATCAAGGCAAGAGAGGTTGTGCGGGAGGTCTACATGGACGAAAAGATAGAGCGGTATATTGTCGACATCGTGTATGCTACCCGCAGACCGGAGGATTACGGGCTTGCGGAGTTGAAAGGTTTGATTTCTTACGGGGCTTCTCCGCGTGCCAGCATAAGCCTGTCAATGGCATCCAAGGCCTATGCTTTCATCAAGAGACGTGGGTATGTGATACCGGAGGATGTGCGTGCGGTGTGCCCGGATGTGCTCCGCCACAGGATAGGTTTGACGTATGAGGCGGAGGCTGAAAATGTCGTGCCTGAGCAGATAATCGAAAAGATCATAAATGCCGTCATCGTCCCATAGCGCAACTTCTGATCTGCTCAAGAAGGTCAGGAAAATCGAGATCCGGACAAAGGCTCTCTCCCATCAGATTTTCGCCGGTGAATACCATTCTGCCTTCAAAGGGCGCGGAATGGCGTTCAGTGAAGTGCGTGAGTATCAGTGGGGAGACGATGTCCGCTCTATGGACTGGAATGTCACCGCCCGTCTCCGTGCTCCTTATGTCAAGGTTTTCGAGGAGGAGAGGGAGCTGACGGTGGTGCTGCTTGTCGATGTCAGCCGCTCCGGGCTTTTCGGGACTGCGGTCCAGACAAAGCGTGACATGATAGCGGAGATTGCGGCTGTACTGACATACAGTGCGCTTCTCAACAATGACAAGGTCGGAGTGCTGTTCTTTTCTGACAAGGTCGAGAAGTTCATCCCGCCGCGCAAGGGGAGGACACACCTGCTGCGCGTGATACGCGAGATGATTGAGCTTCAGCCGTCTTCTGACGGCACGGACATAACGGAAGCTCTGCGTTATATGACTAATGCCATCAAGAAAAGGTGTACGGCATTCCTTCTGAGTGATCTGCTTGATGTGGACGGGAACGCCGCACCGCGATATGAAGAAGGCCTGAAAGTGGCCGCAGGGCGCCATGATCTGAGCGTGATAAAAGTCCATGACCCCAGAGAACGGACCATACCGGCCATGGGGCTGGTGCATGTGAAAGACAGCGAGACAGGGAAGGCCGCGTGGATAAACACGGACAGCCGCAAGGTGCGTGAGGCTTATTCCTCATGGTTCTCCGCGCTCGCGCGTAATGAGGCTGCTCTGTTCAACAAATATGGTATAGACAATGTAGATATCGCCACGGACTCTGACTATGTCAAGGGGCTGATGGCATTGTTTTCCCGCAGATGAGGTCGTTGATTCTGATATTGGCGCTTATGTTGGACGTGGTTCCTTCCGGGCAGGCTTATCTCAAGCCTTTGACCCCGAGGGATTCCGTCCTTGTCGCCGACCAGCTTGAATATGGTTTCCAGCTTGACTCGGTGAGACCGGGGACTTCTCTTGCCTTTCAGGATTTCAGCATGGCATCCAATGACACGCTCACCCTTGTAAGGAATTGGAAGATAGATACTCTCAAGAAGTCCAGCTCCGGAATGCAGATCCGGGGCAACATAATAATCGCTCCGTTTGAAGAGGGGGAGTATACTCTTCCGCAGATTGCCGTGCGCCGGGTGGACGCCACCGGCAGGGTTGACACTCTGTTGTTTGACGCTCCGTCTTTGGAAGTCTGCACGATGCCTGTGGATACCGCCTCTTTTGTGCCTCATGACATAAAGGGGCAGATGGGGTATCCATTGACATTCAAGGAGATTGCGCCGTGGCTTGCCGCTTTTTGGCTTGTGGCGGTGCTTGTCATCCTCGTGGTATGTCTTGTCAAGATGAGACGTTCCCGCTCATCAGGAGAATTGCAACATAGCGATGATCCTCCTCATATTGTGGCTCTGCGCAGGCTGGACAAGTTCAGGGGTAATGTATACTGGGCTCCCGAGAAGCAGAAGGCCTTTTATTCGGGCATAACTGATGCCTTGAAAGATTACATTGAGGAACGTTTCAGGGTGGATGCTCCGGAGATGACGACATCGGAGCTTTTCTCAGCATTGAAAAAAGAAAAAGACATAAGCCCGGAGTTGTACTCGGATATGCTGCAACTGTTTGAGCGTGCCGATTTCGTCAAGTTCGCCAAGCTTATAGCCACTGATGAGCAGAATGCCGCGGCGTTGCCTGTGGCTGTGCGCTTTGTCACCGGCACGTACCGTACAGAGCCAGAGGAGGGGCGGAAAGAAGATGAACTTTGAGTATCCCTATCTCCTCTGGCTGCTCCTGCTGCCCTTGTTGCTTGTGGCGCGGTATGTCTATATCGAGCTTAAGGAGCGCCGGCCTCACCTGAGGGTGTCCAAGGCTGAGCCGTGGTTGAGTGGCGGCAGGACGGTGCTTTCTCTGGTCAGGCATCTTCCTTTTGCGCTTCGCATCGCTGCATTGTCCTTGATAATCGTGGCCATAGCGCGTCCGCGTTCCTCCACTGAGGTTGAGAAGCGTGATACAGAGGGCATCGACATAGTGCTTGCCATGGATGTGTCCACGAGTATGCTTGCGCGGGACTTCACTCCGGACAGGCTTTCGGCCGCAAAGGACATCGCCATAGAATTCATATCCCAGAGGCCGTCCGACCGTATGGGCATAGTGGTGTTTGCCGGGGAGAGTTACACCCAATGTCCTCTGACCACGGACCGCGCCACCTTGATCAATCTGATGAAGGAGGTTCAGACAGATCTTATAGAGGACGGCACGGCAATAGGCAACGGGCTTGCCACAGCCGTGGCGAGGATGATGGACTCTGATGCTCCGAGCCGTGTCGTGATTCTGCTTACGGACGGGGTCAACAACAGGGGAGAGATCGCTCCGATGACTGCTGCCGAGATAGCGAAGACCTATGGTATACGCGTCTACACTATAGGTGTCGGCGCCAACGGCACTGCTCCTTATCCGGTCATGACGCCATGGGGGGTTGAGGTCCGGAACATGCAGGTGGAGATAGATGAAGAGTTGCTGAAACAGGTCGCACAGACTACCGGAGGCCGCTACTTCAGGGCTACAGACAACACTAAACTTGCTGAAATCTACTCTGAAATCAACAAGATGGAGACAGCCCGCACGACTGTGGACAGTTTTCCAGTATATAAGGAACTTTTCGGACGCTATGCCCTCGCCGCCCTTGTGTGCCTTATACTTGAATTGCTTATAGGACTTATGTTGAGGAGGTTGCCGTAATGTTGTATTTTGCCAATCCCGGATATTTGTGGTTTCTGCTGCTTGTGCCGGTGTTTCCTGTATTGTATGCTCTGGTGAGATTTTTCCGGCGCCGGAGACTCCGCTCTTTCGGAGATGAGTCTCTTGTGCTTGAGATGATGCCTTCGTGGTCCGGGGCTAA
Organism: uncultured Bacteroidales bacterium; assembly: GCA_934726455.1. GTDB lineage: Bacteria > Bacteroidota > Bacteroidia > Bacteroidales > UBA932 > Cryptobacteroides. The sequence goes on from CAKVDS010000018.1 coordinate 15,530, forward strand.
AGGATGGTGGCGCACAGTGCTGTTCAGCCTTGGCTTTGCCTGCTTTTCCATAGGAATGTCCCGCCCGCTTCTGGGGGCGAAACTCGTGGAGAGAGAGACCAAGGGGGCTGAGATCGTGATATGTCTTGATGTCTCCAATTCCATGCTTGCGCAGGATTATTCCCCTGACCGTCTGTCAAGGGCCAAGCTCGCCATATCAAAGCTCGTGGACCGTCTGCAGGGTGACAGGATAGGTCTGGTGATTTTTGCCGGAACTTCATTCGTGCAGCTGCCTGTCACTACGGATTACGTGTCTGCCAAGATGTTCCTCGGGTCTATTGACACTCATTCAGTTCCTGTGCAAGGTACTGCGATAGGAGATGCCATCCGCACTGCCGCAAAGAGTTTCAGTGCGCAGAGCGAGAAGAGCCGGGCCATCATCGTCATAACGGACGGAGAGAACCATGAGGATGATGCCGTGGGTGCTGCGAGAGAGGCTGCCGAGACCGGAATAAGGGTCTACACTATTGGAGTGGGGACAGTTGACGGGCAACCGCTTAAGATTGACGGTGAACTTCTCAAAGACAAAAACGGGCAGATAGTGGTGTCGCGCCTTGACGAGCAGGCATTGAAGAAGATAGCGGCGGCGGGAGGCGGAGCCTATGTGCATGCAGGCAACGAGGAGTTCGGTCTCAATCCTATAATAGAGGACATCAACAAACTTGAGGATGAGAGGTTCAACTCAGTTGTATTTGAGGAATATGATGAGCAATATATGTATTTCTTCGCCGCGGCACTCGTTCTGTTCGTGCTTGAGATGCTTGTTGGTGAGAGAAAGCCTAAAAGGAGATGGTTCTGATGATTAGACATAAGATATTCGCGATATTTTTCTTTTTGTTTCTTGCTTTTGCTGCTTATGGGCAGGCTGACCGGCACGATGTCCGGACAGGCAACCGGAAGTTCCGCAAGGGGGAGTTCAAGCAGGCTGAGATCGACTACCGCAAGGCAGTCATGAAGGACTCGACCTCGCTGAAGGCGCAGTATAATCTGGCATCGTCTCTCTACAGGCAGGATGATTACGAGTCTGCCGGGAAGGTGCTGTCGGCGATTTCGGATGAAGGTGCTCCGGCAAGTGTCCATTTCAATTCCGGGGATGTCGCCTTGAAGAAAAAGGACTATGCGGCCGCAGTGCAGGCATTCAGAAATGCCCTCTTGCTCAATCCGGATGATCTGGATGCCAAGGAAAATTATATTTATGCAAAGAAGATGCTTCAGAATCAGCAGAATGGCGGTGGCGGACAGAATGACGACAAGCAGAATCAGAGGCAGCCTCCTCAAGACGACAAGAACAAGCAGGACAACCAGAATAATCAAGACAATCAGAACGACAACAGGCCTCAAGACAACGGTGGACAGCAGCCTCAGGGCGGAATATCTCCTCAGCAGGCGCAACAGATGCTGAAGGCGGTCCAGGCAAAAGAAGATGAGACCCGCAGCAAGGTAGAGAAGGAAAAGGCCGCTTTGCTGCAGTCAAAACAAAAGGAGAAGAATTGGTGATGACAAGAAGATTGATATCAGTTGTGGCCGTATTGCTGTCGGCGTTTATTGCAGCCGCGCAGCCGACTGTCAAGGTGCAGGCCCCGAACCTTGTGGGGGTCAATGAGCAGTTCAATGTGATTTTTGTGATTTCCGGCGAGGATGCCCCGTCGGATTTCGAATGGAGTGCAGGGGATGATTTCCAGCTGGTGTGGGGCCCGCAGAAAGGGCGCACGTCCTCGATGTCCATAGTCAACGGACACAAGACAAAGAGCACCCAGACGACTTATACGTATATCCTGATGCCTAAGAAAACGGGACATTTCCGTCTGCAGGCGGCCACGGTGAAAATCAAGGGCAAGAACTATACTTCTGACATGCCGGAGGTTGAGGTCGTTTCCGACGGGGCGAAGCCGCAAGGCAGCGGTTCCGCGTCTTCCGGCGGACAGGATAGCGGGGCCGCGCAGTCATCCGGCAGTGTCAGTCCTGACGACATGTTCCTCCGGCTGACGCTCAGCAAACGCAGGCTCATGGTCGGGGAGCCTGTGACAGCCACTTTGAAACTCTATCAGAGAGTGAACATTACGGGCTTTGAGAATGCCAAGTTCCCTGATTTCAACGGCTTCTGGAGCCAGGAGGTGCAGGCTCCGTCCAATATTGAGTTCAAACGCGAGAGTCTTGACGACAAGATCTACAATTCGGCGGTGCTCCGCAGCTGGACACTCATTCCGCAGAAAGCCGGAGAGATCAAGATAAGTCCGGCGGAACTCGTCTGTCTGGTCAGCGTCCGGGCGCAGAGGCAGCCTACCGGGAGTATCTTCGACGATTTCTTCATGGATGACTATCAGACTATCCGCAAGAGGGTGACGACCGACCCGCTGACCGTCTCGGTCAGCGCGCTCCCGGCGGGAGCGCCCGCCTCCTTCGGCGGCGGGGTCGGTCAGTTCCGCATCTCCGCAACTCTTTCGCGCGATTCTCTCCAGACTCATGATGCCGCATCGCTGGTCATTACGGTGACCGGCAAAGGCAATGTCGCCCTTCTTGAGGCCCCGAAAGTGAATTTCCCTCCTGACTTTGAGGTCTATGACGTGAAGACTTCCGATATCCAGGGAGGCAAGCAGTTCGAGTATCCGTTCATCCCGCGCAGTCATGGCGATTTCACGATTGCTCCGGTGGAGTACAGTTACTATGACATGTCTTCCGGCAGATATGTGACTCTCAAGACTCAGGCTCTTCCTGTCAGAGTGGCGAAAGCCAGTGCCCAGTCCGCCTCGGGCGAATCTTCCGGGCAGATCGTGCGTGCTCCTTCAGGCAAGGATGTCCGCAATATCGGCAGTGACATACGCTATATTTCCACCTCCCGCCCGTCATTCCGTCAGGCAGGGACTTTCTTTGTGGGCACTCCGGCGTTTTTCGCCATCCTTGCAGTCCTTGTGCTGGTCTGCGCCGGTCTGTATTTCATGATGCGCCGCCGTGCGGCTTTGAAAGCTGATGTCGCAGGCAGCAAGAACCGCGCAGCGAACAAGATGGCGCGCAAGCGCTTGGCCCAATGTGAAGAATTCCTCAAAAAGAATCTCTATACGGCTTTTTACGAGGAGCTGCACAAGGCACTCTTTGGCTATGTGTCCGACAAACTCAATATGGACATCTCGGATATGAGCAAGGAGAATATCTCCGCAAGGCTGGTTGAAAACGGTGTGCCTGAGACTGTCGCCTCTGATTATGTGTCTCTTCTGGATGCGTGCGAGTATGCCCGTTATGCTCCTGCTGATCAGGTCCGGGAGGTTCAGCCCCAGTATGACAAGGCTGTCAGAGTGATATCAGAAATAGATGGATGTATGAACAGGAACAAACATAAAGGATTCGGTGCCGGGGCTGCGGCTGTCGCCCTGCTTCTCGCGGTTATGCCGTTCGGAACAGCTCATGCGGCTTCTGATGACGCTGTGGCTGACTCTTTGTGGACAGCCGGTGCCGCTGCGTATGGAGAGGAAGACTGGGTTGGAGCGGAAAAGGCCTGGACGGGGATTGTGGATATGGGGCTCGAATCGGCAGACCTGTATTTCAATATCGGCAATGCATGTTTCCGGCAGGATGACTTGGCGCATTCCATTCTCAATTATGAGCGCGCTCTGCGTCTGGATCCGTCCCATTCTGACGCCCGTTTCAACCTTGAGTTTACCCGCTCCCTGCTTCAGGACAAGATTGAGAGTGTTCCGGAGTTTTTCTTGAGCGTATGGATGAGAAATCTCAGCCGGCTCATGCCTTCGGATGTGTGGGCCGGGATAGGGATAGGACTTTTCGCCTTGACTCTTGCCCTTGCCCTGCTCTTCCTGCTTGGACACAGCAGGGCGGCCCGCATGTCTGGCTTCGTCTGCGGTGTCGTGTCTCTGCTTCTTTGCATATTTTCAATCTCTATGGCTGCCCGTCAGCGGGCGGACTACTTCCGTGAGGACAGTGCCATAGTAGTGCGCGCTGTGAGTCCGGTCAAGAGTTCCCCGTCGTCAGATTCGTCAAAAGATCTCTTCATCCTGCATGAGGGTACCAAGGTCAAACTTGTCGATTCCGTCGGTGACTGGTGCAATATTGAACTCTCGGACGGCCGTCAGGGCTGGGTCGAGTCTTCCGATGTCGAGGTGATCTGAGCGGGGGCTGTTCCATTGTCATTGGCCCTGTAGTGAGGGACGTACAGGGATTCTATCTCCACCGCCGGTGCCTGGAACGTGCCTTCCTGCGTTACGAAGAACTCTTCTGTGACGCAGGTCTTCTCTTCCGGATAGCTGTCAAACCAGAACTCTGTCCTGTCTGCGAGCACACTCCTGTAGCCTTGAGGGACGAAAGTTGTCCAGCCGGCGACAGATAGAGGATGTGCCATCCAACCGTAGTTCCCGGATTTCTGCTCCACAGGCCGGAATGCAGCGCATCTCGGGGCTGTCAACTTGACGAAGCTGCGGTTCTCTTCATTCCATATATTATATATGGCGCTTATCTTGTCTCCGACGTGAAGTGCATCTCCTTCCTTGAGCGGTTTTCCGTCGCGCTGATACTCTCTGCTGACGGTGAAGCCGTTGCCGGAGGCTTTCACTTGTCTGAAAGGCCGGCTGATGCTGAGACTCATTGCCGCGACTTTGGTCTGGAGAGTTTGTCCGCTTCCATTGAGTACGGACGCAAGCGCTTCAATGTATGCCGGGTCGTTATCCCATTGCTGAGTCTCTTTCTGTACCATGATCCATAGTCTGATGCCTTCGGCGATGCTGTCATGTCCGCATTCTGTGAGCAGGTCACAGAGCATGGAGTGGGCATACAGTTCACTCTCGAGAAGTCCTCGCCATGGCATCACGGCGTTTGGATAATACATTCCTCCGCTCTTGTGTGGCTCGGCATATTCTGTCAGGGACAGGATGTCTTTTTCCAGAGATTTGCGCAGTCTGATGGAAGTGAAAGCCTTGACTCCGAAGAAATCTGCAAGGCCGTCCCCGCCCTCCCTGTCAAGCAGGGATTTCAATGTCTTGATCCTGCGCGCTTTGGCGAAGATGAGCCCGTTCAGACCACGCTCTCCGGACGGTATAAGATAGTCTTTTGCGGCTTTCTGGAATTTTTTCAGGTCGGCCGCCCCGTCCGTGTCCGGTTTCACCTCAGGGAAGAGCGACCTTACATACAGGTATTGCTCCAGACTCAGACCGCCGCACCAAAGTGGACGTTGCCTTGCGGAGAGAAATGACTTGTCGATGTATTTTACAGCATCCGGAAGGACTTTCAGGAGCGTCTCCGGACATCCTTCTTCCATCCCGGCGAGCCTTTCGAGCAGTGTGGCGGTGACTACAGGAGATGAACTCATCCCGTTGAACCAGCCGAAACCGCCGTCCGGGTTGCATGCCGCGAGGATCTTGCCGGTGATTTCTTCTCTCACATTGTCCGCCAGACGGACTCCTCCCGGTATCTTTGTCAGCAGGTAGTCGGCATACAGGGCTTCGCTCAGGCTGAGGACATCATCAGATGATGGTGCGGCAAGAGCCGGTATGGCATCCCCCAGCATCTGGAGGATACTGATTTCCTTTACCGAGGCGGCAGAACCGTCGCCGTTGATGAATTCCCTGCGGAGTGAACGTATGAGCGAATCCCTGTCAGCACCTGCTCTCATGATGGCCGAGTGAGTCTCGGTGATGGTCTGCAGGGCCGGGTAGACCGGGGTGCTGACGAACACCGCGTCCGAACCTGATCCGGCAGAGTCCGGGGTAAAACTTGCCAGAATTCCCAGATTCTCCAGACCTCGGATGTTGACAGGACACTCGAAGCTGGCGTTTCCTCCTGCCGGAATCTCCAGAGAACCGCTCCGGGAAGCGATCTCCTTTCCGTTCCGGTAATCCTTGCTGTCAAATAGTTTGATTGAGATCTTTCCCTTGACACATGAATCACTGCTGTTGGATACGCTCACTCTGGCTACATAGCGGTCGCCCTCATATAGGAACAGCGGCTCCACTACGGATATCTTGACAGGGATGGTCACCGTCATCTCGGCTCGCAGCACGTTGTTGTGCATCTGCCTGTCGTGGGCGAAAAGCTGGACGTAGTATGTCGAGAGCTTGTCGGAGTTGCGGAACCTGAACTCGATTTTCCCGTCTTTGTCCGAACGCAGGAACGGCTCCCATGCCACGGTGTTCGCGAAATTCTCGCGTATGGCGGCTGTTTCTGAGTCTGCTGCAGCTTCCTCTTCGGCCAGATCTCCGGCTGCGTTGGTGCTCATGGCCTTGGACATCATCGGGGCTGCCATATCGTAGTTCATGGCCATGCCTCTTCTTCCATATCCGCGCACCATATACCCGAACCTGTCGCCATAGCTGCCAGGCGTGATCCGGAACGAAACGTCCTGTGTATAGCGCACGGATGCTCTGATTGGAGTCCATCTGTTTGCCCGGAGCGTCTCCGTGGCGGCATCGAAGATGGTGGCCGCGCATTCCACTCCAGGCAAGGTGGTGATTTCAAAGCTGTACTCATTGCCAGGGGCGGTGGTGTCAAGGAAACGGCTGAAACTCAGCGGGAAACTGTATTCCTGTGGCTCTGACTTGATTTCGCGGCTATAACTGTGGCTGGTTTTGTCCTTGAACCACAGCACCTTGATGCTGAGCTCCGAAGGGTACTCTTTCTTTCGTGCAAAATGGATTGTCTTCAGTGAACCTTCCTCTCCTTTGATGCCTTCAAACTTCACTGCCTGTCTGTCGAGAAGTGTGCGGCCGTTGCCATACAGCTCCGCTATAGCCCAGACCGGGCCGCAGGTTGAACCGATCTGCAGGTCAAGAGAATCCGTAGACGGTTCCTTGAAGAAACTGGTTATTTCATCATTTAGCGTGTTGCTTGAATCCGGGACATAAAGGATTACGCTGTGGTCGAGATCCTCGACTTTTTTCCCGTTGTCGGATATCGCGCTGCAGCGAGTATCGAGGAGATAGAGGCCGGGCTCGTCCAGTTTTACCTCTACCGGCTGCCCCGCCATGACAGATCCGGAGGAGACGGTCTTGCCGTTGCGGGTCAGTGTGTAGCCGCAATCAAGTGACGGATGGGTGTCCCCTCCGTCTGTGCCGCCACATTTGATGCTGAAACTGAGTTTGTCCGTGCTTATTATGCGGCCGTCCAGTTCCCGGCCCTTGATTGTGAAACTTCCCTTGGACGTGCCGTTTATGGTTGCAGAGGCATTGAGGTGAGATCTTACATTGAGGTTGCGCGTGAATTCGAGGGTCTCGCCCGTGGCATCGCTGACCTTGACCGTGATGGCGTAATTCGACCAGTCCTGGTCTCCGGCCCTGAATTTTATCTCGAATCTTCCGTCCCGTTCTGGGGCGAGCGTGCCTTTTTCGACGATGGAGCCGTAGCGGCTTATGGTGTAGCCGGCCTTGACTTCACCGAGATTGTGGCCCGAATAGGCTTTGATGCTGCCTTTTATGCTGACCCCGTCTCCCGGCAGGTAGAATCTCTCGTCCTTGTCCCAGTTGAGGGTGAAACTTGGCGTCACGAATTCGTCCACCAGTATGGATGTGCTGCACAGGTGCTTGCCGCCTTGGAGTATGGATATGGAATATAGTCCGCCCCGGGACCTCTTTTCAAGGGTGAATTCTCCGGCGGCGCTGCCGTATTCTCCGGTCTCAAGGCTCTGACGGCTGATTTCCTTGCCTTCGGCATCTTCGAGTACTGCTGTCAGCTGCATCCCGGCATCGGCGGCTTTGTATTCGTATGCCCCGTTGTACAGGATGGCCTTGAACTGCACTTTCTCTTCAGGTCTGAAGGCCGAGCGGTCGGTGAGGATCAGGCAATGCGTCTCTTCTTCATGGATTTCGGCCTCGTCATCGAAATCGCTGTCGAAGATGCTCTCAGCCGTTATCCGGTGTTTGTCGCTTTTGTGCAGGAGGCCGTCGCTGTCCCTGTAGCTTGCCTGCACGCTGTAACCGATCCTTTTGTTGCCGATCTTGTCCGAGAGTTCTTTTGGAATGGCGGTGAATCCGTCCTGTCTGATTTCGGTGAGACCTATGGATTTGCCATCCCTCAGCAGGGTGAGAGTATAGTGCTCCAGAGGCTTGCCGCTCATGTAGTCCGCCACATAGATCCCGAGTCCGTCCGAGTTGCTGCGGCTTGCGATGGACAGGGTATATTTTGTGAACTCGCCGTTGTAACTTGTTTTCCCGGAGTAGCAGCTGATTTCATAATCCCCGTCATCCATCCCCGGAAGCGCCACCCGGACCGTGTCGAAGACATGGAAACTCTGTACCGGATTGTCTATACGGGTCTTGAACACTGTCCTCTTGCCGTTGGTGATCTTCAGTGTCGCGTTGCTCAGGTTGCTGAGCATGATTATGGCTTCTCCGTCCTCTATTGACGAACTTATTTCTTTGGCTGTCAGGTTCTTTATGATGACGTCCGGCCATGTGGAGCAGGCGGCGAGCAGCTTGTCCGTGCCCTTCAGAGATGCGGCTTTTCTGCTTGTTTTCCGGCAGTCGTCAAGCAGCTGCAGGAAATCTTCCGATGTGCTCTTGCCCTCGTTTTCCATCTTTCTGAACCTCCTGCCAAGCAGCCAGCCCTCCGCCAGGACTCCCGCTGCATCGTCGGGATGCTCTGAGGCAAGTTTTTTCATGGACTCTTCTTCTTCCCTCGACTCCGCTTCTGTATAGCGCATGAGGACTCCGAGCGGATATGTGCCGCCGTAGGTCTCATGCATGAGCGCCGAGACTGCCGAGTTGTCCACGTTCCAGGAGAAAAGGTGCCATAGCGCGTAGTCATAATCGCTGGACAGAAACTGCGGAAGCACATACCCGTACGGGTATCGGGAGATGCAGCTGTCACTGGACCAGAACTCCGGGTTTGAGGAAGATTTGAGTTTGGCCTCGTTTGCTCTGATGTACGAAATGAGGCTGTCGGTCTGGTCATGGCGCCCGTCATATATTATTGCCACCGGTTCTCCGAACCTGTCAAGGTCGCGGTCCATCTGCTCCTTGAGCCCTTCGCGCAATTTCCAGTTGCTCTGCGCGCGTACTTGCACGTATTTTCTGCTGGCATCATAGTAGTCCCAGACGAGGTGCTCCGTTTCCGCCCGGTTTTTGATCTTTTCGAGGATTTCCGTCTGTTTCTGCGGTCTGTCGGCATTGGCTGCAATCCGGTATTCAGCCCACAGTGAAGTCAGCCTGTGGCCGTCCATGTCCTTGGCTCCGGCGGTCATGATTGTTGTCATAGCAAGTAAGATGGTGTAGATTATGCGTTTCATTTTGTTCCTTTTTCCAGATATGAGATGCACTCGGAGACTACAAAGTTGCTTCCTCCGACATAGACAAGGCTTCCGGGAACTTTCCCGGCATCCCGTATCGCAGCCGCGACACCTTCCGCCACGCTGCTGAAAGCCTGCCTGTCAAGCCCTTCCGTCATGAGGTACAGTGCCTCCACGGGAAGAGAACGGCTGATGTCCGGGGCGACGAGGTAGTATTTGGCGTGTGGCGGCATGAGAGGCCTGATTGCATGCAGGTCCTTGTCGGCCATGATCCCATATACTATGAAAAGAGGCCGTCCGCTCTCTGAGAGGCGGCTGAAGTTGATGCGCAGCGCATCCGGGTTGTGACCGATGTCGCATATTGTCTCGGGGTCATCGCGGAGCTTCTCCCAGCGGCCGCGGAATCCGGTGATCTTTCCGCTCTGCGAGATGGCCGCCTTGTCGGCTTCGACCCCGAGTATATCAAGGGCCGCGAGTGTGGTGTGCAGGTTCTGCTCCTGATACGGGCCGTGCAGGTCGAGCCGGAAATCCTTTTCAGCGAAGTCATCCGCAAAAAAGAGCGGACAGTGCACTTCTGCGGCTTTCGCTTCGAACACGGGGGCGGTCTCCGTGTCTCGGGAGGTGACAAGCGCCGGGACTCCGCTCTTGAAAATCCCCGCTTTCTCGGCGGCTATCTTGGCCCGCGTGTCCCCGAGCATGGCGCAGTGGTCAAGGCCTATGCTGGTGATGATGCTGAGTTCCGGGTTGATTATGTTGGTGCTGTCCAGTCTTCCCCCGAGTCCTGTCTCGATCACTGCGATGTCCACTCTCTCGCTGGTGAACCAGCTGAATGCCATCCCGGTCGTGATTTCGAAAAAAGACAGGCCGTCCACCGGTGCGCTCAGTAGGAAGTCCCATACATATTGCTCGCTCACCATCTGCCAGCCTCCGTCCTTTATCACTTTCATCCTCTCTCTGAAGTCAATCAGGTGAGGGGAAGTATACAGGCCGACTTTGAGGCCCGATGCCGCGAGCGCCGCTGCCAGCATGGAACTTACGGATCCCTTGCCGTTGGTGCCGGCTACGTGGATGGACGGGTAATTCCGCCACGGTTGCCCAAGGGCGCTGTCGAATCTTTCCATCCCGGACAGCCCCGGCTTATATGCCCCCGGTGTGAATCCGTCTTTCTGGACGGAGGGATGTTTTTCGAAGAGCTCAGTGATGAGCCTGTCATATCTTGCCTTATCGAATTCCATGATTTTCTTTTTCATCAAAATTAACTAAATTTACGCACTAATACTAATCTGAACTGGCGATGTCGAAAACGGCTGAGGCTCTGTATTCTCAATATGTCATCGATGGAGTGAGGCAGGAATGTACTCCGTTCCAGCTTCTCCGGCCGCTCTGCGCGAATATCCTGCCGGCCGGGGCCGGCGAGCCGGGTCTGTGTATAATCGATGAGACTGTCGATCCTCCCGTGGGCGGATTCGACCTTGATTCTGCGGACATCCGGGATTGTCTTGCCCTCGTGCGTTGTGCGAAGCGTACCATGCCTTTTGAGTATATGGACTCGTACACCCGTTTCCGTCTGGCTCTTTCTCTTGAGGATGCGCTCTGGCATCGCGGCCATTTCCGTCTGGGGGATTTGGAACTTTCCCTCTCTTGGCAATGGAACGATGACCATGTGGGGAGGATGGCCTCTTTTTATGCTTCAGTGCGGGCGGCTGCCGACTATGCGGATTCTCTTGGGATAAGTTTCTCCAGAGCATCCCTCCGGAGGGGAAATCCGTGCAGCTTGTCTTTCCGGGTAGGCATAGACGGACCGGCTTCAGATGAGGAGGTGTTCATACAGGAGCCTTTCCGAACCGAGAATCCGAAGTTGTCCCGGTCACGCGCATGCAGGCAGAGCCTTGCCCCGGATCCGGAGAGCTGGGTGATATACATCCCGTTTGACACTGCCGATTTCCGTCTTGGCGGTTCCCTTCTTTCCCAAGCTGCCGGGATCGGTGGCGTTCCTGCGGATATCAGTGATGCGGACTGCTTTATTGACTGCTTTGAAGTCGTGCGGGAATTTGTCGAAGACGGCCTGCTGCTCAGCGGGGAATCTGTCGGTGAAGGCGGCTTGTTGGCGACTCTTGACAAGATGACTTCTGAAGAATGCGGGCTTGAGGCTGACATATCTGCCTTGATGCACTCTTATCAGGAGAAACATGTCTTGCGGGCGCTTTTCTCTGAAGTGCCTGGGGTCATCGTGCAGATCCGGGATTCGGATTTTGATTATCTCGATGCGGAACTGCTGCTTCAGGATGTTGCCTATTTCCCTTTGGGCCATCCTTCTGCCGAAGTCCATGGGGTCGAGGTGAAATGCTCCGAGAAATCGGGAATACAGACTATATTGGAATCCCTGATGCGCAATGCGGAAGGGGAGGATTGAAAATATAACACTATAACATTATGGGCAAACCGAAAATATTCGTTCTGGACACCAATGTCATCCTGCACGACTATCGTGCATTGCGGCATTTTCAGGACAACAATATCGTCATCCCGATCGCGGTGGTGGAGGAACTTGACAAGTTCAAGAAAGGCAATGATGCCCTTGCATTCAACGCGCGCGGCTTTATGCGTGAGATTGACCGTATTACGGAGGGCAGAAGCTTCGGACGCGAGGGCCTGCCTATAGGGAAGGGGCTTGGCCTTGTCAAGGTGGAGCCCAACCACCCGTTCCGGGAGGAGTACTCGCAGATGTTCGTAGACGACATCCCCGACCACAGGATACTTGCCACAGCAATGTGGGTTCGTGACAACCATCCGGGAACTTTTGTGGCTCTTGTCACCAAAGACGTCAACCTCCGCCTCAAAGCCAAGGCGGCCGGCATGGAGGTCCAGGACTATCTGACCGACAAGGTCGAGGAGCAGCGGCTGGAAAATTCGCTCAAAGAAGTCCAGGCCAGGACTCTTCCTGCCGGGCTCATGCAGGAGTTGTGCTACGGGCCGCAGACTTCGCTGCCGCGCGAAGCGGTGCAGAATAGTGAACCGGCCCCCAACCAGTTGTTCAAGTTCAGCTGGGAAAACGCTGCCGGTGATCCGGTCTGCGCAAGATACGATGCCGGAAGCGACAGGATAATTCTGATCAAGACCCGTGAGGCATACGGGATCCGGCCGCGTAACGATGAGCAGATGATGGCTCTGGACGCCCTTCTCAACAGGAGGGTGGAGCTTGTCTCCCTTACGGGAGGCGCCGGCACCGGCAAAACCCTGCTTGCCCTTGCTGCCGCTCTAGAGCAGGAGAAAGATTACGAGCAGATCATCATCTCCCGTCCGGCAGTCGTGCTTGGAAGTCAGGAGCTGGGATTCCTCCCCGGTGACCAGAAGGCCAAGATGACCCCGTTCCTCCAGCCTTTGATGGACAACCTCAATGTCATCAAGGCCCAGTTCCGTCCGTCTTCAAGGGAGGCGCTCAGGATCGAGAGCATGCTCAGTCAGGACAAATTGGTCATCGAACCTCTCGCCTATATCAGGGGCCGCAGTCTCGGCAAGTGCTACTTTATCATTGACGAGGCCCAGAACCTGACCCCGCATGAGGTCAAGACCATCATCACCCGTGCGGGCGAGGGGACCAAGATGGTCTTCACCGGAGACATTTTCCAGATCGACCAGCCGTATCTGGACCAGTGGTCCAACGGTCTTACGCATCTCGGCGAGAAGATGGCCGGCCAGAAGATATTCCAGCATGTTTTCCTTCGCAAGGGGGAGAGAAGCCGCCTGTCCGAACTTGCCGCGAAATTGCTGTAGTCGGGAATTTTCAATAACTTTGCACGTTTATAGGAAACAGTTTATAGGTTTAACAGTATGTTTGAAACAAAGAAAAGAGTCTATTGCTTCGGCGGCAAGACCGCTGAGGGTGACGGCTCGATGAGAGAGCTCCTGGGAGGAAAGGGAGCCAATCTGGCCGAGATGAGCAAACTCGGCATGCCGGTTCCGGCAGGATTCACCATCACAACAGAGTGTTGTGCCGAGTACTATGAACTCGGTGGGGGCTACACCGAAGATCTCAAGATGGAGGTCAGGGCCGCCCTCAATGCAACCGAAAAACTTATGGGAAAGAAATTCGGCGATCCGAAAGACCCGCTTCTTGTAAGCTGCCGTTCGGGTGCCAGGAGTTCGATGCCGGGAATGATGGATACGATCCTCAATATCGGCCTCTGCTCCGAGACTATCCCGGGAATGATTGCGAAGACGGGCAACCCGCGCTTCGTATATGACGCTTACCGGCGTCTTATAATGATGTATTCCGACGTCGTGATGGAGAAGGCCGAGGGTATCGAGCCTGCCGACGGTCAGGGTATCCGCCAGCAGCTCGACAGGATGATGGCCGAACTCAAGGAAGCCAAGGGCTATACTTCTGATACCGAGATAAGTGCCGATGAACTCAAAGAACTCTGTGAGAAGTTCAAAGCCAAGGTCAAGGAAGTGCTCGGAGTCGAGTTCCCTGACAATGCCAAAGCGCAGCTCTGGGGTTCCATCGGCGGTGTGTTCAAGTCCTGGAACGGCAAGAGGGCCATTGCCTACCGGCGTATAGAGAAGATTCCGGATGACTGGGGAACTGCCGTGAACGTGCAGTCCATGGTGTTCGGCAACATGGGTGAGACTTCGGCTACCGGAGTAGCGTTCTCCCGCAACCCTGCCACCGGTGACAACAAGTTCTATGGAGAATGGCTCATCAATGCGCAGGGTGAAGATGTGGTTGCCGGTATCCGCACCCCGAACCCTCTCAATGAGGCTACCAAGAATGAACATAACAAGGATCTTCCTTCTCTGGAGAAGGCCATGCCGGAGGTTTATGCCGAGCTTGATGCTATCCGCAAGAAGCTTGAACTGCACTTCCACGACATGCAGGACATCGAGTTCACCATTCAGGAAGGCAAGCTGTGGATGCTTCAGTGCCGTATCGGCAAGCGTACAGGCCTCGCCGCTCTTCAGATGGCGATGGACATGCTCTCCGAAGGTATGATCGATGAGAAGACGGCCGTGATGAGGGTTTCTCCTGCCCAGCTTGACGAGATCCTCCATCCTGTCCTCAATGCCGCTTCCGAGAAGGCCGCCAAGATGGTGGCCCGCGGACTTCCGGCATCTCCGGGCGGAGCCGTCGGCACGCTCGTGTTCTCTTCCGAGGCTGCCATGGCGGCTGCCGAAGCAGGTAAGAAAGTGATTCTTGTCCGTGAGGAGACATCTCCTGAGGATATTCAGGGCATGCGTGCTTCTGCCGGAATTCTCACCGCCCGCGGCGGCATGACATCCCACGCGGCCCTTGTGGCCCGCGGCTGGGGAAAGTGCTGCATTGTAGGCTGCGAGTCCATGATCATAGACCTTGACAAGAAGACCGTGAAATTCGGTCAGGATTCCAAGACCTACAAGGAGGGTGATTGGTTCTCTCTCAACGGTTCAAAGGGTGTCGTATATGCTTCCAAGGTAGATACCATGGATGCGAGCGAGAACCCTGTGTTCCTCAAGTTCATGAACATTGTGGACAAGTACCGCCGTCTCGGTGTACGTGCCAATGCCGATACCCCTGAAGATGCCCAGAAGGCCTTGCAGTTCGGTGCGGAGGGCATCGGTCTGTTCCGTATCGAGCACATGTTCTATGGCAAGAACTCCGAGACACCTCTCGCCAAGCTGCGCAAGATGATCCTCTGCAACACGGATGCCGAGCGCAAGGCGGCTCTTGAAGAACTTGAGCCGTTCATCAAGGCTTCAGTCAAGAGCACTCTGCGTGTCATGGACGGCAAACCTGTAGTGTTCCGTCTTCTTGACCCGCCGCTCCATGAGTTCGTGCCTAAGACTGAGGAGAAAGAGAAAGAGATTGCAAAGGAACTGGGAATCAGCGTTTCTGAGGTCATCAAGAGAGGCGAGAGTCTCCACGAGGTGAATCCTATGATGGGACTCCGCGGAGTGCGTCTTCACGTGACTTATCCTCTCATTGCCGAGACTCAGTACAGGGCTATTTTCACTGCTGTTGCTGAACTTCAGAAAGAAGGCTTTCATCCGCAGCCGGAAATCATGATCCCTGTGACAGTGTCCGCCCGTGAGCTCAGTTTCCAGAAAGCTATCTGTGACCGTATCAAGGCGGAGGTAGAGGCTCATTACGAGCAGACCATCAACTACCATTTCGGTACGATGATCGAAATTCCGCGTGCGGCCTTGACCGGTGAGAGGATGGCCCGTACTGCTGAGTTCTTCTCGTTCGGTACCAACGACTTGACCCAGATGACCCTCGGATTCTCACGCGATGATGTCGGGACGTTCATGGGCAACTATCTCGGGCACAAGATTCTTGATGCGGATCCGTTCCAGACCATCGACACCAAGGGTGTCGGCAAACTCGTCGAGTATGGTGTGCAGTCAGGACGTGCGAGGCGTGCTGACCTCAAGTGCGGTGTCTGCGGAGAGCATGGTGGCGATCCTGATTCCATCAAGTTCTTCAGCAAGATCGGCATCGATTATGTGAGCTGCTCACCGTTCCGCGTGCCTATCGCGCGTCTTGCAGCGGCTCAGGCCGCCATCGCGCAGAGCTAGCGAGAGATTTCGATATTATATGCAGAGAGGATGGTCTTTTGTCGGGCCATCCTCTTATGTTTCTTGTGTTTATGCAGTGATTGTCAGTCCATCATCGCATTTGCGAGAAGTTTTTCCAGATCTTTCCGGAGCAGTTTGCCTTCGATGGAGATGAAGACGCATTCATCCGGTTCAGTGGCGGTCATGACGAAGCTGGTGATGAACTCCCCGTCCGGGACTATGTAGATGCGGACACGTTCACCGTCATCTTTGGCTTCCATGAGAAGCTCATACTTGCCTTTGCTTATCATCTTCTGCGCATCTGCTGCAAGGGCTTCGTTGATTCTGGGATTCTCGCTGTCGATCAGGTACATTCCTGACATCTCCTTTATGTATGGAGAGAGGTTTATGTCTCCGTCCGGCATGTCTATGTCCGGAATGCTTCCCATGAGTTTGAACATGGACGGGGAGATGTATACCGCGCTGACGTTCTTCTCGTCAGAGTATTTGTTATAGATTGACTTCCCGTCCTGGGCAAGTGCTGCGATGCTGATGAGGAGCAGAGCCGCGATTATGCTTATCTTTTTCATGATGATTTTTTATTTCTTGTTGATGTTTTCTATTATTTGAGATGCCTTGCCGGTTTGGGACAGGGCGGCATCTGTCAGTTCCCTGCCTGTTCCGATTTTGCTTGAAATGTATCCGAAGGTTCTCTCAAGCTCCGCATAAGCAGCTGCCGGGTCATCGAAGGTGTCAGCAGGCATCCTGTTGGCGTTCTGATAGTTGACTCCGACTATCAGGGCTGCGGCTAAGGCCGCTGCGGCGGGGGCTATGGCGAATTTCCAGCTTGGGCTTCTGCGTGTGGACTTTACAGTCTGGGCAGCGGTGAGCGCGTCCTCAATCCGTTTCCCGAGATTCTCCGGCACTTTTACTGAGCTGTCAGACAGAATTCTCTCAAATTCTTCCGGGCCAAGTTTTTCTATGTCTTCTATGCGTTTCATATTCTTTCTATGGCTTTTCTGATTTTTCTTCTTGCGTTGCTCAAGTGAACTCTCATGCTGAGCTGGCTGAGTCCTGTGCGTTTTTGGATTTCTTCGTAGCTGAGGTCGTCGAATACTTTCATTTTCAGTACTATGCGTTCGCTGTCGCTGAGCGAGGACATCTGCTTGAGTGCTGCCTTTACTTTTTCTTGTTCACAGAGTCTCTCATCCGGAGGCGTTTCTTCTGCCGGCAGCATGGGGATTTTGTCTTCACCCTCCGGTCTATGCCTGCGGAGGCGGTCGATGCAGATGTTGCGGAGCAGGCTGAGGCAGTATGCCTTCGGTGCCCTTATCGTGTCGAGAGCGTCCCCTGCGTCCCAAAGTTTCAGGTACAGGTCCTGGACTGCGTCTTCGGCATCTGGCTCAGATTCAAGGATATAGAAAGCGACTTTGTACAAGTCGTCCTTGAGCGGCAGGTAGTCTTCTGTGAATTTTGCCGATGTCATTCTGCGGTGGCGACAATCTGTCCGACTTTGTCCATGTCGATGGTGCCATATAGGCAGATGAGGCCTCCGTCATCGGGAGAGTAAATCACCAGATCCTTGACTTTGCTTCCGTCACCGGTGACGTATCCGTAGATATAAACCGAATCCTCGTCGTCTTTGGCGGACATCAGCAGCTCCACGCCTTCAAGCAGTGCGGTCATCCTGTTGTTGAACTTTTCCTTGATCTTGGGGCTGCAATCCTCATAATCGACGATTGTCATTCCCTTTATGGATTTCATTGCATCGAAGGCGATCCTTGCCTCCTCCCTTTCCTGTTTGTCCATATCATCACTGTAGATGCTGATGGCCCCGGCTTTCCTGATGATGGAAGTCATGAAACGTCCGAGATTGATGCTCTCGAATTCATCATAGTGACGAAAGTCGTTGACGAGGGCGTTGATCTCCGTGCGCGGAACTTTCTTCCCACTGTCCTGTGCCTGGCAAAGTGCCGTGCCGGCTGTCAGGATAAGCATTATCAATATTAATTTCCTTTTCATTTCTTATGCTTTTTATTGTCGTTTTCTTGACGCGTCACATAATAGACGGACAAGCCTCGCGAATGTTAAGGGCAATATACAAAAAAGAAGACCAGATTTTTCTCTGGCCTTCTTCTTCATCTGTCAAAATGACTTCTAATACTTGTTGAGCGGCACGCCTGCGGTCATCTGGTTGGAAGCTATGCCCGGACAATCAGTCACCAAGATCGGAGCGGTAGATTTTTATCGGTCTGGATGGCAGCTTAGGGTACAATGCCATGAAGTAATCTGCGTAAGGGGTGCAAAATCCCATCCCAGAGTTTTCTATCTTAAGATACAGGTTGATTTCTTTTATTGACTTTTTGACTCTTTGGCTTGTGACCCGATAGTTGCTTTGAGGTTGCATTGCGAAACCCATAACAAGGGAATATCCGTCAAGTCCTCCATCAGAAAGTGCTGTCTCAAGATTGCATCTTGACAACACTTCGCTGATGACTGAAACATCATTTATCACTATGGCTGCTTCGGAAGGATGAGATTGGGTGAGCTCAGACGGATTAGGAAATGGATCTCCTTCTTTTATTTTGTGATCCTCCCAAATTGTAACTCCATTCTGTTTAAGTAAATCAGGTACAATTCCGTTAATCTCCTCTCTTGAGAACAGGTCTGTTCCATAATCGTTTCCCAATGAAATCGGAGCTATCGCCTCTTTGTCAGTTCCATTGAAGATGTCGTCCATCTTTGAGCAACTCGCCATGCCAAGCACGAGTGTTGCGAGGATAAATAACTTTTTCATAATGTGTCAGTTGTTTTGATTGTGATCGAATATTCTCAGATATACTTTGCGTCTGCAGCCGTCAGGAACGGAGATGGACGGTAAAGTCGTTTCGTAGGTGTTCCCTTCAGAATTGAAAGAGAACACGTCATAGTTGCGCGGCAAAGGATCATCAAATGCCACTCCGACTTCGAAGTTGCCGGAATACTCGGAGCAGATAGCGTAGAGCCGAACCTCAATGTTCGTGATAGCGGTTCCAGCAGTGGCATTCAACTCATATCCGCGATATGCAGGATAGCCAACGATGTGGTTCTTTCTCACTCCGCCGAGGATGTCAGAAGATATCAGATAGGTCGGTACACCATTGATGTTTCCAGTCACATCGAATATCATATCCTCGAAGTCGTATGAAGAATTGTTGTTTATAATGAAGTCCAGACCTGAAGCATTGTCCATATCGAGCTGCATTTTAAACTGAGGAGCGACTGTCAATGCGCCACTGGCGTTCACGAGCCCGTATCCGACTTCGTCGTTTCTGCTGAGTGATGGATATTGGTTATCTTCTTTGTAGGAATATCCGTCAAGCCAGTCGCATCCTTTCTCGATAGCTCTGCGGACATAGTCCTGTGGTAAATCGGGATATTTGGAAAGGATAAGAGCTGCTATACCGGCTACTTGAGGGGCGGCGGCAGAGGTTCCTCCAAAATAAACATATTCATTGGAAATGCCAGTGGATGGAATGAATACTCCTGGCGCCATCACGTCCAGAGTCGAATTGTAGTTGCTTCCCCAGCCAGTCTCATTATCAGGTGTAGATGGGGTTTTGCGCTTTCCGTTGTGAGATATGGCACCGACGGCCATGACATAATACAAGGCAGCAGGTTGTGATACTTTATTGCTATTCTCGTTGCCGGCTGCACATACGACAACGCAGCCTTTCCCATTTCGTCCCTGAGTGGTCGCATTTTTTATTGCTGCAGCCAAGAGTCCATTTGGCTCGGGGCCTCCCCACGAGCAGTTTATTACGTCTGCTCCGTGGGCAACGGCCCAGCCGACACCTTCTGCAGCTTTTGTAATATTTACAGTTGCTCCTTCTGCGATCCTGACTGGTAGTATTTTGCAATTTGGCGCTACTCCGCTTATTCCGATGCCGTTGTCTTTGATGGCGGCAATTATTCCGGCAACAGGTGTGCCGTGTCCATCTGTCGAGTTATATGGGGCACCTCCAGAAACGTTTCGCAAACAATCATATCCTTCGATGATATTTGAGGCCAAGTCAGGGTGATCTAGTTGGACACCATTGTCGAGTACGGCCACTATTATATCGCTGCTGCCTTGGGTGACTTGCCAAGCAGGCTCAATGTTGATATCCAGTCCGGAAGATCCATATTGTCCAGTGTTTTTCAAGTTCCATTGATAAGGGAAATAGGTATCTTGAGAGGAAAGTGCATTGAACATGTAAAAGTCGGGAGCTGTAAATTCGAACAGTCCAGTCTCATAGAATAGATTTGATAATTGAAGCACCCCATATTCTGATGATTTATCGACTTTTATGAAGAAAATATCATCATCGAAGGATTCTCTTTGAAAAATACTGCCATCGATTTTTTTTGCTAATTCGTATAGTTCATCTTTTGATGTTTGTTTGTTTAATTTTACCGAAAACTCGTCAGAGATGGCCAAGAGACTGCCTTCGTATTCCAGAACCTTTGATGCGAATTCAACGTCGGGTTCTTTTTTGAGTTCATCCAGTTGTTTTGCAGTCTCTTCCTGGCTTGAGCCCTGCAGTAAAAAAGTGGTTTCTGTTTGTTCGGTGTTTACACCGCCCTGCCCGTCAGCCCCATAAGCCTTAAGATTTGAGACACCGCTGTTTATCCTTGCAATGAAAGCATCTTTGGCTTGTCCGTCTTTGAATTTGACGAAGACTAGGTCCTGCCGTTCGTTCAACGAAATCTTTTGGTCAAAATAATAGTAGAACAAGTCCTTGCCATCGCCGGCTGAAATCGTGACATCGACTAACCCGGAGATTTCAGAAGGAGTCTCCACCGAGAGGTCCATCAGAGAACAGCCTCCTAAAAGGCTCGCAGAGCAGACGGATAGGAATAATAGTTTTACTCTATTCATAAATAGTTTTTTTATTTGTAAAGTAGTCCATCGCAAATATAGAGTTTTTTATGAATATTTATGTGATATGAGGGAAATAAATAATTTTATTAATGATTCGTACTCGGCAACGTTTTCCAATCAAATATACTAAAGTCAATCGTGCGTTTTGAAAAACCGTGCAGACAAAACAGGCAGGCCATTATGGCCTGCCTGTGCAAATCAAATATTACGGTTTTTGCTAATACTTGTTGAGCGGCACGCCTGCGGTCATCTGGTTGACGCGGCGTTTGATGCCCTCGAGGGTCTTGGTGTGGGCATCGAGCTCCGCCTGCTGCTCAGCAGTCGGGATTTCGCCTTTCTTCAGGCTGAGTGCCTCAACATGCTCGGCGCAGGAGGTGAGCGCTTCGTCTATCAGTCCGACGATCTCCACCATGTCTTTCTCCACGTAGCCTCTTGAAGTGATGGCCGGTGTGCCTACACGTATGCCTGAGGTCTGGAACGGCGAGCGGGTGTCGAACGGAACCATGTTCTTGTTGACTGTGATCCCGGCCCTTTCAAGTTGGGTTTCGGCTATGCGCCCTGTCAGAAGTTCGAATTTGCCCCTCAAGTCAACAAGCATGAGGTGGTTGTCCGTGCCACCGCTGACAATCTTGTAGCCGCGCTTGAGGAACTCGTCGCTCATGGCCTTTGCGTTGGCCATCACCTGCTTCTGATATTCCTTGAACTCCGGTTGGAGAGCTTCGAAGAAAGCTACAGCCTTGGCTGCGATGACGTGCTCCAGCGGGCCTCCCTGCACTCCCGGGAATACGGAAGAGTCCAGAATCTGGCTCATTTTCTTCACGACACCTTTTGGAGTCGTCCTGCCCTGAGGATCATCAAAATCTTTACCGATGAGGATGATGCCGCCACGTGGGCCTCGGAGGGTCTTATGTGTGGTTGAGGTCACGATGTGGGCATATTCTACAGGATTTTTCAGGAGTCCGGCGGCGATGAGCCCGGCGGTGTGTGCCATGTCTATCCAGAGGATGGCTCCCACCTTGTCTGCAATCTCCCTCATTCTGGCGTAGTCCCATTCCCGTGAGTAGGCTGAGGCTCCGCCGATGATGAGTTTCGGCTTGCATTCGAGTGCCGTCTGTTCCATCTTGTCATAATCGATGAGTCCGGTCTCGGGGTCAAGCCCGTATGCCACGGCATGATAAAGGATGCCGGAGGCGTTGACTGGCGAGCCGTGGGTAAGGTGTCCTCCCTGGCTGAGGTCGAGCCCCATGAAAGTGTCGCCCGGATGGAGAATCGCCATGGTTACTGCCATGTTGGCCTGAGCTCCGGAATGCGGCTGTACATTTGCCCATTCCGCATTGTAGAGTGTCTTGAGCCTGTCGATGGCGAGCTGCTCTATCTGGTCCACCACTTCGCAGCCGCCGTAGTAGCGCTTGCCCGGATAGCCTTCTGCATATTTGTTGGTGCAGATGGAGCCCATTGCCTTCAGCACTTCTTCGGTGACATAGTTTTCGGAGGCGATGAGTTCCAACCCAGATTCCTGACGCTCCTTCTCTTTTTTGATAAGGTCGATTATTTGGATGTCCTGTTTCATATTTTAGTGTTTGAACGGGGGCAAATATAATGATTATTTCAGTACCTTTGCCGCGTGTCAGACAGGAAACTCAAGAATATCGAACTCGGACGCGTCAAGCCGGAGCAATACAGAACTCTTCCCCCGTCGGGGGCGGTTGTAGTCCTTGACAACATACGCAGCGCGCACAATGTGGGGAGTGCTTTCCGCAGTTGCGACGCCTTCAAGGTGGACAGGATCATGCTTTGCGGGATTTGTGCCTGTCCTCCTTCTGCCGAAATACATAAATCCGCCCTCGGGGCGGAGAGCAGCCTCCCTTGGGAGCATTTCGATGACACCATGTTGGCGATCGGGCGGCTCAAGGAGGAAGGCTATATAATTATAAGTATAGAACAGACCGAAAAGGCCGTCCAGCTCCAGAATTTTGTTCCCGAGAAGGGTGGGAGGTATGCTTTTGTCTTTGGCAACGAAGTGGATGGCGTGCGTCAGGATGTCGTTGACGCGTCAGATTTTTCGCTTGAGATTCCGCAGTTCGGCTCAAAACATTCTTTGAATGTCTCTGTCTCTGTCGGGATAGTTCTCTGGCAGTTCCGCTCCCGTCTTATCTGAGCTGCCTGCCCCGGTTTGACATTTTGTCACTGGCACGGACATTGATTCTTATCGGCCGTCCGGCTGATTGCCGGATAGACAAAGAATAATATTTAAAACGATAACATCATGATCAAACCATTAGCAGACAGGGTCCTGATCGAGCCTAAAGAGGCCGAGACCAAGACAGCGGCAGGTATCTACATCCCTGATACAGCCAAGGAGAAACCACAGCAGGGTACGGTTATAGCAGCCGGCCCGGGCAAAAAGGACGAGCCGATGGAAGTCAAGGCGGGGGATCAGGTGATCTATGGCAAATATGCCGGCACCGAGGTGACTTTCGAGGACAAGAAGTATCTTATCGTTAAGCAGTCCGATATTCTCGCTGTTCTGTAATATAAATATTGAATCATTATGGCAAAGGAAATAAAATTTGATGTTGATGTCCGTTCCAAGATGAAGGTCGGTGCGGACTCACTTGCGAACGCAGTCAAGGTCACTCTTGGACCTAAAGGCCGCAATGTTGTGATTGACAAGAAATTCGGTGCTCCTCAGATTACCAAGGACGGTGTGACCGTAGCCAAGGAGGTAGAGCTTGAGGATCGTTTCGAGAATATGGGCGCGCAGATGGTCAAGGAAGTCGCTTCCAAGACAAACGAGCAGGCCGGTGACGGTACCACTACCGCTACTGTTCTCGCTCAGGCCATCATCAACGTCGGTATCAAGAATGTCACCGCCGGGGCCAACCCGATGGATCTCAAGCGCGGTATCGACAAGGCTGTCGCCGCTGTGGTTGATGATCTCAAGAAGCGCAGCCAGAAAGTAGGCTCAGACTACTCAAAGATCGAGCAGGTAGGTACAGTTTCAGCCAACAATGACGTGCATATCGGCAAACTCATCGCTGATGCCATGTCAAAGGTCGGAAAGGACGGCGTCATCACTGTTGAAGAGGCCAAAGGTACTGAGACAGAGGTTAAAGTGGTTGAGGGTATGCAGTTCGACCGCGGCTACATCTCTCCTTATTTCATGACCAACTCCGACAAGATGGAGGCTGATCTTACCAACCCTTCCATCCTTATCTGCGACAAGAAGATTTCCTCAATGAAAGATCTTCTTCCTATTCTCGAGCCGGTTGCGCGTGAGGGCAGGGAACTGCTTATAATTGCAGAGGATGTTGACGGTGAGGCTCTTACAACTCTTGTTGTCAACAAGCTCCGCGGTACTCTCAAAATCGCCGCCGTCAAGGCCCCGGGCTTTGGCGACCGCCGCAAGGAGATGCTGCAGGATATAGCCACACTTACAGGAGCAGTGGTAGTCTCAGAAGAGAGGGGCTTTACGCTTGAAAACACCACTCCTGACATGCTCGGCAAGGCTGAGAAGGTGACTATCACCAAGGAGAACACTACTATTGTAGGTGGTGCCGGTGCCAAAGATGCAATTCAGGAGAGGGTTGATTCAATCCGCAAGCAGATTGAGGTCAGCACTTCTGACTATGACAAGGAAAAACTCAAGGAGCGCCTTGGCAAACTATCAGGCGGTGTGGCGGTGCTTTATGTCGGCGCGACCACCGAGGTCGAGATGAAGGAGAAGAAAGATCGTGTCGAGGATGCGCTCAATGCGACCCGCGCCGCAGTCGAGGAAGGTTATCTTCCTGGTGGTGGAGTGTCATACATCCGTGCGGCAGCCGCCCTTGAGGGCCTTAAGGGAGACAACGATGACGAGACTACAGGTATCCACATTGTAGCGAAGGCCATCGAGGAGCCTCTCCGTCAGATTGCCAGCAATGCCGGTGTTGACGGTGCTGTAATCATCCAGAAGATAAAGGAGGGCAAAGATGATTTCGGATACAACGCACGTACTGGTGAATATGTCAACATGTACGAGGCCGGAGTCATCGACCCGACTAAGGTGTCTCGCGTGGCTCTTGAGAACGCGGCTTCAGTAGCAGGCATGTTCTTGACTACAGAGTGCGGTATCGTTGACATTCCAGAACCGGCTCCGGCCGCTCCTGCGATGCCTGCCGGCGGGATGATGTAGAGATAAACACTTTTATAATGTAGCAGCTCCGGCTGTGGGGAAAGCCTCAGGCTTCTCCGCGGCCGGAGATTTCGTTATATAATATAGGTA
>CAKVDS010000019.1 GCA_934726455.1 uncultured Bacteroidales bacterium
TGTCAGCGCTCAATGCGTTCATGTAAGAGTATACAAGGTCAGTGCCCCCGGAGACGGTGTAGGTCCACTCTATCGGAGAATCGAAGTGCTTGTAGAAAGCCGCTATGCTGATCGTCTCGCTGCTCGAAGGGTAAAGTTCGTATCTGAGGTCCACATTGTCTATGTAACAGTTGCGGAGGTCGGTGTTGCCCTGCACATCCGAGGCGAGATCGAAGTCGTAGTATACCGAGGAGGACACCTCGCGGAACTCCGGCCTGTTGATGCTCCGTCCGTATGAAAGCCTGAGATTCTGCTTGTCATCGATGCGGAATGTAGCCGTGGCTGACGGGAAAAGGCCACCGCCGGTGTAATGCCTGCTGCTCTCGGAGAGCTCGTGGTCGCGGGTGTTTGATATGAGCTCCATGTCGTTGTACTCATAGCGCAAGCCTCCGAGAATCTCAAGGCGTCCAAGCGGCACGGAAGCGTTGATGTAGCCGGCCGCGAGCCAGTTGGCACCGCGATAATTGTTGCGCATGTGCGGCTCTTCGAGCAAGTGGAGCTTGTCTTCACCGAAATATTCCGGATTGCTCAGCAACTGCGGCACATCCATTTTCTGGAAACCGGCAGGCAGGGTGTTGTTGTACACGTTCCAGTTGTAGATGAACACGCGGGTGTTGTATTTGCGTCCGCGGTATTCCCCATACACGCCGCCTTTTACGTAACCTTCCCGGTCTCCGATATGGAACACCTGCTTGTCGTTGACACTCAAGGATGTTATGCCCTCCCTGAGATCCGTCCACTCACGGGAGATGTCGTTGCCGGTGGTGAGAGCCATCACACCGCTTTCCAGGGCGTCGTTGACCAGATAACGCCTGCGGTCCGGGACTATCCTGTCAGCATAGGAGAAGCCGGTGCACCAGTCAAGGGTGTTGTCTCCCATATAGTGAGTACCTGTAATCTGTCCGTTGTAGGTGGTACGGCTGCGGTAGAAGTATTCAGCGCTCTTCTCCTCGTTCGCCTGCGCGCTGATGCCGTCACGGAAAGTGTAACGGTGGTTGTCGATGCGGTTGAAGATGTTCTTGAACTGGAACTTGGACACTCCGGAAGGGACAATCCATGTCAGGTTCAGCATGGCACCGAAACGGCTGTTGTCATTGTACTGGCTGTCAACGGAATGGCGCAGATAGTTGGAACGGTTGTTCTGATGGTCATAGACACCGAAGAGGTTGTTTTGCATAGGGTCGAGGGTGCGGAACTCCTGCGACCAGTTCGCAGCCGCGCTGAGCCCCAGCTTGTGGCCATCAATATCCCAGCGCCTTGCCAGCGAGGCAGAAAGTTTGCGGTCGCTGATCGGGTTGATCTTTTTGACTGACCAGTCGTTGTCAAGCCCGTTGGCCTTAAGATCCACAGTCTTGTTCCCGAAACCCTGAAGCGAAGCGCCTATGCCGCCGGGAAGCGAACCGAGATGGCCGTTGTACGAAACGAAATCGTTGAAAGAACGGTCGTTGAAATTGCCGCCTGCGGAGATGTTGAAAGAGTTGCTCTCCGGCACGTCACGGGTCTGGATGAGGATGAAACCTCCGGAATAGTCCGCCGGATACTCGGCCGAAAGGACTTTTACGATGGTGAGGTTGTCTATCTGGGAGCTCGGGATGAGATCGAAGGAGAAAGCCCTCGAGTCGGCCTCGGAACTCGGCGCCGCGCCGCCGTTGATCCATACGTTGTTGTATCTCTGGGAAAGGCCGCGCACCATGACGAACTTGTCATCGATGAGGCTGATGCCAGGCACGCGCCGTATCACCTCTCCGGCGTTGGAGTCCTGTGTGCGTCCTATCTCCTGGGCGGAGACGTTGCTTATTATAAGCGGAGTCTCACGTGTTATCCTCATCAGAGAGGCCTGTGTGTTGCGGCGCTGCTCGGCTGTGACGGTGGTGGCGGAAAGCATCTGCCCGTCAACGGACATCTCGACCACGACTCCCTCAGAAGGGCTTTTCACGTTTTCAAGGACAGCGTCCAGATAGCCAAGGTAACTTACTTTGAGGCTGACGGTGCCCGCGGGTACTCCCGCAAGGGAAAAAGTCCCTTCCATTGTCGTGATGGCTTTGGAATCTCCCCCGACAACCTCCACAAACGCCCCGATCAGCGTCTCCCCGCTCTGGGCATCCTTTACGATGCCGCTTACTGTGCCTGTCTTCGGCTGGGCTGCCAGAATCTGTGCGAAAACCGCTAAAACCAGAACTGCAAATCCTCTCTTTGATCTTTTCATCGTATCTTTCACTACTGTTTACGATGCAAAAGTAAAGAGAGGATGTTACGAGGATATTACCTCGTATTAATTTTATGTTACAAGGGGGCTACTTGAGTTTGCGGTTCTTGTAGGACTCGATGCAGGCCGGTATTATGCGTTTGTACTCGGTGCTGGAGAAAAGCGGTGAGGTGATGATGAAATCCGCCGTGCTCCGGTTGGTCGCAAACGGTATATTATATAGGGAAGCCAGGCGGACAAGCCCCATGACGTCATTCTGATGCCCCTGCATGATAAGATTGTCGCAGAAGAAGACAAGCATGTCTATCGACCCCTCCGCAATCATCGCTCCGATCTCAAAGTCGCCGCCGAGAGGGCCGCTGAGCTTGCAGATCACATCCAACTGCTCATCAGAGCCAAGAGCCGCAGCGAGAGTCTCCTTGACAAGACGGCCTGTCGTCCCAGTACAATATAAGCGGCAGCCCTTGAGCACCCTCGCGTTGAATTTCACCCAGCTCATAAGTTCCGCCTTGCGTGAATCATGAGCAACCAATGCGATATTCTTTATCATAATTTCTTATTTGCGGCGAATATAAGCATTATTTACGAAAAAAGCCGCAGCGCCTTACGGCACTGCGGCTCTGAAGTTTTCTGCTTCAAGTTATTTCACTTCAATTGATTTGTGAGTATCCTGCTCAGGCACCTTGACAATCTTCGGAAGGCTGATGTTAAGGACACCGTTCTCGACCTTGGCTTCGATGTGCTCTTTGTCCACATCCTCAGGCAGAGAGAGAACCTGCTGGTATTTGGTGTAGGAGAACTCACGGCGCAGATAGTGGCCATGCTTTTTCTCACCATTGTTCTCGACCTTCTTCTCCATGTCGATGGAGAGGTTGCCGTCGTGATCAAGACTTACCTTGAAATCGTCTTTGGTAAGACCCGGAGCGGCAAGCTCAACGTCATAAGACTTCTCGTTCTCAAGAACATTGATCGCCGGTGCGGTGGCGTTCGCTTTCTCCATCCAGTTGGTGTTGAAGAAATCATTGAAGATGTCAGGCAACCAAGCCTGTTCGTTTCTTTTTGCTGGTAACATAATATCAATCTCCTATTTTTAAATTCTTTTTTCATGCCTCCCTTTCGGAAGACATCTCAAGTATAATCAACACCCGTACCATTTGCATTTTATTACATTTTGGAGACAAACAGGCACAAATAAAGCCATTTTGGCATATTTTAATGACAAATAGTCGCACAGCGGCATCAAACAGCCGCTCTTGACAAATTACGGGACAGAGAGTATCTTTGCCGGCATTATGAGAAAAAGAATCTTCAGCAAAACAATTTCATGCCTTGCTGCGGCAGCCGGACTGCTCACTGCGGCAAGCTGCTCCAAGACAGATGACGGGTCTGTACTTTATTGTATAGAAGTGAGAGACAACGGAAGCGAGGAATACTTCGGGAGTTCCGCCAGTGAAGTGAAGCCTGTGTATCTGGAGATCGGAGACGAACTTTCAGGCTTTTCCAACAGGTTTTCACAGACATGGAACGGGGCTGCCGCCGACAAGAGCAGCGCCATCGAAAGATACGACAACGCCCTGTCCGGGTTCAGGCAAGTCGAATCAGACTGCACGGCCAAAATCAAAGCCCTCCCGACAGGGCTTCACGACAGCTTCTCGTACAAAAAGACCTTGGTGCTGACATGTTCCGATGAGGCTTCCGGAGAAGAAGTCCTGAAATCATACGAGCTCACGCTCTCATACCCGTCCAAATAACGGCATCATTCCTCTTTTCCGGAATCGTAAAGACGGGAGACAAGTTTAAGTTTATCCATTATGTTTATATGCTGCGGGCAGTGCCTTTCGCACTGTCCGCATTCTATACAGTCCCCCGCCCTGCCGCGCTTCTCCGTAAGGAGCTTATAATACTTTGCGGTATTGTGCTTCTGATATGCTCCGAACTGCTTGATCGAGTTGATCATCGCGAAATATTCAGGGATGGCTATCTTCTTGGGGCATCCGGGCGAGCAATAATTGCATCCCGTACATGGTATGGCTATGGAGTTCTGGATTATGCCGGCCGCACGCTCGATAGTTTCACGATGCAGACTGTCAAAGGGAGTGAAGTGCTCCATATAAGCGGTATTGTCAAGAACCTGCTCCATGCTGCTCATTCCGCTCAAGACGACTTTCACAGAAGGCAGGGACGCGGCAAAGCGGATGGCCCAGGATGCCGGAGAAGATCCAGGCTCCACCTCTTCAAACATGTCAGCGACTTTCTGAGGGACTCTGGCAAGCGAACCTCCCTTGACAGGCTCCATCACAAAAACCTTGCGCCCGTATTTCTCACATAAGCGGTAACACTCCCCGGACTCCACCGACGGGGAATTCCAATCTATGTAATTGATCTGGAGCTGGACATATTCAAGCTCCGGATGTTCCTTGAGAATTTTCTCCAGAGTCTTCGAGTCATCATGGAACGAAAAACCTATGTGCCGCACCAGACCCTCTTCACGCTTTCTCCGGATGAAATCCCAGCCTCCGACACGATCCATCAAGGCCGCGTAATTCTTGTTCATGGCATGAAGCAGATACCAGTCGAAATAACCGGCCCCCGTACGTTCAAGTTGAGTGGAGAAAATCCTTTCCATGTCTTCAGGGCGGCGGATTTCCCAACATGGAAGTTTGTCTGTAATGGTAAAAGCCGACCTCTGATGCCTGCGGACAAGCAGTTCCCTGATGATCTCCTCGCTATGGCCGAGATGGTACTGCCAGGCCGTGTCAAAATACGTGAACCCCCTGTCAAGGAACGCATCGACCATCCTCGCAGAAAGCTGCATGTCAACTGAGCTCAAGTCATTGCTGTCCTTGAGAGGCAGGCGCATCATTCCGAAACCGAGTTTCTTCATCGCGACATCCCCGTCACCTGTATATATGCTGTCTTTTAGTACCGTCATTCTCACATGGGAAAAACTCGGCAAAGATACGGATAATTGGACGAGCAAGCAAATTTCGCCATTTTGGCCCTTGCAATATACAATTTGTCACTTTCCGGAGCCTTATCGTTAAAAAATGTTATTTTTGCACCGGCTTTCTGCAACGGAACAGAAAGCACCTACATCTACAAGAACAGAAAAAGAACAACATTTATTTTAAGACAATGAAAAAGATTTTCCTTACACTCGCTCTCGTTGCTGCCGCAGCAACCTCAGCCATGGCGCAGTTCAGCGTCGGAGCCGGCTACCTCAGCCAGAACAGCAAGTATTCTTACTCTTCAACATCAACCAGCTCCACTGCAAACGGATTCTATGCCGGGGCTGACGCCGACTACAACCTCGGAGCAGGGCTTTCAGTCGTTCCGGGAATCTACTACGGGTACCTCAGCAGCGATGCTTCATACCTCGGACTCGCCAACAGCTCCACCAAGAGCCACTTCGTAGCCGTGCCTGTCAACTTCAAATACAGCATCGCCCCTGTAGAAATGCTCAAGGTCTTCGCTTACGCAGGTCCGCAGTTTGAGCTCGGAATCTCATCAAAGACAACAACTTCAGCCCTCGGAATGAACACCACAGCCGACAACTACGGTGATGACGGCAGCCTCAACCGCTTCAACATCTCCCTCGGGCTCGGGCTCGGAGTTGACATCTCCGACATCGTCCGCATCAACGGAGGCTACAGCTGGGGACTCCTCAACATGCTCAAAAACAGCGACAACGGGTCCATCAAGACCTCATACTGGCATATTGGAGTCGCATACCTCTTCTAATAAACATATACCATTATCAGCTTATGGAGCAGGATGCCCGAAAGGTACGGGCATCCTGCTTTCTTTTATCCATAGCACGCGTCAATTACCCTCCGGCAGGAAAACCTTGCTTCCAGTGTAGATATATCCGCCTTTCGATGTGGTGAAAAACAGGTCAAGCCACTCGCTGCCGGTCAACGCACTGTCGGCACACCATCCTGAAGAGCCGCCTATTTTGAGATTGTCAAGCCAATTGTAATTGTCATTGTAGTAAGACTTGCGGGCCAATGCATCACTCCAGAAGTACGCCTCGTCATCGACATATCTGACGTGGTAATACCCGGTCGAATACTTGATATAGGGATTGGGCTGCATATACTTCCCCTTCTCGGAATTGTAGAAGTCCGGACCGGAGCGGTAGTTGTGCAGCCAGACATCCGTCCCGAGAAGTTTAATCATCCAGGAGGCCATCTCCTCCGGCGCTTTCTGATGATACTTCATTATATAATCTATGTTCTTCTGCGGCAGAGGATAAATCGTCGCATACGCAGTATTGCCGAAAATCCCGAGCTGATTCATCGTCACCCTGTGGCGTATATTGAATGAAGTATCCAGACTTACCCGGCTTCCGTCCCACTTGTTGACGACCGTGAAAGTAACCGTCTGCCTGCCATAAGGAAGAATCAGCCCGCCCGGCATGAAATCACCCCAAGGGACCGCGCCCGGCTGCTCTCTCTCATCATAGCGCCAATAATAGGCAAGTCCGCTTGCTCCAATCTTGTATTCGCCCTTGATTACAGGAGAAAATTCCTGTCCTTCATATACCAGCGTACAGCCGGTAGACTGGCAGCTGAACTCGTAGCGGCTCTGGTCCCCGCCGTCAAGCCTGAAATACAGAGGCACTTCAATACGCGAGGTGAACCCGGACTCATTAAGATAAGTGCTGGCCAGCTCTGCCTGCGGCTCGGACTGGAGATACGGAAGGCTGATTCCGAAAGCACAGCTCCCGGAGCCGCTGTAAAGACCGGTCGCAGGATTGGCGCTGAACTTCACTCTCCCGATCCGCTCAGCCTCAGCCTTCGTCAGGTCCCCGACGTTGACTCCGCCGGCACTGGTGCCTTTCAGCCAGATCTTCCCAGTCAGGGGATCAAAGTCTATGCATTCTTCCCAAGGAGATGTTCCCGACTCCAACTCTATACTCGGTGCGAGCAGGGCATCAAAGAGTTTTTCATCAAAACTTCCCTCCGGGAAAGCCGACAATCCCGCTTTGGTGTAAATACCATGTCCAAGGCTGCATTCGGTGCCGTCTACCGGCAGAAGCACATCCTTTATGTCGGAGAGATGCAGTCTTGGCGCCCTGATAAAGAGCCGCATTTCCGTCAATCCGTCATTGAGTATGTCATCACTGCATATCACAATTGATCCGCGGCTGTTCTGGTAGCCGGAGATCATGGCGAAGTCATTGGAGAAAAAAGTGTATATGTCAAGCTTTTCTCCCGCCGGCAGACTTTGTCCCGAATAAGCCTCATAATCCTGATACGGGTACAGAGCAGAGCCGTCAGAAGCCACAAGGCAGGTCGGAAATGGCGAAGAGAGAGAATTGTCCGTCTTCCATTGCCTGTTGTAGCTATGCTTCCCAGAAGACCATAGAGTACAGTCACCCTGATCGGCGGCATAGTATATCGTCCGGCCCTCGAATCCGGAAAAAGTCAAGGTCCTGTGCTGGGCGATGTAGAAATCTTCCAAAATGCTGCCCGATGCGGTGACCGAAATATCCTCTCCTGTCTTGATGGCGGCATTCAGTTTCTTCGCTCCGGGATACAGCGTGAAACATACAGGGACCTGTCGTCCGCTGACAAATCGCGACGGGTCGCTCACCGAAAAGGTGAAACGGCCTGACTCATAGGACACGGATATCCCGAGATCCGCGAGAGCCTTGCGGGCCGGCTCGTTGGAATCATCATGAGTCGCCGACCACAGATCGGAAGTCCAGGCCATATCGCCAAGATGCGCGGGGCGGAAACCTTCATCTACCAGCGCGGTCGATGTAATCCGGTTACTCCCGGCGTCAAGACGGAGATTGAGGTCGAGGACGGCAGGCCTGTTCTTCCGGACGACGGCAACCTGCCCGTCCGGAAGCCTGCCGGCGAGTTCTCCCGACAGGAAGAACTCGCGCCTGTCTGACAGGCCATCGACCTCCAGCTTCCAGTCAGGCGCGAACAGGGACTCGGACCGGAATCCGAGACTGACCTTGAGCCTCAGGTTGCGTTCAATGCTGAAGTCCCTGACCGCATCCTTCCCGAGAAAGAAACGATAGACCGCCTTGCCGCTGAAACCCGACTCTCCGCCTATACTCCCCTCAAATTCGACATAAGTCAGCCTCTGCTCAATTCCCGTCCCCGGATACGCAGCCTGCACAGCATCCATATCCTTGTCATCAGGATCAGCGTTCTCCGGCAACAGGACACCCTGCATGTTTTCCGGGACATAATATACATACTCACCTTTGAGGGCATTTGACATCGCAGCATCAAAATCCCCGACATCAAGGATATCGTCGCTTGATTCCGCCCTGGAGCCTTCTTCTGCAAAAGGAGAGAGGCGGCAGTTCACTTGGCGTATCCGCAGGGCACCATTGACAAAATCATCCTCAGCAGAGCCCACGAGTCCTTCATGATCAATTTCCACTGCAAGTCTGGCGAAGAGACGGCGCATATTTATCTCCACCCGTCCGCCGGCAGCACTGACGCCCTTCTTCTCCCAATATAGAGGTATTCCGAATTCAGCGACATCCGAAAAACGTTCACGACGGAATCCTCCTTCGGTTGCACCCCCATCCATGCGGTAAATCATCTTCTTCACATCCTCTTCGCGGGACGGGAACATCGGGCCACGCCGTCCGCCGCCAGAATCAAGCTCCCAAAGATTGCCAAGCAGGTAGAAATCATACGATTTTCCAGACGGAAGCTGAAGTTCTATCTTGCCACCGATATCGTCTCCGTCTATCCGTATTTCAGAATCCAATGTTCCAGTCCCGGCGTCATAAACGGCCAACACAGCGCCGCTGAATATTTCTTCCACGTTCCCACCAAGAGATGAGCGGGTAGACGGCCATTCTTCCATGCCAAGTTCCAGGACTAAAGCTTTCGTCTCCTCCTGCTCATCCTCCGCATACTGAACACGTCCCGGCAGCTCCGGTTGGCAGGAAGATGCCACGACAGACAGAATCGTGCCGACAACGCCCAAAGCACTAACAATATATTTATCAATCATATAACAATATCTTTAAAACCATCATCAGGATTCCAGTCAAGGATCCGGAGCGAGATGTCCGCTCTGGCATAATCGATGGTGATGCTGACATCTCTCAAGTCTTCAAGCTCCCAGTCATATCCGGCAGCCTTCAACTTTGCGCTGACATCAACGACAAACTTCTCCCCGGTTTCCACAGGGCCGCTGAAGACATCAAGGAGGATTCCTCCGTCCGCCTGCCTCGGAAGCAAGAGCGAGAAGTTCCCGTCAAGGCCCCTGTGGGCCTGAGCACAGAACTCTCCGGCCAGCGGCCGCCGCCTGTACAAATCCAGCCCGAAAGCCTCGGCCCTGACACGGAATGAGCAAGATGTCTGCACCTCCACCGGAAGCCCCTCCATCACGATCTCAAGACGGCAATACTGCTTGTGAGGCCTGGCACTGAGAGTATATGAATCATCATCACAAAGGAACTGTTCGCTATAAAGCCACAAAGGATCCGCATCAAGCCCGTAAGGAACCACAAGAGAGTCTCCGCGAATCTGCATCCTGTCAATGCCGGCGACGAGCGCCGCCCTATTGGTCTTCCTCTCAAGACTGGCCACATAAGCCTCATCTTCGTATTCCGCAAGACAGATGTTCTCCCGGCGGACAAGATGGTCTGAACTGAATGAGACCATGGCATCCGTAAAGCCTTTCCGGATAAACTCTCCCACAAGAACCGAAGCATAACAGGGGCAGGCAGCCCTGTCCTCCTTCACCGAGCAGGACGTCAAGGCCTGCATGGTGAATGGAAGACAGAGGGCTACACCCCAAAGAAAGCAGGTCCGCATGGCCATCAGATGATTTCTGTATATCCGCCGCCATCTTCCCATGATGCCACATAGATGGAGCCTGTCACTGCATCGAACTCTACAGGTTTATCAGGGCTGTCTGAACCTGGACGACGGATGGTGAGATTGACCTTATACTGCTTGTTCGCCTCAAGACCTTTCTCGTTGTACAAGGTTATCGGATAGTAGAAATCATGGGCACCCGTACCGTCATCATAACTGGCTTCTATCACCAGACGCGTAGCACGCGGACTCCATGCCGCCGCGGAGCTCGGCTTGCAGTCATTAGGGAATGAATATAAAGAATGAACCGTATTGTAGGTCTTGCCATAATCCACGGCCACGCCGCCCATGTCATCATAGATGAGGGAGGTCTTGTTTTCCGCCTTCAACTTGGCGTACCAGTCAGTATCGGCAAGCGATGAGGGGGCGGTCGTCATCCCGATATTCACTCTGGCCGGTACATTTGTCAGGTATACCTTCTTTATCTTGAACGCCCCGTTCTTGCGATAAGCCTCTGCGAGCATATCGTTCTTCACACTCTCCAGAACTACTCCGGCACAGGCCCGTCTGACCGTTATGCTGTGGGTCTCCTGCCCCGGCTTCAGATCTGCCGTAACACTGCCGCTCATCAGGAGACGGTCCGGAGCGTTGACATTGAGTGCCACTGTCTTGGACAGAAGAGCGGCCTTGTTGAGCACAGACCCGTCAGCTGTGTAGTCCTTGTCGCTGTTGACGATGGCATAAATCTCCCTCTGCCCGACCGTACATTCCAAAGTCACGCCGGAATATGGAGAAGATGATGCGTCAAAATTCAAAGGCGTATCGAATCCGGCTGATTTGCAGACGTCAAGCAGCCCCTCGTCCGTCCCTTTCCCGGTGCGGAAGACAAACACCTGGACATTCTGTATCATGGACTCTTTGGCGGCAGTCTGTCCGGTAGCGCGTGTGCCGGACATTCCTTTGAAATCGATGGTAAGACTGCACGTCTCTTCCTGTCCGGGTGCGCCGGATCCAGGTAGAGGAGCTTTGTTGCAAGATGTTTGTGCGAACAGCGCCAATGCGGCGCACACGATAATTGTCGAGTTTTTCATTTTTTGTTGATTGTTAATTTGTTGTGTTTATTGACCGTCAAGGTCATATTTTCTTTTCAAGTCAGCTATTTCCGGATCGAGGTTGCCGCGATACACCATGGAAGGGTTCTGCTCACAAGCACGGAGGTAGCATTCCACAGCATCACGCTCTCTCCCCTGCCGCGAATGTACCAGGGCAAGCATATAATTGACCCTCGCATCCTTGTCACATTTCTCCAATATGCCATATGCAGCCGCATTTCGGTCCAAGGCCAGACAGGCGACCGCCGTATTATAGTCCTGATAAGGGGACAGAATATCCACCGCCGTCTGATAATCACGATCCATGAGAGCCTGCACGCCACGCATATAGACGCTGTCTATGACAGTTGTATGTATGGTGTCTTTCTGCATGCCCTTGCGATGAAGGCAGAAGCTGAAATGCACGGTCCGCAATTTAGGATACAGACTGTCCTTCACATGCTTATAGCAGGGATTTTCAGACAGTTCCGCCTCTCTGAGATCCGGATCTTCGATTCTGGACAAGGCAAAATATGACTCCCTCTCCGCGGCGGACAGAACCGTATCCGTCTCCACCAGCCTGTCCAGCTCAAGCCAGTTCTCTCCGCCGCTTCTTGAGAGGAAGCGGATATCCCGGCGGGGCCTGCCCGGGCCTTTCATGACAGACTCCACAAGGTCATCTCCAACACTTATGAAAAGCCCCTGTTCCCGACGCAGGGAATCCTTGACATATTCCACATATTGAGAAAAGAACTCCGACACGCTCTCAGCCCGTCGGCGAGAAAGTTCCGCATTGTTCCTGAAGCGTCCTTCCGGAGAAGCCGATGCAGTGATCACGATGGAATCGATGTCAAAAGTCTCATCTTCCAGAAGATTTTTCAACCTTGTCTTGATGGCAAGGATCTCTGCAGCATTGCCGTCCAGCCCTTCGTCTGTCTCGCTCCGTCCAGCCCTGAAATTTATCCTGCGCACATCATCAATCTGCACATTCCGATACAGCACACGCGTAAGATACCGCCGGCTTGTATCAGCAAACGTACTGACTGAACTGATGTAGAATGTCAGCGGCGGGGACTTCGGCACCATATACAGACGCTTGTCGCTCTCGAAGATCTCGCCCGACAGACAGACATCAACCTTCCTCAGGGACGGCCTGGTACGTATGCGCTGGACATAGTCGTATACAAATTCCCCGCTGCCGTCACGCAATACCGTATCAAGACGGATCCCCTCGGTCACTATGGGGGACTTGACATAGCGATGCCACATCTTCTCCCGCATTGCTCCAAGCCTGCGGTTTCTCCACACAAGATAGTCATTGGTATAATGCTCCACCGCCTGCCGCTGAGAGACTCCGTACACGCTCTCGAACTCCCCGTCCGAGATATAGCTGCTGTCGTTGCGAAACGCATACAACTGCGGTATATTACGGGCAATGAACACCTCAAGGCTTCTGACATCGATGAGCTTGAGACTGTCGCTGACTATTTTGTCCAAAAACCGCTGGTAATGTTCATATCCCCTCAATTGAGCTTTACGATAGCCATGCCCGGTGACAATTATATCATCCAGATCAACCTGTTCAGGCGGGATCGTCATTTCCGGATACAAGCGAAGCTGCCAGCGCGAGTCTGTCATCTCAGGAGGCACCGTCACCTGAAAGCGTATATCCACAAAGCCGTTACGCTCCGCTACATTCCGGAATCTGGCTGTAACCATAGCTGCATCAAGCTGCTCGGTGGCAACCATTTCTCCGCTTGCCGTATCCTTGACTGCTCTCATGATGAACACCTCTTTTCCGTCAAGCCCGGTAACCATAAGGGTATCAGCATCTCTCCCGACATGAGTAAAAAGCGTATCCTCAAATGCCGTGTCCTTCTCCTCCGGCAACCTTATCGCGGCAGCATAAGCGCCGCTCTTCACCACAGCCAACTTCCTTGAAGTGGCACACCCCACACACAGGACAGCGGGAAGGATAAAGGACACGACAATGGTTTTACATCTCATACTGCAGAGGTTCATCACCATCAAGAATGACCACCCTGCTGGCGACAATGTCAGCGGATGTCCTCTCCACGCCATCATTGCCTATATACTTCTGATACCTCAGGCGGCCTTGCACATAAAGGCGGGTTCCCTTGGTGATTTTATCAAGGTCATGGATATTCCGGCCCTCTCTTGCCAAGATGCTGTGCCAGCTCGTATCTATAGTGGCTGCACCATCCTTGTCCTTGTAAGCGAAATTCGTGGCGAGAGTCAAACGGGCCACCATATTGTCCGAAAAGGTCTGAAGCCTTACGCTTCCCACGGTTCCCCGCAATTCGATTCTGTTCAATTGTTCCATAATAAGTTTTCCAATTCAAGTTTCGGGAGCAAGGCCGCGCGGTCCTCTTCCCGGCGACAAAGGAAAGCAGATTTATCCGGAACATCGCAAAAGAAACAAATAAAAGTTTTTCTTGTCTGCACCAAAGAATTATTCCGGCTAAAAAAAGATATAATTCTCCTGAATTTATTTTATCAAGCCTTGCAGACAAGAAATCTATTCGCAAAATTTGAAGACAAACCAGAACGGACTATGGCTTACATAATCAAAAAACAGGACACATGTCTCGAATGCGGGGACAGCCTCAATGGAAGAAAGGGCAAGAAATTCTGCTGCCTGAGCTGTAAAAACAGCTACAACAACAGAAAGTATCAGGAAATCCGCAAATACAAGGCAGAAATAATCAACAGACTCTCAAAGAACTACGAAATCCTTGAAAGTCTGCTCAACGACAGCATCAACGGCGTCGGGCTTGAATATCTGTCTTCAGAGGGCTTCGATGCAAACTGCTTCACCGGAATACAGAAAGCAGGACATCATATTGAATGCAGCTGCTTCGACATCACCTACTGCAGGACGGAGAGCCGGATCTTCAACATCAGCCGCAAAGAACTCAACGGACAGTAATCACCCCCATCTCCAGTCCCCAGCACCCGTCGGTGATGATCGGGACATCATGTCCGTCCCTGTCCCGGACATAAATGAATCCATCGACAAACGTATGGCTGTGTCCGCCTATGACAAGATCAACATGGCTCGTCTCCGGGACAAGAGCCTGATCGTTGTCATACCCGAGATGCGAGAGCAGAATGACCATGTCGCATTTCTCCACTGAATGCAGGTATTCCGCCCACTTGTTGGTCACCTCCACGTTGTCAAGTTGAGGAAGCCGGGAAGAAATTGTCGCACTGACATTGGTGGACAGATCGGCTTCCAATCCGATGATGCCTATTTTCATTCCCCCACGCTCGACAATGGCATAAGGAGACACATAGTCCGACAGATCAAACTGTGAAACATCTATGTTTGCAGACACAACAAAAGTGTTTTCAAGCATGGCAAGTCTCTCGGTCAAAGCCTCTATATCATTGTCGAACTCATGGTTGCCCAATGTGACACAGTCATATCGCATGTCATTTATTATCGCCGGTTCAAGCCGTCCTTTAAGTTCAGTGAAATATGACGTCCCCTGGCTGAAGTCGCCAGCATGCAGCAGCAGCACACGTTCATCGCCATACACATTGCGTATGGAATCAATGAAAGCCGCCCTTTCGATAACTCCCCCATGTCCTGCCTGGGGTCCGGTACGCAGAGGTTCAAAATGGCTGTGCGTATCGTTTGTATGCACAATCACAAGCCTCGGCCCGCTATGACAAGCCGACAAGGCCAACAATGCGGCAACAAATACAAGCAATCTTCTGGTCATTCTGCACTCCTCCTCAATACAAAGCGCCCGTCAGGGGCAGATTCTATAAGCCGGCCCTCTCTCTCATAAGACTTGACATAGGGCAACATCGAGTCAATAACAAGCTTATCCGTGATTATCAATTCTTTGGCATTTTTCGCAAGTGTAAGACCATCTCCGCCGTCAAGCAAGAAATCAATCGTGGCCAGCCCGTATATCCTCTCAGGCTCAACGGGAACTCCCCCGACGAGCAAAGTGTCGATCCTGCCGTCTTCAACCACAAGTTTCGCTCCGCCGAAAGGCTGGACCATACGACCGGCCATCCCCTTGAACACATCAATCAAGTCAGTGCCGCTAAGAGCGACATAGCACAGATGGTTCCTGAACGGGAACATCGAGACGATGTCATCCAGAATCACATCTCCCGCAGGCATGTCAACCCGTATGCCGCCGGAATTAATGATTCCGACATCAACCTTCCGGCCCGCCGTGTGCGCGACATCCTCCATGATATGGTCAACTATCCAGTTGGAAAGGTCGCCATCGGGCTGTTTCTGGTTCATTTCCCGAGCCGAATGGGCCACAACTGTCTTGAGACGCGACATTTGAGGCTGTACAGATATCATATCTGAAGCCGTCGCATAGGTCGCGCTGCCGGCGCGCCATATTTTTCCGGACGGAGAGGTATAGCAGGTGTCGTTGATTGTACCCAACGTCTCCGACACATTATCGACTCCAGAAGCTGTAACTCCGGTCCTGTGACCGTCCATTATATACTTTTCCCATGTAAAACCACGTGTACATGAGCAAAGCAGAAGCGGCACTACGGCCGCAAAGATTATTTTTGTCTGAGCCATCTCCACAAATCTTTCCAACCTGACTTCTTGCCGAACATCAGAATCCCCACCTTATATATCTTGGATGAAATCCAGGCGCATGCCGCAAACGTCACAACAAGAAGGACAATCGACAGTATGATCTGCCAGCCCGGGACTCCGAATGGAAGACGGGCCAACATGACGATTGGAGACGTAAATGGAATCATGGACCCCCAAACGACCAACGCACTGTCAGGAGCCTTGAATGCATAAATCGCGATAAAGAATCCGAGCATCAGCGGAATAGTCACAGGAAGCATGAGCTGGTTGCTGTCGCCTTCATTCTCCACAGCCGAGCCGATAGCCGCGAACAGAGAGGCATACAGCATATAACCAAGAATGAAGAACACCACGAAACATATCAAGATTTGGCCCAAGTGCATATTTGCAAGTGAGGACAGGATCACCCCGAGATCCCCAATCTCAGACACTTGAGAAGCCATATCTCCAGCAGCACCACCGCTCATCTGCATAAGTTCGGAAGGATCAGCCCCCGCAAGACCAGGCCCGGCTACCGCTCCGACAATGCCTACGATGGCGAAAGTGAGCACTATCCACAAGAAGAACTGGGTCAAGGCCACAAGCGCAATTCCGATGATCTTCCCGAACATCAAGTCAGTCGCCTTGACAGAACTGATCAAGACCTCCACCACACGGCTGGACTTCTCCTCTATCACAGAAGATGACACCATCCCGCCGAACATGGCTATGAACAGATATATGATCATGCCCAAGAGCATGGACACCATCATGTAGACACCGGACTCAGAGACTTTTTCTTTTCCGTCCTCGCCCATGGTGAATGTCTTCAACCTTACATCCGGCTTGACATCCTGCATGATCTTGTCAAGCCCTGGGATGTTGTAGGATGCGACCCGGTAAGCCTCAAGCGCATCGTTTATCTTGGAATTCAGGCTCTCGGACAGATCGATTCCGAGCGGCTTGACCGAATACACCTCGGCAGACAAGGACTTTGTCGAATCAATCGGAGAGACGGCCAGCACGGCATCATATCCAAGCTTGGAGAGTCCGGACTTCAAAGAGTCAAGCGGTATGCCGCTGCAATCGGTCACAGTCATGCTCTCCGAATCCGTGAGGGCGGGCATCACTATGCCGGACTGATCGACGACAGCTATCTTCTTTGCCGCCTCCTTGGCGTTCATCATGATCAAAGCCGGAAGGAAGCACATGGCGGCAAAAAGAACCGGCGTGATGAATGTGATCAGCAGGAAACTCTTCTTCCTCACGCGAGTCATATACTCGCGGTTTATAATCAATCGTATAGTCCGCAGATTCATTTTGATTCTCCTCCTTCAGTTACAAGTTTTATGAATATGTCGTTCATGCGCGGCATCAGTTCTCTATAAGAATTGATCTGAACCCCCTTGTCAAGATACATCCTCAATGTCGATGTACCGTCAGTCTCGCGCGGAAGGACTTCCGTATGCCTTCCATCGTCATCCGTATAGACAAGCTCCACATTATTGTTGCCGTAGCGGCGGCGGATGTCGTCCACTCCACCCGTAATCACAAGATGTGACTTGTTGATCAAGGCAATCTCATCGCAAAGCTCTTCAACCGACTCCATATTGTGTGTCGAAAGTACAATTGTCGCGCCCTCATCTTTGAGACGAAGTATCTCGTGCCTGATCAGTTCGGCATTGACCGGGTCGAAGCCAGAGAACGGTTCGTCAAGTATCATCAGGGAAGGCTTATGCACTACGGTCGTGATGAACTGCACCTTCTGGGCCATACCCTTGGAGAGTTCCTCTATTTTCTTGTCCCACCAGTTCTCTATTCCGAAACGCACAAACCAATCTTTCAAGGCTTTACGGGCTTCTGACGAGCTCATTCCCTTAAGCTGGGCAAGGAACATCGCCTGCTCCCCCACCTTCATCTTCCTATAAAGCCCGCGTTCCTCCGGCATATAGCCTATCTTTTCAACGTCACGCTGGGTTATCGGCGCTCCCTTGAAGATAATCTCCCCGGCGGTAGGGATGGTAATACGGTTGATTATACGGATAAGAGTAGTTTTTCCGGCTCCATTGGGGCCGAGCAGACCGAAAATCCGGCCTTCTGGTATCTGGAGATTGATGTCCTCAATGGCGACCTTCTCTCCGAAACGCTTGGTTACGTCTCTGCATTCAATTATAGCCATGCCGCAAAAATAGAAAAAATCGCCCTATGCAGGGCGACTTTTTCTTACTTTTTTATTAATTTTTTGTAAAACTACTTCGCGCTGATCGCAACAACGGAGCAAGGAGGAAGAGTCACCTCAAGCCCCGCCTTTGTGAGTTTCCAGGCCTTGAACTGAGCAGGAGCCACCTTGTCGGCGCTTCCGAAGTCGTTGTAGTCGCGGGCATCCTTGGATGTAAGCACGCGCGCGGAGAGAATTTCCGATACGGCTTTCGGATTGTCAAAAGCCACAAGGACTTTCATCTGCTTCTTCAAATCGGTGTTGACAAGCGAGATGTTCATCTGCCCGTCCTTGCGGGAAGCGGTCACGTCAACCTGAGGGACGTCAACCTTGCGGTCGCAAGCCGTCTTAGGGGTGAGACAGTCTGAAGCAAGGTACTCAGCATCCTGATGCACATTGTACATCTCGAACACATGGTAGGTCGGTGTCAGCACCATCTCCTTGTCGTTGGTGAGTATCATCGCCTGGAGCACATTGACAACCTGAGCGATGTTGGCCATCTTCAAGCGGCGGGTGTACTTATGGAATATGTCGAAATTGAGGGCTGCCACGATGGCGTCACGCATTGTGTTCTGCTGATAGAGGTGTCCCGGATTGGTTCCCGGCTCAACGTTGAACCATGTTCCCCATTCGTCAAGGAGGAGATCCACATGTCCCTGAGGATCAAGCTCGTCCATGATATCGATGTGCTTCTTGAGCACATCCTCGATCTCGATGCTCTTGGAGAGGATGTTGTAGTATTCTTTGTCGGAGAACTTTGTCGCGGCTCCCTTGTCCTGCCAGTTTATGACAGTATAATAATGGAGTGAGATTCCCCTCATGCCTTTACGTCCGCCGATGTTCTCCATCAGCACCCGTGTCCAGTTATAATCATAGTCAGAAGCTCCGCTGGCGATCTTGTAGAGACGGTTGCCGCTGAAGTCCCTGAGATATGTGGCATAGCGGCGGAAAAGGTCGCTGTAATACTCCGGGGTCATGTTTCCACCGCAGCCCCAGGCCTCATTGCCGATGCCGAAATACTTCACTTTCCAAGGTTCCTGCCTGCCGTTGGCACGGCGAAGGTCAGCCATTGTGCTCTTGGCATCAGAGGTCATATACTCAACCCATTTGGCCATCTCCTCGACGCTGCCGCTGCCGACATTGCCGCTGATATAAGGCTCGATGTCAAGCATTTCACAGAGATTGAGGAACTCGTGAGTACCGAAACTGTTGTCTTCGAGCGTACCGCCCCAGTTGTTGTTGGAAATGTATGCCCGCTTCTCCTGAGGGCCGATCCCGTCCATCCAGTGATAGTCATCCGCAAAGCATCCGCCCGGCCAGCGCATCACAGGCACTTTCAAGGCTTTCAACGCCTCGAACACATCTTTGCGGTACCCCTTGATGTTAGGCACATCAGAATTTTCTCCGACCCATAGACCGCCGTATATGCAGCGCCCGAGGTGCTCTGAGAACTGCCCGTAGATTTCTGCCGGGATTGTCACCCCGGTACCGGCATCATGGATACGGATTGTCGCGTCCTGGGCGCTCAGGCCCACGGAACTGAGCAGGCAGAAGCCCGCAAACAAAGAAGAGATTGTCCTTTTCATTTGGTTTATGTGTAGTTTATGTGCAGTCAAACCATACAAAAATAGGAAAAAATCCGTAATTTCGCGCATTATGGCGAAGTCATCAGTCAACATTGGAACACAGTGCGAACAAATTGTAACGGACATACGCAGAGGTGTCTTCTCACCGGTATATCTGCTCATGGGCGACGAGCCATATTACCCGGAGATGGTATGCCGCGAAATCATCGGGCACTGCATACCGGAGAGCGACAAGGATTTCAATGAGACCGTATGTTTCGGCGCAGATGTAGATGCCGCCCAGGTTACGGCAA
The DNA here is from genome assembly GCA_934726455.1 of uncultured Bacteroidales bacterium. Taxonomy (GTDB): domain Bacteria; phylum Bacteroidota; class Bacteroidia; order Bacteroidales; family UBA932; genus Cryptobacteroides. The sequence goes on from CAKVDS010000019.1 coordinate 19,824, forward strand.
GCGCAAGGCAGTACCCGCTTATGGCAGACAGGCAGCTCGTCGTTGTCAAAGAGGCCCAGATGATGCCCGACCTCGAACAGATGGCCACATACTGCAGCGACCCGCTCGAATCCACCGTTCTGGTGCTCCTTCTGCGCAAGGCTTCGGCAGACAAAAGGAAAGCGCTCTACAAGGCTGTCCAGAAAAAAGGCATCATCATCGACTCTCCAGCCATAAGAGACTACGAAATAGCATCTTGGATATCATCATATTACTCAAGCAGAGGCCTTAGCATCTCACCGCAGGCGGCGGCCATGCTGGGAGAATACGCCGGGACGGACCTTTCAAAAATCGCCATTGAGACTGACAAACTCCTCAAGAACCTCGCAGAAGGCACGAAACAAGTCTCAGCCGAAGACATCGAACGCAATGTCGGGATATCAAGACAGTTCAGCATATTCGAACTCACCAAAGCCCTCTCTCTCAAAGATGCTCCGAAAGCGCTGAGAATCGCCGGAACCATATCCTCGGACGCAAAATTCTATCTCCCGCCCGCAATCAGCGCCATATTCACCAACTTCTACAGGATCCTGCGCTACGGCGCACTTCTCCGCCAGAGCCAGAGACCTTCTGCTGAAGACAAGGCCAGAGTGCTCGCCGGTGTCAGCCCTTATTTCTACCGGGAATATGACACAGCCGTAAAAAACTATCCCCTCCCCAAGAGCATGAAAGTGATATCGCTATTGTGTCGATATGACTATCTTGCCAAGGGAGGAGATGGTGGAACTGCCGCTCCCGACGAATTGCTCGTCGAACTGTGCGCCAGGATTGTCAGCCTTTAGAAATTATTTCTCGTATTTCTTTTCTTTGGTGCGGGTGAGTTTTTCTTTCATGGCATCCACACACCCTGTCACGGCGTTCTCGAAAGTATCGGCAACTCTCTCGATTATGAGGCTGTCACCCGGAATGCGGATCTGGATTCTTGCCTTTTTGCCGTCCTTTGTGTCCTCAAGCGACACCTCTGCCTCATCTGCCACGCCGTCAAAGAACTTGGAAAGGCGTGAGACTTTCTTCTCGACGAATGCGGTGAGCTTCTCACCGGCATCGAACTTCAGTGCTTTAAGCTTTATGTCCATAATTTAATCCGTTTAGCCCTTGAAGGGCTGGTTATCATCCGTAAATATAGTAAAAAATCCATTCAAGACACATAATCCCCACAAATTAGGATTGCGCACAAGCGGACGTCAAGGTATTTTTGCGGAAAATTTATTTCCGCTAATATGAAAAAAGTACTGAGTATCTTCATTTCCGTCCTTTTTGCAGCCATCTCGCTCCATGCAGAATCGGCTCTTGTAATAATTGCCCACGGGCACACGCTCGAAAGCTGGCGCAAACCTGTTCTGGCCTTGGAAGAGACCGTCCGGGAACGGCTCGCAGAGCGAGGCATAAAAGATTTCAGTTATATAAGAGTCGCCATGATGGAATACACAGAGCCATCAGTGGCGTCAGTGATGAAAGACTGCCTCGAACACGGCATCGACACAGTCTTTGCCCTCCCTCTTTTCATCGCGCCGTCAAGCCACTCAGAAGACGATCTTCCTAACATACTCGGCCTGAAATTCTCCAAGGATGTGAGAGCCGAACTCGAAGAAGAAGGGACAGAATTCGTCAGGGGAAACTTGAAAATAGTGCTCGGCCCGACACTGTACAGCACGGACATCATCGAGAGAATAATGCTGGAACGCATCCTCTCACTCTCTGTCAAGCCGGAAGAAGAGGCTGTCGTCATCCTGGCCCATGGAGACCCGGAACGGACAGGATTCTGGAGCAATCTGCTTGACAGATCCGCCGGTTACATCAAGGAGCACTCCGCAATAGACTACACAGACGGTGAGCAGGTCGCGATGGGAATGCACATGGCTGATGACCTTACAGCCATTCTGGAAAATGCCGCAAAGCACAAGAAGAGAATCCTGATACAAGGCATATACCTCACTTCCAACGTGAAAAGCATGGCGGAGAGAATCGGGATGAAAGCCAGACAGGAAAAACTCGAAAAAGACGGAGTCACAATAGTCTACGGCGATCAGGGAATACTCCCGTCGGCCACCCCTGAGATAACAGAATGGATTATTGACAGGGCTGAAGAGTGGAAGAAATCGAACTAGTCCCCGTCCTTTTCTTTTGCCCTGGGATGAGCTTTCTGGTACACTGAGCGCAGGCGCTCTATACTGGTATGAGTGTAGACCTGCGTGGCAGCGAGCGAAGAATGACCAAGGAGTTCCTTTATGGAATTCAGGTCCGTCCCGTCTTCAAGCAGCTGAGTAGCAAGAGTGTGGCGCAGCATGTGGGGCGATTTGCGCCCTTCTGCCCCGCATGACTCCCCCAATTCTTTCTTCACAGCCCGGTCGATGAAGACAGGATAAAGCCGTGCGCCTTTGCGGGTCTGCAGCAAAGGCGCGTCTGGACGAAGATCTGCACTCTCCAGAGTTTCCAGAGCTCCCATATAAGACAGGAGATCATCATAAAGTGTCCCGGTAAGGGGCACTTCGCGCATCTTCCCGCCCTTGCCGACGACACGGATCACCCGGCGGTCCTTATCCAGAGAGTTCCTGTCCAGAGAAGCGAGCTCAGCCCGCCGCAGACCGGTACAATACAGGAAATCCACAATCAAGTGCCCCAACATGGCGTCATACGAACCGTATTGGGAAACTCCGGCAGTAGCATCGAAGTATTTCTGCATGGTGTCACGACGGAAAAACTCCGGAAGGCGCCTCTCCTGACGAGGCCGGTGCAGAAGGTGAACCGGATTGGACTCCAGCACACCCTCTTTCATCAAGAAACGGCAGAACCCGCTGAGGGCACTCAGATGGAGAGAGACCGTTCTGGCTGACTCTTTCTCGTCATCCATCAGATGAACCTCATAAGATCTCAGGGTCTGGACAGTCAGATACGAGGCGAGGGGCTCACTCCCGTCATAGCCCGAAAAGGCAAGGAACGCGTCCACAACACCACCATAGATCTCGCATGTACGAGGAGAATAGCGCCTGACCGCCCTCAAGTACTCTATGTACTTGTCGCGCATCACTCATCAAGAGCCTTGAGACCGAATTCAGAGGCATGCGAGCGCATGAAGGCGTCGGCCTCATTGAAATCATTGCCGATCACGCCATCGAGAATGGCCTCCTTGACCATCTCCTTGAGCTGCCCGATTTCCTTGCATGGAGGAATGCCGTAGACCTGCATCACGTACTCCCCCGTAATCGGATTCTTGAAATTACGGATGGCGTCCTTCTCCTCGACTTCCACAAGTTTGCGCCTCACGAGTTCAAAGTTCGCCTTGATTCTCGCCACTTTCGCCTCGTTCTTGGAGGTGATGTCAGCATTGCACAGCAGCATCAGGTCATCTATGTCATCGCCTGCATCAAAAAGCAAGCGGCGGACAGCAGAATCAGTCACCCCGTCATCCACAAGAGCAATCGGACGCAGATGCAGGCGCACCAGTTTGGCTACGTACTTCATTTCATCCATTGACAAGGCAAGGCGACGGAAAATAGGCGGAACCATCCTCGCACCGATCACATCATGGCCATGGAATGTCCAGCCGGCAACTTTGTCATAACGTTTGCTGGCCGGCTTGCCTATGTCATGCAGAAGCGCAGCCCATCTCAGCCAGAGAAGATGATCCCGACCTTCCTGCACAGACACGTCTTCTCGCCGGATATTGTCAGTCACGGAAAGAGTGTGGGCAAAATTGTCCTTATGCCCTCTCCCGTCCACGGTCTCCACCCCCTTCAGAGCCGAAAGCTCCGGCAATATTCTCGGAAGAAGATCCGCAGAGTCAAGCAGCCGAAATGCTATGGACGGACGGTCCGTGACCAGCATCTTGTTAAGTTCTTCAGCAATGCGTTCACGCGAAAGTATCCCGAGCCTGTCAGCCATACGGCGCATCGACTCCATCGACTCCGGCACTATCTTGAAAGTCAGGTCGGATGTAGAAAGTTTGGCGGCAAAACGCACGGCCCGGAGCATTCGCAGCGGATCGTCGGAATATGTAGTATCCGGATCAAGAGGTGTACGGATGATGCCGGAAGCAAGATCACGTATACCCCCGAACGGGTCGATAAGTTCACCGAAATTATCCTTCTGCAAGGAAAAAGCCATCGCGTTGATGGTAAAATCCCGGCGCATCTGATCATCCTCAATAGTCCCGTCCTCGACAATCGGCTTGCGGGACTCGCGACGGTAGGACTCCTTGCGCGCTCCGACAAACTCTATCTCATCACCTTCGAAACGCAGCATCGCGGTGCCGAAATTGCGGAAATAGGAGACCCTCTTGTGCAGGCGCTCTCCGACGGCTTCGGCAAAATCTATCCCGCTCCCTTCAACCACGATGTCAATATCATTGCAGGGACGCCCCAAAAAGCAGTCTCTTACATATCCGCCGATAACGAAAGCCCGTACTTTCCTCTCTGAAGCCACCTCGCCGACAACGCGGAAGATCGGCTTCTCCAAAAATTGCGCAGTTACTGTTGACATATCATCTCATTGTAAGAGGGGAAGCGGTCACAAGGGACAAAGCATCCCTCCTCCAATCTGTAAAGATAGGTCAAATTTCCGTTTGTGAGCACCAAAAAACGCACACCAAGCACAGAATTGTAACGCATGGCCTGTTCAACCACCTTTCCGTCAAGCGGAACATCAGGCCGCTTGCACTCCACGACGACGAGAGGGGCGGCGTTCCTGCCATAAACCAGAATGTCCGCACGATATTGCTTTTCCCCAAAACGCAGACCGACCTCACTCATCATCATATGGGACGGCACTCCAAAGTTGTCACGCAGCTGCATTATAAACCACTGCCGCACCTGTTCTTCAGGTGTGGCAGTGACATTCTTTTTTCTGAGCGGATCCCAAAGAAAACCTTCGCTCACCTCTTGGCCTCCACGGCTGCCCTCTCTACAGACAGGCAAGCCTTATAATTGGATATATAACGGTCGAAGCCCTCAACCTCCTCTGCGGACGGTGTAACTTCAATCCCGCCATCACCCACAAAGACTCTTTGGTCAAGATAGTCTTCAAGGTCCAGGCCCTCCGGGTTGTCCACGCGATACTTTGCCAACAACGCGATGCCCCAAGCTCCGCCTTCTCCAGCCGTCTCCATGACGAAGATCGGGGAATTCAGCGCAGCGGCCAGAATACGCTGCCCCACTTCAGGCGTCTTGAAAAATCCTCCATGGGCAGAAATCCTGTCCACCTGGATCTTTTCTTCCTTGAAGAGAATATCGTTACCTATCTTGAGCACTCCCACCGCCGCATACAACTGCGAACGGAGGAAATTCGCCAGATTGAACCTGTCCTCTGCCGAACGCACGAAAAGCGGGCGTCCATCAGAGAAACCGGTAACCGGCTCACCGGAGACATAGTTGTAGGATACAAGACCGCCACAATCCGGATCTCCATCAAGCGCGTGCCTGAAGAGCATCGAGAATAATTTGGACTCATCGACAGGAACTCCAAGCATCTGCTGGAAATCGCGGAACACCCCGACCCATTCATTGAACTCGGATGTACAATTATTACAATGCACCATGGCAACCGGACTGCCGTCCGGAGTCGTCACCATGTCGATGACCTCATAAGGTCGTGAGAGCCCGTGTTCAAGGACTATCATCGAGAAAGACGAGGTGCCTGCGGACACATTTCCCGTCCGTTTGCGCACGGCATTGGTCGCGACCATTCCGGTCCCGGCATCCCCTTCGGGAGGGCACATCGGAACACCTGCCTTGAGCCTGCCGCTCGGATCAAGTTTCATCGCGCCGGCTTCAGTGAGATAACCGGCATCTTCGCCTGCCATGAGGGCCTTCGGGAGTATGTCGCGGAGTTTCCAAGAATAAGCCTTGGAGTCGATGAGGGCATCGAATTTCTCTATCATCTCCTCGGAATAGTCCCCAGTAGATGAATCCACAGGCAACATTCCGGAGGCATCGCCGATGCCAAGCACCCTTTTGCCGCTGAGCTGCCAGTGTATGTAACCGGCAAGCGTAGTGATGAAATCAATCTTCCCGACATGCTCTTCGCCGTTGAGTATGGCCTGATACAGGTGAGATATGCTCCATCGGAGCGGGATATTGAACTTGAAAAGTTCTGAAAGTTCCAATGCCGCCGGCCCCGTATTCGTATTGCGCCACGTCCTGAAAGGCACCAATATGTTGCCGTCCTTGCCGAAAGGCATATATCCGTGCATCATCGCGCTTATGCCGATTCCGGCCAGACGTTCCACTTCAACCCCGTAGCGTGAACGCACATCAGAGCACAGATCAGCATAGGAGTCCTGAAGTCCAGACCATATATTGTCAATACTGTACGTCCACAGGCCATCCACCAGTTGATTTTCCCATGTATGGCTACCCTGAGCGATAGGATGATTGTCTTCACCTATCAGGACAGACTTGATTCTGGTAGATCCGAGTTCAATACCGAGGATCGCCTTACCTGAAGAAATCGTGTCTTTTGCTTTTAGCGTATCCATTACTTGAGGGCCTTGTCAAGCATATAATAAACCTCATTATAGCGGAGTTCCTTCTTGAATTCCGGAATAGTGGTCTTCTCGTTGATGTGAAGCATCTCAATATCGGCTATCTCGGCATAGTCTTCCCAGTACTCGGAAGTGAGGCTGTAAGAGAAAGCAGAATGATGAGTTCCGCCGGCGAGAATCCATGCCGCAGCACCTACCTCGAAATCAGGTTGTGGTATCCAGAGGGCTGAAGCGACAGGAAGTTTCGGAAGAGGCTTCGGTTTGATGCACTCCACATCGGCAGCTATGAGGCGGAAACGGTTGCCCATATCCACCACAGTGGCTGTGATTCCACGTCCAGTCTTGCTTGTGAAGACAAGTCTCGCGGTAGGAGTCTTGCGCACCCCGATGCCAAGTTCGTGCACCTCAAGACGAGGACGGGACGCAGCTATGAGAGGGCCTACTTCCAACATGTGAGACTGGAGAATCGCAGAGCGCCCGCCATCAAAATTAAGAGTATAATCCTCAAGGAAAGAGCAACCGCCCTCAAGCCCCTGACTCATGTACCAGACAGTGCGATAGAGTGCGGCTGTCTTCCAGTCCCCTTCGGCGCCGAATCCATAACCTTCCGCCATGAGACGCTGGGACGCAAGCCCCGGAATCTGATCAAATCCACGTCCGGTCTTCTCCACATCCACATCGCCCAGATCATCAAAATTGGTCGTAAAGCCCTTGGCTCCTGTATCTTTGAGGACAGCGCGCAGCGTAAGTTCAGCCTTGGCGGAGTTCCATACTTTCTTATATGCAAGCCCGGCCTTGTCCTCCAGAGAAGCATCATGATCATAAAGACTGAAATACTCCCCTACAAGAGCATCCACATCAGCGTCGGCAACAGCGTCAAAATAAGGCATCACTGAGCTGAAAGGCATATAATCAACATGATAGCCGAGCCGCATCTCCGCCTCAACCTTGTCACCGTCTGTCACGGCCACATTGTTCATCTGATCCCCGAAACGGATAATCCGGCAATCCTGCGCGTCAGCCCATGCGGCTGCGACTCTTTCCCAGACAGCAATATGTCCGAGGGTCTGCGGGTCTTTCCAATAGCCGACGACAGTCTTGTGAGGCTTGCGCATACGGGCGAGAATATGTCCGAATTCCCTGTCGCCATGGGCGCTCTGGTTAAGATTCATGAAGTCCATGTCCATGGTGTCCCAAGGGATCTCCTCGTTGAACTGTGTATGAAGATGAAGGAGAGGTTTGCGGAGTTTCTGCAGTCCGTGTATCCACATTTTGGCAGGAGAGAATGTATGCATCCACGCCACAACGCCAATACACTTCGGCTCGGCCTCTGCCCTGCCCATAACGTCAGCGACTTCCGCTGAAGAATTGGCAGTGCCCTTATACACAAGTTTGACAGGGAGGATGCCGGACGCATTCATGCCGTCCACCATCTTCTGAGAATGTCCGTCCACCTGCACAACGGCATCGCCGCCATAGAGGAGCTGTGCCCCGGTCACGAACCACACTTCAAGATTTTCAAATGCTTTTATCATAATTCTATTTCTTTTTGATTTGTCCATAATAAGCGTCAGGACCATGCTTGCGGGAAAAATGCTTCTCCACAAGCAGAGGGTTCATCGTAAGGTTGGGATTGATCCCGAATGAGACATAGGCCATCTTGGCCACCTGTTCCAGCACGACAGCATTGTAGACCGCCTCATCTGCATCCTTGCCCCAAGTGAACGGGCCATGATTCTTGACGAGAACGCCCGGGGTATGGACCGGATTCAGGCCCTCGAAGCGGCGGACGATCACATTGCCTGTCTCAAGTTCGTAATCACCTTTGACTTCCGCCTCGCTCATGTCCGGAGTGCAAGGCACCGCGTCATGAAAGTAATCAGCGTGCGTCGTCCCGATGTTGGGGATGTCCAGTCCTGCCTGTGCCCAGGAGGTGGCGTATGTCGAATGCGTATGCACAACACCGCCAATCTGAGGAAAAGCCTTGTACAGAACAACATGCGTCGGGGTATCCGAGGAAGGATTAAGATTTCCCTCCACCACCTTGCCTGAAAGGTCGACCACGACCATATCGTCAGGTTTCATGCTGTCATAACTTACTCCCGAAGGTTTTATGACCACCAGCCCGCTCTCACGGTCTATGGCGGAGACATTACCCCATGTGAACAGCACCAGCCCGTGCTTGACCAGGTCAAGATTTGCACGGCAGACTTTGTTTTTGAGTTCTTCAAGCATATTACCAAAGAATTATGTACAGGGCAGCGACAATCACGCAGATCACGGCAGCCCAGATGTTGTAAGACTTGCTGGTATGGAAAAGTTTCAGATCCACAGGAAGCGCCTTAGGGTCGGCCTTCTTGTCACGTGCATCACTATAGAGCCAGATAGCCTGTCCGCCGACCAGAACACCAAAGAATATGAAAGCCTGGAAACCGATGTCGTTGAGATAGGCGATCAGATTGTTCTCCGGAGTAGCCGAATCCGGGAGCAGCGCACCCCAGATGATGACCACAAGGGCAAGCACCACGAAAAAGCCGCCGGCAAGAGCCATTCTGCGGGCCCATTTGAGCATCGTGCTGCAATCTTTCTCCGAAGGCAACTCAACAGAGACGAATTTCTTGTCCACAAGAGTCATGAGCACGAAGAATGCGAGCAGGATGATGAAGATGTAACCGGCCCTGAGCTGGAACGGCACCCCTCCGAGGAAGATCTTGAAAAGCACCCCGAGAGGTATGGTGATGATGGCAGTCCAGACAGCAGCACGGCTGGAAGCACGCTTCCACAGAAGTCCGAGACCGAAGACGACTATGATTCCCGGATATATGAAGCCCGAATACTCCTGGATATACTGGAACGCCTGATCGAGGCTGCCGAGAAGAGGCTCCACAGCAATGGCCGCTATCACAAGGGCCGCAAGCGAGGTGAGCCGTCCGACATTGACGAGCTTCTTATCTGAAGCATCCTTGTTGATGTACTTCTTGTATATATCCATAGTGAAAAGGGTGGAAGTACTGTTGAACATGGAAGCCAAAGAAGATATGATGGCAGCCGCCAAAGCCGCGAAAGTCAAGCCCTTCACTCCGGTCGGAGTAAAATTGCGGACAAGCCACGGATAAGCGTCATCGGCCACATTTATAGAACCCTGAAGCCCGCTGAGCAACTCCGGATGGAGAGATATGTAATAAGCGCAGATACCAGGGAGAACCACTATGAACGGGATGAGTATCTTGAGGAAACCGGCAAACACAAGTCCTTTCTGTGCCTCCTCGACGCTCTTCGCGGCAAGTCCCTTCTGGATAATATACTGGTTGAAGCCCCAGTAGCCGAGATTCGTCAGCCACACGCCGCCGACAACGGCAGCGATCCCAGGGACATTGGCGAATGCGCTCGCCCCGTGGCTCTGTTGAATCACGAGATGCAGATGACTGTCGTTGAGATGCTCTCCTGAAGTAAGGTCAGCAAAGAGATTGTTGAGTCCGGCGAGCGCACCGGCCCCCTCGCCTACGGCCTCAAGAGCAAAGAATGCCGTCACAAGCCCGCCGCCGACAAGGAAGAATACCTGCAGGACATCAGTCCAGGCCACAGACGCAAGGCCGCCATAGATGGAATACACTCCGGCGATTATGAACAGCAGCAGGACTATCACCATCCTCATCGACATGGAGAAATCCCCGATGACAAGAGTCGCTCCCTGAAGACCGAGAATCTGCTCGATTGCAAGTGCGCCGAGCCAAGCCACGGAGGTCAGGTTGACAAACACATAAAGGAAAAGCCACAAGATGGAAAACGCGAGGCCGACCCCGTCCGTATAGCGCTCACGAAGGAACTGCGGAATGGTGAAGATCTTGCGCTTAAGCATCACAGGCAGCAGGAACTTGCCGATGACGACAAGCGTGACCGCCGCCATGAGTTCATAGGCCGCCGTGGCGATGCCGTCGGCATAACTCGTTCCGGACATCCCGATGAATTGCTCGGCCGAGATGTTGGCTGCGATGAGTGAAGCGCCGACAGCCCACCATGTGAGACTGTTGCCGGCAAGAAAGTAGTCACTTGCACTTTTCTGATGACCTTTTTTATTGCGTCCAAGGAAAAGCCCAAGAGATATGAGCACCGCGAGATATACGAGTACAATGATGAGATCAACGGCCTTGAAGCCGGATGCCGCTATTTGTTGAAATATTCCCATCGCTCAAGACTATCTTATATAGAACGCATATATGCAGCGGCTGGAGTATGTCTCGCCCGGACGAAGTACGGTTGAAGGCCACTGCGGCCTGTTTGGACTGTCAGGATAATGCTGTGTCTCAAGACAGATGGCAGCTCTCTTCTGATATGTGACACCGCCCTTGCCGGTAATGCTTCCGTCAAGGAAATTGCCGGTGTAAACCTGCACTCCCGGTTCATCCGTATAGACATCCATCGCTATTCCGGTCAACGGGCAGTAGAGTGTGGCGGCCACCTTGTTCACATCACCCTTGGTGTCAAGCACCCAGTTGTGATCATAGCCGCTGCCGTTGCGGATCTGCTCATCGGAGGTATCATTGATCCTGTCGCCTATCTTGTGCATGGAGGTAAAATCCATCGGAGTCCCCTTGACAGAGACATTCTCACCGAGAGGGATGCTGAAACGGTCTATAGGAGTGAATTCAGAGGCGTTGACATAGAGGCTGTCGTCAACTATGCTGCGCGCAGGGTCCCCGCTGAGATTGAAATAAGAATGGTTGGTCATATTTATGACGGTCGGAGCGGTGGTCGTAGCACTATAACTGATGTCTATCTTGTTGTCGTCCGTGAGTGTAAATGTCACGAATGCGGTCACCGCGCCCGGGAAACCGTTGTCTCCATCAGGGGAATCGAGGCGGAGTTTGACGTGGGCGTCATCAGCCTCAACCACCTTGTAAGGCTGATACTGCCAGCCTGTCGGGCCGCCATGGAGGCAATTTTTGAAATTGTTCTTAGGGAGGTCGTACTCCTTGCCGTCAAGGGTGAACTTGGCGTCTGCGATACGGTTGGCATAGCGACCGATTGAAGCGCCGAAATCGCTCTGATGGTTCTCCGGATAGTAATCTTCCACCTTGTCAAATCCCAGCACCACGTCACGTTTGACCCCGTCGCGGTCAGGCACAAGGACAGAAGTGATACGTCCGCCGAAATTTGTGACGGTCACTTCCATTCCGTTCTTGTTTTTCATCGTGTAGAAAGCATCGCCCTGCGGCTTCGAAGAAGAGCACGCGGCGAGCGGCAAGGCGAACAGCCCCAACAGCATCAATTTGCAGATATTATTCATAAAATCAAATGTTTGTTTCCATTGGTTACAGTTTGGCAAATTTACCCAAAAATCCTAAAGTATGTTACACAATAACGCAACAAAAATATTTTTGTGTGTTACTTTGAACGAATACTGTTACTTCCTGGCCGGCTGGCGGGAAAAATGCCGTCGCATAACGGTACTCAAAAAGGATGATTTGGAAAATCCGGGCATGCTGCATAATTTTGCATCACATAAAAAAGATAAAAAAGCAATGGACAAGATAAAAAACCCATACATAGGTCTCAAGGACAAAGGATACAATTGTTTTGCCTGCTCTCCATGGAACGCCAAAGGTCTCAAGATGGAGTTCTGGGAAGACGGAGACGAGATAGTGTCATTATGGGAAGCGGACGGCGACTACCAAAGCTGGACGAACACGGTGCATGGCGGAATTCAAGCCACGCTTCTGGATGAAGTCGGCGGATGGTATGTGACCCGCAAACTGCAGACCGCAGGTGTAACCTCCAACTTGAACATACGCTATCGCAAAACAGTCCCGGTCGGCAAAAAGCTTGAGATAAGAGTACACCTCAAGGAGATGAGACGCAACCTTGCCGTAATGGAGGGCAGCATCAGTTGCGGCGGCACAATCTGCACCACAGCTGAAATCATATATTTCACAGTATCACAAGAAAAAGCCCGTGAAGAATTCTTCTTCAACGGGTGCGAACTTGAGAAAGACTAGGGATAGACGAATCCCAATCCCCCGCTTTCCGCTTTCTCCAACATATCCGCTGCCGCTGCCCTGGCTCCGGACAGATCGTGAAAAGTGCAGTTGCCGCACTCATCAGGATGAGACCCCGGAATTTCCCCGTCGTAGCATGATATGAACCGGAACATTCCGGTCAACGCCTGCACAAGATTGTCATACTCGGGTGTACCGGCCGTAAAATCTCCGGCGACTATAAGGTAGAAACCGGTCATGCAGCCCATCGGGCCGAAATATATGATGCGTTCTTTCCACCCGTCAAGGTTACGCAAATATGTTGCGCCCAGATGCTCTATGGTATGCGCCGCCTCCGGAGCAAGTGCCGGCTCGACATTCGGGCGCTTGAAACGGATGTCAATCGTAGTAAGGATTTGGCCTGCCACACTGTCCTTACGGGACACATATATCCCGGGAAGAAGCCGGGTATGGTCTATGGTAAATGATGCTATTTTTTCCATTACTCATCAATCAGGTAATCCAGAACGGCTTTGAGGGCTCCGTTCAACAGCCCTGGAGCTTCAGCCCAGAAATCAGAATACGAAGGAGCGTCGGGACAAAGAGGTGTGTCACTCACCATCCTCAGGGAAAGGAAAGGGACGGCATAGCGGAAGCATGTCTGAGCAATAGAGCCGCTCTCCATGTCAACGCCCAATGCCTCCGGGCAAGCCCGGGCTATATCCGTCGCCTTCTGCTGGCTGTCAACAAACCAGTCTCCCGAAGCCATACGTCCGGAATGGACCGCATAACCGCTTCCGGCGAGAGCCGCCCGGAGGCCGGAGTCTCCGGCCAGAGTGAGGTCATAAACCGCAGGCTCCCCCTGCACCTGTCCTGCCAAGTTTGGCGTACCGCACCAGACATCGTGATAACGCACTGAAGATGCGAGAATCAAGTCTTTCTGCACTATGCTCCCGTCTGCGCACAATGTCCCGCACACTCCGGTGGACACCAGACAATCAACACCGGCCTCCACAATCATTGCTGCCGCACAGAGAGCTGAGTTGACCTTGCCTATTCCCGACTGGGCGGCTATCAGTTCCACTCCACGGTATACACCGCGCCGAAAGATGAACCCGCCCCGAACAGGCTCAGATTCAAGTCCGAGACTCCCCTCAAGAAGGCGGAGTTCAGACTCCATCGCCAATGTGATTCCGATTCTTTTCATCATGGCCTGAGCCCGCTTCCTCCCTGAAGAGTTATTGTCTCGCCCGTGACGTAGTGCGCATCCGGTGAAGCGAGGAAAACGCATACCGGCCCGATGTCCTCCGCCGGATCTGCAAAATGACCGAGCGGAATCCCTTGGATTGTTTTCTCGAACAGGTCAGGATACTCTTCTTTCCACTGTTTGAGACTCTCCGTCATGGCCAGCGGACATACCACATTGACTCTCACGCCGGAAGGCCCCCACTCTGCCGCAGCGACACGAGAAAGCCCTCGGATGCCTTCTTTGGCGGCAGCGTATGAGGACTGCCCGAGTTTTCCGAAAAGTCCGGCACCGGAGGCGAAATTGATCACGGATCCCTTGACGGCCTTCAAAGCCGGGAAGCACTCACGCATATAGAAAAAAGCAGCATAGAGCCCCGAATTGACAGCAAGGTCAAAATCAGCCTTGGTATGCTCTACCAGCGGAAGCCCCGACTTGGATGTCTGGGCATTGTTGATCAACGTGTTAATCTTGCCAAAATGATCCAGAGCTGACTTCACCACCGATTTGACAGAGTTCTCATCCGCCCCGTCCGCCACAAGCGGCAACACCTCAACCCCATATTCGGATTCAAGTTTATCCTTGGCGGCAATCAGCCTTGATTCGGTGCGGCCGGTAAGCACGAGATTGGAGCCTTCTCTCGCGAAAGCCGTAGCGAGGCCGAAGCCTATTCCCTTACCACCACCGGTGATAAGTGTCACATTATCTTGGAGTCGTTTCATATTCAAAAAAAAACCGCGCTTTATGAACACGCAGCCGCGAGTGTCATGCAAATTTCATTCCGTCATCCGCCTCATGTCGCTCCGGTAACGCAGGAAGAAGAACACTCCGGCCGTGGTAAGTCCGATGGGAAATCCGAGCCAAATCCCGACAAGCCCCAGACTTGTCTTGAATCCCAGCAGATAAGCCGCCGGGATAGCAATGAGGTAATAGCTCACGAAAGCCGCTTTCATGATAGGCTTGACATCTTGAAGCCCCCTCAGAACATTGGCAAAGCATAGCTGAAGCCCATCGCCGAACTGATATGCGAAAAGCACGAAGAAAAGGGACACAGCCATGGCGGACACTTCCGGAGAATCAGTGAACACTCCGGCAGCCTGATAGCGGAAGACATACAGAAGGACGGAAAGAGTCGCCGAAATACATACGATCATCCCATAACCTTTGGCCGCATATTCCTTCACACCGCGGTAATCCCCCCGCCCGCAAGCATTGCTGACAAGTATCGACAAGGCGAATGACAGGCCCTGCATCATCAGGAAAAACAACTGGGAAATCGTGATCACCACCTGATGCGCCGCCAGTTCAATAACCCCGAGCCAGCCTGCCATCACCGCGGCGAAGGTAAAGGATGAGGTCTCAAGGGCCATCTGGATGGCCACCGGATAGCCTACAGTGAAAATGCCTTTCATCTCAGACCTGGAAACGACGGCCTCCTTTATGGCCTTTGCATATTTTTTCAGGCTCTTTGAAATCATTATATAAACGAGAAAGGCCCCGAAAATAAGAACTCGGGAAAAAAGGGTGCTGATCCCGGCCCCCATCAACCCCAGTTCCGGGAATCCGAGATTACCATAAATCAGGATCCAGTTGCCGAATATGTTGATGACATTGCCTATGAGCAGAAAGACCATGGACACTACAGGACGGCAAATGCCGTCAGTAAACTGTTTCAAAGTATTGAAACCTAGCGCGAACAGGGTGGAAATGCCCACTACCACAAAATATGGCCTTATGAGAGGCAGCAGCTCCGGTTCCTGTCCGAAATGGCCCAGACAAACATATATGATGACAAGAAGAACAACGCTCGCCAATCCAATCAGGCCGTTCACAGCCAATCCGTTACGTAGAGTCTCCCCCACCGCCTTGACATTCCCCCGGCCATTGTATGAACCTATTATCGGGGTCAGTCCGGCAGCAAAACCCAACTCCGTCATTATGAACAGGTTCAGAATGTTGTTCACAAACGATGAAGCGGCAAGTTCGTCCACACTGTGCCAGCCTATCATTATGTTGTCGGCGAAAGCCAGTATAATCACACAAGCCTGCCCGAGCATGATAGGCAGCCCTATCCTAAGTATTTCACCAATCTTTCTCATATCGTCAGTTCTCCCCCGCGCATTACCACGAAGACGCGCCGCGAAAAGGGCGGCAAAGTTACTCACAATGCAGAAGAAAAGCAAAGCGACGGAAAATCATTATATTTGAGGCATATTATGGATTACACACACGCACACAAGTCACACCCCTGGCATGGAATAAGCCTCGGAGACAATGTCCCGGAAGAAGTACGGGCATTCATTGAAATCGTCCCGACAGACACCGTAAAATACGAAGTTGACAAGGAATCCGGCTACCTCTCCCTGGACAGGCCGCAGAAATTCTCCAACATCGTCCCGTCTCTGTATGGCTTCCTGCCGCGTACATACTGCTCATCCAAGATGGCAGAACTTACGAATCTGGCGCTGGGCCGGGAAGACATACAGGGAGACGGCGACCCGCTGGACATCTGCGTGCTCACGGAGAAAGACGTCACGCACGGAGACATCATAGTAAGGGCAAGACCGATAGGAGGACTGCGCCTGCTCGACCACAACCAGGCGGACGACAAGATCATCGCCGTCCTCAAGAACGATGCCATCTATGGCCATTACAATGATCTGGAAGAACTTCCTCCGGCCATCATCCGCCGCCTCGTCCACTATTTCACCACCTACAAGGACATTCCCGGAGAGAGGACCCCGAGAATGGAGCTGATCGGCATCTACGGCGCAGATACAGCAAAAGAGGTGATTCAACGGGCCATACAAGATTATCAGGAACTCATTTTTACACAAGGCAACTTTTGACTTTATCAAGATGGAAAAACTGCTGATCATCGATTCCTGCATGAGACCGGAGTCCAGGACGAGAAAGATTCTTGACGCAGCGAAGGAGGTGCTTTCTTCGCGGTATGACATCGAAACCGTTGATGTCAATGCTGTCGGCCTGTGTGCATTGACCCCGGAGACGCTTGCAGAAAGATCGTCCGGTGCCGTTCCGGAATCGACCGTGGCGCTGGCCCGCAGGATCGCTTCCGCTGACAGGATTGTCATAGCCGCTCCGTTCTGGGACATGAGTTTCCCGGCAGTGCTGAAGGCGTTCTTCGAGAATATGTCACTCTACGGCGTCACCTTCACTGACAACGGACAGACTTGCACCGGATTGTGCAAATGTAAAAGGGTAATGTACATCACGACAAGAGGCATGAATATAGAGACGGGAAGCCGGCTGGACCAAGGCAGCTCATATCTTCAGGCTCTATCCTCACTTTGGGGCATTGGAGTGGTCATGACCGTGGCGGCGTGGAATCTGGACTATAGCTCTCCCGAAGAAGCCGGGAAGAGGGTGGCCGAAGCCTCGTCTCTCGCAAGGACGTTGGCGCTTACATTCTGATTCGCGGGCTTCGTGCGTGAAGCGGACCTTTGGACGCACCGAACCGAAGGAGGCATATTCAGACTTGCTTTTATGAATATCCTACTTTATCAGGATCAGTTTCTTATTTCTGTAGGAAAGAACCGTTTTTTGCCTTGACAGGATCTGGTACCCGATGAGGCCGTCGATTCTCTCGTCCTTGCTCATGTTGAGGTGACTGATGCTATTGAACACGGTCCGGGTGTTTCTGAAGGTTTTTCCGCCAATCTTGAGATTCTTCAGTTTTCCCGCGTGAACCTCCGTACCTTTGTCATTGCTGATGCCTTTCAATTTTGTTGTTTTAACTCTCTTCATCATATTCTTGAATTCATCCCACAGTCCGGAGTCAAGAAGGTCGCTTGAGGCTCCGCAATCAATGCCGAATGTAAGGTTGGACGTGTCTATCTGGCCATTGATGAGGGGAATATGACGCATCGCCTTGCTCATCTCAAAAGGCACTTCTTCATATTCATACTTCCGCTCTTTCAGGAAAGTCGCTGTGTAATCCGGATCAATCAGGGTGAGAGTCTTGCCCTTGTAGTCAAACAACAGGTCATAATCCCTGTACACATCGTAGCCTATGAGGCCGTAAACCTCCGTGCCGTTCTCCAGATGAGAGATGTCTGACATCATGACCTTTATGCTGTCAGCTCGTATTCCGTTGAAATCAAAGGAGTCGATGTGAATGACATCCTGCCCGCCGCTGACTTTTCCGTTGACATCCTCCGATGTGCTCACGCGTGTTCCCTTGTCATCGCTTCCTCTGAAATATTTGCTGTTCAGATAAAGGATAGGGCATCCGCTGTCGATGATGAAATTATGTTTCTCCCCATTGATTACGGCCTGTACGACAATCATATTGTCCTTTGACAATGTTATCGGGACGGTGATCACCTTGGCCTCAGGTTTTTCAAACTTGAAACCCTTGTCTGCCTGCTTGACAGTCGCTTTCAGCAGCTCAAGACTCTTGATCCTGTTCTCGTCGTTGAACACGAAAGTAGTGGTCCTGTTTCCAAGTTTTGAATATGTGAATGAATATACCAGCGTCAGCGTATTGCCGTCCCTGCTCTCCGACATCCTTTCATATTTCATGATGCTGTCATTCGATTGCCTCAACTTCCCGATGGTGGCGTTCAGCACAAGATTGGCGACATCCCCCTTCTGGCCGGAGCATTCAAAATCCGCAGACAAGTACGGCTGAATCGCCTCTGAAGAATAACTGTTTATGGCGTTAACCGTCTCTTTGACAACATTCTCGCAATCCGTCAGCGACTGCGCTTTCAAGCAAATGGCACTGAATATAAACAGTGCGATAAAACCAAGCCTTTTCATTTCTGCATGAACTTTATAACATCAAGGATAGCCTTCACACGGAACATACACAATCCATCTGGCTATCCTTGTCAAAGACAAAACACTCATCGAAATATATGCCATATAGGTAGCATTGTGCTCGGTTGGACAAAATGTCAGTTTGGCTTGCGTCCACTGGACTTTTGCGGCAAGTAAATGACTGAAATGCTCGCTTTTCTTACATTGCTGTAAGTTGCTCGCGTCTTAACAACAGGGTCCGTCCCCCAACGGTCAGGTAAAGCATCAGAGAAACATCCGAAAATATCTTTCCCCGGCTGCGTATATTGTTGCCCCGGATAATTGTTTAAATCATCACTCAAGAACAAATAGCCGTGCTTTTTCAGCCATATATCACTGAATGTGAAACAATAACTGTCAGAGCCACGAAGATATTCATAGCCTAACTTGCCCACAAGTTCAATTTCCTTCAGCCAGTCAAAATCCGCATAAACATATATTTGCCAAGCCCGTATGTGAGGTCTACTGCCACATCGCTACGAAGGAACCGGCCGAACACCTACACGGCAAACTCCTTTTGTTAAATCACACCGAAATGTACGAGGGCATTGTAGATTCCATCATCGTCAACATCGCTTGTCACATAGTCAGCGTGGCTCTTGACCAGGTCCGATGCACCGCCCATAGCAATACCAATTCCTGCCGCACGTAGCATTGGTATATCATTGCCCCCGTCTCCAAATGC
>CAKVDS010000020.1 GCA_934726455.1 uncultured Bacteroidales bacterium
ACTGCATTTTGTCTTCTTCGACATACCAAATCACCGCCGAGAGCACATTGTAGCCCAATTGCCGGTAGATGGCTGCGTAGTTGCCGACCTGCCTGAGGTACTTGTCCTCCGGACGGGCGAACTTGAAATCTACAACTATGATCCCGTCCGGACGCAATATCACCCGGTCAGGACGGTACTCATGACCGTCTGATGCAAAAAGAGAGACCTCATTAAGCACCCGTACATCTTTATCTCCAGACTCCGGGAACCACTCGGGATGCGCTGTGATACGTCCGGAAAGCAGGGAAAGGGCTTCCGATGCATCCTGAGCGTCAAGAGAGCCATCCATAAGCGCGGCTTCTACGGCATCCTGCAGATCATCGGGAGAAACCACCTCTGACAATATCTTGTGCAGGGCCACACCCCTGAGGCGGGCGGAGGCTTTGACTCCGGTCCACCCGTTTTCCCCGAAGAAGTCAAGGGCATCGGAAGAAGGGGCAAGCCTGCCGGCAAGAGGGATGGAAGAGAAACTGATCGGGAACTCCTCCTCAAGAGGCTTCCCCTTGCGTTTCATCTTTCTGAAGTCGTAATCCTCCCCGAAACTGATCTCATCCATACTTCCCCCGAACTCGTAAAGAAGGTCGCTCATCCTCTTGTAGTCCGGACGTCCGGCCTTCAGAGAATTCTTGAATGTCGCTGTAGGCGGGGCCGAGATTATATGCAGACATTTCTCCGCCCGGGTCAGGGCGACATAGAAGAGATTGATATTGTCCACTATCTGGCGTCCTCTTTCTTCGTCCACAGCATCGCTGAAAAATGAAGCCTCGGCCTGAGACCCGAGATTCACAGGGTAAATCCCGTCAAGACAGGCCGGCAAATGTGCCCTGCCGGCATCAAGCCGACACCAATGGACTCCGCTCTTGTAAAATCCTACCTTGTCGGCAAACGGGAAAATCACATACGGAAACTCCAGACCTTTGGATTTGTGGATTGTCAATATCCTGACGGCGGCAGAGTTCTCCGGAGAACCTATGAAACGGTCCTGCTCCTCCCAATGCTCAAGGAAATATCTGAGACTGTTGCCGTTGACTTCCGTCCAACTCTGAAGTTCATCCATAAAGGCCTGTATGAACAAGGTTTCCCCCTCAAACGAAGCCGGATCGTAATCGTAGAGTGAACGCAGAAGAGATTCGCACAAATCCACCAGGGAATGATAAGTCTGAGGAAAGGTGATGTCCATGGACTGGGCGAGGAAGGAGCTGATGCTGTCATCAGGGTTTTCAAAAGCTTCCAGAAGGGCCGTCAGACGACGCACCACAGCTGATGACTTCATATTGAGAGAGTCATCCGAAATGACGGGCACCTGATTGGAAATCAGATAGTCAGCAATATCGGCTCCCTGTTTCTTCCCGCGCACGAGCACAGCGATATCCCCCCACTCCGCCCCCGCTTCACGGGCCTTGACCACAGAGTCCAGAACCGCTTCGAGCTGGTCCTGGCAGAAGCTCAGGCGCACCTGCCCCTCCTGCGGCTCGCTTGTCTTGGGAGTTTGGGAGACATCGGAGTATATGTTTTCCAGACCGAGCGATTCCGCCGCTTTGGAGAAAAAAGCATTGTTGAAACCCACCACACGGCGGGAACTGCGCCAGTTGCAGTCGAGGGTCTCCACATCGGCCTCCGGGAACTCCTCTCCTACTTTCTGCCCGAGAAGATGCCAGTCAGAATCCCGGAAACGGTAGATGCTCTGCTTGACATCACCGACAATCAGACTGGAATCCCCTCTTGACTCGCTCTCGCGGAGCAGCGGCAGGAAATTGTCCCATTGTATATTGGATGTGTCCTGAAATTCATCAAGAAGAAAGTGTTCATACCTGACACCAAGTTTCTCGTACACAAAAGGAGCGTCCGACCCGTTGATGATGTCACGCAATATGGTGTTCGATTCGTCAAGGCACATGAGATTCTTCTCCTTGAGCAGGGCCTCGAATTCCCTGTAAAACTCCCCTGCAAGCCCGAGGCTGAACGTCAAGGAGTTGATGATGAATGCAGTGACATACGCCCCGTATGACCCGTCAAGATATGAGGCGAGTTCCGGGTCCTTGGCAAGCAGGCGTTTGCCCGGCATCTTGATGAAATCAGCGGCATTGGCCTCAATCCCGTGCCTTTTCATCTCGGAGACAAAGTTCTTTATGATCTCCGCACATGCCTTGCGGACTTCAAGCAGTCGGCTCTGAGAGAAAGCCTGGGCATCGTCAACTCCGTACTGTTCAGAAAGTTCGCGATGTTCCTCCGACTTGAGGAGCCGGCCCGTTTCGTAAAGGCTGTCATCTATGCTGAGACGCTTGCCCGCCTCAAGACTCTCCGAAACGCTGGCCTTGATCCAAGAAAGGAGTTCCGTGTTGTCCGGCGTCAGTGAGTCCAGGATGCGGTCCATGGATTCACGGATGATTGAATCCTTGTCAAGTTCGATCTGGTAATCAGCGAACTGCCCTATCTCTCTGGAGAAGGACTTGAGTGTCTGTTGGAAGAACTTGTCTATGGTACTGACAGAAAAGGCCCCGTAATCATGGAGCATGTCCACCAGCACTTTCCTCGCTTTCGGATCGCCGGACTCGTAAAGGTCTCTCAAGATGCGGCTTTTCATCTCGGCGGTAGCCTTGTTGGTGAATGTCACCGCGAGGATGTGCCGGTACGCATCGGCGGACGGGCTGTCAAGAAGAAGCCCGATATAAGTCTTTGAAAGCCGATAGGTTTTGCCAGATCCGGCGCTGGCCTTGAGAATCTTCATCGTCCGCAAATGCTTTTGAAATCACAATAACCGCATGTCCTGGTGTCCGCAGTCCGGCGGAAGGGCACCGAGCAGTCGGCGATCTCCGCCAGAAGCGCCCCGAGACGCTCCTCCATCAAGGCATTGAACGTATCGTTCAAGCGCACATTCTCCACGCTCTTGACAAACATCCTGGAAGTCTGATAGATAGAGTTCACCAGACTGCTTCCGGCAAAAGCCGGATCGGAAGACACGAAACGGTCGTACAGATAGAGTTGAAGCGCAATCTTGGGACGCTTCTCATTGTCAGGGCCGAAAAGGAGATCAACGACCTCGCCGGCATTGTCCTCCGTGATGATGAAATCGTTGTCGGTAACCTTGCCTGTCTTGTAGTCCACTATCCTCACCTCTCCTGGAGTTATGCTGTCAAGTCTGTCAATGTAGCCTACAAATCTGAATCCGCCTATCTCAGCGGTCCGCTTGAGCTCCAGACCGAGGATTGAGATGTGGTCTGAAGACATGTTGTCCAGAAGTTCCAGATCACTCTCCACAGTCTTGCGCACATATCGGCAGATCATGTCCTCAAAGATGAGGTTCCGCCCGGTCACTTCAAACGAGTTCAACTGCTTCATTATGAGGTCGCGCACTGTAGTGGAGACTGCATCCCCTTTCAACAGGCTCCGCAGATATGGCCTGTCCAGTCTTCCCGAAGGCAGCGAATAGAGCGTCTGCATGGCCTCGTGGAACACGCTCCCGACCATCCCGCTGTCAAGAGTCTCCGACACTTCCTCCTTGGCCTTGAGGCCCTTGACGGAGTGATAATAGAATTTCGCCGGGCAACTGAGATAATTCTGCAGGGCGGAAGCTGACAGCCTCCTGCAGGAGCGCAATGTCCGGATGTCTTCCTCTGTCTTGGGGATGCTGTCTGGCTCTATGTTCTTCTCAATCGGAGCCTTTGCGACATAACGCCTGACCTCAAGCCCGAAATGCATCTCAAGCTGCTTGATGTACCGGCTCTCCTCCCCGCTTCTGGTACCTTCAGTGCGCGAGTCCATCAGCATCCACACATGCCCGGCCCTCTGTATCATGCGGTAGAAATAATATGCCCAGACAGCATCCTGATACTCATAGGACGGCAGCCCGAATCCCCGTCGAAGTTCCGCGGGGATAAAAGACGAACTGACCGAGCGCCTCGGGAAGACCCCCTCGTTGCAGCTGAGTATGATGATGTTGTCGAAATCAAGAGCCCTGGTCTCCAGCGGGCCCATGATCTGCAGTCCCTTGAGCGGCTCGCCCTTGAACGGCACAGCCGCGCTTCCTACCATACGGTCAAGCAGGCGGAACCATGTCTGAGGCAGCACCGGAAGCGGACGGCGGGCGAGCCTGCCGACGGCACGGTAGTATTCAGCGGCGAAATCAAGCTCCAGAGCCATGTCGGGCACCTCCTTGAGAAGCGGTGCGATTCCGGAGAGCACTTCTCTCTGGTATATGCCAATGCTCTCTATCTGTGATGCATCGGCCAGTCCCGGAGATGTCACCACAGGACGGAATATGAGCCCGAGTACCGGATCCCCGGAAAAATCAGCCTGCGGTATATAATAGCGCGCCGCCTTCCTTATGTCAGCGACCGTCTGCCGCCCCTGCTCCGAGAGGACAGATTTGAATACGCTGTTGGAGAATATCGCCCACACCTGCTTATGATAGAAATGCCACTCCCCCGCCTTCTGCCTGATATGCATCTGGAGAGCGGAAATCTCGTTCATGAGAGACCACAGCCCGCTGCCGCGCATCGGATATCCCATGGTGACATTGATATCCTTTATATGTTCAGGGATCGAGTTGAGCACCGGCAGCAGCAGGGATTCGTCCGGAAGCACCACGGCGGTCTCTATTCCCCCGGCCCCGAGACGCGACAGAATCCGGGGCAATTGCGCGGCCTGCCCTACAGAGGACGGGATACTGAGCACGCTCACCTCCGGGGTTTTGAGAGCCTCTTCCCCGTCAGGGATGAAGGCCTGTGGAAACTCCAGCACATTGTCCGCCATGAACAGGGAAGACTTGTTGTGCGGATCCCTTATCATGGAGCTGCTGTAGTCCCAGCAGAACTCGGCGACAGAAGCGTCACGCATCTTGCGCAGCAGACGCTTCTCGCACTCGTTGAGCGCATTAAGTCCCACGAACACATACTTGTCCACCCCTTGGAAGCACTCCGCAAGCATGTCAATGACACTCTCCCCGGAAAGCCGTTCCGCAAGAGAGCGGTACACCTGACCCTCATACGCCAGTCCGGCATCGGCAAGACGCTGGTTGAATGCGCGATACAGAGGAAGAAGAATATCCCAGATCTTACGGAACTCCTCCTTGTACCGGCCTCCGGTACGGAAGTGGGACACAAATCTCCGTATCGCCTCCTCCTGCTGAGGCTCCAGATACTCGTAACTGTCCTGCATCTTCCTGAGGTCGGATATGTTTGCAAAAAGGGACTCGGCTTTGACAAGGTATTTGTCCACATCGTTGAAATCCGACAGCAGCACGCCGCCCCAGAAGATGAAATCATCCAGACTCTCGTGAAGCGGATTCAACGCACAATAGCAATCATAAAGCTCAAGCAGCAGACTGATCTGGTCGGCTTCTCTGACTCCGGCTGCACCATAGAAGAAATCATTCATCGTGCATACCGCAGGAGACATCATCGGATGTCCGCTGTCGCGGACAAGTTCACCAAGATATTTCCTGAAAAACACCTCGGCACGGCGGTTAGGGAAAACAAAGCAGAGCCGCTCAACCCCGCCGGCGCTGAAATAGTGCCGTGCGACCTGCAGAAGAAACGGATCCATGGCGGGGTCTACTCCTCAGCCATGAACATAGGATCCCATGCCGGAAGCTGTACGGGTTTCTGTTCCAGCATTTTCAGGACATCCTCAGGCACAAAGCGCTTCTCTACCACAAGACGGAACATGTACTCGTCGAACCACTCATCGGTCATTATGATGTTGCCCTTGTATCCTGATGACGGCCCCCAGCTGTTCTCCACCATCCATTTCTGCGGCTTGCCGTCTTTGACGTCAACGGCTATAAGGGTCATGGCATGAGATGATCCGCTCGCATGGGTCATCACCCTCTGCTTCTTGTCCATAGACAGGTCCACTCCGAGGAGCGACTCATAATCGAAGTTCTTGAGATCTGCGACTCCGCTCGTGCGGTTGAGATACTTTGCCACGTCGCAGGAAAAATACATGGCCTTGCCGGCCCTTATCGACGCGATAGCCATCTCCTTGATACGCTCCACAGGAAGATTGACATAGAGCCAGTTGTGCCCGTCGTACGTATGACGGTCATATTGGATCTCATACACCTTGCCGTATTCGCGGCACGGGTCGTTCATCAACATCACATATCCGTTCTCAAGATCGTAACCGAGCAGTTCGTTGTAGAATTCGAGCGGAGTGTATGTCTTGCCCTTCCATTCGAAAGAAGCCGGAGGCACGCCATAGGCAAGGGCGAGCAGGCGGTATACATCACCGAGCATCTCTGTCTTGCGCTCCTCAAGGTATGACGGGATGTTCTTTTTCTTCACTCCGGACGGGGTCTCGCGAAGCTCAAGGCCGTACTTGCGGAGCAGGGTCTTGAGCTGTGTACAGAATGCCGAGGTGTTGTTGGCGATATAACTCTCGGGCATCACACCGGAAGGCACAAGCCCGTATTTGGTGACCAGGTCGGCGACTCCGGTAAATGTCCCGCCGTCGCTGAGAGGATTGGAGAAGAGCCAGTCCACTTCCCTGTCCTCGAACGGTTTGTCTCTGGTGTCGATCACAGCCTGAAGGAAGAGGTTGGACTTCTCAAGCTGGTCCCAGAAGAAGCAATATGTCTGGGAGAACTGGAAATCCCCGAGATTATACTTCTCGATAGCCGCGGCCCTGAGCACATTGAGACCTGTGAACAGCCAGCAGCGACCCGAAGACTTCTGATCGGTGATGCCGACCGTCTTCACCCTGTCGGAGAAGTTTGTATCGATCATCGCCGAATTGTCCGCGTTGGCGGCAAGCACGGTGACAGGAGCCGTGTTGAGCACATTGCGGACGGCCTTGTCGTAAGGGGTGCCGGCATAGGATTTCTCGATGCGGTTCAGCATCTCCGGAGTGATGCCGCCTTTCGGCTGCGCGAAAGCGCTTGCACTGGCAAGCGCGAGGGCGATGATGATTGTTCTCTTCATTGTCTATCTGGTTATTATTCTTTCTATTCTCCTCGGTATCGAGGTAAGTATCTCGTATGGTATGGTTCCAAGTATGCCGGCCAGTTCTGACACGGTAGGATCTTCTCCGAAAATCGTCACCGTATCCCCCACCTTGGCGTCGATCCCCGTTATGTCTATCATGCACATGTCCATGCATATATTGCCTATGGTGGGCGCCCGGTGCCCGTTGACGTTGAACGATGCCGCACCGCAGCCCAGATGCCTGTCGATGCCGTCGGCGTACCCCACAGGTATGGTCGCGATCACGGTCCCCGCCGGGGCGATGTGCCCGTGCCGGCCGTAGCCGATGGTCCCGTCCTCGGGACGCAGGGTCTTGATCTGCAATATCTTGACCTTAAGGGATGCGACAGGGGAAAGTTTCACTCCCGGCAGGGCGCTGATGCCGTAGATGCCTATCCCGAGCCTGACCATGTCAAACTGGTATTGAGGGAAGCGCTCTATGCCTGCGGAATTGAGGATATGCCACATCGGCTTGTACCCCAGACCGGCGGTGATGTCACCGGCATTGCGGACGAACATGTCTATCTGTCCGAGGGTGAACCCGTCTTCGGACGGGTCTTCAGAGGCGGCGAGGTGGGAATATATGGATTTCACGCGAATCTCATCGTGCGATTTGAGGAATTCCAACAGTGCCGGAATCTCAGATGTCATGAAACCGAGGCGGTGCATCCCGGTGTCGAGTTTGATATGAACAGGAAAATCTTTTATACCCCGGGCCTTCAACGTATCACAAAGTGCTTCAAGCGTGTACAGATTCGGTATGCCCGGCTCAAGACGGTTTTCTATGATCTCCGGGAAAAAGTCCGTCCCGGCGGTGAGCACAAGTATGGGCAACGATATGCCGTTGGCCCTGAGTTCCATGCCCTCCACGGGGAGAGCCACGGCCAGATAGTCCGCACCCTCCGCCTGAAGCATGGAGGCGAACTCCACCGCCCCGTGTCCATAGGCATTGGCCTTGACGAGCACGAGCAGCCGTGTTGAAGGCTTGAGAAGGGAGCGGAAGTAGCGATAGTTGCTCCTGCAGCCCGGAAGGCTCAGCTCCAGCCTCGAAAAATCATTCGCATTGTACATACAATGTACAAATATAAGCAATCTTGCAGACAGAGAAACACGGCAGGTGTAAAAAAGTGGAACAAAATGTAACAAAATGTAAAAGTCTCACAAATTTTCACTACCTTTGACCCTGCGTATAAGATAAATCAAATGGTCACTTTCATAGGAGAATACAGCGCCAAGCTCGACGACAAGGGAAGACTCGTATTTCCCGCGCCGTTCAAGGCAGCATTGGTTCCCGGCAGCGACCAGAGATTCGTCATCAAGAAGAACCTTTTCGAGCCTTGCCTGGAAATGTACACGATGGAAGAGTGGGAACGGCAGTCGGGCGAGCTCAAGGCGTCACTTGACCTGACTTTCAATAGACAGCACGCAGCATTCTGGAGAGAATATATGCGGGATCGCGATGTGGTGGAGCCGGAATCGAAATTCGGCCGCATCTCCGTCAACCGCAAGCTCCTCAGTTCGATAGGTGTGAACAAGGAAGTGGTTTTCTCCGGCAATGATTTCAAAATCGAGATCTGGGCCAAGGAGAAGTATGAGGCTTCCGCCATTTCAGACGAAGAATTCATTGCCATAGCGGAAAGCCTCTCCAAGAGATAAGGAGAGGGGCGATGTCAGAATATCACAATCCTGTACTTTTATACGAAAGCATCGACGCCCTCGTGCAGAAGGCGGACGGACGCTACGCGGATGCCACTTTCGGCGGCGGCGGACACAGCCGCGAAATACTCGGGAGACTCTCGCCGCAAGGCAGGCTCATCTCTTTCGACAGGGATGCCGATGCCATGGAAGGAGCCCCGGAAGACAGCCGCTTCACTTTGGTACACAACAATTTCAGATTCATACATAACTATGTCTTGTTCTACGGAGCGCAGGAGGGATTCGACTCTCTGGACGGCATTCTGGCCGACCTCGGGGTCAGCTCCCACCAGTTCGACACGGCGGACAGAGGGTTCTCGTTCCGCTACAGCGCCCCGCTGGACATGCGGATGAACGCGCAGGGCGGCAAGACGGCCGCGGATGTCGTCAATTCTTATACGCAAGAGGACTTGGAGCGCATCCTCAGGCTCTACGGGGAGCTGGACAATGCCGGCAGGCTGTCCAGACTCATCGTTTCGGCCAGAGAAAAGTCCCCTGTCCTCACCACAGATGACCTCCAGGCTGCAATCTCGCCGGCTCTGCCCTCATTCGCGGAACACAAGTTCCTCGCCAAGGTCTATCAGGCGTTCAGGATAGAAGTCAACGATGAGATGCGGTCTCTGGAGAAGTTCCTTCAGGGAGCGGCCGCCTCGCTCCGTCCGGGAGGGAGGCTGGTAGTCATCACATACCATTCCCTCGAAGACAGGATGGTCAAGAACTTCATCCGCAGCGGACGCACCGACGGCACGGAATCCAGAGACGGCTTCGGACGGAGCACCGCCCCGCTCAAGGCTGTCAACCGCAAGCCGATACTGCCGCAGGAGGCTGAAATCGAGAGCAACACCAGGGCCAGGAGCGCAAAACTCAGAATAGCGGAGAAAGTATGAAATTCTGGAAGCTGTCAGACATCAGATCCCTGCTGAAGAATGTCTTCCAGGCGGTGATGAAAGGAGAGTTCCTGCTCAGACTCAATGTGGGCAAGTACTTCATCCACATCATCTATACCTTCTTCCTGTTCGGGATGGTGATATGGATCAGCCTCGCCATCGAGACCACGATGGCCAAGGTCGAGAAGGGCAAGGCTGTCCTCAAGGAACTTGAGATTGCCAATGCCCAGAAATATTATGATCTGGCCAAAGCCAGCGGCAGATACGATGTCGGGCAGAGGCTGAAGTCCATGGGATCGGAAGTCGGAGAACCGGACAAACCGGCGACAAAAATGGAAAGATGAAGGGGACGGAGAACATACAGAAGCCGAAGAGAGACCGCATAGGAGTGGTGCTCTATATCCTCTATATGCTGATGCTGGCGGCATCCCTGATACTCATGGTGCGCGTGGCATGGATCCAGATCGCCTTCCATCCCGACCAGAGAATAGTCACCGCCCTCACCCCGTCAAGCACGATCCGCTCTATCGAGCCGGAGCGCGGAAAGATTCTCGACTCGCAAGGCAGGCTTCTTGCCATCTCATGCCCGACATACCAGTTCTACATGGACTGCACCGTACGCAAGGAGACCAACACTCCCGACCAGGAGAAGGTGTGGCTCGAAAAAGCCCGGGAACTGTCCGCAGGACTCGCCGGGGAATTTCCGGGAACAAGCGCTGATTCGTTCTATAAAATGATAGTGAACGGCCGCAAGCAAGGCCGCAAGTATATGCGCATCGGCACTCCTGTCGACCGCAACGCCTACAACCGCATCATCGGACTGCCGCTCTTCAGGGAAGGACGCTACAAAAGCGGCATGATAGTGGAGCAGGAGAACGTGCGCCGCTACCCATACGGGGAGCTGGCCAGGCGCACCATCGGATTTGTGCGCAACAACAAGTCCCAGGTCACGAACACCCACATCGGACTTGAGGGCAAGTTCGACTACGTACTCCACGGAAAGGAAGGCCGGGAATACCTCAGGAACACGGACAACGGCCGCATCCGCAACAGCGACAGCAGCTTCGTCAAGGCCGTGGACGGCCGGGATCTGAGAACCACCCTGAACATCGACTATCAGGAAATAGCCGACATGGCTCTGCGTGAGCAGCTCGGAGACGAGCCGGATCTCGAGGGGGCATGCATGGTGTTGATGGAGACCAGAAGCGGAGCCATAAGGGCCATGGTCAACCTCCTCAGGGACAAGGGCGAGGGACGGTTCGCGGAAATCCAGAACATGGCCGTCGGACGCAAAGGCGAGCCGGGTTCAGTGTTCAAGACGGTGACCCTGATGTCAGTCCTCAACGACGGATACATCAAAAGCCTGGAGGAGACCCTCCCGGCAACCGATGGAAGAGTCGAGGGCACGTCCCTGAGGGACAGCCACATACCGCAGTTCGCCGCCCAGCACAAAACCAACCGCATAAGCGTCCTGGACGGGTTCAAGATTTCATCAAACTACGTCTTCGCCACCCTTGCAGTTAAGAACTACGGCAAAAACGGGAACAGGGACAAGACTGAGAAATTCCTCTCCAACATCTACACATACAAGCTCGGGGAAGCCTTCGACTTCGACCTTGACGGCCTGCAGACCCCGACAATCCCGAATCCGGGCACGAGATACTGGACCAACACCGACCTCGGCTCAATCGCATACGGATACAGCACCCAGGAGACGCCTCTCCACATCATCACCTTCTACAATGCCATCGCAAACAAGGGAAGAATGATGAAACCTTATCTGGTTGAGAGCATAGAGGAGAACGGGAGGGTCGTGACAAAACGGGGAGAGAGCATACTCAACTCGGCCGTCTGCTCAAAAGCCGTGGCAGACACTATCACAAGGGCACTCAAGGCCGTGACAGAGGAGGGCACGGCCCGCCGGCTCAAAGGGGCGAAATGCAGCGTGGCCGGCAAGACAGGAACGTCATTCGGGACATTCGAAAACGGGAAGTACAGCGACGAACACGGACGGCGCAAGTATCAAGGGACTTTCGTGGGGTTCTTCCCTGCAGAGGACCCGCAATACAGCATAATCTGCACCGTGTATTCCAAGCCGACAAGCAAGAGTTTTCAGGGAGGCGGCATTCCGGCAAGGGCCATCCGCACAGTGATAGACAAATTATATGATATAGACCCTTATTTCAGGGAAACGATACACAAGTCGAGATGAAACTCAAAGACATCATAAGAAACTGCGGGGTGCGCAGCATAAACGGATCTGCGGAAACGGAGATAAGCGGGATAGCCAACGACTCCCGCAAAGTCCGCCCGGGAAGCCTTTTCGTGGCGGTCACCGGCTGCGGCAACGACGGGCGCGCCCATATTGACGATGCGCTCAAGGCGGGTGCGTCCGCAGTGATGTGCGAAGGCGGCTGCCCGGCAGACGGGATTGTCAGCATCGATGTAGCCGACAGCCGGCTCGCCGTGGCGATGGCCGCAGACAATTTCTACTCCCACCCGAGCGGACGCCTCAAACTTGTCGGAATCACAGGCACCAACGGCAAGACGACCACCGTCACCCTGCTCTACAACATGTTCCGCAGCCTCGGATACAGGTGCGGCCTCCTTTCCACCATAGCGAACTATGTAGGAGACAAGAGGACAGAGACCGCCAACACGACCTCAGACCCTGTCACGATCAACTCCCTGCTCAATGACATGGTGCAGGAAGGCTGTGAATACTGCTTCATGGAAGTGAGTTCAATAGGAGTCGACCAGCAGAGAACCGCCGGGCTCGAATTCAAGGCCGGGATCTTCTCCAACCTCACACGCGACCACCTCGACTACCACGGCACTTTCGTAAACTATCTCCGCTGCAAGCAGAAGTTCTTTGACTCGCTCCCGAAGGAGTCCGTCGCCATAACCGACATCGACGACCGCAACGGAATGATAATGGTTCAGAACACTGCCGCACGCATCGTCACGTACTCATGCCGCAGCATGGCCGACCACCGCTGCAAAGTGATGGAAGAGAGCATGGAAGGAATGCTGCTCAACATCGACGGCACAGAAGTGTGGACAAGGCTCTGCGGAGCACACAACGCCTACAACCTGCTGGCCGTCTATTCCACAGCCGTAGAGCTCGGCATCCCGAAAGACGAAGCACTCGTCGCCCTGTCCACCCTGGCTCCGGCCAAAGGAAGGCTTGAAGTGATCGCAGGTCCGGGCGGACGCAACATAGTCATAGACTACGCCCACACACCCGATGCCCTCGAGAATGTGCTTAAGACTCTGCGGGATGTGGAACCGGGAAGCGAACTTGTCTGCGTGTTCGGCTGCGGAGGCGACCGGGACCACGGCAAACGCCCGGAAATGGGAGCAGTGGCAGGCAAACTTGCCGACCGGGTGTTCCTGACCTCCGACAACAGCCGCTCCGAGAAGACCGAAGACATAATGGACGACATCAAGGCCGGCATCAGCGCGGACTGCATGCACAAAGTCATCTGCATACCGGACCGCAAAGAAGCCATCCGTACCGCCATAATGCTCTCTCCCGAGAAATCTACGATACTCCTCGCAGGCAAGGGTCACGAGACCTATCAGATAATCGGGACGGAGAAACGGCACTTCGATGAAAGGGAAATAGTGGAAGAAGTATTTAAAAGCGTGAGATAATGTTGTATCATCTTTCAGAATGGCTCAACAGCCTGGGACTCAACATCCCGGGACTCAACTTGATGAACTATCTGTCTTTCAGGGCAATGCTCGCCCTGGTGATAAGTCTGCTCATCTCGTTTTTCGCCGGCGGCAGGATAATCCGCATGCTGCGCAGACATCAGATAGGGGAAACGATACGCGACCTCGGCCTCGAAGGCCAGATGCAGAAGAAGGGCACCCCGACGATGGGGGGCATCATAATAATCATAGCCCTGACATGTTCAGCGCTGCTCGTGTGCCGGCTGGACAGCATATACACCATCCTTCTGCTCGTGACCACGCTCTGGTGCGGCGCCATCGGCTTCACAGACGACTACATCAAGGTCTTCAAGCACCGCAAGGAGGGGATGAGCGAGAAAGGCAAACTCGTGCTCCAGTTCGGTCTGGGCCTGTTCGTGGCACTCGCCGTATGCATCAGCCCAGACATACACACCGAGAATCTGGTCACCACGATACCATTTGTCAAAGCACATGAGTTTGACTATTCGTGGCTTTCACCATTCAAGGGCCAGTTCGGAGTATATTGCTCATGGGGCATCTACATGACAATGATCATCCTGGTCATCCTGGCCTGCTCCAACGGAGCGAACCTCACGGACGGGATGGACGGTCTGTCGGCCGGCACGTCAGCCATCGTGGGTGTGGCCATAGGAGTCATGGCCTGGCTCGGCGGAGATGCAATCGATGCAAGGTATCTGGGCATAATGTACATGCCCGGTTCAGGAGAGGTGGCGATATACATGTCCGCGTTCGTCGGAGCGCTGATCGGTTTTCTCTGGTACAACACCTTCCCTGCCCAGGTATTCATGGGTGACACGGGAAGTCTCACCATCGGAGGTGTCATCGGAGTAAGCGCCGTGCTGATCCGCAAGGAACTCCTCCTGCCCCTGCTCTGCGGAATATTTCTCGCGGAGAGCCTCTCCGTCATCATCCAGAGAGGGTGGTTCAAATACACAAAAAGAAAATACGGTGAGGGCCGCAGGGTGTTCCTCATGGCACCGCTGCACCACCACTACCAGAAAAAAGGCATTCCGGAACCAAGGATAGTCACAAGATTCTGGATAATAGGTATTCTGTTGGCTGTAAGCACATTGGCTTTATTGAAAATACGATAGCATCATGGCAAGAATAGTGATATTGGGAGGAGCGGAAAGCGGCATCGGAGCCGCAGTGCTCGCTAAAGTAAAAGGATTCGACGTATTCCTCTCCGACAACGGAAAGATAAAGGAAGAATACGCCGCGACACTGCGTAAATGGGACATCCCTTACGAAGAGGGCGGACACAGCCCATCCCTCATCCTCAACGCGGATGAAGTCGTAAAAAGCCCCGGCATCCCGCAGAACGCACCGATGGTGAAAGCGCTGCGTGAAGCGGGGATCGGAATAATCTCCGAAATCGAATTCGCCGGCCGTTATGACAGGGCTAAAAAAATCTGCATCACAGGCTCAAACGGCAAGACGACCACCACTTCGCTCATCTACTACCTGCTCAAGGAAGCCAGTCTGAACGTCGGCCTCGGAGGCAATATCGGCAAAAGCTACGCACTGCAGGTAGCGACTGAGAAGCATGACTATTATGTCCTAGAAATCAGCAGTTTCCAGCTTGACGACTGCTACGCGTTCCGTCCCGACATAGCCATCATAACCAACATCACCCCGGATCATCTTGACCGCTACGACCACAAGATGGAGAATTATGTCAGGGCGAAATTCCGCATCACACGCAACCTCAGACCGGAAGACTGTTTCATATTCGACTCCGATGACGCCATCACCATAGGTCATCTCAGCCAGATAGTCATCCAGGCCAAGATGCTCCCGTTCACACAAGAGAAAGAAGTGGAGCAGGGCGCGTTCCTCGACGGCGACAAGATAGTGATGCGCTACGATGAGAACAGGACGGACATCTACCTCAAGGATCTCGCCCTCGGAGGGAAGCACAACATATACAACTCCATGGCCGCCGCCCTCGCCGCCAAGGCAAGCGGGATAAGCGATGAAGTCATCCGCAATTCGCTGAAGAGCTTCTCCCCTATCGAGCATAGGCTTGAGCCGGTGCTGAGTGTCGGCGGGGTCCTCTACATCAATGACTCCAAGGCGACCAACATCGATGCTGCCTGGTATGCCCTCGAATGCCAGACACGTCCTGTAATATGGATAGTCGGCGGCACAGACAAGGGCAACGACTACAGCGTCCTGGACAGTCTGGTGCGCGAAAAGGTCAAGGCCATCGTGTGCCTCGGCAAGGACAATTCAAAGATCCACGCGGCATTCGAGGGCATCGTGGGCAAAGACAGGATCTGCGACACCCTCTCCGCCAAAGAAGCCGTCCGGAAATCGGCCGGATTCGCATCCGAGGGGGATGTGGTGCTGCTCAGCCCGTGCTGCGCCAGCTTCGACCTTTTCAAGAACTACGAAGACAGGGGCAGACAGTTCAAAGAAGCCGTAAGACATCTGTAGGATGGCAGCCAAGAAGAGTTCACTCTGGAATTTTGCAGACCGCTTTGAAGGAGACAAGGTGGTCTGGATAATCGTGCTTCTGCTCTTCCTGTTTTCCATCGTATGCATGTTCTCCTCCACCTCAAGGCTCCTTGATGAAGGGGCTACGAGGATCGATCTCGTCAAGGAACAGTTCATAGTGGTGCTGCTGGGCCTCGCCATCATAATAGGGCTGTACAACATCCGCAGCATCAAGTTCTTCCGTTTTTTCAGCACATTCGGTTTCGCCACCTCTTTCATCCTTCTCCTGCTTCTGGACACCAGGATTCAGCTCCCGTTCATGCGAGCCATAGAAATCAACGGGGCATACCGTATCCTGAAGATGGGGCCGGTACAGGTGCATGTGTTCGAGGTTGTCAAGGTGGCGATGGTGATGTACCTCGCATTCGCGATCGATGCTCTGAAAAGGAACGCCCTCCCGCTCAAGAACCTCAGCGAAGAGTGGCGGAAAATCATATTCATCTATGCCCCCTTCATAATCACATTCGTGATGATCATCCCGGGAAGCAACTCCAGTGCGCTCGTGATAGGATTCATCATGCTGATAGTGATACTGCTCGGCGGAGGCAGCGCAAGGGACATGACCCTGCTGGTGCTCTCGGGCGCGGCAGCCGTGGGGGTATGCGTGCTCGTCTACAAGGCATCCGACGGCAAGTATATGGAACGTATAGGCACCGGTATTTCCAGAATAATGGAGAAAGACGACTGGGAGAAGCAGTTCCTAACCTCGCGCAAGGGCAGCATCGAATATCAGGAAGCCCTCGATGCGATGCGCCAGCCATACAGCGCCAAGATCGCCATACATGAGGGCGGATTTCTCGGCAAAGGCCCGGGGCAGAGCACCCAGAGGTACGTAGTACCCGACATATCAGAAGATTACATGTACAGTTTCATAATAGAAGAATATGGATTCATCGGCGGTGTGCTTGTGATATTCCTATATATATCGCTGCTCGCCAGAGGCTCGATAATCGTGCGTAACTGCGGCAAAGACCAGTTCGCCAAGTTGAGCGTCGCAGGTCTTTGCATCCTGATCTCGGGACAGGCTTTCCTGCACATGTTCGTCAACGCGGACATAGGCATCATGACAGGCCAGACACTGCCGCTTATCAGCCACGGGACGAGTGCATTCATCTGTTTCTGCATCGCATTCGGGGTGATACTCTCGTTCAGCCGCATCGCATCCCGGCGCATCGACAAGGAGACCCGGGCGGCGGCGCCGCTCATGGAGATGCACGAGAACATCAAGGCCGGTCTGGATGAACTGGACGCCTTTGAATCGGGAAACATGCCAAATGACGACGATTATGGAATATAAGAAATTGAGAGTCATCATCAGCGGCGGCGGCACGGGAGGCCATATCTTCCCGGCCATATCCATCGCCGACAAACTCAAGGAAGTCAACCCGGAGACGGAGATACTCTTCGTCGGGGCCGAGGGCAAGATGGAGATGGAGAAAGTCCCGTCGCGCGGGTATGAGATAATGGGGCTTCCCGTGGCCGGACTCCAACGGAAATTGAGCCCGAAAAACATCATGGAAGACTTGAAACTTCCGTTCAAACTGGCCAGAAGCCTTCGCAAAGCCGGCAGAGTGATAGACGAGTTCAGGCCGGATGTCGCGATAGGCGTCGGCGGATACGCCTCCGCTCCCCTGCTCTGGCAGGCGACCCGCAAGGGAATACCCTCTCTGATACAGGAGCAGAACAGCTATGCCGGACTGACCAACAAGCTGCTTGCAAAAAGGGTCGGCTGCATCTGCGTCGCATACGAGGGAATGGAGAAA
Source organism: uncultured Bacteroidales bacterium (assembly GCA_934726455.1). Lineage (GTDB taxonomy): Bacteria > Bacteroidota > Bacteroidia > Bacteroidales > UBA932 > Cryptobacteroides. The sequence continues at coordinate 17,569 of CAKVDS010000020.1, forward strand.
TTCTTCCCGGCGGACAAGATTGTCATCAGCGGCAACCCGATACGGTCCGTGATCCACCGGTATTCCGAGGCTGACAGGGCGGAAGGCATCAAGTTCTATGGACTCGACCCGGGCAAGAAACACATTTTCCTTACCGGAGGAAGCCTCGGAAGCGGCACGCTCAACGCGGCGGTACGCAGTTGGATCGAAAAAGGCTGCCCGGGAGGAGAAGGCGTGCAGCTGCTCTGGCAGTGCGGCAAATACTACAAGGCCGGGATAGACTCATTCATGTCCGGACGGGACTGTCCGGATATCCGGTACAGCGATTTCATCGCAAGGATGGACTTGGCGTACGCCGCTGCTGATCTGCTGATAAGCCGCTCCGGCGCATCATCGATATCGGAGATCTGCGCAGCGCACAAAGCCGCCATATTCGTGCCGTCACCCAATGTGGCCGAAGACCACCAGACGCACAACGCCATGGCCCTTGTGGGCAAGGGGGCGGCAGTGATGGTCAGGGACGGCGAAGCCGTCGAGAGGCTCATGCCGGAAGCGCTCAGCCTCGTGCACGATGACAGCAAACTCAAAGAAATGGAAACAAACGCAGGCGCCCTGGCGAAGATGGACGCCGCACAGACGATAATCGACGAAGTCTACAAACTGGTATGAAATACAAGAACATCTACTTCATAGGGATAGGCGGCATAGGGATGAGCGCCATAGCAAGGTTCTGCAAATTCAAGGGCTGCTCGGTGAGCGGCTACGACAGGACACGTTCGGAGCTGACGGACAAGCTCTCCGAAGAAGGTATAGGCGTACACTACACTGACGACCCGTCCTTCATCCCGGCTGAGGTCGATGACACCCTCGTCATCTACACGCCGGCCGTCCCCGATGACATGGGAGAGCTGGTCTACGCCCGTGAGCACGGGTACAAGGTGCTCAAGCGCTCGCAGATGCTCGGAGAACTGACCCGCGGCGAAACCTGTCTGGCGGTCGCCGGCACACACGGGAAGACCACCACCTCAACCCTCGTCGCGCACATCCTCACCGAGAGTGGGATGGGATGCTCCGCCTTCCTCGGCGGCATCTCGCGCAACTACGGGACCAACATGCTCGTCAGCGATACCCCGACCGTGGTCGTGGAAGCCGACGAGTTCGACCGCTCCTTCCTCCAGCTCCACCCGGCCATCGCGGCCATCACAGCCATGGACGCGGATCATCTGGACATATACGGAGATCTCGAGCATGTGCAGGAGGCGTTCAGACAGTTCGCTTCTCAAGTAAGCGAGACACTTATCCTCAAACTCGGGCTCCCGGTGAGCGGAGAGGACACCCATGCCAAAATCTTCACATACCACCTCGACGCGGCGGCATCGGACTTCCACAGTTCCGACTTGAGACTCAGCGAAGACGGGCACTACAGCTATGACCTTGTATACCCGGGAGGAGTGCTTACCGACATACGGGTAGGAGCCATCGGCAAGGTCAATGTCGAGAACAGCATAGCCGCTGCCGCCATCTGTCTCTGCTACGGACTTGACGCGCAGAAGGTACGCCACGCCATCAGCACTTTCGAAGGGGCGAAAAGGCGGCTTGAGCTGCATTTCAACAGAGACGGAAGGACCTATATAGACGACTACGCCCACCACCCGGCCGAACTCGCAAGCGCAATCTCATCCATCAGGGAGATCTTCCCCGGGCGCAGGATCACCGGTGTCTTCCAGCCGCATCTCTACTCCAGGACAAGGGACTTCGCCCCGGAATTCGCACATTCACTGAGTCTTCTGGACAAGCTTATCCTGCTCGACATCTACCCGGCAAGGGAAGAACCCATCCCCGGAGTAAGCTCGGAAATCATCCTCAAAGACGTCACCTGCCCGGAGAAAGTCCTGCTTACCAAGGACAAGCTCATGCCGTATCTGGAGAATGAGCCGATTGATGTGCTTGTCACCCTAGGAGCCGGGGACATCGACCGCTTTGTGCCGCAAATCACCGGAATGCTCGAGAAGGAAGTGAAATGAACCGGACTGCCCGCATAATCACAGCTTCCGTCCTCGCCGCCGCACTGTGCACGGGGATGGGGTTTCTTGTGCACAGCACCCGTGAAGACCGGAGCAGACTCAGTTGCAGCCGGCTGGAGATACACTTCAAGGACAGTCTCAAATTTGTGACCGCCGACGACATCAAGGGCTACCTTGACAGCCGCTACGGCAACTACATCGGGCAGAGACTCGACAGCGTGGGACTGCAGAAGATAGAAAAACTCATCGAGAGCAGGAGCGCAGTACTCAAGAGCGAGGCTTGGACCACATCGGACGGCACCCTGCACATAAGCATAACACAGAGAGCGCCCGTGATGAGGTTCCAAGACGGGGACAAAGGCTTCTACATCGCTTCAGACGGCTACATTTTCCCTCTGCACAAATCCTATACGGCTACGGTACGCACCGTTTCCGGCAGCATACCCGTCAACGTACCGGACGGATTCAAGGGCGAAGCCCCCACCGAAGAGGAACGGGCATGGCTGGCCTCGATGCTTGAGATGAACAGGATCATCGAATCCTCCAGAACATGGAGAAACATCACGGACAGCATCTTCGTCAGGCCCGGCGGAGACGTCGGACTCAAGATGAGCCGCGGAGAGGAACTGTTCATATTGGGGGAACCGCACTCCCTCAAAGAGAAATTCGCAGGAATTGAGAAATATTATGACTACATTGCGCCCTCTGTGGAAGAGGGGCACTACAAGAGTGTAAACTTAAAATACAGGAGACAAATAATATGCAGACAGAAAGATACATAGCGGCCGCGGACCTGGGCACTTCCAAGATAGCGCTCAGCGTGGCCAAAGTGGACGGAGAAGACGTGCAGATAATCTACTATAAGGAGGTGCCTTCGGACGGCATCCGCTACAGCTGCGTATTCGCGCCGAAAAGGGCCGCAACCGCCCTTGAGAAAGCCATCAAGGATGCCGAAGACGAACTCGGGATCAAGATACTCCAACTGGTGACAGGACTTCCGCGCTACAATATCCGGCAGGAGTCGGCAAGCGCCAAGATGGAGCGCAGCGACCCGTACTCCTGCATCACCCGGGAAGAGGTCAACAACCTCAAGAGTCTGGCCATCGACAGCTATCCGCTTGAAGATGAGATGAAAGAGGAGATCTATGGAGCCGTGGCCCAGTCTTTCTCCGCCGATGACGATCTGGTCTGCGCAAGCGAAGACGATGTCATCGGCGTCACCGCAGAGAGCCTCGAAGGCAACTTCAAGATTTTCATCGGTTCCAAGAAAGCATCTTCTGACCTCGACACGATGCTGAACTTCACGGGCATCGCTCCGGCACGCAAGATTTTCATCCCTACGGCAGTGGCGCAGGCCGTGCTGACTGAAGCGGAGAAAGAGAACGGCGTGGCCCTTGTGGAGGTCGGAGCCGGCGTCACATCCCTGACCATATACAAAGGCGGCCTGCTCCGGCACTATTCCTCAATCCCTTTCGGAGGCAAGAGCATCACAGCCGACATAAAGTACGAGTGCGGATTCAACGAACGCCTCTCCGAGAACATCAAACTGGCCTACGGCGCCTGCCAGCCTGACAAGCTCCAGTCCCTGAGCGAGAAAGTGATACAGATCAACGATGACGAGAACGGCACCTACGAGCAGCTCCCCGTCAAATATCTGTCGGAGATCATCAGCTACCGCGCAAAAGAGATCATAGACGCCGTACTCTTCCAGATACAGGAGAGCGGATTCGCCGACAACCTCCGGAACGGCATCGTCCTCACCGGCGGCGGAGCCGACCTTGTCAATTTCGCCAATCTCCTCAAGGAGATGTCCGGCTATGTGGTGCGAATCGGCTACCCGCGCACACGCAAATTCAGTTCCGGCGGTTGCGCCGGGGTCACGGAAACCTCAGCCGCAGCAACCATAGGTATGATACTTGAAGCCAAACGTGACAGCCATCTCAACTGCATAGACGAGGCGACCGCCCCGGCAGAAGAAAGAGATGAGACACCGGAGCTCGACAGCGAGGGCAACGGAGAGCTTTTCCAAGGACATGATGTCTCGGGAGAGGTGATAACTCCGAACCCCAAGAAAAAGAAGAAGGACGGTAAAAACAAGATTACCTGGACATCCATCTTCCGCAAGAAGATGAGCGACAAACTCGAAGGCGTGTTCGACAACACTGTCGGCAACCTCTTCGACTCGATGAATTAAAACAGAGACAGATATGGAAGATACAATGATAGACTCCATCACCCCAAGTGACTGGGTGACTTCAGACGACATCATCAAAGTGCTCGGCGTAGGAGGCGGAGGCTGCAACGCCGTCAGCTACATGTACCGTCAGGGCATCAAGGGATGCAGTTTCGTGGTTTGCAACACCGACTCTCAAGCACTCAGATGCAGTCCGGTCCCGACACAGATCCAGATGGGACGCGGCCTCGGAGCGGGGACCAATCCGATCAACGGCCGCAACGCCGCAATAGAGAGCCAGGAGCAGATAGAGAAGACGGTTCTTGACTCCCACACCAAGATGCTCTTCATCACTGCCGGAATGGGCGGCGGCACGGGCACCGGTGCGGCACCTGTCATAGCCAAGATGTCCAAAGACAAGGGGATTCTCACAGTTGCAGTCGTGACACTCCCCTTCCTGAACGAAGGCAACGAGGCTCTCTCCAGAGCGATAGACGGAGTGCATGAACTTGAGAAGAACGTTGACAGCCTGCTGATCATCAACAACGAGAAACTCCACGAATACTACGGCAACCAGCTCATCCAGGACGCTTTCCCGCAGGCGGACGAGGTGCTGGCCACGGCCGTCAGGGCCATTGTGGAGATAATCAAGAGATCGGGATACATCAATGTGGACTTCAAGGACGTGGAGACCATGATGAAAGACAGCGGCATGGCCCTCATGGGCTGCGGAACAGGCTCAGGCAAAGACCGCATAGAGACCGCAGTCAAGGCCGCCTTTGAATCCCCTCTTCTCAACGATTTCGACCTCAAGACGGCGAAAAAAGTGCTCATCAACATCTCCTGCGGCAAAAACGAGCAGGGCCTCACGATGGATGACCTCAACAACATCAACGCCAAGATAGACGAATACACCGGCCGCGCCAACAACTTCAAGCGCGGACTCATCTGGGACGACTCCCCGGAGATCGGCGACACCATCCGGATCACCTCCATAGTGACGGGGCTGCGCTTCTCCGACGTCATCGGACCGACCAGAGACATGGGCAACTATATCATGATCAACAAGGACTTCGTCTACGACAAGAACTCCGCCGCACGGGAAGAGGGCATATCTCTGGCCCCGGACAGCGGCTCCCAGCAGATAGGATTCAACTCCAAGAGCAATATCCGCAAGTTCAACTACGACCCGGACAAGAAACCGGCCCTGATAGTCGGCAAGGGAGAGCAGCTCTCGGAACTTGAGAATGTACCAGCAATAAGAAGAATACAAAGATGAAAAGGACAAGAGTAAGATTTGCACCGTCCCCGACCGGACCTCTCCACATGGGCGGAGTCAGGACCGCTCTCTATAACTACCTGTATGTCAAAAAGAACGGAGGCGATTTCATCCTCCGCATCGAAGACACGGACTCACAGCGCTTCGTGCCGGGAGCCGAGCAGTACATAATAGATTCGCTCCGCTGGTGCGGCATCATCCCTGACGAAGGGGTGGACGAGAACGGCAAAGTGGTGGAAGTTCCTTCAGAAAAGCACCCACATGCCCCTTACAGACAGAGCCAGCGCAAGGACATCTACCGCAAATACGCGGAAATGCTCGTCGAGAGCGGCTGGGCCTACTACGCCTTCGACACTCCGGAAGATCTGGAGCTGATGCGCTCCCGCAGCGAGAACGCCGGCATCACTTTCATCTACAACCATCTGACCAGAGGGCAGATGCAGAATTCCCTCTCCCTCCCGGCCGAGCAGGTAGAGGAAATGCTCCAGACACGCACCGACTGGACCATAAGGTTCAAGATGCCGGAAGACATGACAGTGGAGATGGACGACCTCATCAGAGGCCATATCGAAGTCAACACTGCCACCCTCGACGACAAGGTGCTGTGGAAAAGGGCTGACGAACTCCCGACCTATCATCTGGCCAACATCGTGGATGACCACCTGATGGAAATCACGGAAGTGATCCGTGGGGAGGAATGGCTTCCGTCCCTGCCTCTGCACTACCTGCTCTACAGGGCCTTCGGATGGGAGGAGACGATGCCGCGGTTCGCACATCTCCCGCTTCTTCTCAAGCCTGTCGGCAACGGCAAACTCAGCAAACGCGATGGAGACAAGATGGGATTTCCGGTATTCCCGCTTGCATGGACCAATGCTGAAGGTGAGACTTCCCGGGGATACCGCGAGGACGGATATTTCCCTGACGCATTTGTGAACATGCTCGCCATGCTCGGCTGGAATCCGGGCACGGAACAGGAAATTTTCACGATGCCGGAGCTCATAGAGGCTTTCTCTCTTGAGAAAGTCGGCAAGGCCGGGGCAAAATTCAACCCGGAGAAAGCCAGATGGTTCAACAAGGAGTACCTCAGGGCCAAGCCCGACGATGAACTCGCCGACCTGTTCATCCCTATGCTTGAAGCGAAGAAGCTCAATGTAGAGCGCAGCTATGTGATGGCGGTGATAGCCCTCACCAAGGACAGGGCTACTTTCGTCAAGGATTTCTGGGACATCGCAGCCTGCCTGTTCATCGCTCCTTCAGAATACGCCAAATATGGGGTCAAAGCCGGAGTCACCGGCGCAAAGGCCCAAGAAGGCCGGCCGGCCGACCCGCGTGCCAAAGTCTATGACGACAGTCTCACCGCCCCCTTCCTCGCCAAGGACGTGGACAAATTCTGGAAGGCCGACATCTATGAAGACGCGCTCAGGGCTGTCGAAAACTCCGAAACCGACACTCTTGAGGACTACATCCGCGCTGAAGGCATGCCTATAGGCAAGGTGATGAACCTCATCCGTCTCGCGCTCACCGGTTCTTCAAGCGGACTCGGAATTCACGACATAATGAGCCTCATCGGCAAGGGCGAGACCCTCAGCCGCCTGCACTACATCAAGGAGCGCCTGGGGTAGGACCATAATAAGTTTCGTACACGCAGGACAGGGGAGGGGGTTTCCGGGCGATATTTTGTTTTGAGCCCGGGAACCCCCTCCCCTGTCCTGCTTACGGATAATATGTCTACAGCCTGCTGAAGTCGAATATCTCAGAATCTGTCCTGACAGTATCCATCATCGCTCTGAGTTTTTCAGCCACATCCGGATACTCCGCAGCCAGATCATTGTCCTCATGCACATCCTTTGAGAGATCATACAGTTCGAAGCGGGTCTTGTCCGGGTAGCCGGCAAACAGCTTCACTCCTTTCCAGTCTCCGACTCTTATGGCCTGAAGCCCGCCTTTCTCATGAAGTTCCCAATAGAGATACTCATGCTCTTTCTGGCCATCCTTGCCAAGAAGGGTCGGGAGGAAAGAGATGCCGTCAGTCTCGCAAGGGAGAGCAGCACCGGCAATCTCAGCGAAAGTAGGCATCATGTCCCAGAAGGCCATCTGGTGGTCATTGACAGAACCTGCAGCCACATGCCCGGGACACCTGATGATCATAGGCATCCTGATGCCGCCCTCATAAAGCTCGCGCTTGATTCCCCGATAAGAGCCGTAGCTGTCAAAATAATCCGGATTTGCACCGCCTTCACGGTGAGGCCCGTTGTCTGAGGTGAAAATCAATATCGTATTGTCGGCTATTCCAAGTGCATCCAGTTCTTCCATTATGTCCCCGACATAGCGGTCAAGCCTCGTCACCATGGCAGCAAACGCCGCCAGCGGCCGGTCGGCAGCCCCATAAGCCCCACGACGCTGAGGGTTTTCCTCCGCCCAAGCCTTATCATCTTCTGCCGGAATCACATCACAGTAGTGGTGATACACCGAGTCCTTCGGAAGGACGAGTTCCGCATGAGGAAGAGTGTAAGAAAGATATGCGAAGAACTGTTTCCCAGCATTGTCTCGTATGAATTTCTGCGCACGCGCATGGATGAGGTCAGCAGAGTAAGTCCCCTCGGCCTGATAGTTGTCCGGATACTCCACCCTTTCTTCTCCATCCCAGAGATGATCAGGATAATAATCATGGGCCTTCGTCTGGCAATTGTAACCGAAAAACTCATCAAATCCCATCTTCAACGGCTCGGATTCGGAGCCGGGATAACCAAGTCCCCATTTGCCGAAGCAGGAAGTGGTATAGCCGGCATCCTTGAAGAGTTTTGCAATAGTATATGTCTCCCCCGGCATAGGCATCTGCCCCTCGGGCTCGACACGCTTATTGCCGCGAATAAAGGTATGTCCCGTATGAAGCCCTGTGAGAAGGGATGCACGCGAAGGAGCGGAAACTGCCGTACCGGCATAGCACTGCGTAAAAAGCATGCCTTCGGCTGCCATACGGTCAAGATTCGGAGTCTCTATCAGTTTCTGTCCGTAAGGTGTGATGTCTCCGATACCCAAGTCATCGGCAAGGATGTAAATGACATTCGGGTTCTTGTCCCACTCCCTGTCCTTGTCTTGAGAGCAGGAAGTTGCGCCCACGACCCCGACAATGCCGCAAGTAATTCCAAAAAATCTGTTCTTGTTCATTTGTTTTGTGGTTATTTGTTTACAGTCACTGAATTAAGCTCGACTTCATCGGCATATTCAAAAAAAGAAGACCTGAGCGCAAAGAAAGAGCAGGAGTCCACTGATATCCGGCCCAATTTCCTCTCCGGTAGTCCACGCATATACATGGCCTGCCCGGCTTCTCGGCAAGTCACCCCTGTAATCGAGATCTCGGAGAACGACGGGGTGTCATCGTCTGCCGGCACAAATGCAGCCTTACCTACATTCTCCTGATAGTAAGGGTCTATACGGATGGCGGCCCCTTTTATATCATTCATCACAATATCCCGTATATATACACGGCACACCCTGCCGCCGCGTCCACGCCCGCTCTTGATACGTATGCCGATATCGGTATCAAGGAAACGGCAAGAAGATACGAAGACATCGTTGATGCCCCCGGAAGTGTCGCTGCCTATCACAAAGCCCCCATGTCCGTGGAAGACTGTACATCCTGTCACAACAATACGCTCACATGGCCCCCGCCTGCGTCCGACATCACCCACTCCGCTCTTCAGACAGATGGCGTCATCTCCGGCATCCACTATGCAATCCTTCACCAGAGCATCCTTACATGAACTGAGATCTATCCCGTCCCCGTTCTGGGCGTTCCATGGGCAGCGCACAGTAATGCCATCTATAACAATATCTTTGCATAGAATCATATTGACATGAAAGCTCGGTGAATTCTGAAAAACGACACCACTGAGCGTCACATTTCCACAGAGGAGGAAGCGGAGCATCCTCGGGCGTTTTTTTGCAAGTTTCTCAGCCTCAGCCGGCACATCCCCCGAAGACGGATACCAGATTTGGCCGTCTTCCGAAAGGACACCTCCGGAAGAGATGAGATCATCCCACTCCGCTGCGCTCATTTTGAAGCGCTTGACAGGCCGCCATGCTTCACCGTTGCCGTCCAGGACACCCTCCCCGCTGATTGAAATGTTGTTCGCCTTGTATGCGCTTATCAGCGGCTGGAAGCGCCGCCCGGAAGTCCCCTCGTCAGGTGAAGTTTCAGGATATAACCCTTTATCCGGAGAAAAAACGATTATGGCGTTCTTCGCAAGATGCAGATCGATATTGCTCTTGAGCACAATGGGACCGGTCAGCCAGACACCCTGCGGTACCAGAAGATGTCCACCCCCTCTCCGTGAGAGATCATCCATTGCAGCAGCGAACGCATCGGTATTAAGCGTGAGAGCATCACCTGTCCCACCATAATCACGTATGTCTACGGTCAAGGCAGGGATTGCTGCAAGCGAGGGTTCACGGATTCCCAGCCCTTCATAACAGCCGGAATATTCACCGGCTTCGGCGACAAATGCCGACAATGCGGCCACAACCGCAAATATGTTGGAGCGAGTTCTGTTCATAATACAAAAATAAGTCTGCGTTCCGCCAGCTCCTTGTAATTTATATCAATTGACATGGATTATTTGTCAGATCTGCACCTGCGGAGATACTCTGACGGGGACACCCCGAACTGCACCTTAAAGCAACGGCTGAAATATGCCGGGTCCGAAAAGCCGAACCGCCACGCCACCTCCGACACAGTCAAATCGCCTTGAGCCAGCACAGCCTTAGCTTTCAGCAGACGATTCTCACGGATGAGTTCAACCGGAGATTTGCCCGTAAGCGCCTTGACCTTGTTGTACATCGTGGTGCGTCCGAGACCAAGATGCTGCGCAAGGTCTCCCACTTCAAGGTCCGGGTCCGTGACATTGGAGTCCAGCCACTCCTTAAGTTTGGAGAGGAAGTCACGGTCTCGCCCTGTAAGCATCATCTCCTCCTGCTCTGCCTCTTCATCGGATGTGTTGCCCTCCAAAACGGCAAAATGCTCAAAAAGGGTTCTGCGCCTGGCAAGAAGGTTATCTATGCCAGCCTTAAGATAATCCACGCTGAAAGGTTTGGTGATATAGGCGTCGGCCCCGTAGCGGAGACCGGCGATGCGGTCCTCGTAAGAATGTTTGGCGGTCAGCATTATGACCGGGATGTGACTCGTCTCGAAATCGGCACGTATACGCTCAAGGAGCCCGATTCCGTCAAGTCCCGGCATCATGATGTCCGTCACCACGATATCAGGCGGATCAGACGATATCCTGTCCATGGCATCGAGACCGTCGGCGAAGAGAGACATCAAATAGTCAGACGAGAGCGCAGAGGCGACAAAACGCCTGATTTCCGGATTGTCATCAACAAAAAGCACCTTGGGGGCACCAGACGGGGGCTCGTGCTGCACATGATCCGCGGCAGAATCACCTGACCAGCATGCAGAATCGCCGAGATCAATCTGTTCAGGATGGAAATGGGCGTTCCCCGATGGAAGGACGAAACTGAAGATGCTTCCTTTGCCGGGCTCACTCTCGACCGAAATCGTCCCATGGTGCATTTCTATTATCTCTTTGCACAATGACAGTCCGATTCCGCTTCCACGCACCTCGTCCCGGACGGCTTCGTGGAAACGGGCATAACGCCCGAACACCTTCGCGGCCTGTCGACGGCTGAGCCCTATCCCGGTATCGGCGACCTCCACCGTCAACTGTCCGTCAGAGGAGGATACGGACACGGTAATGCTTCCAGCATCCGGAGTGAATTTGAAAGCGTTGGACAACAGGTTGTACAGCACGCTCTCTATCCTGTCCCTGTCCGCCCATACCATTACAGGACCGGGCGGAATCTGCATCCTGAAGGAAATGCCATGCTCTTCGGCAAGCTCGCGGAAACTCCGTGACACCTCCTGCACCAGCAGTACAATATCCATCTCCCTTACCCTCAGGTCCAGGCCGTCTTTGACTTTACCACGGAAATCAAGGAGCCGGTTTATAAGAGACAGCATTCTTATCGAATTGCGATATGACAACTCAAGGCTTTCCCCGCCCTTATCAGGGCTGTCATTGTTTCCACGGCGCCGCAAGTCTTCCAGACCGCCAATGATAAGAGTAAGCGGCGTACGGAGTTCATGGGACATGTCCGTGAAGAAACGGGCTTTGACCTCAGACATGCGCTGTTCCATCCTGGTCTCGGCACGCAGTCGGGAGACCATTATCACAGAATGCAATATAAGCCACACCAGGGCACCGGCGAGGAGCACATAGGCACACCAGGCGTACCACCTCAGGTATGGCGGGGCCTCAACACGCAGGGCCACCGATATTTCCGGCCCGCTCATACGCTCATTACCCACATAAGCCTTGACCCTGAAACGGTAACGTCCGGGCGGAACCTTGGAATATGAGGCGCTGTTCACCTTGCGGGAATCCGTCCATCCCCCATCATACCCCTCCAGGCAATAACTGTAATTGACCTTGTCCTGCAGGCGGAAATTGAGAGAAGCGAAATCGATGCGGAACGACATATAATCGTAAGGAAGCACAAATTCCCCCTCAACGCCATACACTGCCTCATCCTGCGCATTCATGATGCTCAAATCAGTGAACCTCAACCGATAATCATACCCGAATGAAAGAAGCCCCCGGCTATCATATACAAGCAGGCCCTCAGTGCCGCCGAACAGAACAGTCCCCCGACTGTCAATCACGGCGGCAGCCTCATTGCAGACCCCGGAAGCAGAGGACAATATGGAGCAGTCGGTAAACATCTCACCGGAACGGTCAAGCCGGGCCACGCCCTTTTCGGACGCCACCCAGACATTGCCTTCCCTGTCCTCGACAGCAGACAGGACCATGTTGTCAAGAAGACCGTCCACGACCGTATAATTCCTGAATTCCGGGGTTCCGTCAGGCGCATAGGAACATATCAGGCCCAAGCCGCCTCCATAAGTACAGGCCCATACCCTCGAAGCGGAATCCTTCATAAGATAAGTCACATCGTTCCCTCCGATGCTCGTATGATCAGACGGAGAATGCCTGTACAGATGGAAAGACATGTCTTCGGGACGCTCTGACGGGTCACAGAGCATAAGTCCTTCGGTCGTGGCCACAAAAACCTTGTCCGTACCGTCACAAAGGATATATCTGGCTCTTGCACCCTCCTGTAACGGATATGAAGAAATGGAATTATACGGATTCAGAAACTTGCCGTCCCCGGACAGGATATTGACGCCTCCTCCGAACGTGGCCACCCAGATACGGCCGGCAGTGTCCTGAGCCACGCAGTATACATTGTCATTTGAAAGAGAATACGGGTCAGAGTCAGAATGGACATAATGGCGGAAGCGGAAACGGCCTCCATCAGGTCTGAGTCGCCACAGTCCGTTTCCTTTAGTCCCGGCCCATACGCTTCCATCAGAATCACAGAACACGGAATACACCCTGCCCAGAGGCTGCCCGCCGTCGGATTCCCCGAAACTGGAAAGAAGGTTGTAGTCCGCATCATAAAGATTGAGCCTCCCGCCCTTTGTGCCGGCCCAGATATTCCCGGCAGGGTCCACGCAAAGCGCCCTGACATTTTCCGGAAAAGTCTTGTCAACGCCAGAAACCGACCGTGTCACGACATCATCGATGACAATCTTGAACAAACCCCTCTCGTAATATGGTGACATCCACATCACATTGTCTTTGTCTACCTCGAAGGCCACCACGCCATTGGTCATATGATAAGACGAGGATACCTGACCCAGAAACGGCCGGACCATATCGGCATCCCTGTCATAGTAACCGAATCCCGAATGGCGCATCTTCATCCATACCACATCATTGCGCTCTTTGATGACACAAAGCGGATCTTGAAAATAATCCACCGTATCAAGCGGAAGGACAAAGCGTTTGAAATCACGGTCGGAGGGGCGGAAACGCACGACCCCAGGAGAAGAATCAACTATCCATACGATGCCATGGGAATCCACCGTCATAGCGGAGACATCCACCGGAAGCCGGCCCGAAACCGGCCTGACATCCACCTCCATCTTATCGTCAAGCACGACAACTCCCCCGGTATGCGTACCCGCATACAGTTCCGAACCGTCATCAGAAAAGGCGAGAGAACTGATGCCGCCGTCTATCCTGACAGGGCCGCGGTCCACTTCCCCACAGAAAGAAGGATAAACATGACTCGCAGAAGCGAACACAATCCCGTCCGATCCGGTCGCGAGAGCAACCACAGGCTCAGAAAAATTCCGCCTCGCCTCCGGAACCGTCCCCGGAGCCATGCTCACCACACGGTATCCCCCGTCACACACGACCCAGACCTTTCCATCCCCGGTCTCAGCCATCATGGTTATATCCTTCCCGATAAGAGCGTCATCAAAAAATTGCTCCCCCACAAGCGGCTTCCCCGGACCGGAGCAGGTAAAACGGACAAGTCCGAGTCCTGAAAACGCAACCAGCACCGTGGGGGATTGTTTGCAGCAGAGAACCTCCCCGACATGCCAGTTCACCCCCTCAAGTTCAGGAACAGCGGACTCCAGTTCCCCGAAACGGTCAGAGTACGGATCATAGCGGTAAAGATGGCTGTCATATGTGCTGAACCACAGATATCCCATGGCATCCTCGGAAACGGAGACAAAGCGGTTATGCTGGACGGAACCGCCGGAGAAATCATCCGAATAGTTCTTGAAATGGTAGCCGTCATACCGGCTTACCCCGTTCCATGTGCAGAGCCACACGAATCCGCGCGAATCCGTAAATATGTCAAGAATATTATTATGCGCCAGACCATCCTGGACAGTATATGACACCATCGTCCCGCCCAAAGTCCGGGCGGGGGCGACGGTCTGCCAGAAAAACAGCAGAAACAGAAGCAGCATTATCGCCCGACGTCCCATAGCATAACTGAACAGAGACAAATATAAGCACTATTCTTCAGACATGCAGCCCACAGCTTTGGGAGAAAGATGGACTTTGTACCGGACATGTGATGATGACGACAGGCTGACTCCGCTGTTGCGGCCTCCGCTCACCATCAGATCATACTCGGAAGGAGACTCCGGCCTGAAATCCCTGATTTTCATATCCTTGACATTATTAAGCCTCAACGGGGCCCCCTGCGTACATGTGATGCTGACATCGGAAAGATGCACAGAAGAAGATTCGTTGATGACCGCCCCCTCCTCCGACACGATACTGCAACCGTCCACCCTGACATTCTCGACGTTCATTTCAGGCAGGCCGTTGAAAAGCATCGCCATCCCGGCCCTGTAGCAGACTATGTCGCTGATGAAGATGTTACGGAACTGTGGGGTGCCCTCATTGACGGGAGCAGGCACAAGATCGACATCTTCGCCCATCGAGGGCGCTTGAGGCTTCTTACCATAGAACAAGTCGAAAAGCAGAGCCTCATCCACGATATCACACATCATTATGTTACTGATATAGATATTCTCCACCACACCCCCGCGGCCGCGCCTGCTCTTGAAACGCAGCCCTACATCAGTGCCGGAGAAACGGCAGTTGGTAACGGAGATGTTCCTTGCTCCGCCGCTCATCTCGCTCCCCACCACAAATCCTCCGTGTCCATGGAAACACACGCAATTGTCAACAGCGATATTCTCAGCCGGTATCCCGCGCAGCCTTCCCTCTTCGTCTTTTCCGCTTTTGATGCAGATAGCATCATCTCCCACATCGAAACTGCTGTCCTTGAGCACCACATTCCGGCAGGACTCTATATCTATGCCGTCTCCGTTCTTGGCATACCATGGGCATCTGACGCTTATTCCATCCACAATGACCCCCGTACAGAGAGAGAGGTGCACATTCCAGCAGGGTGAATTCTGGAATGTCACGCACTCAAGAAGAAGGTTCTCGCACTCAAGAAAATTGATCATGACAGGACGCAGGAAGTCCTTGACACTCTCGAAATCCTCCATCGTTCTTGCCCACGGCACTATATTCTGTATGGCGTCCTTCGCTCCCCTATAATAGCTTTCACTGGGGTACCACAGCTGGCCATCCTCACTGAGGATACCACCGGAAGACACGCATCTCTCCCAGATATAAGGCGGCATCTCCGCCTTCCTGCCAAGCCGCCATATATCCCCGGACCCGTCTATGATGCCTTTCCCGGTGACCGCCACATTCCTCCTGCCTACCGCGGAGAGCTGTGCCTTGCAACGGAATGTCCTGACACCCTCGAAAACCGTCTCCACAATAGGATAGAGGTCTTTGTCCTGGGAAAACAGGATTACGGAATGCTCGCTCAAGTGCAGTTCCATATTGTCCCCCAGCTCGACAGGCCCTGTCACCCATACACCTGGCGGGACCGTCAGACGGCCCCCGCCAAGTGAAGAAAGGTGCTCTATCGCCAGCGCAAACGCTTTGGTGTTGTCATGCATTCCATCCCCGTACCCGCCGAAATCACTGAGACTTACATCCCGCGATGGTATGGAGGGCACCTCCACCGCAGGCATATCAAACGGTACCGACCGGCAGATCTGCCCGACACTCCGCGACTGAAGTCCCGATGAGACGAGGACAAGCGCCGCCACAATCCCTGCCGTCATTCCCATCCTTCATTCTGATGTCCGGCCAGGGCCGGGTTCAACTCAATGGCGGCCAAAGGGATGGGACGGAGATAGAACTTCCGCTCGATTCTGCCCTGTGGCACATCCGGATTATGCGCCTCCACATATTCCGCAAGCTTCCCTGTCCTGGTAAGGTCAGCCCAGCGCAGGTATTCACCTGCAAGTTCTCTCGCCCGCTCGTTCAGGATATAGTCAATGCTCATCTCGGAAGGACTCGCCGGAGTCGCTCCTGCGCGATGTCTTACCACATTGACAAAAGCGGCTGCATCTTCGTTGCGTCCCAACTTCACGCAGGCCTCAGCGGCTATAAGATCAGACTCCGCGACACGCGCGAGGTATATGTCTCGCATAGAGGAGGTGATTTTGTAGTAAGTCCTGCCGTTGCCGGTATCATCAAACTTGCGGAACGGCGCGACACCGCAGATGTCCGCACTCATCTTCGCCTCGTACGAAGTCAATTCGTTGCTGATGTTGTTGCCCTCGGGCAGCATCTCCACCACAACCGCGTTCTTCCTGCGCGGCAGAGCGTTTCTCCATTCCTCTACCCCGGATATCCTCCATGAAGGACAATAATAATAAGTGACTTCGCTGGTATTGCGCTTGTCCTCATCGTAATAGTCCCAATAACTCTGGCGCAGTTCGGTCATGAAAGTAGCATCGTAGCGCCGGTCGCTGTCCGGAGAATCCGTATCCGTATTGAAGACTTCATGCATCCATAGAGTCGGCGTAAGAGTTGATGAGGTATACTTGTGTCCGGCCTCCGCCCCCTTGAGATAAGGACAGTAGTCAGCTTGCTGCCTGTTGCCGTCAGACTGTACATTGTCCACGGTGGAAGTGTCATAGTCCACGAAGAACAGCACTTCAGGATTCCTCTCCCCGGCATTGCTGAAAAGTGTTGAAAATTCTGTCTTCAGCTCCTTGCCTGCTCCGGCCATTTCCGCATATCTCACAGCCTGAGTAAAATACGAATCTTCAGACGTGAGCCAGCCAAGGCAGAGGCAGGCCTTTGAAGCAAAATGCATTGCGGCAAGTTTATTGAAGCGTCCGCTCGTCTGGTCCGTCGGCAGAGCCGAAGTCTCGGAGGCAAGATCTTCAAGCTCATCAATGACAAATTTGAGAACATCTTCAGCGCTGGAGCGTTCCACGCTCACAAGCGGAGAGGACGATCTCTCGAGCACGAGAGGCACCCCGCCGAACTGCTGGACGAGGTTGAGGTAATAAAACGCCCTCAATCCCCTGGCCTCAGCCACACGGCCGGCCCTTTCACTATGGTCCTGACCCCAATAGACGAGTTCATTGGCAAGGGCAATGGCCTGGTAGTGCCCGCGGTAAAATACACGGACATTCTCCTCTGCGCTTGAATAGTTCTGCCCGTAAAGGTTGCAAACCTGCACCGATGTCCTTCCGCTGGCAAAAAGATCGGTTCCGCCCTCGAAAAGCCACGGGGCATTGCCGTATATTGAGCGCAATGAGCTGTAGGCCGCGTTTCCAAGACTTTCATAGCCTGCAGCCGTCTGATAATAGTCCTTGCCGGCTATGTTTGAACGGTTGTCCTGGTCCAGGAAACCGGAGCATGATACAGCCAGAAACGAAAAGGCACACAAAATATTTGTTGTCAACTTTTTCATACCGAATACTAAACTAAAATTTAACATTGACGCCAAACTGCCAGGTTACCGAACTCGGGCCGCCCCTGCCGTCGGAGATCTCGGCATCCGCCCATTCCGGGTCAAAACCTTTATAGGAAGTGAACGTGAACGGATTCAGCACATTCGCATATACACGCATGCTGCCGATCCCGACTTTCTCGGTGAAATTCCGTGGAAGAGTATAACCAAGACAGATTGTCTTGATCTTGACAAACGAGGCATCCACGTAGCAGTTTGACTGGAATTCTTTGTTCTTTCCGGTGTACCAGCCGTTTCCCCCGCCGTAGTTGTAGGCTGCTCCGTCGAAAGGGTACGGGTATGAACCCGGCTTCGTCTCTGCGGCCCGCACATCGGGGTCGGAGGTCACGGTCTGCGGATCACGTCCGTCCCAACTGTAATTGAATATCGGCGCACCCTCAGGTATGTAGAAGTCCATGTTGAGCTTGGTCCTGCCGCGGTCACTGTAGTTCGTGAATTCTTCCATGAACGGGCTGTATACGAGCTGCCCCTGCTTGGTGTTGAGTGTCATGGAGAAATCCCAGTTGCCCCATGAGAACGAAGTTGACAGGTTTCCGGTCCACTCCGGCATGGCATGTCCCAGGATCTGCCGGTCATCATCGTTGATCTTCCCGTCATGGTTGAGGTCCTCATAAGTCATGCAGCCCTCGAAATATCCGTACCACTCGGAGTTTTTCTTTGTCACACCATCTATCGTCACAAGTTCGTTTGCTTTCTCGCGGGTGCAGATCCCGGTCTGTTTCAGATCATACGCCACATCTATAGGTTGTCCGATGAACCACCTCTCTGAACGCATGTCTTCCTTTTTTCCTTGAAGCTCGAGGATGGAGTTACGGTTTTTTGCGAATGAAAGCGACACATCCCAATGCAGGTCTCTGGTCTCAAGAATCACACCCTTGAGCATAAATTCCACACCACGGTTGTTGACCTTACCCACATTGGCAGTCATGCTTCCCGAACTTGATCCCTGCTCGTAGAGGAGTTTCATATCCATAAGCAAATCATTGGAAGTCTTTGAATACCAGTCCACAGTACCGGAAATTCTGCCACGCAGGAAAGAGAAGTCAAGTCCAGTGTTGAACTCTGCCGTGGTCTCCCAGCTGAGAAGTTCATTGGCGATTCCTGGGCCATAGCCTTTGCCGAATCCTGAATAGTAAAGCTGGTCTGCGAGAAATATGGTCTCATAGTTCCCGACAGAAGCATTGTTTCCGGTCATGCCGTAGCTCAGTCTGAGCTTGAGGTCATCCATCCACGGGAGGGAGTTTTTCACGAACTGCTCTTCACTGATCCTCCATGCGAGAGCGGCTGACGGGAACATCCCCCAGCGGTGACCTTTCTGGAACTTCGAAGAACCGTCCCAACGGTTGGAGAGAGTAAGAAGGTATTTACCCTTGTAACTATAGTTGGCCCTGAGCGCATACGAGAGCATCGTCGCCTTGCCGTAGGAGCTTCCCACATCGCTATATCCGGAAGCCGCCGACGCCAGATTGTACCACATAGTCCCGGCAGTCACGTTAAGAGCGGAAAGTTTATACCTTTCCGCCTCAGTGCTGTAGACGCTCATGAGCGCCATCAGGTTGACGGAATGGTCTGCACCGAAATTCTTGATATAGTTGGCCTGGGTATCCCAGGTATATGAGAAACTCTCGTCACGGGTCACGGTAGCCTTGGCATCTCCTGTAGGATTGGTCTTCGCATTGTATGTCCCGGACTGCATCTCGGTCAAGCCGCCGTAGTATTCTCCTCTTCTTGAAGTTGAAAGCGTCGGATAGAAGCTTGTCTTGAAGATGAGAGCATCGGTCGGCTTGTACTGCAGATACAGCGAAGCAAGAGCCCTATAGCCGCGGGTCTTGTCCTGGGAATTCATCGCATCCATCAAAGGCGATACTGTGGAGGTGAATCCTGCCGGATATGCCTCACTCTTTTCCTGACCCGGAACCAGGTCCTTTCCCGGCATGTAGTTAAGTTCTCCGGTGGCAGTGTTGTACGGGAGCCAGAATCCGTTTGAGCGGAACGATGTCTGGACCGCTTTTTTGGAGCCGTAATCAAATTCATAAGCCACGAGGTTGGCGCTCGCGCCGGCAGTGATGGTACGGGTCAGTTTTCCGTCAATGGAAAGTTTGATGTTGTAGCGCTTCATGCTGTCCCCCATCACACCGTCTTCCTGCTGATATCCGGCACCGATACGGTACGATGTGTTCTTGCCGGTGCCTGCGGCCTGCACGAAATGGTTCTGCTGTATGCCGTCCTTGAGCATCAGATCCATCCAGTCAGTGTATTCTTTGTTGATGAACTGCTCCTTCATCTTCGGGGCATTCTTGTTCCAGCAGGCTTTCATGTTGGTTTTGGTAATCTCCAGAGGGAGCCTGCCATCGATAATCTGAGCGTTCTTCACCGGTGTCGCATACCTCATATATCTGTATTCAAGCCAGGTGTCCGCATCCATGAAGTCCGGCATACGGGCGACCGACTTGTATCCCACATATCCGTCATAGGACACTGACACCTTGTCGTTTCCGGCCTTTGCCTGCTTGGTCGTGACTATCACCACTCCATTTGTGGCTCTGGAGCCGTATATGGCTGTGGAAGACGCATCCTTGAGGATATCAATCTTCTCGATGTCAAACGGGTTGATGAAGTTGATATCGTCACAGATTATTCCGTCCACCACAAAAAGCGGCTGTGTGCTGCTGCCAAGCGTGCTCTTACCGCGGATGGCTATGCTGAAGCTTTCTCCAGCACGGCTTGAAGACTGGCTGATGTCCACACCTGCCACCTGGCCCTGAAGGGACTCCATCACCGTTGATGTACCCTTAGTAGTGAGTTTACTGTCACTGACACTCCCGATGGAGCCGGTAAGGTCGGACTTTTTCTGCACACCATATCCGACCACAACCGCCTCATCCAGGGCGGTCCGGTCATCTTCAAGCGTGATCAGGAGGGATTTCACGTCATCTCCGACAGACACATCCTGGCTGACATACCCTATACAGGACACTTTGAGCACAGAACCGGATGAAACGCCTTCAAGGGAGAAATTTCCGTCAAGATCGGTTATGACTCCGTTGTTGGTGCCATCCACGAGGACATAGGCACCGATGACAGGAATTCCTGATCCGTCCACTACCTTTCCGCCCAGATGTCCGCCCTGCGCAGCCGCAAGAAGCGGCGCACAAAAGAAGATCATTGTCAACAATGCTCTTCCAACTTTTTTGATTGAATCCATAAGTGCTATCAATTATCTGGTAATTATTGCTTTTGAAATTGCATCGCAATAATAGCCTGATAAGAATTCAGACACTTGGATTATCTTCCGTTTTTCCTGTAAAAATCGTCACATTTCTCGCGGATCGGATGATACGGGTGCTCAGCGGCTCCATCACATAGGACAAAGTCCGTACATACAGGACAGGGGAGGGGCTCCACGGGCTCAAAACAAAATATCGCCCGTGGAGCCCCTGTCCTGTAG
>CAKVDS010000021.1 GCA_934726455.1 uncultured Bacteroidales bacterium
TGCCGCTTTTCGGAAGTCCCGAGGATGGTCATTCGACCCTCCCCGGGACTTCTTCGTTGTTATTCTATCCCCGTCTCAGCCTTCACTCTCGACAGCGTGCCCAGCATGTTGTCATAGTCTGCCGGGTCTGTCCATTCTTCTCTCCGGCCTGTCCATTCATCGCAGAATATGGTTTTATAGCCTGCTGTCAGGGTGCCCGGCAGTGTGCACCATAGAAACCTGAGCTTGGGTTCGAGCATTTTCTTTTCTGCTGAAGCCGGGTTGTGCGTGAATATCAATTCTGCAGCGAGACCGAGCCTCGTATTGCGTGCGCTCATATTTGATATGGCATTGCCTAGTGAGTAGATGACTGGGATGCCGTTTATGTGTGTGCTGTCTTGCACCACATGCGGATGCGCGCCTACGATTACATCCACCCCTTCGGAGGCGAGCCAACAGGCCCATTCTTCTTGTTTTTTGTCCGGCGAGAGGTTGTACTCGGTTCCCCAGTGCGGGATGGCTATTATAAAGTCTGCTCTTCTGTCTTTTGCCCTTTTGATTGCGGCTCGCACATTGTCTTTGTGCATCATGTTTACGGCCGGCCATCCTGTTTTGCTTCCGGCAGGGTTGTTGGTGCCGTAGGTGAAATTGATGACGGCGAGTCTGATGCCGCGGCTTGTTATCATCAGAGGATAATTTTCATTGAGCGCTGTGCTGTCGGGTGCTGCTCCGGTGTGTCTTGCTCCCATCTTGTCGTATATGGAGAGGGTGCGGGCGAGTCCTTTTCTTCCCTTGTCAAGTATGTGGTTGTTGGCGGTCAGGAACACGTCCACTCCGCAGCCTTCCTTGATATATTCCGCGTATTCGTCCGGGGCGGAGAATGCCGGATAGCCGCTGTAGGGCGGACCGCCGAGTGCGAATTCCATGTTGGCTATCGCGATGTCCGCTTGCCGGAGCGCAGGGCTTATTCCTTCGAGGAAGGTTCTGCAGTCGTAGTCCAGTTGCCGGCTGTGCATCATGACATCCCCGATTACGATCACCTTGACCGTATCAGTCCCGTGGCCTATCGGTTTCGGAAAGGGTATAGGGTATTCATTGATTTGCGCGGCTGCTGCTATGCATACCGACGTCGCCGCCGCTGATATTGAGAGTCTCTTGAGCATACGTAGGCAAATATAAGATAACTTCTGAAAGTTTTGCTAAATTTGCACCTTATGAATAAGTTGTCCAGAGTATTTCTCCTTTTGCTTGCCATGTCTTTACTGAGCGGCTGCGATCTTTTCCGGAAGATGGCGGGACGTCCGACGTCAGATCAGATAGAGGCCAAGAGAATCTATATAGAGCAGCAGGAAAAAGGACATCGCAATCGCCTTGATTCGCTCAAGTTTATGCAGAAACAGATATCAGATTCGCTTGAGATTCTGGATTCCATACGTGCTATCAAGAGTTCTGTGGTGCAGGCCAGACAACTTCCCGATGATGTCAGGAAATCTCTTGGCAGCCGCTATTATGTGGTCATCGGGACTTTCGGCAATGCCGATAATGCGACCAAGTGTCTGGAGGGCGCTGAGAAAGCAGGATATTCTGGAGTTAAGATAAAGTATCTCAACGGGTTTACCGCTGTTGGGGTTTGTCCTTCTGATGAACTTCAGACGGCCTATTCTTCTCTCCGCGCAATAAGGGAAGGCGGGCTTTGCAAGGATGCCTGGATATTGGAAAATGCCGGAAGATGAACAGATTGATGTGCATATTGTCATTACTTCTGGTGCCGCTCTGCGTATCGGCCCAGTTTGCCGGTGGCGTTGACCTGCGCGATCTGGATGACAGCGAGGTCGTCTCCGCCATGAAGGAGCAGGTCGAGTATTTGTCTTCCGCCATGCTCGAGGGACGCAAAGCCGGCTCTGAAGGGGAGCGGGAAGCGGCTGCCTATGTGTCTGATGTGCTTTCTTCTTATGGCCTTGATGTACTCAGCGGAGAGGAGGGGGATGTTTTCGGCCTTCGGCAGGAGAATGGCGACACTCTGCGTTCGAGAAATGTCTTGGCGTATATTCCCGGGTATGATCCGAATCTCCGTGACCATTATATAGTGATAGGAGCGCGCCTTGACAATCTCGGCACTTCGGAAATCACGGTGGACGGGGTGAAGCGCCGGACCATATATTATGGGGCCAACGGCAATGCTTCGGGGTTGGCGATGCTTATGCAGCTTGCAAGGAAACTCAAGACCAACAGTGTCCTGCTTCGCCGCTCTGTGATCATCGCCGCTTTCGGCTCCTCCCTTGACATGAATGCCGGGTCATGGTATTTCCTGAACAGGTCGTTTGCCGGGGCTGACAAGATAGATGCGATGATCAACCTTGACATGCTCGGCACCGCTTCGTCCGGTTTTTATGCATATACCGCTTCCAATCAGGATATGAATGCCATCGTTTCTCGGCTTTCCGGTACTTTGCAGCCTATACAGCCGACACTTGTCTCCCTGGAGCCTGTCGGCTCCGATCACCGGGCTTTCTATGAAAAGGAAATTCCTGCCATATTCTTTACTACCGGCATGTATCCGGAGTACAATTCGGACAAGGATACGGCTTCTGTGCTGGAGTACGATGACATGGAGCGGGAGTTGGAGTATATCTACAATTTTACTCTTGAACTGGTAAACGGTGCCAAGCCCGAGTTCAGGGTGAAGGATGAAAGAGGACGGAAATATGTGAAAGATGAAGATGTCGTGCCTTACTACGAGTGTGACGTCAAACCGGTTTTTCTCGGCTCGGCTGATCCGTCGGTTTTCATGAGCAAGTGGGTTTATGTCTATCTGCGTTATCCGCGTGAGGCTGTCGAAGCCGGTGTGCAGGGAAGGGTGCTTGTGGACTTTGTGATAGACAAGCGCGGCAAAGTCACGGATGTCAAGGTGATACGTGGCGTCAGTGATGCGCTTGATGCAGAGGCGGTAAGGGTGATAAGCGCTTCTCCTGACTGGAAACCGGCACGTGTGCGCGGCAAGAAGGTGAGGTGTGAGATGTCGGTTTATGTTGATTTCAAGCTCGAAAGAAGAAAATAAAAGATATGGATTACGATTTCAAGTCGATTGAGAGCAAGTGGCAGGCCAGATGGGCCGCCGAGAAGGAGTACAAGGTGACAGAGGACAAGTCCAAGCCTAAATGTTATGTTCTGGACATGTTTCCTTATCCGTCCGGGGCAGGACTTCATGTGGGGCATCCTTTGGGATATATCGCCAGTGACATATATTCCCGATACAAGCGTCTGAAGGGATTCAATGTCCTTCATCCTATGGGGTATGACGCTTTCGGGCTTCCGGCGGAGCAGTACGCCATACAGACCGGGCAGCATCCTGAGGTGACGACGGAGCGTAACATCGCCCGCTACCGTCAGCAGCTGGACAGGATCGGCTTCTCTTATGATTGGGACAGAGAAGTCAGGACCTGCGACCCTTCGTATTACAAGTGGACGCAGTGGGCATTTCTCAAAATGTTTGACAGCTGGTATGATCCGTCACAGGACAAGGCCCGCCCTGTTTCTGAGCTTGTCAGCAGGTTTGAGACCACCGGATATGAGGACGTGACCCCGCAGTTGTGGGCGGAGGCCTCTGACAAGGAGAAGTCGGACATCCTGATGAAGTACAGGATTGCATATCAGGGCGAGACATCTGTCAACTGGTGCGAGGGACTCGGTACGGTGCTGGCAAACGATGAGGTCAAGGACGGTTTGAGCGTACGTGGCGGTTTCCCTGTGGAACAGAGGAAGATGACCCAGTGGCAGCTTCGCGTGTCGGCGTATGCTGAGCGGCTTCTTGATGCTCTTGATACTCTGGACTGGACCGATTCTCTCAAGGAGATGCAGCGCAACTGGATCGGAAAGTCTGAAGGTACGGAGATGGTGTTCGACACAGTATGTGCCGGCCGTCATCTTCCTGTGACGATATTCACGACAAGGGCGGATACCGTTTTCGGTGTCACATTCATGGTACTTGCTCCGGAGAGCGAACTTGTGGAGAAACTTACGGCTCCCGAGTGCCGCGAGGAAGTCGAGAAGTACATAGCCTATGTCAAGAAGAAGACGGAGCGTGAACGCCTCTCGGAGACGAAAAGTGTCACAGGAGTATTCTCCGGCTCGTATGGAATAAATCCTCTTACCGGTAAGGAGGTTCCGATCTGGATATCTGAATATGTGCTTGCCGGCTATGGCACAGGGGCCATCATGGCCGTGCCCGCCCACGACAGCAGGGACTATGCTTTCGCAAAGAAGTTCGGGCTCCCGATCATCCCGCTTATTGAGGGCTGTGATGTGTCGGAGTCAAGTTTCGATGCGAAGGACGGGATAATGTGCAATTCCGGTTTCCTTGACGGCATGCCGGTGAAAAAGGCGATAGAGGCGGCGAAGGACTATGTCGAGGCTCACGGGCTTGGCCGCCGGAAAACCAATTTCCGTCTTCGTGATGCCATATTCTCACGTCAGCGCTATTGGGGCGAGCCGTTCCCTATTTATTACAAGGATGGTATCCCGACACCTCTTCCGGAGTCGGAACTCCCTCTCAAGTTGCCTGAAATCAGTTCGTTCAAGCCGTCGCCGGACGGACAGCCGCCTCTTGCAAGAGCGAAAGACTGGACCTATATGGGTTATCCGCTTGAAAAGAGCACCATGCCGGGATTCGCCGGGTCAAGCGCCTATTATCTGCGTTATATGGATCCGCATGATGACAAGGCACTTGTGAGCAGGGAAGCAGACGAGTATTGGAGAAATGTCGACCTTTATGTGGGAGGGACGGAGCATGCCACAGGACATCTCATCTATTCCCGTTTCTGGAACAAGTTCCTTTATGACCTCGGATATGTCTGTGAGGATGAGCCGTTCCGCAAGCTGGTCAATCAGGGTATGATTCAGGGTCGTTCAAGTTTCGTGTACAGGATAGTGGGTACAAACAAATTCGTGTCCTGCGGCTTGAAAGACAAGTATGAAACGACGGAAATCCATGTCGATATCAACATCGTGCACAATGACAGGCTTGATCTTGAGGCTTTCAGGAAGTGGCGTCCGGAGTTTGCCGATGCCGAGTTCGTGCTTGAGAACGGCGAATATATCTGTGGCTGGGCTGTGGAGAAGATGAGCAAGTCCATGTACAATGTGGTGAATCCGGATGTGATATGTGACACGTATGGCGCTGATACTCTGCGTCTTTACGAGATGTTCCTCGGCCCGGTCGAGCAGAGCAAGCCTTGGGACACAAAGGGAATCGATGGAGTGAACCGCTTCCTCAAGAAATTCTGGAGGCTTTTCTATGACAGGGACAGGTGGCTTGTGACAGACGACAAGGCTACACCGGAGGAACTCAAGGTTCTTCATAAACTCATCGCCAAGGAGCAGGAGGACATAGAGAACTTTTCGTACAATACGACTGTCAGTGCTTTCATGATCGCGGTCAACGACTTGACAGCCATGAAGTGCAGCAAGAAGGAGATCCTTGAGAATATGGTGGTTCTTCTCTGTCCGTTTGCGCCTCATATATGCGAGGAACTCTGGCATGCTCTGGGATATTCCGGCAGCGTCGCCGAGGCGTCTTTCCCGGAGTATGTCGCAGCTTATGCGGCGGAGGACAATGTCACATACCCTGTGCAGTTCAACGGGAAAGTCCGTTTCACCGTGGATATGCCTAAGAGTGCCGCGCCGTCAGAGGTCGAGGCTAGGGTTCGGGCCATGGAGCAGACGGCCAAGTGGGCTTCCGGGATGAACATAGTCAAGGTCATCGTTGTCCCGGGCAGAATCATCAATATCGTGTTGAAATAGATGCAACTCAAATTTGAAAAAATCGACGTGAAGAAGATCATGCGGGATTACCTGATACTGACGGTAGCCTGCTTCTTCTTCGCCATGGCCTGGGAATGTTTCATGATTCCGAACGGCATGGCGGCCGGAGGCATGATGGGCTTGTGCACCATAATCCAGTATGCCACAGGCGGGCTCATTCCGGCCCAGTATTCGTATGTCGTCATCAATGCCGTGCTCATCATCATCGCTGTCCTCATAATGGGGATCGGTTTCGGCTTCAAGACCATCTACTGTATCGTGGTTTCCACTTTGGCCATGGGCATCGTTTCCGGACTTGAAGTCCTGCATTGCGTTCCCGGCGGTTTCTTTTATATCCAGGAGCGCGTGCTTATCCCGATTGTCGCAGGTGCGTTCGAGGCTGTCGGTATCGGCCTTGTCCTGCGCTACGGCGGAAGCACCGGAGGGACGGACATTGTTGCCCTGATGGTCAACAAGTACTGGCCCGTGTCCTTGAGTACGGCCTTTCTCGTGGCGGACCTGATAATATGTTCGCTGCTTCTCTTTCTTCCCGGCAAGAACTTCTCCGACATGTGCTATGGACTTGAGGAGGTGTTCGTGTTCTCTATGATGATTGACATGGTGGTCGGCGGAAAACGCTCCTCATACCAGTTGATGGTCTTTTCGGAGAAATACGGGGAAATCGCTGACCATATCATAAAGAATATGGACCGTGGAGTGACTATCCTCAAGGCTCAGGGCTGGTTTACCAAGAAAGACAAGAACGTGCTCTACATCCTCATCAGCCAGAGAGAGCTGCCTTCTCTGACCAAGGTCATCAAAGAGACTGACCCTAAGGCGTTCATGTCAGTTTCTCCTACAAACAATGTGTATGGAGAGGGATTCGAGGAGATCAAGACGGGCGTCAAGTTCGGTAAAAAGAAAAAATAGATATGCCGTTGCTTAAAAGGACATTCTGGACAGGTGTCAAGGAGTATTCCCTGATTACCATAGGCTTGTTGGCTTATACTGTGGGGTGGTCGCTGTTCCTGGTTCCCAACAACCTCATCGGCGGTGGTGTGACCGGTATCTCGTCCATCATCCAGTATGCTACAGGTATCAAGATAGGTTACAGTTACTTCGTGATAAATGCTGTGCTTCTTATCACGTCATTTTTCATACTCGGCAAGGGATTCGGCGGCAAGACCATATATGCCATCGTCTTCGCTTCGGCCTGTCTCAATTTTTTCCAGACGGCGATACCGCGCGACATTGTTGAGATACTTGCTCTCGGAAACGGGAAACTCATGTGTACGATCATGGGCGGCATGATGGCCGGACTCGGTATCGGGATGACCATGTCGCAGGGAGGCAGTACCGGGGGAACGGACATAATAGCGCTGATAGTCAATAAGTATCGCAATGTGTCCCCGGGAAGGATGATCCTCATGATGGATGTCGTGATCATCACCTCTTCGCTCTTCATTCCGTCCTACATGCCGGATGGAACACCGATGCCGTGGGCGGACAAGATTACGACGGTGGTGTATGGTTTCATACTTGTCCTTACAAACGGGACGGTGGTTGACCTGTACCTGTCCGGTTCCAAACAGTCGGTCCAGCTTTTCGTGCTGTCGCCCAAGTATGCGGAGATTGCGGATGCAGTAGTCAAGGATCTTCATCGCGGGGTGACGGTGCTTGACGGGAAAGGCTGGTATACAAAACACAGTGTGCAGGTGCTCATGATCATCACGCGCAAGACGGATCTCAATATCCTGCTCAAGTATATAAACAGGATAGATTCCAATGCTTTTATTTCTGTCAATTCCGTGACCGGGGTCTACGGTCAGGGATTTGATACGATCAAGGGTAATAAGAAAGATAAAAAGATATCATAAAACATATAAATATTGGTGTAACCCCGTTCTGAAGTTTGTCAGCACGGGGTTTTTCGTCTATATTAGTTGCAGTCAATTTTAGTCCGATGTTCTGTATCTGCTCCATACATTGTATTATGCGCATCCTTTCTGTCGTCTGCCTGCTGGTGCCTGTCATTGCGGGCATGATATGGCCGGATGATGGGTTGGTGCTTGGTACTATGGTGTATTCCATCATGGCGGCCTCGCTTCTTCTCGTCCTTCAGCCTATAGCTGATGAGAGGTTCGGTATATGGCTTGTCTTTTCGGGTTTGATTCTTCTTGTGGAGGCAGTGTTCTTCATTTTTGACTTCCATCCGGCGCTTTACGTGACAGCCTGTATGATGCTGTCATTGCTGTACAATCTGATAAGATTCTTTGAGAGATGCTCCCTCCTGCGCGAACTGTTCAAGCCCCAGTCCGTCTGGAGTTCTCTTGAGTTCCAGATGCGCCTGATGCTTTCATCATGTGCCGGACTTTGCGCGATTCCGATAATTGCTTTGGGACGATGTCTATGGGCGGCCGTGCCTATGGTTTTGTTGGCCATGGCATTCTATGTGCTTATGTATTACCGTTCTGTATCGGGCCGCAGCCTGATACTCAGACTTGACAAGGAGAGGACTATTAAGCAGATGATCCGTAACGCGGACGACCTCTCCTGTGAGGCGCTCAAGGGTATGGATGCCGACGATATGGAAAGGATGCAGGCCCTATACGGACGGATTCTCAAGATTGTGGAGAATGGGCGGCCATTTCTTGACCCGGATTATTCTCTTCAGGATCTGGCCAGTGCTGCGTTCACGAACAAGACATACATATCCAGAACAATAAACACCATAAGCGGAAAGAACTTCCGTCAGTTCGTCAACTGTTACAGGGTGCAGTATGCCGTGGCACTTCTCCGGGCCGATCCTCGCCTGACAGTAGGGCAATTGGCTGAAATGTCCGGGTTCAACTCCAGCGTGACATTCAGCATGGCTTTCAAACTCAATATGGGAGAGACTCCGGGGGAGTACTCAATCCGTCTCCGCTCAGGGCTTGTCTGACGCCTTTCCAGCTGGAAGGCACCTGGA
Source organism: uncultured Bacteroidales bacterium (assembly GCA_934726455.1). GTDB lineage: Bacteria > Bacteroidota > Bacteroidia > Bacteroidales > UBA932 > Cryptobacteroides. The sequence continues at coordinate 8,747 of CAKVDS010000021.1, forward strand.
TCCTGATATCCACCGGAGTTTTCTTGACCGGATGTATGAAACTGATCTCGTGTGCCTGAAGGCAGATTCCCCCGTCCGGGTTGGAACGCGGGGCCCCGTATTTCAGGTCACCCTTTATAGGGCAACCGGCGTTGCTCAGCTGGCAGCGTATCTGGTGGTGCCGGCCGGTGAGGAGTTCGACTTCTACAAGATGGTATCTGTCGGTGCTGACCAGATAACGGTAGTTGAGTTTGGCGAGTTTCGCATCCGGGCGCGGCTTCTCTTTGTTGCCGGATGCTATCGCGTAAGTTTTGTTCTGCTTCTCGTTGCGGACGAGCCAGTCTTCCAGATGTCCTTCCGTTGGTTGTGGTCTGGCGCAGCAGAGAGCCCAGTATTTTTTGTGGATCGCACCGTCACGGAACATCGCCGTCAGTCTCTCAAGCGCTTTTGATGTTTTGGCAAGAATGCAGATGCCGCATACCGGGCGGTCCAGCCTATGCGGCACGCCGACAAAGACTTGGCCGGGCTTTGCATCCCGCTGCGCTATGAAAGCCTTGTAGGACTCGGCGAGGCATTCGTCTCCGGTCTTGTCTCCCTGTGTTATTTCCCCGACCTTCTTGTCAACAATGAGAAGGTGGTTGTCTTCATATACGATCCTGCCCGCGAAGTCGTCGTATTCTTCTTTTGTCAGCTGTCTGTAAATCATGGCGCGAAGTTACGCAAAAAAGCCGTCCCATAGTCAACAGGGGCGGCTTTCATTCTGATTTTCCGTCTTCGTTTATTCAGCTACGCAACGTACGGAAAGCGCTTGAGAGCGTGCGTCTTTCTGGTCGTACTTGTTGTACAGACGTTTTGTCTTGCTTATGAAAGTATATCTTCCATATAAGGCCGGGTTGGCTTCCAGATCCGCGCTGGCCTTTCCTGCTGTGCCGACCCACATTCCGCCATAAGGGTTGATTTCAGGGAAGTCGAGACCGCCACTGTAGTTGACGCGCGTTCCGACAGCCGGCCACCACTGTCCGTCCTGGGTGATTCCGTAGTTGACCGTGTCCCACTCTGCCTTGCTGAAGTCATGCCATGAGTACGGGTGGTCGCCGTTGGCTGCGAGGACAGGCACCTTGTATCCCGGAGGGCACGGGTCGTTGATTGACTTGGTGAGGCTCACTCCGCCCCAAGCGTCATCATCGGAGGTGTCTCTCCAGTCCTTTGATGCCGGGTAGTTGATGTTATCCCCATCCTTCATCACTTTGTAGAACACTGTAGGGTTCTGGATGCTCTTCTCGTATGAGCCGAAGCCTTCTGCGACTTCATATGGTGTGACGGTGATAGCCTTGTTGTCCATAGTATAGACTGCCGGTTCGCCGTCGGCTGAGTATGAGTAGTCCTCGTTCTGTACGGTGAATGCGGCAGGACCCTCGAAAGGGTCTTTGCGGCCCCACTGATAGAGGAGTCCCTTGCTGTTCCAGTCTCCCGCTTCGGCGCTGCTGGCTCCGAGGTTGCGGTCCATGAATTTCCATACGGTTCCGTTCGCTGTGGCAGGGCTGCTCCACAGGCTCGCTGACGGGTCGTAGTCGCTTATCCAGAGGTGCCAGCTCCAGAGGATGTTGTCTCCCTCGTCCCTCACTGCCACGAGAGCGTTGCCGGAAACTTTGCCGGTCTTGACTACCACCTGCTTGGTCTCAGGTACATAGTAGAGTTCTTCGATGAGGGCTTTGGCATCTTGCCACAGGAGTTCGGCGGTAGCGGCTTCTCCAACTTCTTCAGTGGTGGAGTTGCCTTTGTACTGGACTGAGAAGACTGACGTCTTGCCCGGGGCGACGATGTACGAATTGGCTGTTTCTCCTGTTGCGTTGAGGTTGACTGCATCGCTCGGGACGGTGACCTCCTCCTCTCCTGCTTTGTTCTCCTTGGCGCACCCGGCGGCAAGGATGGCGAGCGCTGCCGCGCAAGCCCATAAGGTACTACACTTTTTCATGGTGATTTTTTATGATACTGTATTCGTCTACAAGGTAGTGAAAAGAATTGAAAAACATGCGTTTTTACAATCTTTTTTTGTATTCTCCGGGTGTCATTCCGAATCTTTGTCTGAATGCGGTGCTGAAATAGTGAGTGTCATTGAAACCGCTTTTGTAGGCCACTTCGGACAAAGAGTGTTCCCCGCTCCTGAGCAGGTCTGTCACCTGTTTGAACCTTATGTCCCGTATGATTGCTGCAGGGGAGCTTCCAAGTATGGTCCGTGTCTTGTCAAACAGCCTGGAGCGGCTCACATTGAGTGCCGATGCGACTTTCTTGACATCTAGATCCGGTTCTCCGATATGGGCGGTGATGTACTCGACCATGTCTTTTATGAAGATTCTGTCGGCCCCTTTGAGCCTGCCGTAGTAGGGCTCTTCCTCTTCGACCCGTTTCCACCTTTTATAGGCCGCTCTTCCGCATATAAGAAGAATGACGGCCAGATAAGAGACTATCGCCCACCATGAAAGGTAGAAAGGAGCTTTTACCAGCAATCTTACCGGGACGGTGTTCTCGACATCATTCCCGTTGCCGTTTGTTGAACGCAGTTCAAGAGTATGCATGCCGATTCCCGGTGTGTGCAATTTCAGGCTTCGCCGGTTTCCGATGTTATGCCATTCCCCATTGTCGATTCTGTAGTAGTAGATTATTCTTTCCGGGGCGGTCATGTCCATCGCTTGGAAATCAAGCCTGAGGTCTTCACCTGCGGTGCATTTCAGAGGCTCTGCCGGGTCGTGGGAGCGGATGTTGATCTCCGGTGTATAAGAACTGTTGGATATGAGGGCCGGGTCAAAGTAGAGGATGCCTCCGGTGGTGTTGAAATAGATATTGCCGTTTGAAGCGAGCAGGGGATCACCCTCGTTGAAGCGGACCCGGTGGCCGAGCCTTTCGTATGAGAATCCCTCTATGCTGCCGTTTGCCGGATTGTATTTGTTGAGGCCCTCGTCTGTGGCTATCCAGATATTGCCTGAATTGTCCTGTATGGAAGAAAGGGTGAAGTCGGACATCATCCCGTCTTTTGTCCCGAGGACGTTGTCCGGGAAACGGTAGAATCCCCCTCCATAGGTGCAGGCGTAGATTGTCCCGTCCCGAGATATGCTTATGTGCTGGACGTCCCTGACATTGGACTGGTCTGTGCTTCCGCTTGACAGGAGGTGGTTCGTGAATGTCAGATCTTCCGGAGCGCGTGACGGGTCGTCACATATAAAGATGCCTAGTGTGCCGCAGGCGTACAGCTTGCCTCCATGGTGAGTCACGAAACGCAGCCTGTTGTGATATCTGGTCGGGAAATCAAGGCGGTTTTTCCTGCTGATGAATTCTTCAGTGGACGGGTCCAGATACGAGAGCCCGTCATCGAATGTGGCGAGCCATATTCTGCCGGAAGAGTCCACGTCGACGGAGAATACTTCTTTCCCGTTGAGTCCATAGTAGGAGTCCCGGTCGAGCTGGAAGTGCCTGATTGAGTATCGGCGGTTTTTTGTCAAGGACAAACTGAACAGCCCGTCACGTCTGGTTCCAAGATAGATTGTGCCGTCCGGAGCCTGCCGTATGGTATATATGCTGCCGAAATCCTTTCCCGGTCTTTGTTTGATTGTTCCGTCCTCCTGAAGTTCGCCTGTTTTGGACAGTCCGGCATCGTAGACATGGAGGCGTCCGTTTTTGGTGCCGGCCCAGATTCTCCCATCCTTGTCTTCCATAAGTGCTCTCACACTGTTGTCAGGACTGATGCCTTTGCCTTTTGAGTCCGATGGCAGCTTGAGGTGAAAATGATCTTCGTTGAACACGGCTTTCATCAGCCCGTTCCAGTTGGTTCCGATCCATAGGATCCCCTGCCGGTCGGAGAATATGGCTGTGGCCCGGTTCTCGCCGTTCCATTGTTGCTGGACGGAGTCGTCAAAGAACGGCACGAGGCGTCGTTTCAGGGGATCGTACCAGTCTACGCCTCCGAGGTTGGAATGAATCCATAGCTGTCCGGAATTATCGGTGAGCAGGCTTATCTGACTGCCGGCCTGCAACGACTCGGAATATAGTCGTGACGTGCCGCCGTCCTTGAGATCAACGAGGAACAGCTCCGCATTGGAAGTTGCCGCCAATATTTCATCGCTGCCCTGAACAGGGGCAAGGGCTGTAATGCCGCTTTTTGTCGGCAGTCGGTATTTTTTATCGTTAGACTCCGTGTGCAGGTAGAGGATGCCGTCCTGTGCTCCGAAGAAGAGGACTCCGTCGCTTTCTGCTGCGCTTTTTACCGGGGCGGACAGGACCGGATGCCCGTCAAGCAGCGGCCCGATGTCGCTCAAGATCCACATTCTCCCGTCTTTTTGGAAGAAGATGCCGTCAGGTACGGCTCCCTCCGGCAATTTGACTTCTGATATGGTGCATGTCCTGTCGGGTGCTATGTCTATTCTTGTAAGCTTGCCGGTCGAGTCCAGCCGATATATCTGTTTCCCGTCAGGTGATTTGAAGTATCCGGATTCGGCGGCGGTTCCGCTGATTTCTTCAAAGGTCGAGTCTTGCCTGTTGAAGCGGTATAGACAGTTGTCATAGGCCGGAGCCCAGATGTCTCCGTTGCAGTCTGCCGTGACATTCGTGAAACGGTTGGTCATTTTGTCAGGCGGAAGAGAATAACGTGAGAATTCATGTCCGTCAAACATCAGCAGCCCGTCCCATGTCGCGATCCATATATATCCCTCTTTGTCCTGACTGATTTTGTGGATTGTCTTCAGGGACTGGTTGCCTGTGCTGCCGTACCATGTGAAATAATGGGGCGGTTGTGTGTGTGCCGGTGAGGTGCCGAGCGACAGCCATATTATGAGGCAGAATATTGGTCTCAGTCTGTTCATGTGGACAAAAATACACATATTTTTATGGTGTTGGACGAATTTAAACATTTTATGTAGCGTTTTAGACAAATTTATAATCTCGTATCGTTAGTTTTGCGGTGCTTGCAATTGTAGAAATTTCGGTTGCAGGTCAGATAATACTAAAACTTTTTAATAACACTTTTAACCAGTTAATGTTCCAAATGGATTCTAAAAAGATTATTTTGACTGCCATTTGTCTGTTTTGCGCTTTGTTTTCAGCAAGTGCACAGCAGCGGGTAAGCGGCAAAGTCACCGATGTGACGGGGGAGCCTGTCATAGGTGCCGGCGTTGTCGTGGAGAGCAGCGGAGCGGGTGTCGTTACCGGACTTGACGGCTCCTTCACTGTCAATGCGGCAAAAGGAGACAGACTCTCCATTTCTTCCATCGGGTATGTGACCCGGCTTGTCTCCGTCTCAGAATCGCCGATGGTGATAGTTCTGGATACGGACAATACCATGCTTGAAGATGTGGTGGTGATAGGTTATGGTTCCGTCAAGCGCCGCGATTTGACTGGAGCCGTCTCCTCTGTCAAGGGATCTGAACTTGCTTCCAATCCTGTGGCCAATGTCTCACAGGCTTTGCAAGGACGGCTTGCTGGAGTCAATGTCGTCTCTGAGGACGGTCGCCCGGGCGCTTCCGTGTCGGTCCGCGTACGTGGAGGAGGCTCTATAACCCAGTCAAATGAGCCTTTATACATAGTGGACGGATTTCCGGTCGGGGGTATAAGCGATATCCCGGCTTCTGAAATAGAATCAATCGATGTCTTGAAGGACGCATCTTCCACTGCTATCTATGGTGCGAGAGGTGCGAACGGTGTCATTCTTGTCACCACAAGATCAGCCAAGGCCGGCAGGGTGAAGGTTTCATACGACGGCTATGTCCAGATGAAGAATGTCGCCAAAACTTTCGAGACCATGTCGGCTCAGGATTATCTTCTCTTCAACTGGGGATACGCTACATCCAGAGGCACCGCCAACGGCGACGGTTTCGCCAAGTATTTCGGACTCGGGACGGCTTATGGCAACCACTATAAGGATTATGCTTCCGTTGCGACTCATGATTATACACAGGACCTTCTCCGTACTGCTTTCTCGCATAGCCATACCGTCAATGTCAGCGGAGGCTCTGAGGATACGAAAGTCAACTTTACTCTTGGATATGTAGATGACGAGGGCATCAAGATCAATTCAGACTACAACCGTTTCAATGCGGCTCTTAAGGTGAGTCAGAAACTTGCGAAACGGCTCACCCTCGATCTGGATGCACGTTATGTGGAGACGAACACCAATGGCCGGGAAAGCTCCGTGAGCGGCCGCGGCTCTACACTCTCCAGCGCATATTTTTACCGTCCTATAGATAACCCGTTGGGTGGTGTGGACTATTCTGACGTGACTTCCGCGTTCAGCTTCGGTATCGAGAACATTGATCCGGACCACAATCCGGTGCTGCTTACGCAGGATATTACAAACCGTAATATGAGCCGCTCGCTCAGGGCTTCGGCTGCACTGTCATGGGAAATAGTGGACGGGCTGACAGCCCGCAGCGAACTGTCCATGAGCAGAGGGTCTTCGCGCAGCACGTATTATGAGAACGGCTATACCAACAAGGAGAAGAGGGCCACTCTCGGGCGCAGCATCAGTGAAGGTCTGCGTTCGGTCACGACCGTCAGCTGGAACAAGGATTTCGGCGGACGTCATAGCCTTGGACTTCTTGCAGGTAACGAGCTTGCTGCCAGTTCTTCCGAAGGTTCATCACTTTCCGGCAACGGGTATCCGGACGCGTTTGACTATGACACCACCATGGGCTTGATCCAGATGGCCACAGGCAAGTTCTCGGCCACCAATACCATCAATGTCCCGTCACATACGGTGTCTTTCTTCGGACGTGCCAACTACAGTTTCATGGACCGGTATCTGCTCACCGCCACGTTCCGTGCGGACGGTTCCAGCAAGTTCGCCCCTAACAACCGCTGGGGCTATTTCCCGGCTGCCGCCGCAGCGTGGAGGATCATTGACGAGCCGTTCATGGAGAACGCGAAGTCCTGGCTCTCAAATCTCAAACTCAGGCTGTCTTACGGTACTTCAGGCGCTGACAACATCAGTTCCAACCTCTGGAGAGAGACTTGGAAAACATTGCCTCTCAGCCAGAACACAATTCCTATCGGAGGTGAATTCATCTCGTTCTATGCTCCGGACGGGCTTCTGGCCAATCCTGATCTTAAATGGGAGACCACCATTTCCCGTAATATCGGTGTTGACTACGGTTTCCTTGACGGGCGTCTGAACGGAGCCCTCGAACTGTACTGGAATACGACAAAGGATCTCCTTATGGCGGTTCCGGTGGACAATACAACTGGATATTCGTATCAGTATCAGAACTTCGGGCGCACTTCAAACAGGGGTGTAGAACTTTCCCTCAATGCCGTGCTCGTAGACAACAGCGACTGGCATCTTGACATAAATGCGCTCTACAACTACAACCGTAACAATCTTGATGAACTTGCGAATGCTGACCAGTACCAGTACTCTTCCTATTGGTCTTCTTCTGCTACAGTCCCGGTAAATGACTATATGCTTGAGGTGGGGCGTCCGATCGGCCTTGTCCGTGGATTCAAGAGCAACGGCTGGTATACGACGGCTGACTTCAATTATGATCCTGCTACTGGAATGTACAGCCTGAAAGAGGGTGTCCCTGACATCGCCAAGGCTGTGACCGCTACCCAGAACCATCCGTTCAAGGTCCCTGCCGGACAGGGGGCGTTTCCGGGATGTGCCAAGTTTGAAGACACTGACGGCAACGGAACGGTGAATCTTGATGATGTGACCGAGATAGCGGAACTTATGCCGCGCCATACCGGTGGCTTCAGCATCAATGCGCATTGGCGTGACTGGGATTTCTCGGGCAATTTCAATTGGGTTCTCGGCGGTAAGGTCTATAATGTGAACATGATGATTATGCAGTCCGGAGGAGAGTTCAACGGTATCGGCCGTCAGAGGCTCGCTACAATGGCGGATGCATACAAGGTCTATAATATCAATGATTCGGGCGACATCTATGCCGTGACGGATCCGGACGAACTCGACCGTCTCAATTCTGGCGCACAGTACCCGACTCCATATCACCAGAGCGGTATTGCCGAGTCGCGTTGGCTTGAGGACGGCTCATACCTCCGTCTTCAGAATCTTACGGTAGGCTACACCCTTCCGAACAAGATTTCGCGTAAAGTCGGCATCGAGCGCATGCGCTTCTACCTTACAGCAAGCAACCTCTTCTGCCTCACCTCTTATTCCGGTCTTGATCCTGAGGTCAATACATATACATCAGGCAGGATAGATTTCGGTGGCAGCCTCAACTGTCTTCCGACTATGAACATGGACTACGGCGCATACCCGCGCTCACGTTCATTCACTTTCGGGGCGAACATAACTTTCTGATAAACTGAACATACGAAATGAAAAAGATAACAACCATTGTAATTGCTGCTCTTGCAGGGCTTTCATTTACCGGATGCGGCAACTTTCTTGATACAAATTCCCCGAGCGTGGTGGATGCGGACTTCGTGTTCTCAAACGGGGAATCAGCCAAGGCCGCCTTGTATTATGGCTATAAGACATGGCAGAGCAACCGCTCGATTCACTCTGTGGGCTGGTTCTGGACTCCGGTATGGGGTTCGGACATCGAAGATTGTCAGGACACCTGGAACGATGGTGATGCCGGGCAGCAGGAAAAGGCCTTCTACCCAGGAGGAACTGCCAACTACAACATCAATTCCGGGCAGGGCACCGAAGTGTTCGGAAATTGCTACAAGACCATAGCGATATGCAACTCGCTTATAGCCAAGTTCGAAGCTCTGCCTAACTTCGAAGAGATCATGACAGGGGAACCGAATGTCCTCTCCGACATATATGGGCAGGCTTTCGCGCTGCGCGCAACGCAATACTATGAACTCTGCCGCTGGTATGGGGATGTCCCTTATGCCACCAAGGCCGGAGAAAAGGCTACAGGGCTTACTTCGCGTTTTGCGATATACGACAAGGAGATCGCTGCGCTCAGGACTGTTGAACCGCACATGTTCCGTCCGGGCGAGAATGGGGCCAGGGCTGATGTGATGAACAGGACCTATGTGCAGGGGCTGATCGCCCGCCTGTGTCTCTATAACGGCGGCTATGCCACAAGGCGCACTGATCTCGGATCGGATTTCTATGTCAACGGTGAAGGTGTAAAACTGAGTTTTGATGACTGGAGTGTGGAGAAGAACGGTGCTGTCTATGGGCGCAGGAGTGACTGGAAGCAGATTTTTGAGATAGCAAAAGAATACCTGCTGTCTCTTTACGAGAACTCAGGCTCTGTAGTTCTGCATACGACTGACCCGAGATCCAACGAGGGCAATGGTCGCAGCTATGACAATCCTTTCCAGTATGCGTTTGCGCAGATGCACCAGTGCGACAACATATCGCTTGCCGACGAGTCCATATATGAAATCGCGTATGCGTTCGCCAATCCTTCCGGAGGCTCTGACCGCCCGGGCTATATCGGGCGTCCTTCTTCCGGAGGAAACAACGGCGCGCCATGTATCGCCTGCGGGCAGGACAGGGTGCAGGCCTGGTTCTACTACGGCGGATATGACAATGATGATATGCGTCGTGACGCCTCAATCTGTGTGACCGGCAGCACCGGCAAGGGTACGGAACTCATGCAGTCTTTCAACAGGAGCGCCTGGGGTGCGGGCTGCGGACCGGGAACCAACAAGTGGGACTGGAACAAGATGACAAATCCGAACACCTCTTCTTATGGAATGGCCGGCATCAATGCGTCCATAATGCGCATATCTGACGCATATCTTATGCTTGCCGAGGTGTACGCCGCCCTCGGGGATGAGCCGAATGCGAAAAAGTATCTGGCTATGGTGCACAACCGTGCTTTCAAGGGCAATGTCGATCCGGATTTTGAAAATTATATTAAGAAGTGCGGAAGTGTTTATGACGCTGTTATTTATGAACGTGCGCTCGAATTCGTAGGAGAGGGCATGCGCCGTCATGATCTTGTCCGCACCGGAAAGCTGCCTAAGGCCTGTGTCGATAATCGGGCACTGATGACAGCCGTAGTGGACGGGGTTCACGAGAACGGCTTCTACCGTTTCGAAAACGGAAACGAACTCCCCGCTTATGTCTGGACGAAGATGGTAGATGCTAAAAAACAATATGGCTACAGGCTTACCGCCCAGTGCACGGATGAGAGTGATCCTGTTTTGTTCCCGGGCTGGCGCGGCCAGCATGATGACTGGGGCTCCATCCAGCCGGCGTTCAAGGATGTCAATGAGACCAATGTGGCTATAAAGGGCCTGTTCAAACATATCAGTCCTGATTCCGATGAGGCCAAGGCTCTTGAGGCGGAGGGATATGTGAAGACAAACTGGGGCGTAGACATGTACGAGTACAGGGATTCTTACGCCACAAAACTTCTCTGCGGATATTCGGATGCGGACTATGCGGCCAAGAATCCGCCGGTTTACCTGATTCCTAACAGGTACAATGATCTTCAGAATTCAGGTATAACCAACGGTTACGGGTTCAGACAGGAGTAATTTGATATTTGTTGGTCAATGTTTCGGGGTGACGTGAAACCGCCACCCCGTTTTTTGAGATGAAAAGTTTTTTTTCTGCAATTGTTTTGCTCCTTGCTGTCTCCTGCCGTGCCGGGGGTGATGTTGTCAAGGTCGTGAGTCCGGATGGCAGTGGAGATTACACGACGGTCCAGGCCGCATTCGATGATGTGCCTGAGGGCTTCGACGGCGGGAAATGGGTTATCAAACTGCGTCCCGGCAGGTATTATGAGAAAGTCATATTGAGAAGCGGCAAGGATAATGTCGTGCTGCTTGGAGAGGATCCCCTGACCACTGTGATATGGTATGACGATTATGCCGGCAGTGACACGCCGCAGCCTAAGCAGAGCACCACGATAGAGGCGGATGATTTCATAGCCGCCAATATAACGTTCCTGAATCCGCATCAGAACATCCGGGAGAAGCCGGGTGAGAACTCCCGTTCGCAGGCGACTGCGCTTTCGGTGACAGGCGACCGTCTGGCTTTCTACAACTGCCGCATGGTCGGTAATCAGGACACATTCTGGGGAAGGGGAGAAGGCCGTGTCTATGTCAGGAAGTGTTATGTGGAGGGTAACGTGGATTTCATATATGGAGATTCGAACATGGTCTTTGATGAATGCGAGATTTTTTCCAACCAGCACGAAAGCTACATCACTGCGGCGAGCACACGTCCACACAGCCGCTTCGGCATCACTTTTCTTGACTGCCGGCTGACAGCCAAGTCTCCGGGGGAACCGGATCATGACGGAGTGCCTTTCGAGTATTTTTATCTCGGCCGCCCGTGGCACAATACTCCTAAAGTCGCGTTCATACGCTGTGAGGAGCCGGGGAGCGTGCATCCCGACGGGTGGACGGTGATGAATCCGTCGGCGAAGCCTGATTTCTGCGAATACAAGTGCTTTGGGCCGGGAGCTTCGCCTGACAGGTTGGCCTCCAGAAAGATGGGTGGAAGACAGTTGGGAGACTCGGAGGCGGCAGCATATACGCCGGACAATATTTTCTCTAAAGCCAGCAGTCCTGTTTATAATGAGGACTGGAGGCCTGACGAAAATTTTGAGTATCTTTGGTAAAATAATCACATATTTCAGATTTTCAGATGAACCGATTCATTACAACCGTCACAGCCGCTGCGGCGCTGTTGCTTTCTGTGGCTCCGGCCTCCGGGCAGCGCAACCGTCTGTGGTACGACACCCCCGCGGCATATTGGGAGGAAGCGCTCCCTATAGGCAACGGGCGTCTCGCCGCAATGGTGTTCGGCGGGCCGGAAAAGGAGGAGATCCAGCTCAACGAGGAGACGATTTCCGCCGGTCAGCCTTATAACAACTACAATCCCGAGGGACCGAAGTATCTCCAGCAGGTCCGCGAACTCATCTGGGCCGGGAAGTCAAAAGAGGCGCAGGAGATAGCTGACAAGAAGCTCCTGTCCCCGGTGGGACGCGAACTCCAGTACCAGACAGCTGGCTCGCTGAACATCACTTTCCCCGACCATGCCGGGTATACGGATTATTATCGTGAACTCGATATCGACAATGCCGTTTCCAGAACCACATATAAGGTCGGGGATGTCCAGTATGTCCAGGAGGCTTTCGCCTCGCTCACCGACCAGCTCATCATAATGCGCATCACAGCTTCGCGTAAGGGTGCTCTCAACTGTTCCCTCTCGCTCAGCACCCCTATGCCTTCACCCGTTACGACTGCAAAAGGCAAGGTGCTGCGTATGGAAGGCGTGTCGGGAGGCAGCGATTTCATCAAGGGAGCGGTCAAGTACTGCACTGAGGTCAAGGCCGTCAACAAAGGAGGACGTGTCTCCGCAGAAGGCGACTCCCTCAAGGTGGAGAATGCTACGCAACTTCTTGTCTATGTGTCAATAGCAACGAATTTCGTGAATTACCGCGATCTCTCTGCGGACCCGGTGAAGCGTTGCGGGACGTATATGAAGAATTCTTCGCGCGCTTATGACAAGGCGAAATCAGCCCACATCGCAGCATATAAGGAGCAGTTCGACAGGGTGAAGTTCGAACTCGCATCCGACTATGACGGAGACTCCAAGACCACGACATACCGCACGATAGCGATTCCATGGACATCGGACAACGAACTGGTGACCCTGTATTTCAATTATGGACGCTACCTGCTCATCTCCTCCTCACAGCCGGGAGGACAGGCGGCAAACCTTCAGGGCAAGTGGAACAGGCACACTTCTCCGCCATGGTGCTGCAACTACACGACCAACATCAACGCCGAGATGAACTACTGGCCTGCTGAAGTGACCAACCTTGCCGAGCTTCACGAGCCGTTCCTGAGGATGGTCAAAGAACTCTCGGAGTCCGGAAGCGAGACGGCCCGCAGACAATATGACTGCCGTGGATGGGTTCTCCACCACAACTCTGACCTGTGGCGTTGCACAGGAGCTCTTGACTATGCTTATTGCGGCCTTTGGCCGACCGGTGGCGCATGGGTGTGCCAGCACCTGTGGGACCGCTATCTGTACAACGGTGACAAGGATTACCTCGCTGAGGTTTACCCTATAATGAAAGGCGCAGCAGAGTTCTTCGTCGATTTCCTTGTTGAAGATCCGAATACGGGATATATGGTTGTCGTCCCTTCCAGCTCTCCGGAGAACAGGCCCCGTTTACAGAGCGGCAATCTCCAGTCGGGTGTGACGATGGACAACCAGCTGGTGTCCGACTTGTTCTCCAATATTGAGCGTGCTTCAGATATACTTGGTGTGGACAAGGAGTTCAGCGACACGCTCAAGACTCTCCGTCACAGGCTTACTCCTATGCAGGTCGGCCGTTACGGCCAGCTTCAGGAATGGGCGCAGGACTGGGATTCACCGGATGACCATCATCGCCACATCTCTCACTTGTGGGGATTCTTCCCGGGATACCAGATCTCCCCGTACCGCACTCCGGTGCTCTTCGATGCTGTGCGCAATACGCTGATACAGCGCACTGACGCTTCAACCGGGTGGTCAATGGGATGGAAAGTGTGCTGCTGGGCCAGGATGCTGGACGGCAACCATGCCTTCAAGATGATCAAGGACCAGCTCAACCACGTGGATCCGCAGGTGCAGAAAGGGCAGGGCGGCGGAACTTATCCCAACCTTTTCGACGCGCATCCGCCTTTCCAGATAGACGGTAACTTCGGCTGCACCGCCGGAATCGCCGAGATGCTCATGCAGAGCCACGACGGAGCGGTTCACCTCCTTCCGGCTCTTCCGGACGCTTGGCACAAGGGCTCCATCAAGGGACTCCGTGCACGTGGAGGCTTTGATATGGAGGACATCGAGTGGGCGGACAACACTTTGCAGAAGGCTGTAATCCGCTCGACGCTGGGAGGAAACCTCCGCATCCGCTCTTACTGGAAACTTCAGGGAGAGGGACTCAAGGAAGTCAAGGACGGCTCGGAGAATCCTAATCCGCTCTTCGCGGCGCAGGAGATACTCAGACCGATGGTCAGCCCCGAGGCTGATCTGCACGGTCCGGCCGTGCCTCACGCTTATCTGTATGACATCGAGACTGTTCCCGGGCAGATAGTGACGGTCTCTCTCTCTTCGGACAACCCTAAGGTCGCCGCGGATCTTGTGGTGGCCAAGGACGGGAGCGGGGATTGCACAACCCTTCAGGCAGCCATAGATGCTGCTCCGGTCTGCTCGCGGGAGAAGTTCGTCATATATATAAAGGATGGCGTGTATGATGAGGAGAAACTGATCATCCCGGAGGGAAAGACCAATCTTTCTTTTGTCGGAGAGAGCCGTGAGGGAACGATAATCAGTTACCACATGTATGATGGCAACAGCCCTCAGACAGGCAATAAACTTCCTGCGGATGTGTGGCCGAAGTGGAGCGGCAACGCCATGCTGGTGCGGACCTCCGCAACTTTGACAATCATGGGTGAGGGCTGCTCTTTTGAGAACCTCACGATCCGCAATACGGCGGGACCGGTCGGGCAGGCACTTGCAATCACCGTCTGCGCCGACAGGACATCTTTCCGTAATTGCGTCATATCAAGCTATCAGGATACCATATATCTGTGGACGTCCGGCAAACGCAGCTATTTTGAGAACTGTCTGGTAATCGGACGCACTGACTATATATATGGAGGCGGAATCGGTTATTTTGAGGGCTGCGAGATCCGCAGCTGGGGCGGTGGCTGGATTACCGCCCCGTCTACTCCGAAAGACCAGAAATACGGGTTCGTGTTTGACCGCTGCCGTTTCACCTATAGCGGCAACAGCCCACGTCAGGGTGATGACGGGCGCAGCATAGCTATAGGCCGGCCTTGGCACAACTATCCGAAGGTGGCGATTCTCAACAGTGACTACTGCGATGAGATGGACCCTCTCGGCTGGCCTACTGTTTGGGGCATGCCTTATGCTGCCACAAGCCCTGACCTGCATCTGTATGAATATGGCAACAGAGGGCTGCGGGCTGACATGAGCACGCGCTCAAAATGGCCGGGACTCCGTGAAATGACAGCCGAAGAAGCCGCTGACTATACTGTGGAGAAAGTTCTGGACTCAAATCCAAGATACTGGTAGGGAACTCAGAAACGAAAACCGAAACCGATCTTGCCTCCCTGATAGAGGGTGCCTGCGGACAGTTCTGCGAAACCGTAGAACCTGTGTCCATAGGTCACTCCTATCGGGGAGGCTTGTGCTGCGAAGAACAGGGACGCGCCTGAGCAGTCGAAGTTTATGACACCTATGCCGGCCTCGAGCTTGCCGTAGAGAGTCAGATTTTCTTTTGTGAGATAATTCATGGTGACTTGCGGCATGACGGCGTACATGTCCATAATATGGTCGCGCCCGTCGTCTCCGTGTCCGCTGAAGCGGCTCCAGCTCAAGTCCGCCCCGACTGCAAGCCAGCGGTTGATTTTACGTGCCATGTCCAGTGACAGATCGCCGGTGGCTATGCCGCTGTCGCTTCCGCCTTCAGTCTCATCGGATGTGATGTGGTTGAGCGCCCCGAAGGCATAGAGCACAAGTCCGGAAATCGGAGCGTAACCCCATCCTGTCCGTACTTCCCAGCTGTAGTCTGGGGTGTATTTTTCTGCCGTCTGTCCCGATACGTGAATTGCGGCCGCGCAAATGGCGGTGGCGCAGAGGATGATTTTCCGTAGCATAAAGATATTTTACTCGCGGTAAAAATGCGAAAATAATTTCAATTTGCAAAAGGCTTTGCCGTTTCGGGTTTCAAAACGTCGGGATTTAAGCCGTTTTATTTGCTGTTTGTAAATAGTGACCTGTTTTTCAAGATGTTGCGATATTATTAAATTTTTCTATATTTGTCGGTAAAGTGTATTTATCCTATTATTATGAAGAAGGTTATTTATTTTTGCTGCGGTCTGGCTATTATGCTCGCCGCTTCCTGCAACAAGGTGGAGATCGCCCCTGGCCCGGAGCCGAGGCCGGAAGAGAAGACTGTGAATCTCAGTTATGAGGGCACGGCCAACTGTTATCTGCTCTCCGAACCTGGAGATTATTCGTTTGATGCCACAGTGCGTGGCAACGGGGCCGAGACCGAGGGGCTGGCCAAGCCGGCAGCCCTCGCTCCTGCCGGGGCGAAACTTGTGTGGGAGACAGAGAAAGGCCTTGTGAGCGCTGTTTCTTATGCCGATGGAAAGATAAGCTTCACTTCATCCGGGAAACCGGGCAATGCTCTCATCGCCGCCCTTGATGCGGATGACAATATCATTTGGAGCTGGCATATCTGGTATCCTGAAGAGGAAGTGCTTACATACGGGCTTAAGTCAGGCTACCGTGTCATGAACATGAACCTCGGTGCGCTGACTTCCAAGTTCGGAGAGAAAGCGGATGTAAAGCCTTATGGCTTTCTCTATCAGTGGGGACGCAAGGACCCGTTCCCTGCCTCGCCGACCCTCACCGGGGACACGAAAACTGTGGGGGCTCCGCTCTACGATGCAGACGGCAAAGAGGTCAAAATAAAGAATACTTCCTGGACCTCCGCTGAAGACAACACATTGGAGTTCGCCATAGCCAATCCTACGGTCTGCATCGCCAGCCAGGCCCTTGCCGCTACATCTCAGGACTGGCTCTCCGAGTCCGTGGATGCCCTCTGGGGCAATCCGGACGGCAACGTGCGGGACAAGGCCACTGACACCTATCCCAACAAGGGGGCGAAGTCCTATTATGATCCGTGCCCTGTGGGATACCGTGTGCCGCCTGCTGACGCATTCAGGACTTTCACCACATCCGGAGGTATCACCTGGACCGTAGACACTTTCGATGTCGCTGACGCAAACGGGGACGGTGTGGTGGATGCCAATGATTTCAATTACGGGTGGTTCTTCAATGTGGCAAGCGGCAACAGCCTCTTCTTCCCCGCCGCCACACGTTACTATGGTGCCTATGGGATGCTCTATGGATCCATGAGCGGCCTGTGGGGCAACTATTGGGGAAATGCCGCGGCTGAAGCCCTTGTCGGCAACCCGGGAGTCGCTTCCTGCGTGATAGCCTTTCAGATCAGTCCGTATATGACTGCCTCTCCGGTGGGGACCGCCGCCCGCGCTGACGCAATGTCAGTGCGCTGCATCAAGGAATAAGTTTGCGACATGTAAAAGAAAAAAAGCCCGGTGTCAACCGGGCTTTTTTCTTTTATCTGATTTCAGGCTTCCAGCCGTTCAGCACGAATGCCGGGTCGGAGTAGTCCGCGATGAGCTTCTTGTCCTTGACCGGGTCGAGCTGGCGGGACCACTCGTGTCTTTTCGAGGTGTCCACGAGTTTGCCGCTGTCGGCGTCGCGGGTCTGGCATTCGAACATCTTGGCACTCTTGAAGCCGATGCTGCTCCAGCCTGCCGGGTTGAAATGACGTGTGGTGCAGTTGATCACCACAAATTCTGCGTCCGGGTAGCCCGTGCCGTGGTTGGTCTTGGTACGTCCATAGTCTGCCGGATTGTCCGGGAGTCCCTCGAAATGGCACTCCACGAATACGTCCCCATGTGCCGGCCTCACATTGCGCACCCACGAGAACGGGCCGCCGTGGTTGTAGAAACTGCTGTGGTAGGCAAACAGGCTGCCGCGTCCGAGGATGGTGTCCCCGTCTCCGATCAGTTCGCTGTCCTGCATGTAGATGGTGCCGTTGGCCTGGAGGGCGTCGCCTGAGCCGATGATGCGCACGTTATACATGGCTATGCGTTCTCCGTTGAGCAGAAGTCCCTCGGCCTGCCCCTTTAGATCCGTGGCTATGGTGATGTCTTCTATGATGATGTCGCTGCAGTTGTCCAGGGCGAATGCGGCGCGGCGGGACGGGAATGTCCCCGGCCACTCGTTCGTCTTGACTGTGAGGGGATGCGGATTGAACACCTCGTTGTTGGCATAGTGTACCTTGGTCGCGTCTTTCCCGGCACCTCTGATTATGACATTTGTCTTGTTGCGCGCGTAGACTATCTCCTCATAATCTCCGGCGGCTATCTCTATTGTCGTTGTGTCTTTGCAGAAGTCCGGCACGGCGTCCAGAGCTCCCTGTACCGTGTTGAAGTCACCGCTGCCGTCGGCGTTGACGCTGAGGTGCCTGAGGTCTGCCGGGCCTGCGGACTTGGTGGTGAAGCTCCATTCGCCTTTCTTCACGCCCTTGAAACCTCCGCATACGATGGCTCCTTCGTCTATGGTGACGTAGTAGTTGTGGCCGTATTCAAGCATGTTGTTGTGAGGGTAGATGGTGGCGGTGTTGCCGTGTACTATCACCGGGTGGAAGCGGAATCCGTCAGTGAAGCCTCCGATGATGGTGAGCTGCATGTCGCGCGGCGTCGGCTCGGCCGTGCCGGAAGGGGTTCCGGGGAGGGTGTTGCGGTTGGTCGGGATGAAGTCCCGGGAATAGTCGTAAGGAATTTTGGTGTAGTCGCAGTCGTCGCCGTAGGTGCGGCTCTCGGTGAGCCCGGACGGGAGGCTGAGGTCGAGACTGTCCACGCATTCGCCCGAAACCGCGTCCCAGATGCGGATGAAGCCTGTCTTGCCGACTGAAGGCTGCTCTGTGAATGTGAGTACAAGGTGGGTGTCGGGATTCACTTCCGATGCCTGTCTGGCCGGGAAGTACTCCACGTTCTGGCTGCATGCTCCCGCGAGCATGGGCAGGAGTGCAAGGATGATCTTGGTTTTCATTATCGTTATTTGTTCTGGTGTCACATGAGGTAGGCGGACATGTCCTCGCCCATGGCTTCGCGTTCCCGGATCTCGGTGGAGGATATTTCCACGATAGGCGCGTCAATCAGCTTTATGTGGTAGAGGTGGTCGAGCTCTTCGAGGCTTGCCGTGTCGGGGCTGGTCCAGGAATCCATCACGTACGGGGCGGGAAACTGCCTGCATTCTTCGAGAAGCAGCTGCCTTGTCCGGTGCATGTCGTATCCGCTGCGCGGGTACACCACCACCCCGTATTCGCTCAGCAGACGCGGGGCGTCGCGCCACCTGTGTATGTTCTGGAGGTTGTCGGCGCCTATCACGAGAGAGAACTCGTTGTGCGGTTCCCGCTTCTTGAGCGCGTCCAATGTCTTTATGGTGTAATTGGGAGGCGGCATCTGGAGCTCTATGTTGTCCACCCACACGTGGAGCTCCGGGTGACGCAGCACGGCCTGGATGGCTGCGCGGTACCGCTGCTCTGCACTGAGAGCCTTGTCCGGGCTCTTGAGCGGATTCTGGGGGGAGATTACAAGATACACCCAGTCGAACTCCTTGACGTTGGTGAGGTATTCCATTATCGCCTGGTGTCCGATGTGCAGGGGATCGAAAGACCCGGAATAGACGGCTATCCGCATAAGAAAGCGTCTACTGTCCTGTCCGCAAGGGACAGCGTGTCCTCAAGCTTGTCGTTGACTATCTCGCGGTCGAACTTGCCCTTTGCGAAAGCGATTTCCGATTCGGCCTTCGCAAGTCTTTCCCTGATGTCCGCCTCGCTGTCCGTACCGCGTCCGCGGAGCCTCCGCTCCAGCACCTGCATGTCCGGGGGAAGTATCAGTATGGAGAGGGCGGCGTCACCGAAGTATTTCTTGAGGTTGACCCCTCCTTTGACATCCACGTCGAATATGATCACGTGCCCTTTGGACCAGATCCGCTCCACTTCGCTTTTGAGCGTGCCGTAGAAGCGGTCGTGATATACCTCCTCGTGCTCCACGAACGCGTCTTGTGCTATCAGTTCCCTGAAACGGTCGGCTGAGATGAAATAATATTCTGTCCCGTCGCGTTCGCTGCCGCGCGGTGCTCGTGAAGTGGCTGATATGGAGAACTCCAGCTCCGGGTGTGATTTGAGCAGGTGACCTACGACCGTGCTCTTGCCGGCACCGGAAGGCGCTGAAAATATGAGAACTTTACCTGTCATTTATATGTGGAATTTCCGCAACACTCGTTGCCGTTTTCTGTAAGAGATTGATTTGTATGTATTTATGTAGATTGTTCGGGATGCCGTGGCGGTTTCGGCTCAGTCTTTCGGCGGATTTCCGCCGTTTTCGTCCTTCTTGGCCGGCAGGACTCCGGCCTGCGTGAGGCGGCCGACCAGATCCCACAGGCGTTCCTTCTCCGGGTCGGGGGTCTGGGGCTTCTGCTGCATCCGCTGGAGCTCCGACTGGAGGGAGAGCACGCGGTTGGACAGGTCTGCCATCTGCTTCATCATGGCGGAGAGGTCGGACAGCCATTGCGTGTTGACTTCCGGGGGAGGGATTCCGGCGCGCGGATCCGCCGGCGGTTCGGGCCGGGGTTCCGGGGGCTTCTCGGACTCCGGCGGCGCGGCATATACGTTGCCCTCGCCCGGGATGAGGGAGCCGACCCCCGTCAGGAGGAAGCCGATGTCGAAGCCGTATGCGTCGTGCAGCGCCTGGGCACGCTGCTTGCCGAGTGGATCTCGACCCGCAAGCAAATTGCTGACACCGGCCGCCGATATTCCAAGTTTTTCGGCAATCTCTTTGTTCTTTATGCCATTACGCGCAAAAAAGCTACGCATTTCAGCGGCCTGTATTAATGGTTTCAAAAATTTTCGCATTTTTCTTTATAAAATTTCGCATTTTACGAAAATAGTATTAACTTTGTACCCGAAAGCAATACCAAAGCGGTTGCAAAAATAATAAATTATTTTAGAAAACATGAAGACAAGAAACAACAAAGCAAAGACGACGGTCAAGATCATAAACTTCGACCTCGCGAACGGAACATGCGACATAATGGTGGGGCTGAACCTCCGGACGATCACCGTGGAAGACCGCATGATCTTGAAAGCGTATGAACGGGTTTGGAACAGCGGGCTGAAGCGTATAAGCGGGAAAGTGTACGAGTTCGATGAATCGGCGGCAATGTATGAGGACGGACGCGCCAAAGCCGGGATGATCCGCCGTATACTGGGGCTTTAAGACAACTTCATAAAACAACTCAAAAACAACAAGGAAATGGAAACGAAAAAGAACGAACAGAGAATCACGGAAGTGCAGGTCGACGAGGCCGTCAACACGCTGAAAGCCTATTTCGCACAGGAAAGGGCCGAGGTTCAAGCGCAGGGGCAGGAGGACGTGTCGTCGCTGTTTCTCGTGATGAACGCCGGAACACACCATGTCGCGACGATAGAGGGCCTCAGCGACAATATACGCGCAAGTTTCGCCGGGCTGCTGGGCGGCTGCCCCGATCTTGTGCCGATATTCAAGGGGGCCGTGGAGTTCGCGGAGGATGACAGCCCGACGGCGCAAAAACTGAAGGAGATGGCGAAGATGTGTTTCAGATTCAAGGATCAGGACTGATTTTTTTTGCTCTCTATGTTTCGTAAAATGCTAAATTATTCGTGGGAAATTACTATCTTCAAGACATGGAAAAGGAAAGGCTGATGACGGATGCGCAGAAGGCGCGGATGCGGCGCTACGAGAGGCTGCGCACGCAGTATGAGGACATCCACCGGGAGCACCCGGGAAGCACCAACGCGCAGGTGCTGGAGGAGATGGCGAGGCGCGGATGCGGCGGCGAGCCCGCAGCGGGTCTACATCCTTGCGTCCGACCTCCAGGCGGAACGGAACGCGACAAGGGCGCGTATCGCGGAGACGTCCTTCTGACGGAGCCCCGGGTGTTACAGCCCGGGGCTTTCGCATATTCACCCGTAAAAACGGCATAGAATGGGTGATTTGGCGACCATAAACGGGATACCGGTGTACGATGCCCGTGTCGGCTCTGACGGCACGGGAATGCTGCGTATTTCGCTCGTGGACGATCCGGCGGTGTGCTCCGGATTCGTGGCCATGGCGGCGGAACGGAAAAGGCAGCTCTACAGGGTCGAGGACGAGGAGCGGCGGCTGGTGTTCGGCGTGGTGATGCGCGCCGACTTCCCGATATACCGCCGGGACGACAGGGACGGCGAGTACTACGTCATCTACCGTGGGGACACCATACGGCAGATGGCCGAGCAGTACCTTGCGGACGGGCGGCAGAACGAGGTCAACCTCATGCACAGGGACGGCAGCGGCGTGGACGGCGTGCAGATGGTGCAGTGGTTCATCAAGGACGGCGCGCGCGGCCTGAGCCCGGACGGGTTCGGTGACATCGCGGACGGGTCTCTCTTCGCCGAGTTCCACGTCACGAACGATGATGTTTGGGACGAGGTCAAGGCCGGCACCTACAAGGGGTTCAGCCTGGAGGGCGTGTTTGACTTCGTGCCGGACCGCAACCAGGAGCGCGTCGATCGGGACGCCGCCCGTGCCGGGGAGTTCGGAAGACAAACCAATTCTGTAAGAATGAGAATATCAAAGATCAAGGCTGCGCTCGCCAAGGTGCTTGCGCAGTTCGGCAGCGTGACGACCGACAAGGGGGTGCTCGTCTGGGACGGAGACGATGACCTCAAGGAGGGAGATGCCGTGTCCGTGGAAGCGGAAGACGGCACCACATCGCAGGCCGGTGACGGGGAGTACAAAACCCCGGACAACAAGACCATCGTCGTGGCGGACGGCAAGGTGGCGGAGATCCGCGACCCGGAAGCCGAAGTCGCCACGGAGGAGGGCGAGGCTGAAGAGTTCGGGAGCGTGGACACCGAC
This sequence comes from uncultured Bacteroidales bacterium, assembly GCA_934726455.1. Lineage (GTDB taxonomy): Bacteria > Bacteroidota > Bacteroidia > Bacteroidales > UBA932 > Cryptobacteroides. The sequence goes on from CAKVDS010000021.1 coordinate 31,217, forward strand.
AAGGGCCGCCTGGAATGGGACGGTGAGGATGACCTCGCAGCCGACATGGCCGTGTATACGGTCGGTGAAGACGGCGAAAGGGCCGCAGCCGCTGACGGGGACTACGTGACCGCCGACGGCAAGGTGATCCGCGTCAAGGATGGCAAGGTGACGGAGATTTCCGACGACCGCGCCGAGGTGGCCGCAAGGCGCATGCGGCAGGCGTATGAGATGACCTACGATGAGAAGGTGGCGCAAGTCGTTGAAGCCGTGGCCGCAAAGGGCTATGCGGATTTCTACGTTGCCGAGGCCGCTGATGACCATGTGGTCATCTGCACGTATGACGAGGAGTACAACCCGAAATACATCCGTATCGCCGTGACACGCGGTGAGGATGATTCTGTGGAGCTGGGTGCCGAGACCGAGGTGAAGCCGGCGTTCGTGCCGGTGGACTACGACCCGGACGCCGTGGCCGGCGAAAACGCCGAACTCCGCAGGCAGATCGAGGAACTCAAGGCGCAGCCGCTGGCAAAGCCGGCGGTGGAGGTCGTCCAGACCTCGCAGAAATTCGCCCGTACGGGCAACAAGGGGCTTGACCGGCTGGCCTCAATACTGGAAGCCGGGAAATAAGTGAAACAATCAAACCATCGAGAAATATGGCAAATGTAAATTTTCTTGTGAGCTCGTTGCCTGACTATGTTCAGACCAACCGGGACATCCTTCTGAAGACTTTCGCCCTCGCCGGCAGCGGCACGCGCGAAAGGATGACCATCCAGACGGGCGTGAAGCTGAACGCTTATGTCAACTTCCTTGACATCGACCCGACACTACAGGACGGCAGCGCCTGCGGCTTCAGCGCCGACGGATCCGCCGAACTCTCACAGCGCACCATCAACGCCCCGAGCATCAAGGTGGACATGGAGATATGCCCGCGCACCCTCATCGGCAAGTACGCTGAATACCTCGTGCGCAACAACGCCAACGCCGAGAGCCTGCCTTTCGAGGCCGAGGTGCTCCAGGGCGTGACCGACGTCATCAACGCCAAGATCGAGAAGCTCATCTGGCAGGGTGACAAGACCGAAACCAGCGATGCCGACCTCAAGTGGATCGACGGCCTTCTGAAACTCATCGCGGCAGAAAGCGACGCGAAGAAGGTCGCCATCGCGTCCGGCTCATCCGCTTATGCCGGACTCATCTCCGTGTTCAAGGCCATCCCGGCCGAGGCACGCAAGAGGGGCGCGTCCATCTTCGTGGCCCCGGAGATCTTCGACCAGTTCGCGCTTGAGCTGGTGGCCGCCAACCTCTACCACTACAGCGGCCCTCAGGACGAGGAGCCGCAGGAGATCGTGCTCCCGGGCACCGCATGCCGCATCGTCAAGACCTACGGGCTTGAGGGTTCGCTCAAGGTTGTCGGCACTTTCGCCCGAAACCTCATTTACGGCACCGACATGCAGGGGGACGAGGAGGACGTGCGCCTGTGGTACTCGCAGGACAACGACACCTTCCGCCTCAAGGTTCTCTGGAACTCGGGCGTGCAGGTGGCGTTCCCTGACCAGTGCGTGATAGGCACGTTCGCCGCCGCCCCGGCAAGTCCGGCAGGCGTGGAGAGCATCGCCGCAAACGTGGCGAAGCTCGCTGACGACAAACACGTGTTCACCACTAAAGCATCGTCTTAACAACATAGAAGTTTAACAACGCTTGGCAGGCAAGGGGTGGGGCGGTACCCCGCCCCTTTTGCAGTTCAGGCACAAAACACATAGACAATGAGTTGTACTCAGACCCTCAGCGGCATCGCCCGCGATTGCGCCCCCTCTATGGGCGGCATAGTGGAGGTATACATCGCCAATGCGGCGGACGTGTCCTCCGTGACCGTCAAGGACGGCAAGATAAACGCCATAGCCATGGCGGCTTCGGCCAAGTTCAAGGGCTACAGCTTCGCACGCCAGGCCGGCAGCCTCACTTCGACCTACACCATCGACAAGGCCAACGGAGTGACTTTCGTTCAGAGCGACCTCATGCTCCCTTTCAACCGGATGGAGACCGCGAAGCGCGTGGAGATCTCCGCCCTTGCGGCAGGTGAACTGGCCTGCATAGTCAAGGACGCGAACGGCCTTTACTGGTATCTCGGCAAGGATGAGCCCGTGCTGGCGTCCGCCGGGGACGGCCAGACGGGGACGGCGCGCACCGACCGCAACGGCTACAGCATCACCCTTCAGGACACGTCCCTGGAGATGCCGATGGAAGTCCAGACCGGCGAGGGCGGCGTGGACATTTCCGCGATCACTGACTAAACTTCGTTTTCCTTTCTTTTCCGGGGCGGCCTTGAGGGGTCGCCCCTTTGGCGCAAAAAAAAAGCCGTGGCCCTTTCGGGGGCTGCGGCCCGAATATGGCTCAACAGATGATCATTCCTTTGTGTCTTCGGAGGCTATCTGCCTTGTCTCATCAGGTGCTTTCAGCCCTTTCGCGTTGGCGGAAGTCACGACGGAACGCCCGAGCTGTTTCTCCAGTTCCGCCCTTGCCGTCTTGGCGACGTGGCCGCCGCTTCTGGCTATCCTTTTGTTGTGTTCAAAGCTTGACGGGTTCTGCTTCTGGGACAATTCCGTGGTGGCCACTTCTGCAAGGGTGTTGAGAGCGCTTTCCATCCGGGTCATATTGTCGCGGAGGTTCTCTTTCTTCAGCCCCTTGAAATTCTTGTACTGTTTTGTCGTGAACCCCGACCATTCTTGCGTTATGATGTCAGTGAGGGAGGCATACTGGCTGTCTTTCACGCCCGTCCGCTTCCATTCGTCCGTCAGTGCCTTGCGAGCCTCCTTTCCCTTCATCCGCTCGTTGATCCATCCCTCTCCGTACCCTTTCCGCCTGTAGTATTCGATGCCCCGGTCTATGGCCTGCTCCGGATCCTGTATTTCATCTATGCGCTCCGATGCCACTTGGGCCATCCAAGCTTTGAACGGCTCCGCCTTGGGGGACGGAATGGACTGGATGAGGCGGAAGAGTTGAACTTGGTCTGCCGCGTCGGTGAGCCTCATTTTCCCGTCCGCTGCGTGCATTTTCAAACCGTGACAATTCGTCACGGTTTCATTCCCCTCATTTTTTAGACGTTGCTTTAATTTCCTCCAATATGCGAAAGGATCCGCGCTGTCAGTCAGTACCGCCACCACGTCCACGATGGAGAAATACCATTTCTCTTCCTTGTCATCCCAGATTGTTCTGATCTGTTTGTCGTTGAACAACTGCAAAGCTTCTTTCTGTCCCATAGATGAATATTTGTCAGTCGCGAAGATACCGATTTTTTGCAAAACTGTCTTCGCAGTTACGAAAATCAGCGTATGAATACCCATAGGAAAAAGATGATCTATTTGCAGAATACGGCAGACAGGCAGGAGGTGTCCCTCCCCCTGGTCGTGGCAGGCATCCCGGCGCGGCTGGTGCTTACAAGCGGCATCGACCGCCGCACGTATGAACTGGCGGTGGAGGTGCTGTCGGAGAATACCCTCGGATGGGTGCTTGCGGTGTCCCTGCCGGAGACGCGCAAGGCGTGGGAGATACCGGACGGGGAATGGGACTACCGCCTGGCCGGGGAAGACGGCGAGACGCTCGGCACGGGCGTGGCCGTGGTCGGAGACTATGAGGCCGACCGGTGGGAGAACGGAGACAACGAGATAATCTATAAGCAATATGGCAACGACTAAGACAACGCGCAAGACGGTGAGTTTCGCGGCACTTGACCCCTATCTGGAGACGAACATCATATCTCCGAGGGAGAAGGTGGCGCAGGGACGGGACGGCCTTGTGGAATGGGGTGACGGCAACATGTACCCCGAATATCTGACGGAGCTTTACGACAACGTGCCGACGCTCCAGAGCATCATCGACGGGACGGTGGACTTCATCGCCGGCGATGACGCTTCCATCCTGCCGCTGCGTGACGGCATGACCCCGGGGGCCATGAACCTGAGGGGCGACACTGTCGCTGAACAGCTGAGGGACATCGCCACGGATCTGAACCTGTACGGGGGCTTTGCCTTGCAGGTCATCAGGGGACGGGACGGGCGGCCCTCCGAAGTCTACTACATCGACATGCGGCGGATCCGCACGAACAAGGACAACTCCGTGTTCTGGTGGTGCGAAGACTGGGCGAAACGGACGGCCCACACCGTCATCCGCTATCCGGTGTTCATGCCGTCCCTTGAGTGGGGGACGCTGGATGAGGACGGACGGAGCCTGCACGCCTCGAGCATCCTTTTCGTGAAGACCGTGCGGCGCAAGGTGTACCCCGTCCCGAAGTTCGCATCTGCGGTCAAGGCCGGGGAGATAGAGCGCGGCATCGATGACTTCCACCTCAATTCCTTGGACAACGGGTTCACGAGTTCGCAGATAGTGAACTTTAATAACGGTGTCCCGGATGACCAGATAAAGGAACAGATAGAAGACGAGTTCACGGAGAAGTTCAGCGGCCACGCCAATGCCGGGCGCATCCTCTTTTCCTGGAACAACTCCAAGGACACGGCCACGACCATCGAATCCCCGACTGTGGAGGATTTCGGGGACAGGTACAAGGCCCTTTCCGAACGGTCGCGCCAGCAGCTCTTCACGGCGTTCCGGGCGAACCCGAACCTCTTCGGCATCCCGACCGAGGGCAACGGGTTCGCGAACGAGCAGTACGAGGAGAGCTTCCGCCTGTACAACCGCACGGCGGTGCAGCCGATGCAGCGGATGATCTGCGACGCCTATGACCGCATCTACGGGCAGGCCGGGGTGCTGACGATAACGCCGTTCTCCCTTGAGCGCGGCGGCGAGAAGGAGGTGCGGTGATGGCGGTGCAGATAGAGATACTCCTGACTTCCGAAAAGTTCGTCAAGTCGGTAACGAGCATCAGCGACAACCTCGCCGGGAAATACCTTCTGCCGGCAATCCGGGAGGCGCAGGACATGCAGTTGCGGAACGTGCTCGGGGACGCCCTTCTGGCGCGCCTGAAGACTTTGGTGAGGGCAGACTTCAACGAGGATTTCAATGACGACTTCCTGGCCGCTTATGACGGCAGCGAGCCGGACTACCGGGATCTGTTGCGGCGATGCCAGTACTTCCTTGCGTATGCATCCGTGGTGGAGGTGCTGTGGAAGGTGTCGTTCAAGGTGGCCAATTTCGGGGTGGTCAGGGACACGGATACCAACCACCAGGGGGCGAGCGTGGAGGAGCTGAGCCGGACGCAGGCCTATTGGCAGACCAAGGCGGACGCGTGCTGCCTGGACTTGCAGAACTGGCTTCTGGACAACCGCGCGAAGTTCCCGGAGCTGACGGACGCGCAATGCGCCCGTATCGGCTCGAACCTCAGGAGCGCGGCCACGTGCGGCGTGTGGCTCGGAGGGCCGCGTGGCAAACGCAGGGGAGGGCGTCGCGGATGACGCTTGCGGAGGTGGTGGCCGTGCTGGAACGCGCGGCGAAGGCGCAGCCGGCGGTGGAGACGGTGGTGCCGCAGGACATCTTCCGCCTTTCGTCATTGCCGGCGGTGCGTTACGGGGTGTTCGGGTGGACGCAGGGGACGCACACCGCGCAGGCCGGGAGCGCCATGGTGTCCTATGCGTTCACGCTCTTCTACGTCGACCGGCTCACGCCGGACAAGTCCAACGAGCTGGAGATCCAGTCGGTGGGCATCGATGTCCTTTCCGACATATTGAGGGCCGTGGACGGTGACGGGCGGCTCTTCACGGACGGATCCGTCACTTTCCAGACATTCAACCAGAGATTTGCCGACGAATGCGCCGGCGTGTTTGCAAATGTGTATATCAGAGCTGCTCAAGGCACTTTGTGCGCTGAAAATCAATAACAACTATCAAGATATGAATTATTCCAAGTTAGTGGCGGCGATTGACGACCGCATCAAGGCGAACGGACGGCGCGAAATCACCGGCCAGACGCTGCATGACGTACTGGAGGCTATGGTCAGGAGCCTCGGGGCCGGCTATCAGGTGGCCGGGGTGCTCGGTGTCGATGACGATCCGGGCGAGCCTGACCAGAGGTTCGCATGGCTGGCGGCGGAGCCGGGCGTGTACCGGCATTGCGGCGGCCTTGCGGTGACGGAGCTCTCATGGATCATCTGGGGCGGCGGCGAATGGATCCTCAAGCCGATGGACGTGCCGTTCGGCGTGTCTGTCAAGGAATGGATACGCGAGGCGGTGGAGGAGGAGCGGACGCGCGCGATGATTGCGGAGGCGCTGCTCCAGAAGAACATCGACACCGAAGCCTCGACACGCGAGGATGCCGACACGGCGTTGGGCGCGCGCATCGACAAGGAGATAGCCGACAGGGAACAGGCTGTAGCGGATGAGGCCGCAGCCCGTGAGGCGGCGGACGCGGCCCTTGATGCCCGTGTGGACAAGGAGATAGCCGACCGGGAAGCCGCCGTGGCCGCAGAGGCGGACGCGCGTGACAAGGCTGACAAGGCGTTGCAGGCGAACATAGACAAGGAGCAGGAACGCGCGGAGGGTGCGGAAAGCCAGTTGCGCACCGACCTCGACACGGAGGTGGCGGAGCGCAAGCAGGCGATAGCGGACGAGGCGGCGGCACGCACGGCGGCAGACACCGCCCTCGGAAAGAGGGTGGACACGGAGACCTCCGAACGGAAAGCGGCGGACGCGGCCCTTGATGCCCGTGTGGACAAGGAGATAGCCGACCGGGAAGCCGCCGTGGCCGCAGAGGCGGA
>CAKVDS010000022.1 GCA_934726455.1 uncultured Bacteroidales bacterium
AAAATAATCAGGAAAAATACAAAAATCGAACTCCGTAACGTCTTGAAAATGAACAGGACGGTAGGATGGTAGTTTACAAACACTATAACCGCTATCAGCAAAACCTGGCATTGTCGGGAAGAAGCCGTTTTTCTGCTCAAGGGGACGGGGAAAGCTTGCCTATGGAGAATCTGCAACGGGGGGATTGCCCTGACGCAGCCTGTCGAGGCATTAAGAAAAATCAATATAACATATATGTCAGAACGTAAGACAATTTATCTCTGTCTCGCGCACATGAGCGAGGCAGGGCTGGAACAGAAGTATGTCAAGGAAGCCTTCGACACCAATTGGGTGGTGCCTATGGGCCCGAATGTCAATGCTTTCGAAAAAGATTTGGAGAACTTCGTCAACTCCTGCGCTCCGCTACGGCAGGTTACGGATGCCGGCGCAATGAAGCCGATGAAAGCAGAATCCCTTGACCGCAAGGTGGTCTGCCTCTCCGCAGGGACAGCCGCCGTGCATCTGGCCCTCATCGGCTGCGGAGTCAAGGCCGGGGACGAGGTGCTGGTGCAGAGCTACACCTTCTGCGCCTCGTCGCACCCTATCACCTACCTTGGAGCGCATCCCGTGTTCGTCGGTTCGGAAGGGGAGACGTGGAACATGGACCCGGCCCTTCTGGAGAAAGCGATCCTCGACCGCAAGGCCAAGACGGGGCGTTATCCCAAGGCCATAGTGCCGGTGGCCCTGTACGGCATGCCATACAGGATCGATGAGATAATGGCGATAGCCGACCGCTACGGCATCCCGGTGGTGGAGGACGCGGCCGAGGGGATGGGTTCACGGTTTAACGGGCAGGTGCTCGGGACTTTCGGGAAATACGGGGTGCTCTCGTTCAACGGCAACAAGATGATCACCACTTCCGGGGGCGGGGCCCTTATATGCCGCAACGACGAGGATGCCAACGAGATAATGTGGTACGCCACCCAGGCCCGTGACGCCTACCCGTACTACCAGCACACCGCCATCGGGTACAACTACCGAATGTCCAACGTCTGCGCCGGGATCGGGCGCGGGCAGATGACGGTCCTGGACGAGCATATCGCTCACCATAGGCACGTGCAGGCCCTCTATGAGCAGCTCCTCTCCGATGTGAGGGGAGTGCATATCCACAGGCAGCCCTCAGACCCGAGGTTCGATGCGAACTTCTGGCTCTGTGCCGCGACCCTGGATCCGGATGTCCGCATAAAGGGGCAGGAGAACGCCTACAAGGAGGTCATCAAGACCGCAGTGGGCGGGGCCGCAGGCGTGATACATCAGGTGGACAGTGCCACTACCGACTGCCAGCCGAATGAGAACGTGGAGGCGCTGCGCGTCTTCATGCTCGGCAAGAAGATCGAGGCCCGCCCTACCTGGAAGCCTATGCACAAGCAGCCTGTCTATGCCGGCGCACCGGTCTACACCAACGGGGTCGAGGAAGAACTTTTCAAGGTCGGCTTCTGCCTTCCGGCAGGGCCGTATGTCACCGATGAGGATGTCCGTTACATCGTGGACAGCATCAAGGAAGCGATAGTACTCTAAAAAAGAACGGGGCCTCATCGAGGTCCCGTTCTTTTTGGCCGTATGTGTATTAGTGAAATAAAACAGTGTTTATCGTCCGTCGCAGAGGGTGCGGAGCTCTTCGAGGGAGAGGCTGTGGGCCTGTGAGGTGCCTTCAAGGAAGTTGTCCGCGAGGCGGCGCTTGGCATCGTGCAGGCGCAGGATCTTCTCCTCGATGGTGTGGGCGCTGATGAGGTGGTAGACGGTCACGTTCTGTTTCTGTCCGATCCTGTAGGCCCTGTCAGTGGCCTGGCTCTCGATGGCCGGGTTCCACCACGGGTCAAGGTGGATCACGTAGTTGGCGCCGGTGAGGTTGAGCCCGAGCCCGCCCGCCTTGAGGCTGACCACGAATGCCTCTTTCTCACCCTTCTGGAAGTCGGCGACCATCTTGCTGCGGGTGCGGATAGGGGTGGAGCCGTTGAGGTAGAAATAGCTCACCCCGTCTTTGTCGAGCTGGGCGTTGACCATGTCGAGGAAACTGGTGAACTGGCTGAATATGAGTACTCTGTTGCCTCCGGAGATTATCTCGCGCACAAGGTCGGAGAGTTCGGCGAGCTTGCTGGTCCCGCCTTTCCAGTCTTTGTTTACAAGGGCCATCGAGCAGGCTGCCTGACGGAGACGGGTGATCTCGGCGAGGACGTTGACTGTGACCTTGCTTTCGTCTTCGAGGTCCTGCTCCACCTTTTCGCGTATGGTCTCGTAGGCGAGCATCTCTGCGTCGGAGAGCTGCACGGTGCGCACGATGTCGGTCTTGTCAGGGAGTTCGTCCAGCACTTCGGCCTTGGTGCGGCGGAGGATGAACGGCTGCACGATGCGTTTGAGGCTCTCCAGATCCGGGTCGGAGGAGTCTATGAATTTGGAAGAGAACCTCTCGAAAGAGCCCATCAGACCCGGGTTGAGGAACTGGAGGAGGTTCCAGAGTTCCCCGAGGTAGTTCTGCACAGGGGTGCCGGTGAGGATGAGCCGGGATGAGGCCTTGAGCTGCATGGCCGAACCGGAGGTCTTGGTCTGGCGGTTCTTGATGGTGTGGGCTTCATCGAGGCAGACCACGTTCCAGTCTTTGGCGAGGATGTGCTCCTGCCCGTGGGCGAGCAGGCCGTAGGTGGAGATGATCACGTCGCCGGGGCCGGCCGAGTCGATGGTGGAGTCGCGGTCGCCCTCATTGTTGAGCACGGTTATGCGCAGTGTCGGGGCGAAGCGTGCGAACTCTTTCTGCCAGTTCATGACCACCGAAGCCGGGGCGATGACAAGGGATGCGCCTTCAGAGGCCTTGTAGAGGATGAAGGCTATGGCCTGGACTGTCTTTCCGAGTCCCATGTCATCGGCCAGGCAGGCCCCGGCACCCCAGTGCGCGAGGCGGACCATCCAGCGGAAGCCTTCCACCTGGTAGTCGCGCAGCGTGGCGTTGAGATTTGCGGGCACTTCCGGTTCGAGGCTGGAGGCTTCGGTGATGCGTTTCTCCAGATCAGCGACGCCCTTGTCGGCTTCGACGTGCATCTGGCGTGAATGCACTAGTTCTGCCAGCGCCCCGATGTTGAACCGGGAGATCTGCACCCCGTCCTTGCCTGAGGAACTTATGGCTTCGAGGCGACGTACCTGCTTTCGTAGGGTGTCGGTGAGGGAGATGTAGTTTTCGTCATCAAGGCGTATGTAGTTGCCCGTGAGGTTGCCGGCGTTGATGAGCGAGAGGATCTTCTCAAGTGACACCGAATCCGAGTCGGAGTAGTCTATCTGCCCCTCGGCTTTGAACCACTGCTCTCCGGCTACGCTGTGGATGCTGATGCTGCTGTCCTTGGCCCGGTAAACCTTTATCTTCTTGTCGGACGGCCATTCGAGGACGTACTTGTCCTCCTGCGGGCTGGCCCATTCCACCATGCCGAGCAGCTGCTCCGGGCTGGCTTTGCCGTTGTCTTCGATGTCGAACCCGTCCAGCTCGTCGAAGCAGTAGTCGCCCAGTTCCTTAAGGGCCTTTTTCTCCTTGGACAGGGTTCTGGTCACCTGGTAACGTGTGCCGTCGGCTTCGTCGTAGACTGTGCGGTCGCCTTCTCCGGGGTAGAGTTCGAGTTTTCCGCCCTCCAGCGGGCGGACGCAGAGCCGGGTCAGGTATCCGTCGCCGGACGGCTGTATCTTGATGTGTATGAGGGTCGAGCCTTTTATGTTCTCCAGAGATGAGCCGCCTTCGAGCAGTTCGGAGTGGATCTCGATGTGGGGAGCGAGTTTGGAGAGCAGTTCCTTGAGGCGTTCTTCCGACTGGAGCGGGAAACTCGGGAGGGAGAGCATCGAGGAGAGGATCTTGGCCTGCATCTGGTTGATGTTGATGACTTTGATGCGGTTCTTGGAGGAGGTGTCGCAGGCTGTGGTCTCGTTGGCGAGGAGGGCTGTCTTCGGGAAGTTTGAGACTATCTGGTAGGACTGGCCCTTTTTCTGGATGGCGAGGAAAGGCTTTTCTTCGACTATCTCCAGTTCTTTGTAAGGTGCATAGATTCCCCCGAACACGCGGTCGCTCCCGATGAGCAGGGGCAGGGCCCTGTTGAGTCTGACGCAGGGGCCGTCGTAGCCCCGGAGCGCCATCTGCGCGATCTTGCGGTCCGTGTCGTCCATGTAGTCGGGGCTGGCGCTGTAGTCACTGTAGGAGATCCGCTTGCCGGCGCTCCATTTCCCGCTCTTGAGGCGCGTCTGGCTCTTGATCTGGAGGTTGCGGTTGTATTCATCGTAGAAATAGGCCACTCTCGTGGACTTGCCATCGTCCGGGGCTGCTCCCTCTTCGGCGGCTGGGGCCGAGACGAGGCGGTCGATGTCCGAGATGACGCTTTCCCAGAGTTCAAGCCGCTTGAAGCGGCTGATCAGCGGGGTGCCGCCGAAGGTCTTTTCAAGCTGCTGTTTCTCCGAATCGGAGATTTTCATGTACGGGCTGAGCTCGTGCTTGACTATGGCATAGTTGGGGGCTGTCTGCGCGACCTCGAATCCGAAGTGGCCCTGGAGAGCTGCGATGAGTTCGACGTTGAGCGGAAGCCACTGGTATTGCTGTGATGCGCTTTCGAGGAAGTCTTTCAGATGTGGGCTTTCCGGCTTATTGAGATAGTCGGCTGCGAGGACGGCGGGGTAGAGCTGGGCGGCTTCCCTGACTGCCTTTTTGCCGAGGAACTGGGTGACTTTGGTGCGGTCCTTGTCCGTGTCTGAGAGTTTATAGCTGAGTATCAGGAAGAAGGACAGCAGCGGGTCATAGTAGAAATTCTTGTCGGCGAACATCTGGTTGCGTCTCTTCAGGGATTCGGCGAAGAGTTTGGACGCGTCTGAGTAGTTCCCCTTGTATAGCGACAGGATGGCTTCGATGGCCGGGGCGGAGTAGAGCTGTGATGCCTGGACGGGCATGTCGGCCACTTTGCCGGTGCACAGGAAATATGTCGCCTGCAGACGGGCGAAAGGATAAGTGTAGTTGAAATGATTTTTCCAGAGCCCTTTCCCGGTGTACTCTGAAACAAGGTTCAAGAGATTCTCCAATACGGCCGGGCTGGTGTGGTTGTATAGGGTGTGTGCTCTGGCGCGCTCGAGAATGTACTGCGCGAATTCATCATTGTCGAATTTCAGGGCGTAGCCGTTGAGGGCCCCGTTGTCATTGGCCATGCTGATGTAGTCCACCCCGCTGTCTTTCGGGAATGAGCCGCCGACCTTGGAAGCGACGTCCTTTTCCTCTTTGAACAGGGCTTCTGCCACAGCCCAGAGGAACTTGGCGTTGTCGCTGCGGTGCGGGAAGATCTTGGCGTATTGTTTGAGCTGATCCGCTTTGTTCTTGAGGAAAAAGGTGGCGACCATGAAAAAGAATGCCGGGTCTACCTGATAACTTCTGTCCATGTAGCTCAGCCACTTCGTCTTGATGAGCATCGCGTATGAGAAGAACGTGGTGATGTCGTCCAGCTTCCTGTTGTTCCAGCCGAACTTCTGGGATAAGTCTTTGAGGTCTTTGGTGGTGACAGGGTCGGCCAAGTATGTGAGGAGACAGACGATCTCGCTGTATTTGCCTTCGAGGCAGTCTTGAATGTCGTATTTCATCAGTCGTGTGCAAAAATCTCTCAAAGTTAATCAGTTCTGCCTGCAAATGCAAGCGGAGGCGGGCAGTTCGGGGGTTGTTCGGGGGTTGTTCGGGGCCTGGTCGGGTTTGGTCGGGGTCTGCAAGCCGTGAGTGGGGATGAAAAAAGCGCGAACCCAGTCCGGGATCCGCGCTTTGTCCGTGTGCCGCAGAAATTATTTCTTGCGGGCCTTGTATCTCTGATAGAACATATCAACTCGGCCGGCGCTGTCGACAATCTTCATCTTGCCGGTGTAGAACGGGTGAGATGTGTTTGAAATCTCAAGCTTCACAAGAGGGTACTCAACTCCGTCGATGGTGATGTTCTCCTTGCTGGTGGCGCAGGAGCGGGTGATGAATACCTCTTCGTTTGACATATCCTTGAAAGCTACAAGTCGGTAGTTTTCGGGATGTATTCCTTTCTTCATAATGCACTAGTGTTTTTGAACGGGCGCAAAGGTACGAAATATTTTCTTAATTTTGCAAATGTTATGACACTGATTAAATCTATTTCCGGAATACGCGGGACTGTCGGAGGTCCTTGCGGCGAGGGCCTGACCCCCGTTGACATAGTGAAATTCACATACGCCTACTGCGCCTGCCTGCGCAAGCGCAAACCATCACCTGAAGGAGAACGCTACAAGGTGGTTGTCGGACGTGACGCCCGCCTGAGCGGCGAGATGGTGGAGCAGCTTGTGTGCGGCACGCTGGTGGCCTGCGGGGTTGATGTGGTCAAGTGCGGGCTCGCCTCCACCCCGACTACCGAGCTGGCGGTGAGGTTCGCTTCCGCCGATGGCGGCATCATCATCACTGCCAGCCACAATCCGCGGCAGTGGAACGCTCTCAAGCTCCTCAATGAGCACGGGGAGTTCCTCACAGCCTCCGAGGGGCAGGCCATCATCGACCTTGCTGACAGCGGAGATTTTGATTTTGCCCATGTCGATGAACTTGGGCGCATCACTGAGCACGATTTTACGGATGAACACATCGACTCTGTGCTGGCATTGGAAGCAGTTGATGCTGAAGCGATAAGCAAGGCCGGGTTCAAGGTCGTCCTTGACTCGATCAACTCTGTCGGCGGCATCATCATGCCTCGTCTGCTCGCCCGGCTCGGGGTGGAGTGCGTGGTGCTCAACGGTGTGCCGGACGGCAATTTCGCCCACAACCCGGAGCCGCTTCCTGCCAACCTTACCGAGCTCAGCTCCACAGTGGTGAGCGAGAAGGCAGATTTGGGAATCAGCGTGGATCCGGATGTGGATAGGCTCGCTTTCATCTGTGAGAACGGGAAGCCTTTCGTGGAGGAATATACCCTCGTGTCGGTGGCCGACTACCTGCTGGGCCTTGCCGAGAAAAAGGGCGTCACACCGCGTAGGACCGTGTCCAACCTCAGTTCATCCCGTGCGCTGCGCGATGTGACCGAGGCGCACGGAGGGGAGTATTTCGCCGCTGCGGTGGGAGAGGTCAATGTGACAACCAAGATGCATGAGGTCGGTGCTCTGATCGGTGGAGAGGGCAACGGGGGAGTGATCTATCCTGCAAGCCATTACGGGCGCGACGCAATGGTGGGAGTGGCCCTGTTCCTGAGCAACCTTGCACATCTTGGAATGAGCGTGAGCGCCTACAAGGCGACGCTGCCGCAGTACCATATCGCGAAGAACAAGATAGAACTCAGCGACAAGTCGCTTATAGACAAGATTCTCACCGCTGTCAAGGAGCACTTCGCCTCCGAGAAGGTCAATACGATAGACGGGGTGAAAGTGGACTTTGAGGCGGAGAGGAAGTGGGTGCATCTGCGCCGCTCCAATACCGAGCCTATCATCCGCATTTATTCTGAGGCTCCTACCGAGTCTGAGGCGCAGAAACTGGGCGAGGAAGTGATCGCGCTTGCAAAGAAGCTGATAGGCTGATGTTCTCGTTCAGGACAACTCCTATAGGGGAGCAGCTTGACCGCAGCCTTCAGGATGGGCATGTGGCCTGCTTCTGCACACAGAACTGCTGGGATCCTTCTTCCGGACGTTATCTTTATGACATATTCAGGGAGAGGGGCAATCTTGTCCGGCTCATGCAGCCGTCAGGGAGCGAGCTCTCCCCGGAGACCAAGCATATAGACTTCAGTGCCGAAGATCTGGAGGGGGTGGATGCCGTGGTGGTGGAGATACAGGATGTCGGGGCGAGGTATTTCAATTATACCCGGGATGTTATGCGGCTTCTCACCATGTGCGCGCGCCGGGAAGAGGGCCCTGCGGTGTATGTGGTGGATCATATCAACCCGGCCGGCCGCGTGGTGGAGGGGACGATACCGGCGGTGGATTCGGATATCTGGACACCTAAAGTGGCTCATCGCCATGGGCTTACGCTCGGAGAACTTTGCAATCTCTACTGCAATGAGATAGGGGCGCGTTTCCCTCTCCATGTGATTTCCGCCTTGAGTTCTTCGTCGCGTGAGATTCTGCCGTGGGTGATTGCTCCGGCTTCCGACATCCCCGGGATGTTTACCTGCGAGATGTATTCGGGAGGAGGTCTGTGGAATAACACTTCCATCACTCCGGCCATCGGTACGGCCCGCCCGTATGAGTATTTCGGGGCTCCGTTCATCCGATGCGAGGATGTGCGTTTCCTGCCTGTGCCGGAGGGGGTGCTGATGAGGCCGTGCACTTTCATGCCAGCCGTCGGGCGTTATGCCGGGCAGGAGTGCCGTGGCTATCAGATAATGCTTCTGCCGGGAGCCAGATACCATTCGCTGCTGCATACGCTTCAGCTGATGCGGTATTTTGCGGACCATTATTCTGAATTTGAGATGTATGATTCGCTTTTTGTGAAGGTTGCGGATCCTGTCATCGCCGAGTACCTGCATGGGAGGTTGACTTTCGCTGTGGTGCAGGAGCATGTGAAGGCGGAGGAGCAGAAGTGGGTGAGGAAGGCTAAGCGCTTTACCCTGTATGATGATGTCCCGTACAGAATGAAGTAGATTTTATGGCTTTTTTCGTCTCGGGGTCTTGCGGAATCAAAATTTATGCTTACCTTTGCATTCCCGAAACGAGAAACGGTGGGTTCGTATAACGGTTAGTACTCGAGATTCTCAATCTCGCAATAGGAGTTCGATTCTCCTACCCACTACCAGAAGGCCGGCGATTGATCGCTGGCCTTTTTTTGTATTGTGGTGTCACTGCGGATCCACATCGGCGTAGCAGTCTTCGGGGAGGGAGGCGAAGATTTCGGCTTTGCGGGAGGCAAGGCTGGAGTCGCGCTTGAGGAAGATGCGCTCGGCGAGCTCGCCGCTGCCATATCGGCGTATGTCGACAATGCGGGTGTAGGGTGGGAAGCCGAACTGGCGGCGCTCGGCGAGCAGGGCATCAAGCGAGCCGCTGAACCTCTGCGGAACTTCGGTCTGGATCAGGACTTCCGGCGAGAACTCCTTAAGTAATGCCATGAGTTGCAACGCTTTCTCATCGCTCCGGAAATCGTCTTTGGACAGCAGGGCGTCTGCCTGAAGCACGGCTATCATCGAGGCTTCACTGAAGCCGTTGTGTTTGAGTTCCGTCAATGTGCATACGTGGACTTTCGCTCCGGGGAGGTTGGAACTTATGCATTCTGCGAGTTCTTCCTGTTTCTCCCAGCCCCGGATCAGCAGCACGGGGCCGTCGGCTGCATGGACGGCGGCGATGAGTTTGCGGGACAGGGGGCCTTTCATCCCGTTTTTGCGGCGTTCGGCCGCGATGTCTACTACGGTGAGCCTGCCTGTCTCTGGCCCGGACTGAGATATTACTTTATTGTCAGCCGGGCATTCCTGAGCTGCGACATACTTGCCGCTGCACAGATTGAGCAGGGTCTCCAGAGAGGGGCAGGCAGTACCGAGCAGCACTCGGGCCGAATGGAGGGCTGCCAGATATATGGCGCAGTCCCTGCCGTTGTATCTCGGAGCCGGTTCGCTCTGTTTGTAGAACGGATCTTGTTCCTCGTCGATTATCACGAGGCCGAGTCTTCGGAACGGTAGGAATATCGATGACCTTGTGCCGAGAACGAGCAGCGGCTGTCCGCTTCGCAGTCTGACGGCAGTCCGCTGTCTGGAGGACTGGCTTTTTCCGGAGTGTACGATGGCAAGACGGGGGCCGAATTCTTCTGCGAGCGTTTTTTCCAGTCTGTCTGCGAATGCGACCTCTGGCGTGAGCAGAAGCACCTGACGGCCGCTGTCCAGCTGCTCGCGGGCTGCTTCTATATATGTTGGCAGCCGATGGCTGTTTGTCAGAAGCCGCGGCCTGCGGTCTTTCTGTGCAGCTGCCGGGCAGGCAGTTCCCGGCTCTGTCCGGGGTCCGCTGTCCGGTACGGCGATTTCCGCCGGGCAGAGTTCTGCGATTTTTGCAAGTATCTCAGCCTTTTTCGCTTCAAGCCTTAGGCGGACATTCTCGCGGTGTCGTCCCGTGAGCTGCTCTTCCGTGGCGGCCAGACGGGAACGCAGGCGTTCAACTGCTGCCGAGGCGTTCTGCTCGCTCCGCAGCCTCATCCCGGGCAGGGCCATGGCGAAGACTTCCCCGAGGGTGCAGAGGTAGTATCCGGAGATGAAGTTCCAGAGGGCCATTTCATCGGCATCGAGAGACGGTACGGCCTCATCGCGCCCGAGCACTTTGAGCATACGTTTCGCCCCGGACGGGGCATCAACGTCCACCGCCCAGACAATACCTGTATATTTCCGTCCGGAGAATATGACTTTGACCGCTTCGCCATGAAGCAGGGGGATGTCTGAAATATAAGTCGGAATCCACCTCAGTTTGAGAGGCAGCAGAACCTGGACATACATCAGTCTGCGGAAGGCTCGGATGCTGTCTTGGCGTATTCCATCAGCGACTCCGGGATGTGGCAGTAGCCGTCAGGGTTCTTGTCCAGATAATTCTGGTGGCAGTCCTCGGCCCTGTAAAAATTCTTGAGCGGCTTCACCTCGACTGCAAGCGGAGCCTTGAGTTCTCCGGAAATCCTGTCGCAGATGTTTTCGATGGCATTAAGATCTTGAGGGTCAGTGTAGTAGATACCGGTGCGATAGCGGGTGCCGCTATCTTCTCCCTGTTTGTTCACGCTGGTCGGGTCAATGGCCCTGAAGTAAATCTGGAGAATCCTTTCCAATCCGATGAAGTCAGTGTCATAAGTCACGTGCACCGTTTCGGCGTAGCCGGTGGCATCGGTGCTGACCTCACGATAGGTTGGATGGAAAATGTTGCCGTTGGCATATCCGGTTTCGGTGGCGACAACTCCATGAATCTGCTTGAAATAGCGTTGAGCGCCCCAGAAGCAGCCTGCAGCAAGATAGATGTCTTTTTTCATAGAGAAAAGTTTATTTGGAATCGGCTTTCGCCTGAAATTTCGCGTTGTCGATGATGAAGCGCTCGTGCATGCCCTCTCCGATGAGCCCGCGCTCGTCGTATGCCGCTACCTTGAATACCAGTCTGCGCCTGTCTATTTCGACGAGCTCCGTGTCTGCCCAGACTTTCATGCCGAGCGGAGTGGCTGAGACGTGGGAGACGTTTACAAGAGTGCCGACAGAACCTTGACCTTCTTCGAGATATGGCTGCACTGAAAGTACCGCCGCCTTTTCGATGAGGGCGATCATCATCGCTGTGGCGTAGACCCTGACAAGACCGCTGCCGACATTCTGAGCCAGCATCTCCTCCGTAACTGTGGTCTCCTGATGACCTTTGATACCTGTCTTAAGCATTCGTTGAACAAAGGAGAATAACTCCTTAAATTAATTTCGGCTGTTTGTTATCCTAATCTTCAAGTTTCCATCAACAGCCAAGATGGCTACTTGAAGAATGCAAATTTAACTAAATTTGGTGATATTCAAAATTGCCGGCCCGGGCGCTATGGGCGGCAGACTCAGGATAAAAATCATGAGACAGTCTCACTCGTCAAAAATCCGGCGTAGAAAATCATCGGGAGTAATCGCGGGGATTTCTGACAGTTTGAAATCATGGGTGTTTCTTGTGACAATCACATCGCAGCCGCCTTCCATCGCAGACTGCACCTGGAGAGCGTCTTCTATGTCAGTCATTTGGTTCTCAAGTATGTTCGACACGTGTTCCGGAAGGGACGGCAGCACTTTTACGATGTCCACCAATTCCCTTATTATGGTTTTCTTTGCGGACGAAGACATGCTTTTGAGCACGTACGCCACTGTCGGGACAGAAAGCGCCGACATATACAGTTCTATCGTGCCGTTGTCGCCTAAGCTTAATATGGAGGCGGCATTTTGGGCGAACATTGGATTATCCCGTAACACAAGGGTGTCGAGCAGGATGTTCGTGTCGAGGAAAACTCTCATCGTGACAGGATATATGCAAGTCTCTCATCCTGTTCCAGCTCTTCGGGAGAGAATTTTACCAATCCCGTCAGATTCATCACCCGCTTTGAAATGGCAGGTCTGGAAACTTTCGGGAATTCAAGAGAATTGAGGGAGCGGTGTTTTTGGACGATTCTGAAACCGTCGCTCGTCTCAATGATGTCGAACTCCGTCTTGCTGTCGTACCTTTTAGCCCGGATGATCCTTGCCGGAATAATCAGAGCCTTGCTGTTCCCTATTTGAATCAATGTGTGAGCCATAGTCTTTTGATTTTCCACAAAATTACAAACATTATAACAAAACTGCAAATATTATAACATTGGCCTTGGGATGCACAAATCATGTGACATGCCCGGCCGTGTTGTTGATGCAACGCCGTCTCATTGCTTTGTGCGGCAGATGCGCAAGTGATACGTGTGCGGAGGAGCAGACGTGGATGGGATGGGGTGGGTGCATGTTTGAGGTGGCGGATAACATTCTGGTATTGAATAAATTAACGATGTGGCCTGTCGCGGATCGCCGACAGGCAATGTCGTTTTCTGCCTGTCTGTCAATGCTTTACCTGCCACCGCGGCTGTGTCGTCACATATCGCTATGCCTCCGCACGAAGCCCCACATGGAGTCAGCCTCCGCCAGGTGTGAGCCGTTTCAGGTTTTTCTGCTACTACCTGGGGCGCCCACATGCCCGGCATGGCTCTCTGCGGCACCTGTCGCTTCCAGGTGTGAGCCGTTTTCGCCGAATCGGCTCACACCTGCATCGCGTGACCGGCCTGGCGCTTTCTTTGATCCTGGGGGGGGTGGCCTATCCTTTGATGACGGCTACCGGGACAAGTTCCGTGACGATTTTCACGAGGTCGGTCTGGTCTGCCATGACCTTGTCGATGTCCTTGTAGGCTCCGGCCGCCTCCTCCAGATCACTCTGCCCGCGGATGGCGTGGATGATGCCCTGAGCGAGTTCGAGGGACGCGATGAAAACCTGTCACGGCGCACAGTACAGGCCGATATTCAGATGATGCGCTCCGACAAGTTGGGCTACAACGCGCCCATTGTGGTCAAGGAAAACAAGTACTACACACATCCTCGGCCGTCTGGAGGACCGCGTCTCAGCCGTAAGGCATGAGAAGAAACCTGTCATCTACTTCGAGAAAAATGATGCCCTGGTCGGACTGCACCATATTCCGGCTCTGTATGATGCCATTACAAGGCAACAACCCGTCAGCATCATTTACCGGAGTTTCAAGAACCCTGTGCCGCAGGAATTTACATTTTCCCCCTATGTTCTGAGGGAGTTCCGCAACCGGTGGTTTGTTTTCGGGCGGAGAAGAGCCGGAAAGGATGTATTCAATCTTGCTCTTGACCGGATTCTGAGCTTTTCTCCCGCGCCAGCGGGTGTGAAGTTCATCCCAATGGATAGATACAACCCGGAAACATGGTTTGATGATGCCGTCGGTGTCACCAAGGACAGGACAATGAAGCCGAAGCCAGTACGTATCTGGGCAAACGCCAAAGAGGCGCCGTACATGCGCACTAAACCATTTCACAAGAGCCAGATGGTGGTGGAGGCGGATCGGGACGGCAACACCATTTTCCAGATTAATGTGATTCTCAACCCGGAACTGGAACGCGAGATCTTGAGTTTCGGTGAAGGGATCAAGGTTCTCGCGCCCAAGGAACTGGTAGACTCCATCGGCAAGAGAATCAAGGCCGCCGCCAAACTTTATGAGTGAACTCCCGGACTTTGGCAGGATTTTGCAGACTAATCCTCAGGTGCTTCGACTTTCCAGGCGTCGATGGTGCGGGTTCGGGGCGGACCGGACCCCCTTTTCAGCCGAGCACTCAACGGTAGGAAAACAAAACATTTTGAAAGTTGCCACTTTTTGGCAGAATAAACCATTATCTTTGCAGCACAGAAAAACACAAGTATATGGCAAAAAATTATTTTGACAGGTACGTATGGTTGATTGATGTCATCAACCGTCACGGGCACATCTCCTTCAAGGAGATCAGCTACCTGTGGTCGCGCAGCCCTCTGAATACCGCCGGGGAGAACTATCTTCCCGAAAGGACCTTCCACAACCATAGGGAGGCCATTCTCGAAACCTTCGGAATCGAGATCAAGTGTGACCGCTCGTTGGGCTATTACATAGCCAACAGTGATGATCTGGAGGCTGACGGCATCCGCCAGTGGCTTCTGGAGTCCCTGTCGATGAACAACCTGCTCAACGAGACGAAGGATATGCGGGGCCGCATCCTTTTCGAGAAGGTGCCGTCTTCGCGGAAGTGGCTTCCGGTCATCGTGAACGCAATGCGTGACGGCAAGGTCATAGAGATGACTTATCAGAGCTTCTGGCGTGATGAACCCAGCACGTTCAAGGCTGAGCCTTACTGTCTCAAACTCTTCAGGCAGCGTTGGTATGTTCTGGCCAGGAGCGAAGGGTGGGATGATCCCCGGATTTATTCCCTTGATGAGAGGATGATCAATGTGGTACAGACCAGTCAGCGTTTCGAGCTGCCGGCAGAGTTCAGCGCCGAACAGTTCTTTGCCGATTATTTCGGAATAATCGTCGGTGCTGGCAATGAGCCTACGGAAGTCAAAATCAGGGTTGCGAAAAGCCAGGAGAAGTATTTCGACACCCTGCCGCTGCATGATTCCCAGCGTAAGATGGAGGCCGAGTCGGATGCGGATTATACGGTATACCGCTATCATTTGGCTGCGACATACGACTTCAAGCAGGAAATCCTCAGCCGCGGAGCCTCGGTGACGGTACTCTCTCCGGAATATTTCCGCCGGGAGGTGCAGGAAGACCTCAGAAAAATGCTCGCCAACTACTGATTATGAAAGACTTCGCAGCGATTGATTTCGAGACCGCCAACGAGTGCCGTTCCAGTGTGTGCAGCGTCGGGGTGGTGATAGTTCGGGATGGGATGATTGTGGATTCTTTCTACAGTCTTATCCACCCGGAGCCGGAATACTACAAGTGGTTCTGTCAGAGGGTACATGGCTTGTCAGAGGAAGACACCGAAGACGCTCCTGTGTTTCCGTACGTATGGGAGAAGATTGCCCCGATGATTGAGGGGCTGCCTCTTGTGGCGCACAACAGCCCCTTTGATGAAGGATGCCTGAGAGAGGTGTTCAGGGTGTATCAGATGGACTATCCGGACTACGAGTTCTACGACACCCTTGCCGCTTCCCGTAAGCATTTCGGTTGCAGTTTGCCGGATCACCAGCTCCAGACCGTGGCGGCAGCCTGCGGCTATGACCTGACCCGCCACCACCATGCCCTGGCCGATGCTGAGGCCTGTGCACATATTGCGATCAAGCTGCTGTGAACATGAATAATTCCACTTTTTGTCGGTTTTTATTTCCGATAATCTCCGGAAAAAAATCCCAATAATTTCCGGTTTTTGTATCTTTGTATCCAAAGACATAAGACAATGGACACGTACAAACCCAGAATAGCTGACTCTGTTCTTGCAAGAAAACTCGCCGGTAAAGGAGCCGTGCTTATTGAAGGGCCCAAGTGGTGCGGTAAGACAACTACCGCAGAGCAGCAGGCGAAGAGTGTAATCTATATGGATGATCCCAAGAAAATCAAGGAAAACCTTCTCAAAGCGGAATTGGCTCCACAGGAGTTGTTGGAAGGTGAGTATCCGCGCTTGCTTGATGAGTGGCAGATAGTCCCGCAGCTTTGGGACACCATCCGCTTTGACGTGGACCATCGTCCCGGCACCGGCCACTACATCCTGACGGGCTCATCCGTTCCTATTGAAGAGGAGGAGGAAGACGAAGAGAAGCAGGAAGAGAACAAGAAGATACGCCATTCCGGTACTGGCCGGTACGGCTGGGTAAAGATGCGCCCGATGGCTCTTTATGAATCTGGAGAATCCAACGGTGCCATCAGTCTGAAGGAACTCTTCAGCGCTCCGGAGAAGATTTATGCCAAGAGCGGTCTCTCCCGTGAAGACCTTGCCTTTGTTCTCTGTCGTGGAGGCTGGCCGGCCGCGATAGGCCTGGAAAAGGATATTGCCCTTGATCAGGCGTTCGATTATGTGGATTCTGTGTCCAAAAAGGATATGAACCGCGTGGTGGACAAGGTCCGCCGCAGTCCGGAGCGTGTGCGCCAATTGATGCGCGCTTATGCCAGGAACTTGGCTTCTCAGGCCCCTTACGAGACCATTGCCGCCGACATGCGGGCCAATGAGCCCAAAGGGATGGATGCAGAAACTGTCTCTGCTTATATTGATGCGCTCCGGAAACTCTTCGTGATTGAGGAATCTCAGGCCTGGAATCCGAACCTCCGGTCCAAGACTGCCATCCGTACCACCAATACCAGATACTACTCCGATCCGTCCATTGGTACCGCCGCGCTGGGCATTGGCCCCGGAGACCTGCTGTCGGATTTCAATACATTCGGCCTTCACTTTGAGGGAATGGCCGTGCGCGACCTCCGGACTTATGCTTCCGGGCTTCTTGGAGAAGTTTATCACTACCGCGATTCGGAGGGTTTGGAATGTGATGCCATCGTCCATTTGCGAGATGGCAGCTATGGGCTCATCGAGATCAAAATTGGCGGAGAGAGCCTCGTCAATGACGGCGCTCAGACGCTCATCAAGCTTAGGGACAAGATTGACCCTACTAAAATGAAGAATCCGTCTTTTCTGATGGTTCTCGTGGGCATCGGAGAGATTGCGTACCGCCGCGATGACGGCGTGTATGTGGTCCCGATAGGGTGTTTGAAGGACTAAAGACTTCGGTCAAAGAAAGGATACCGCCGGTGTGGAGGTCGAAGAGGTTTTGCCGGCTGACCTCTAATCATTGTGGAAAGTAAAACATTTTCGGCTCATTTCTTTATTTTGTGCCGAATTTGTTTTACTTTTGCGCCAAATCAATGCCACCATGCATGTCATCGTTCTAAACTCCCCACCTGATATGATTCCCAACGAAAGGAAAGAGAGATAGTATGAAAACGAGAATCAATGAATTCACACGCGAAGAGGCTTGCTTGTATAAGGGACGTAGATACTATGTCCGTGACAATGGTGCTATATATAGGCAGTGTAAGGATGACGGTATCAGGCGTAAATGGGATGAAGAATGGACCTTCGGCAAGTACGACCCGAATACAGGCTACATGCTCATAGGGCAGGAGAGGGTGCATAGAATCGTCTGCACAACTTATCATGGGGAGCCGATCGGCGACAGAAACGTTGTTGACCATATCGACACCAACCGCTGCAATAATCGCCCTGAGAACCTTCGCTGGGTGACGAGGCTGGAGAACACGATACTGAATCCAATCACCAGTGCTAAGATAGAAGTGATTTGTGGAAGCGTTGAGGCCTTCTTGGAGAATCCTAGCCTGCTCTATGGCCACGAGTCGGAGAATCCGAATTTTGTCTGGATGCGAGCTGTCAGCAAAGAAGAAGCTCAAGCCGCACTACAACATTGGAAAGAATGGGCTTCAAAACCGCTTGAGGAGCGTAAACCCAAGGGGCAGGGCGTCGGTGAATGGATCTATGAAAAAGACAAACCAGCCGTTGAGGAGAAACCAAAATGGCGTTTCCAGTATGTCGGACCGTATAAATCTTATGCTGCGCATATGGCTGCAGTGGAGGAAATGAACCGCATCGAGCACGAAAAACAGTATGGCCTCATAGACTCCTTGACTTCAGGTGCCAAGCAGCTGGCGTGGAAGACGCCGACAGAGTTTCCGCAGACACCGCAGGTGATTACCGACACGCCATTGCGGGACTATCTTGCACGTTTGCTGAAGGGAGCAATCTACACCAGGAACCAGTGGGGTGAATCGCTGGTGTATGATGCGGCGATGTCCGAAGACGGCACCCATCTGGCTGTTGTAACTGAAATCTCTGGAGTCCCCCGCTACGCACTCTCGGAGGTGTACTTCCAGAGAGGATTCTTCATCCATAAGAGCATTCGCACATTCTTCACAGAAGAGGGGGCGCGGAAGTATTTTACTGAATCACGCGGCCTTGAATGGACTGGTGGCGATATGATGGAGGACTACTGCTAAAGCTACTCAAGAAAAAGTCACTATCTTTGTAGGTATAAAGGTCTTGGGTTATGAAAAAATTGATAATAAGCATATTGGCAATACTGCTGACAATCGTTTCCTCTCAGGCGCAGTGCTCGGAAGGAACGGCATCTGCTAATGTTACCGGAAGGACTCTCGTTGGCAGCATCCCCAGATTGACAACATCGGGGCAGGTAGAAGGCACGGTCGTTGTGTCCATTAAAGTGGATCAGTATGGCAATGTTGTTGAAGCGACCCCCGGGGTCGAAGGAACCACGACAACCAGCAACAGCGTATGGAATGCAGCCAGATCAGCTGTCCTGAGAGCCCATTTTAATCAAAGCGCCAGTGCTCCTGCACTGCAGTCCGGTACCATCACCTATACATTCGTGTCTTCCGGTCAGGTTGATACCGATGAAAGCGTCCTCAAGTTCGTTGGTGTACCCATCGATGGAACCAAGGAACAGATGTATAGAGCCCTCAGAGCAAAAGGGTTTGAGAGGGAATCCTATGAAGATTTCATGACCGGGATGTTCAATGGAGAGAGCGTAAAAGTCATTATGAGCACGAATCGTGGAATCGTCGATAGAATCCGCGTGATTTATCCTTACTGCTCGGAAGCAAACGACACCAGAGTCAAGTACAACATGCTATTGTCCCGTTTCAACCGGAACGCCAAGTATGTATGCGTCAATCCTCATGCAGAGATACCAACCGATGAGGGAATCTATTGGGTATTGAATGAGAACACCAAGGCCTACGATGCCGTTTATTTCTATCTGCATCCGAAAATCAACGCCAAGGTCTGGACAGAGGAGTTTAAGCGAGAGTACCAGAAGCGCTACAAAAAGCCATCGATAGGCCTTTCTTACGAAGAGATGGAAGAAGCCTTATTCTGCTTGCCGATGAAGGTTTCCGCCGCCGTCAGTGGCGTTGTATGGTTCACAATAGTTGATATTCACACCATCAATATCAATTACATCAACTTCAAGAATCGGCCCAGAGGCGAAGACCTATAGGAAGATTGCTCACGTTGGTGGGTGTCTTTATGTCGATATAGGCTGATGGTGCCCAGTTCCAACGTCCAACCGATGCGGTGGTCGATGGTAAGGCGGTACTTGCTCGTCTGTCAGTTTGGTCTCCGACGAGCCGTCGCCCAAACAGCTAGACCAGCAAACTTTATTGCCGTTCGTTACTGTGAGACTCTGGCAGCACAAGTCCGCTAGAGTCTCACGGATGCCCTCCCCACAAAAAGAGAAGCGTTAAGAGACTGTGATGGGACAAGCGCGTGACCTTCCATGAAATTGGTTGACACTTTTCCTGACTTTGACAGCCTCAAACCCCCACTTCTGCAACTATTTGAACATCCGTTTATTATAAAATCGTCAAATCTTCCATGGTGAATCGCTTCACCTTTGTTGGCATGTTTATCCGTAAACGCAGGAACAAATCGGGTACGGTCAGCGTGGTCGTAGAGGACAAGAGTTCGGGTAAGTTCCGCAAAGCTACAAATATTATAACATCAATGTATATGGGCTGCCGAACCGGCTGCTTGCGCTTACTCCTTGTCGATGAGCGCGTTCTTCTCAACGGTCCATCCTTCCCGGCGTGACAGGCCGCAATCGGGGCCCTGGAACAGTTTTGCCGCCTCCGAATCGCCTTTGAGCTGCCACTTCAGCCATGCGACAGCGGGGACTGTGAACTCTCCGCCGTGAGGCTGGCCGTATGTGCCGGCGTGTCCGACCGGGTAGTTGGCTGCGAAGGCCGGAACCGTGACAATCCTGTGGAAGTCGTCCATGCCGTTCCCGTAGGCGATATCTTCCGGTCCGCCAAGAATATAGATGACAGGCACCTTGATGTCCTGCAGTTTGTCTTTGGTCGGCATCGGCATGTTCGGCATCGCGCCTGATGCGTCGATGAACAGGCCGCTGTTGCAGATCATGATGGTCTTGAGCCTCGGGTCGGCGGAATTGTCAAGGGTCTGGAGGCCTCCGCAGGACATTCCGGCGGCAGCGATGGCGTTGACATCGATCCTGTTGTAGTAAGGACTGTTTTTGTCACCGTTCTGCGCGATGGCCCAGTCGATGGCCTCGATTTGTTGGGCTGAGGTGGACATCGGGCCTTGGTAATGCTCTTCCGTCATCGGAATATAGCCGGTGGCGATGACAAGAAATCCCTGGGAAGCAATCTCGTTGAGGAACAGCATGTGCTCCCAGGGAGAATTGTTGCAGGCCCCGTTGCCCCACACCAGGACGGGCAGGGGATTCTTTTTGCCGAAAGGGGACAGATCCGACGGGACGAAGATGGTGTGTGCTTCCAGGCTCGGGTCCTCCAGCATCAGTGCTTTGTATGGGCCCGTTCCTCCCTCTTCCAGGACACGGGACTGTGTGGCAGGTGGAACGACGGGGCCGGAATGGCATGCTGTCATCAGCGTCAAGACGCAAAGATTTGTAATGAATCTGGTTTTCATGTGCTGTGTATAAAAATGTTATTGATCTTTCTTGAAGGACTTCATGTACTCGGACGGTGTCGTCTTGTACATTGCCGCGAATGCGCGGGTAAAGTATGAGGCATTGGAAAAGCCCACTGAATACATGACTTCCGAGACTGTGAAACTCCCGTTTTGCAGCAGCAATGCCGCTTTTTTGAGACGGATGGAGCGGATGTATTCTACCGCGGACATGCCAGTGAACTGTTTGATTTTCCGGTATAGTTGTTTCTCGTTGAATTCGCCAAGTTCGCACAGCCGGCCGACGGAAAGGGTGGAATCGTCCAGATGCTCCTCAATCAGTTGCATGACTTTTTGCAGGAACCGTTCGTCTTGAGAAACACTTCTTTGTGTGGACGGATTGGAAATCATCTCCATGCGGACTTTATGCTCTATGCGTTTTTTTCCGGTGAGGAGCTGGTTGACACGGGCCATGAGGGTCTGAGGGTCAAAAGGTTTTGTCAGGAAGATGTCAACATTGAGACCGATGCTCTTCTGTTCGGTTTCCGGATCGTCTTTGGCGGTCAACAGAATGATGGGTATGGTGCTCAAAGGACCGTAGGCGCGGAGTTGCCTGCACATTTCCAGACCGTCCATCACCGGCATGAGGACATCGGAGATTATGAGATCCGGCATGACGTCTTTGCATAATTTCAGGCCGCTTTTCCCGTTATGGGAGCAGATACAGCGGAAATCCTTCTCAAGCAGACTTTCTATAAACTTGCAAATCTGGGCATTGTCATCGATTATGGCGATCAGCGGTTTGTCAGGACCGTTCTGAAAGAATGGAGACGGCGCTTCGTCGCTGCCACGGTCGGACAGGACGGGCAGAAGGAGCGTAAAGGATGTGCCATGCTGATCAGAATCGGCACAGACCTGACCTTTATGCAATTCGACATATTGTTTGATGACAGACAGACCGATGCCTGTGCTTTCATACCCCTTCCCCTTGGTCCGGGAGGATTCGAAATAGCGTTGGAATACGAACGGGACCTCTTCTTCCGGGATGCCGACTCCTGTGTCGGAGACTTTGACCACAAGCTGCTTTTCATCCAGATTCACGTCAAGCGTGAGCAGGATGGAGCCGCCCTCCGGCGTGTATTTGCAGGCGTTGGACAGCAGATTGTTCATTACGGTCTCCATCTTGACTATATCGACCGAGACTGGAATCCGGGGCTGGCTGCTGTCAAAGATGAATTCGTGCCGAGGGAAACTGTCTTTGAATGAATTGAATATGCTGTGTGCGAATTCTACAAACTCGATGTCAGTGGTGATCAGACTGGAGCTGATGCCGTCATTATCATTGAAATGATTGATAGTGTGATGGATAAGTGCGCTGATCTTCATGGCGTTGTCTTGAATCATCCGCAAATCTTTGGCACCAGGTCCGTTTTGATCTTCATTCAGGAGCTTGCCGACCGGACCGATGATCAGGCTGAGCGGCGTTTTGAACTCGTGGGCGACATTCTGGAAGAAGGCTTCCTTTTGGCGGGTCTGCTCCACCAGTTCATCCTTGCGGAGCCGTTCTGCGTCCAGATTCCGGCGCATGGTAAAGAATCGGACGAGTCCGTAGACAAGCATGCACACAAGCAGCAGATAGACGGCCAGCATGGGAATGGAAAAGTACCATGGCCGCCGGACACGGAAAGTGATGAGTTTCGTGTCTTCTGTAGAAAGGTTCGTATCAGAAAGGATCGAAATGACATAGTCTCCCGGAGGTACGGCTGTAAGAATCAGTTTGTTGCCGAAGACTGTCCCGTCCCATGATGAAGCTGGTCCATCGATATGGTATGAGAAACGATGAGGCAGTTCATCATTGAAATTAAAGTCGGACAGAGAGAATACGAGGTGGTTTTCGTCATGTGCCAGATTCAGATGTCCGGACAACAGATCCTTTTCCGGAATGTGCCTGTCATTGTTGGCCTGTATGTCAGTCAGGCGCGGAGGTGCGGAGCGTGCCGTCATCAGCCTTTGCAGGTTGGTCAAGTCCAGCATGTCGGCGGCTCCGATCCCGCCGAGGATGACGCGTCTCCGTTTCCTGTCATAGGCGATGCTCAGGTAATTGCTGTAGGTGTCAAGATTGGAGACAGCCATAGTTCTTTTGTCCACGATGCGGAATCCTTCTGAAGTGCAGATCCACATTTGTTCATTTGCTTCAGTGATGGAGTGGACTGATAATGCTGTGCTTGAATGTAGGGGTGCCGTCTTGATGGACATGCCGTCCCCGTCCCTCCTGATATATGCCGCTTTGTCAGCAGAAGCCAGCCAGATGCCTCCTTCAGAATCGCTGGCAAGGCAGTCAGTCAATGGCATCTCCGGGCACACGAAGGGAACTATTCTGTTGTGGTCAATGTCCAGTCGGAAAACGTGTTTGTCCTGCCCCAGCATCCAGATGTCGCCGCGGGCGTCCTTCCCGATTTGACTGATGACATCGACGCTCAGT
Organism: uncultured Bacteroidales bacterium; assembly: GCA_934726455.1. GTDB lineage: Bacteria > Bacteroidota > Bacteroidia > Bacteroidales > UBA932 > Cryptobacteroides. The sequence goes on from CAKVDS010000022.1 coordinate 22,936, forward strand.
CCGTCTTTGCGCGTATAGCTTGCAAGGACTTCATAGTCGGAATCCAGATGGAAAAGACCGTCATAGGTGGCAGCCCACAGCCCTTTCGAATCAGGGATGAGGTCGTAGAACCAGTTATGTGTCCCCTTGACATAATGGGTTTCAAAGAAACCGCTCTTTTCATCGAATTCAAGGCATCCTCCGTCCGTGGCTGCAAGGATGGTTCCGCTTTTTTTGTCTTCAGCAAGACGGTAGACTTTATTATGGGGGATCCTGTCACCGGTGCTGCTCATGGTGAAATGCCGGACGGTTCCGTCCGGTGTCTGGAGAACGATGCCGTGGGAGCCTCCAAGCCAGAGACGGTCATTGCTGTCCCGCAGTGCGGTGACATATCGGGCGTTCCTTATCTCGGGCAGGCCTGAAACGGGGAGAATGACGGGGTGCTGATGCAGGGTCAGCATTCCGTTGTCTGTAGCGAACCAGATGTCCCCGCTGCTGTCCGGGAAACAGTCCCAGGCGACGGCCGGATGAATCTCGCGGATGCCGCCGGTCTGAGGATTGACCTGAAATATGCCGTTGTCCGTTCCGGCCAGCAGCTGACCATATTCATCCTTGCAAAGAGTCTTGACGACCGGCATCGTGATCCTGGAGCTTGTCTCTTGTGTCGAAGGATTGTACTTGAGCAATGCGGCGGGTGTCCCAAGCCATAGATCGTCCCCTTCGGCCAGAATGCATGAGACGATGTGGATGTCGGCCCCTACAGGCAGCATTTCGTAACTGTGGTCGGAAATGCAGTATCTTGCCAGTCCTCCTTCGACTCCGAGGTAGATGAAATCCTCTGTGCTGGTCATCGTGAAAATGCCATGTTCCGATATGCGCTCTGTGTAAAGGGTTTCCGGATTGAAAAGATAGAAACCTGAGGAAGTCCCGCAATACAGGCCCCGGCCGTCTTGGAGTATGCTTCTGATGTCTTTGCCGCCAAGGGCCTCAAGTCTTTCGTATGTCCTGTTGACTGGGCTGAATGAAAACAGGCCGTGTTCGGTTCCCAGAAGCAGATTGTCTTTTTGGACGAGAATGCATTGGATGACCAATGGACCTTGGATGTACGGGAATGGAACGAGGTCGTATCCGTCGAAGCTGTACAGGCTGTTGTCGCTGCCGAGCCAGGCGGGGCCGTCGGCCTCTCTGGCGATGGAGCGGAGCGAAAGCAGTTCCGTCTTGCCTCTGAAATCATCGAACACAAGCGGCGTTTGCCGGGCGTACATGCTTCCGGTTTTCAGGAACAGCAGGAGTATGAGGAAAAATATCCTTTTCATGTCGTTACAGTACAGGTTTTAAATATACAAAGAAAAAACACGCTGTGGAAATGATTTTCCGTTCCGTGTCAGGTTATGTCCTTTACGTGCTAGTTTCCGGTAAGGCAAAGCCGTATCTTTGTAACACAATAATCCATTTTTTAATATGCGGACTATAATCAGACTTTTCCTCATGGCGATCTTCGCTTCTGCCGCGATGTCTTGCAGCAGTTCTTCAGGCCGCTCGACGGAGGACTTTAATTTTGAATGGCGTTTCTGTCTGGGGGATGATGCTTCATGGTCTTCTCCAGGATTCGATGATTCGGCGTGGAGGCCGCTCCGGCTTCCGCATGACTGGAGTATCGAGGGCGAGTTCTCGCCCAAGCATCCGGCCGGGATCAACGGGGGTGCTCTCCCCGGAGGAACCGGCTGGTATCGCAAGCATTTCAAGACCCCGGCGGCTGATCGTGTTGCAGTGGAGTTCGACGGCATCTATATGAACAGCACTGTCTGGGTCAACGGCACCAAGGTTGGCGGACGTCCGTATGGTTACAGTTCGTTCAATGTGGATTTGTCTGGAATGTTGAATCCCGAGGGCGAGGACAATGTGATTGCAGTGAAAGTAGATCATTCCAAGCAGCCCAGCGGCCGGTGGTATACAGGCAGCGGAATCTACCGGAATGTACGGTTGGTATGCACGGGTGAGAACCGGATTGCCTACAACGGCATCTGCGTGACGACGCCTGAGATATCGGATGCCGAGGCCACAGTGCTTGTAAGGACCGAAGTGGATGCAGCCGATCCTTCAGGCTGCATAGTTTTCCATCGCATCCTGGATGCGGACGGAAAAACCGTTGCGAAAGGGGCGGAACATCTCAGGATTGCCAGGCCGCACCGATGGGATGTCAAGGATCCTTATCTGTATACAGTTGAGACCGAGTTGAAGGTTGGGGGCAAGGTCGTGGACATGGTCCGGACCAGAATAGGAATCCGGGAGACGGAATGGGATGCGGATAAAGGTTTTTTTCTCAATGGCAGGCCTGTAAAGTTGAACGGTGCCTGTCTGCATCATGATCTGGGCTGCATCGGCACGGCGGTTCACCGCCGTGCTCTGGAGCGTCAGCTGGAAATCCTGCAGGCGGCGGGGTTCAATGCCATCCGTACATCCCATAACATTCCCGCTCCGGAACTGCTGGAACTATGTGATGAAATGGGCCTGCTGGTTCTCGATGAAGCTTTCGACAAATGGCGCGGGCGCAAGGATGATCCCGGTTACGGTGCCTTTTTTGACGAGTGGAATACGCGGGATCTGACAGATTGGGTTAAGCGTGACCGCAACCACCCGAGCGTGATCATCTGGAGTATAGGCAACGAGATTGGAGAGCAGATGGCCCGGAACGCTGAGGAGCGTAAGGAATTTGAGGAACTCGCCCGCCATCTGGCAGATGTGGTGCGGGCCAATGACCCTACACGGCCGGTGACTTGCGGGTGCAACGCTCCAAACAAGGACAACTGTGTTTACACGAGCGGAGCTTTGGATGTCATCGGCTTGAATTACAGGGCATATGCGTATGACTCCCTTAGGGATTGGTTTCCAGGGAAGCCTGTTCTGGGGACAGAGACTGTGTCGTCCCAGAACAGCAGGGGAATCTATTATCAGCCATCCACTATTCTCCGGATACCTGGATGGAAGCCGTGGTCCGGTGCGCCCGAGCCGGGGGAAGAAGAGTTGAGGGGATTGATTCCGAACCAGTGCAGCGCCTATGACAATTCGCGCGCCCTTTGGGATTGTACGACAACTCATGAAAAGGCCTGGATCCCGATCCGCGACAGAGAATGGGTTGCCGGCGGTTTCATCTGGACAGGGTTTGACTATCTTGGTGAACCGACCGCCTTCGGCTGGCCTTCACGCAGTTCTTATTTCGGCATTGTAGATCTCGCCGGTTTTCCGAAAGATCCATATTATATGTATCAGTCAGAATGGACAGACAAGACGATGCTGCATCTTTTTCCGCATTGGAACTGGACGGACGGGGAGAAGGTTGATGTCTGGGCGTATTACAACAATGCCGATGAAGTGGAACTTTTCCTTAACGGCAAATCACTCGGACGCACGTCAAAGACCAGGAATCAGCTCCATGCCATCTGGCCGGAAGTGGTCTTTGAATCCGGGAAGATAGAGGCGGTTTCCTATAAAGATGGTCAAGAAGTGGCGCGGGCGGTACGTGAAACTGCCGGACCTGCCGCCGGACTGCGTTTGACCCCCGACCGTAAAAGCATCAATGCGGATGGTTATGACTTGAGTTTTGTGACGGTTGAGGCTGTGGATGCAGAAGGCCGGGCGCTGCCACGGGCTGACGCGATGCTGAATTTCCACGTGGAGGGAGCCGGAGAACTGCTCGGGATCGACAACGGCGATGCGGCGGACACCCTGTGCATGAAAGGTACGGTCAAGCCGCTCTTCAACGGCAAGGCTCTCGCCGTCATCCGTTCTTTCCGTGGGGAAAAAGGCACTGTCACATTGAATGTCTCCAGCGAACTGGGAGATGCGGAACTGAACATCAAAACAAACTTCTAATGATATGAACCGATTATTTAGAATCAGAGCCGTCTCGGCTGCTCTTTTTGCCTGTATAGGCTGTCTGTGTGCTTCTGCTCAAGGGGATGTAGGGCCTGGCCGGCTCCCGTATGAGAATGACTACTGTTTCGGTCTGGACTTGTCTTTTGTCCGCAATGCCGAGCAGCGGGGCGACATGTTCTATGATACGGACGGGGTACAGAGGTCACCGTGGGAGATATTCCGGGCCCATGGCTACAACTGGGGCCGCCTGATGCTGTGCAGTGAACCTTCCTACTTGGGGCAGGGGATTGACAATGTTGTTGAAAACGCCCGTGAACTCAAGCGGAACGGCTATCATTTTGCTCTGGACTACATGATTTCCGATGACTGGTCCAACCCGATGCGCCAGCCGGTGCCGAAATCTTGGGAGGGGCTCTCACCCCGAGAATTGGAGCAGGCGCTCCATGACTTCGTATATGACACGATGTGCCGCCTGCGGGACGAAGGCCTTATGCCGGAAATCGTGCAGGTGGGCAACGAGATAAGCAACGGCACACTCTGGCCGTCCGGCCGTGTATTCTATGGGGAAGAAAAGAAGGACAGGAGCCAATGGCGGCAGTTTACGGATTATCTGAAAGCCGGAATCCGTGCCGTCCGTGAAGCGGATCCGGAGGGGAAAGTCCGGATAATGCTTCATGTGGATTTCGGTGGCGACGTGAACTTTACGGATGTCTTTTTCTCAAAGATGCAGGAGTATGGCGTGGAATACGACATCATCGGCTATTCTTTCTATCCATGGTCACACGGGACGCTGATGGATCTGCGGGACAATTTGGCCTATGCCATCCACCGTTTCGGGAAGCCGGTAATCGTGATTGAAACCGGTTTTTATTCCTGTCCGAGCGATTACTTCGAGAAAAAGGGATATCAGGCCGCTTTCCCGGAGACTCCTGAAGGGCAGAAAGAATGGATGCAGGCGGTAAATGAAATAGTAATGGCGGCCCCTGACAATATGGGGCTTGGAGTCTTCTGGTGGGAGCCTATGTTTCGGGGCAGGGGATTCTTCGATGACCAGACCCATAAGGTGAAACCTGCCGTGGACGCTTTCCGACGCTATACGATGCCGGCCGTCCGGACTGACGGCAATCCGAGGATCTGGGATATCGAGGAATAGCTTGACTGATGTAAAAAAAGAGAGTGGCTAAAAACAGCCACTCTCTTTTTTTATGCATCGACCTCTACTCCGTCGGGATGTCTTCCGTGAAGACAGAAATGGTTTTTGCCGGGGATTCCAGAGAGGAGAAATCCGAGCCTATGGTCGAGGAGATCACGATGTCGACAGATGCTTCCTCACCGTGCGGGACACCGGACGCGGTCAGTTTCTGGTATAGTTCCGATGACTTTGCGTCGTAGGAAGTTCCCTTCAGGTTTGTAAACAGGGTTGTGATTTTCCCTCCATACGTCAGAAAGATGGAATATACGATCTCCGTGGGCTGACCATAATCAGCGGCAGACCATGTGAAGGTAATGAGCTTGTCATCCGATACATCTGCTGCCGTAAGGTGAATGGAAGATGGTGAAAGTGCGGCCGGAGCCTCATAAGATGAGGGGTCGCCAAGTTTCCTGATGTCAAGGTCTGTCGAGCAGCCTGCAAACAGGCACAACGCGCCAAGTACGGCAAGTGTTTCTTTTATCAGTTTCATAAGTGTATTCTCATTTATTCGTCATACCCCGGATTCTGAGGGGCGAGGTTGGGATTGTTCTGGAGTTCTGTCACAGGGAAAGGGAAGATCTCCATATATTCCGGAAAACTCTGGCCGTCAAAGTTGCCTCCTTTCCAGTGCCAATTGTATTTGCTGGATGAGTACATTCCCCAGCGGATCAGGTCGCGCCGGCGGTTTCCCTCCCAGTACAGTTCACGTGAAGATTCCTCAAAGATGAATTCGGCGTCATAGTCCGAGATCTCTGAGACACCGGCGCGGATGCGCAGTTTGTTCAGATAAGGAATCGCGCTTGATTCTTGGCCGAGGTTGAGGCAGGCTTCAGCGTAAGCGAGGTACATTTCACCCAAGCGCATGAAAACATAGTCGGTATCTGCGAAGAACATCCAGCCTTTCGGTTTGTACTCTTCCGGAGCCATGTCGTGCGGGAGATTGCTCCACTTGTGCACGCCCCATCCCTGTTCAAATTTCCACAGGTTTTCAATGGTGTTGCTGCGGCCTTTGATATAGAAGAGGTCTTTGCCCCTCTTGTCCTCTATGTTGTAGGTTCCGGTCTCGAAATCCACATCGGTCGGATGGAAGAATTTCTCAACGAACTGTCCGTCCATGCGGAAACCGCTCCACGAATCCGGACATCCGATCGGATAAACCCCCGGAGTGTTGACGTTTCCGTTTATCTCGGAAGCGATGAGGTAGGTTGTCCCTCCCCAGTTCCACGCTGTGTGCTCCAGATCCTGATAGTTGCCCATGATGATTTCCTGAAGGGCCAGCGGATTCTCGCCGTTGTCGCCGCGGAAAAGCCAGGCGTATTCGGGGCAGAGGTCGTAGCCGTATTTGAACAGACGTTCGCACGCGTCTTTGGTTTCCTGCCACATGGCTGTGCCGGTGTACACTTCGGCGTTGAGATACAGCCTGATGAGCAATGCAGTGGCGCAGCCCTTGTCAACGCGCGGGTAGTTGGACCCGGCTTCAGGCATGTCGGGAGAGGATTCCAGATCTTTGAGTTCGCCTACGAGCCAGTCGAAGGCCTCCTTGCGGGTCTTCACCGGAGGGGCTTCTTTTCCGATCGGGAAGTTCTCATCCACGAACGGGGTCTTTCCGAACACGTCGATCATGGCCCAATATTCAAAGGCGCGTATGAAGCGTGCCTCAGCCCGCATGCCGTGGATTTTCTGTTTTAGGGACTCATCTACTCCCCGTGCATCGAGTTTCTCATCGCTTGTCTGCTTGAGGTATTCATTCACATACGTGGCTCCCAATAGTGAGTGGCAGTATATGCCGAGGGTCGGGTCGAGGGATACGGTGGTCCAGGTGTTGTTGTTCATGTAGTGGGTCCAGGTGTCGGATTTCCACGCGCATTTGGCTGCGTCCGTGGTGATCTCGCCGAGCGCCCAATATGCCATGATGAACTGCGCGTGAGAGGTGTTGCCGACGTTGGACACACCGTCTGTCATATAGAGGGTGTGGTAGATTTTTGCCAGACCGGACAAGTAGTTGCCTTCTTCTGTGCCGTATACGGCCTCGGCTGTATAATCGGTCGGGTTCAGAGGCAGTGCGTCCAGGTCCTTGATGCAGGAAACGGCTGAAAGCATCGCCGCAGCGGCCATGCAGGCCATGATGATATTCTTTCTCATATATATGATTCGGTTTAGAAATTGATTGCGGCTCTGAGGGAATAGATCCGAGGACGCGGCCACATGCTGCTGTCGATACCGTTTTCGCCCGAGGCTTCCGGATCAATGCCGGAATACTTTGTCAGCACGAAAACGTTCTGGGCGCTGAGCGCGATTCTTATCGTGGATTTCTGCTTGCGCCAGTTGAACGTGTATCCGAGGTTGATGTCGTCCATACGGAAGAAAGAGGCGTTCTCCAGGAACATGTCGGAAAAGCTCTGGGCCGTGATGTTCGTGGAATGGAAGCCGCTGCGGAGCACACTGCGGGAAAAGTTAGCGATGTAATTGTAGTTTATGTTCGCGTTGGTCGTCGAGTGGGAGGCGTACGCATCGTTGAACAGCCAGTTGCCCACGGAACCGTGGCCGTTGAAGCCGAAGTCCCAGTTCTTCCATGTGGTCTTGAAAGTGATGCCGTAGTAGAAATCCGGAGCCGGCTTGATGGCCTTTCCATCGGCGGTTACAGCCATATAGCGGTCTTTGTCATTGATGACCCCGTTTCCGTCACGGTCTACGAAAGCATTCTGGATGGGCTTTCCGTCATTGTCGTAAAGCTGCTGGTAGACATAGTAGGTGTACGGAGCATTGCCCACCGAATGACGCTGTAGGAAATCAAAGCGCACGCCGCCCACCTGTCCGGTCGGAATGTAGTATGTCGGGTCGTCCACGCTGGTGAGTTTGGTGAACTTGGTGCTCTGGAAGGTTCCGGTCAGTCCCATCTGTACATTCCAGTCCCGGGTGCTGACCGGGATGAGGTTGAGGGCGAATTCGGCACCCTTGTTCTCAATCGAGCCGACATTCGTCAGCAGGGTGTTGGAGAAGTTCGCACCCATCGGGATGGTGACTGTGTTGAGCAGGTCGCGTGTCTCCCGTCTGTAGATGTCGATGTTGCCGGAGATACGGTCGCCAAGGAAGCCGAAATCAATGCCCGCGTTCATCGTCACGGTCTCTTCCCATTTGATAAGGGAGTCGTAAGCGGAAGGGCTGAGGAAATAAATCAAGCCTTTGTCGCCCATGTCATACATGGAGGATTCACTTGTGGACATGGAGTATCGGGCCAGATAGGGATAATTGGAACCGATATCCTGCTGGCCGGTTACGCCCCAGCCGAGACGGGCTTTCAGGGTGGAAACGACTGGCGAATGTTTCAGGAAGTTCTCTTCCTTGGCATTCCATGCGAGGGCGACGGAAGGGAACAGGCCCCAGCGCGTCTCCGGGGAGAAACGGGAGGAAGCATCGTTGCGCAGTGTGGCGGTCACAAGATAACGGCCCTTGTAGGAGTAATTCAGACGACCATAGAAAGAGATGAGGAAGTGCTCCTGATCATTGAGGCTTGGATTACCGTAGATTTCATCTTTCTTGAATTCCCCGTAATCGTCCTGGAATTTGCTTTCACTGTAATAGTGGGAGAAAACGTGCGAATAGGAGTATCCGGCCATCAGATCCACGCGGTGTCCGTTGAAGTCATGGTTGTAGTCGGCATAGAACTCAAGAAGCTTGTTGTAATTCGACTGCTTGGTGTCGGAATATTTGCCGATTCCCGGGGCCTGGGAGTCAGCCAGAGCGGACAGGGAGCCGCGCTTCGGGCCGGATATGCTCCAGCTGTCGCGTCCTTCGTATGCCAGATTGAGGTTGAAGCGGAGATCCTCGAAACCGTGGACCTTGTAGTCGAAAGTGGCATTCCCGACCATACGTGTGGTCAGGCCTTTGCGATCCGTGGAATAGATGCTTTCAAGCGGATTTGCTGCTCCGTTGATGCCGGCCTGGGAGTCGGGAACGAAATCTGCACCCCGCCCCATGCCGTAATTGAAATAACCGCCGGTGGTCGAATAATCTATGGAGCCGTCGGCATTATAGAAGTAAGGCGGCATTGTCGGATTGAAGAAAGCTGCCGAGTAAAGCACGTTGGCGGAATAGCCGTCGGAGAGGTTTACCCGGCCGTTGAGGCTGATTTTGAGGTGGTCATCCAATAATGACGGGGTCAGGGAAATTGAGCCGGAACCACGGTTCCGCCATGAGCCGATGATGGTTCCCTCCTCTTTGAGAAAACCGAGAGATGCCCTGTAAGGCATCTTTTTCATGCTTCCGGAGATGCTGAGGTTGTGGTCCGATGTGTAAGCGGTCTGCAGGACGAGATCCTGCCAGTCTGTCTTATAGCTGCCGATGAACTTGTCGGCTGCGTCCGGGTAGTACTCCCGTATGGTGGCGGAGAACTCGTCAGCATCCATCACGTCGATGCGGGAGGGATTGGTGTTCACGGAGATGGAACCGTTGTAACTGATGCGCAGCGGCTGTCCGGCCTGCCCTTTTTTAGTGGTGACCAGAATGACACCGTTGGATGCCCGTGAACCGTAGATGGCTGCGGCGGAGGCATCTTTCAAGACGGAGAAGCTTTCGATGTCGTTCGGATTCAATATTGAAAGGGTGGAATGCTCCATCGGGACACCGTCGATGACGATGAGAGGATCATTGGAAGCGTTGAGGGATGCCGCACCGCGGATACGGATTGTTCCGCTTGAGCCGGGACCTCCTCCGCCGGGGATAATCTGGACGCCGGTCATCTTGCCTTTGAGCAGGTCATCGGCTGAAGTGACTGCTCCCCGGTTGATTCCCTCCGCTTTGATGGCGGAGACCGAACCGGTCAGGTCTTCTTTTTTTACGGAACCGTAACCTATGGCCACGGCATCATCCAGCATGAGTGCGTCCTCCTCCAGGACAACTTGTCTGATGGCGCTGAGTTCGGAAGCCTTGAATACCTTGGTCTGGAAGCCCAGACAGTTGAAATTGACTTTGGACTGTCCGTCCTTTACAGTGATGGAATAGTGACCATCCAGATCAGTGGATACACCGTTCTGAGTGCCCTCCTCGTAGACGTTGACACCTGGAAGAGGTCCGTTGTTGCTGTCTACGACAGTGCCGTGGACAGTGACAGTCTGTCCCGACAGCGACAGCGGAAGCAATGCCAGCGAAATCGCGAGGACAGAAATTCGTTTTAACCATTGGTTCATAAAAGAGTGATATTAATTTGTGATGTTTGAGTCCGGATGCTGCGAGGAATCAGTAATTCATGAAGGCATCCATGATGACGGTCGGTTTGGCATCTTTGTCGAAAGCCCCCAGCTGGTAGCCTCCGGGCATGCTTTCCGGCTCCCAATAGAAGACACCCTTGCAGTGTCCGTCCGTATTGTCCCGGCCTTCCCTAAGCAGCCGGGCCAGTTGCCGCCTTCCTTCTTCCAGTACTTCCGGATGATCCGGATCGTCCAGAAAGCCGGTTTCTACAATCAGGCAGTCCTTCCCGAATTTTTCCCACACATGCTTGATGTTCTCTATGCAATCGGAGATGACCTGGTCGGCATCATCCATGCCGTGTTCCTTTGCCGCCCAATAAGGGTAAAGAGACATGGCTACCTGGTCGAACTGCGCGCCGAACTTGACGAGCGTGCCTATGTTGCGGTCATACAGGTCCTGATCGAAGCCGCTGTCCAGATGGACAAGGGTGATGATGTCGGGGAAGACGCTTTTTGCCGCTTCCGCGCCGGCGTTGATGAAGCCGGCGTACTGCTCCGGGTTCAACTCCAAGTGTCCCATGCTCTCTTCAGGGATCGGAATGCGGTCTTTGCTGTTCCAGAGCATGCCGTTTGTAGTCTCGTTGCCAATCTTGGCCCATTTGGGCTTGACTCCATGATCTTTAAGGCATTGGAGGACATCGATGGTGTGGTTGCGGACATCCTGCAGCATCTGCTCGTAGCTGTGTCCCATCCATGCTGCCGGGATCGGTTGTCCTTTCGGATCGGACCAGGTGTCGCTGAAGTGGAAACTGAGGAGGATTTCCATACCTTGCTCTTTGGCGACGAGCGCCTTTGCGAGGACGTCTTCCTTGTCGCAGAGGCCGATGTGGTAGGCCGGGTCTGACGGATCGGGCATGGGTTGACCTGGCCGGAGCCATGGTTTTGGATTTACCCAGACGCGCAGGCTGATGGCGTTCAGTCCCAGTTCCTTCATCAGGGCTGTACATTCTCGCGGCTCGCCTTCTTTGTTTCTGTACTGGAGACCTCTTGCCTCCTGCGCTCTGGCGAAACTGATGTCGGCACCGAGCCAGTAAGGCTCGGACGCTTCGGCTTCCTTTCTGCCTTTGCAGCCTGCAAGAAGCATAAGCAGGAAGACCAGGTTCATGATGGTTTGTGTTTTCATTATGAGGAAAATTATGAAATGATTATCGTTTACAAAGGTATGGTCATGGGAGGAAAAGCGGTAACACGGATTGGACGGAGTATGACACAATCCGCCAGATAAGTTTCATAGGTGCTATGCAGGCGACACAAAAACAATGCGAGGATGGTCAGATGCCATCCTCGCATTATTTTTAGGGTATATTCAGCGTCAGTCTGTAACGTCTTCCACGAAAGTCCAGGTTTTTGGAAGGCAGAGCGCCGTTTTAGTATCGTCAAGCAATCCGCTTCTTATATGCAGTGTGCCGTTTTTCGCTGTTCTGATCAGCCAATTGCTGAAAGGGTTGAGACTCGTATCAATGTCATTCTTGAGATATATGGTCACTTCCTTCAATTTACTGCAATCCATGAACATCTCGGTGCAACACTTTTCAGCCATTCTATTGACCACCAACTTTGGCACTTTAGTTAGAGAGCTGCACCCATTGAACATTCTATAATAGCAGCTCGCTTTAAGTTCTGTCGCAGGAAGGGATTCCGGGCCGGATTCCATATTATTACAACCCGAAAACATCTGACTGTAGCCGGATGTCCTCACTTCTGTTGCCGGCAGTGCCGGTGCTGCTTTCAGAGCGGTACAGTTAGCAAACATCCGCTGATAACTGCCCTCATGAACTACATCAGCATTGAGTTCCGGAGCAGAAGATAACTTCTCGCATCCGTTAAACATATTCTGATAACAATAATCAGCGAGCGTTGTTGCCGGAAGTTTTGGTGCGGCCGTAAGTTTTTTGCAGGAAGAGAACATGCCGGCGCAGTTATAACCAACACCAGTATTATTATCCTTAAAAGTTTCGATGCAAAGGTCTGTCACCGTGGATAGATTGCTGCACCCATAGAACATTTCTTGCATTCCGTATGCATTGACAGTTTTGGCTGAAATCGTCGGCATTACTTCAAGTGACGTACAGCCGTAGAACATTCTATAATATGCATTGTCTGGAACCTTTTCAGCAGGCAAATCAGGGGCATTCTTCAATAAAGTACAGCCGTAGAACATCTGCGCATAGCAGCTCTCTGCAAGTGCTTTTGCAGGAAGTGCGGGAGCAGTTGTCAGGTTGGTGCAGCCCTTGAACATCTGCTCATAGCAACTCTTTGCAAGCTCTGTCGCAGGAAGTGCGGGAGCAGTTGTCAGGCCGGTACAGCCCTCGAACATCCTAAAATAGCAGTTAGATGACAAATTGTTCGACGGGAGGTCCGGAGCTGAAGTCAAGACTGAACAGTTCTGGAACAAATATGAAAAACGGGCGTCTTTGGTTTCAACCGTTGCATAATTTTCCCAGTCAATGAGGGTGCGTATATCTCCTTTGCAACTTACCGGCACATCTTTTTCAGTAAAACTGATTGTAGTGGTTATGCCGCTGAGATAAGTTCCACTCGTATTCTTATTCTTATCATTTCCCCCACGAAGCCTCAAGTCTCCATTTGAGCCACCGAATTCCACTTCAGTGTTAGCCGTAACACTTTGCCAATCGGAACCTCCGACAGAATAGTAAAGATAAAAGAAGTCTTGCGAGATTTTGAACTTCTGCAAGGCTTCCGCCGTGAATGTGATGTAAGGATATTCTCCTCCCTTCACCCCGCCGAGGTTGGTTACATAATTGCGCTTGATTGTCAGAGGCTTATCCGAAGTTTTGCAGGTGTTCTGTCCGTCAGAGGCCGTAAAGGTCAGGCTGAAACTTTCCATTTCTGCCGGGAAAATTGCGATGTAGTAAGTCTTGCCGGCCTCGATGTCACCAGATATGGAGACGCTGCTTGAAGCCTTGTCTTTGACCGTGGCCACTGGCAAACCTTCGTTGTTCATGGTGATGTCTGCTGTTCCTGCAAGCGCGGCTGAACTCGTGCCGGTGAGGGTGATCTTCTTACATGAGACGGTAGGGGTCAACTTCACAAAGCCCACTATGTTCTTGAAACTCAGATTCGTGCTTCCGTCCCCGGTGGTACCCGTCATCAAGGCCGCCTCCGGGTCGAATGAGCCGGACACTGCCGTCTGTTCGCTTTTCAGAACCACTCCTTTCAGGGTTGTAATATTAAAGGCCGTTTGTAAGGTCACGTCTTTCTGATAAGGGTAGAGTGCCGTGTAGCTCGTCGCCGGGCTGGCTTCTTTGCTCTCGAACTTGCCCGTTGTGGTGCCGGCGCCATTTGTCAGAGTAAACTTGACATTCTTTCCTTCACCGTCTATCACCGTGATTGCGTCATCCTTGGTCCAGTTGATGAGTTTGCTGTTTTCCGAACTGATTTCGGCCTTGGTGCCGGTGTTCTCCTGGTCGGCTGTCAATGTCACAGTGGTGTTGCCGGACAGGTTCTTCTCTGGAGAGCATAGGTTTTCTTTGGCACAGCCTGCAAGCCCGAGCAGGGCCGCGAGTGCCATTGTCGCTTTTGTAATTGCCTTCATGGTTTCCTGCTGATTACCAATTGAATGTTTCTTCATTCAGATTTTCAGTGTTCATACTGCAGTTGAGGAGCACGCTTTGCTCCAGTTCCATGTTCAGGACTTCCACGATGGGAGGCTGGTAAGGTGTAAGTGAATTGTTTTCCATTTGTAAATTAATGCTTTGAAAATTTTACAAATATACCCCCCCCATTTGGATTTTGCAAGAGTGATTTTTGTATGACCTTCGATTTTGGTCACCTGCTGTGTGTCAGAAGTATGGAATAAAAAAGCCTCAAGCAAAGCGCTGCTTAAGGCTCTTACGATGTCCTGTGGAGCATAGGAGAATCGAACTCCTGACCTTTTGA
>CAKVDS010000023.1 GCA_934726455.1 uncultured Bacteroidales bacterium
CGGCAGCCCTGTCACGGTGGCGGCTAATACATTTATTATTAACGCTATACGCGATAAGCCTCCCACAATTTCAGCACAGGACAACAAGCTTTCTTGTTGATAGTCAAATTGTTATCCGCCACAGATATTCTCCAGAACTCTGTCAATCTGCCCGACATAATAGAACGGCAGATTAATCAGTCTGAAATGTTTATTGCCAGGAATTGGCGTCGTCAATTCCTGAATGCTGAACTGCCCGCTCCATACTCTTATTGCCGTAATAGGCGACTCACTGTTATTCACGAAAGCATGAACAGATCTGAGATGTGCGTTCGAGCCTGATTTCACTTCTATCGGGACAATCCCCGACCTGTCCTGCCAGATGAAGTCAACTTCCGCCGCTGAACCGGCTTTGTCACGCACCCAAAAACTCTGATTCTCACGATAATGCCTGTCCAACACCGGTCTCATCTCTTGAGCCGCAATCTGTTCCGCAGCCCTGCCTCTCCAAGTGTCCAACAAATCCTTATTCTGCAGATACTCCAATTGTATGCCAGCAACAAAGTTTGTCAACCCGCTGTCCAACATGATAAGTTTAGGGTTTCTCCTCTTTGAGGGCAGCGCTGGCAAGGCGGTTGAAGTCACAGGATAATCCAACGACAGAAGATAGGCTTTCTCGAGAATGTTCATAGCATCATGAATCTGCCTGGATGAGTAGGTGCTCTCACCGAATTTCGCAAATTTAATTATCTCGGCCGCACTGCCCCATGCCGTTGAAAGGACATGCTGGAGCACTTTTGCCTGCTCCTCATTCCTGACAAACTTTCCGACATCTTCGCCATAGCCTTTGACCAGAGAATTGAAAATGGGTGAAAGGCGCTCTATGTCACCAGTCTCAATATACTCGGACACAGCTTCCGGCATCCCACCTATCAGGGCATACCTGTTGAATTCAGCAATGAGATCATCATGCAGAAGTTCATGCGCGTGCAGATTTCTTATGGCATCAGCCCAAACGTCTAAACCCTTTGCCTCCAAATACTCGAGAAACGTGAAGGGCCGGAGAGTAAGGTACTCCACTCTCCCTACTGGAAATGAGACTTTCCTCTTTGTCAAGACCTGCAGCCTGCTTCCGGCTGCAATGACATATACGGAAGGTAGATCCTCAAAGAAATACCTCAGCATAGCAACTGCACGTGGTTCTTCCTGTATCTCATCAATAAAAAGGAGTATTCTCCCCGTATTGTCAAGGACGATTCTGTTTTTCAAACAGATATATTGCCAGATGTCGTTCACATTGTCAAACCTGCGAAATATGTCCGCATCCGCCGTCTCCAGATTCAATCTGATGAAAGCATCAAACTCCTTTCCGAATTCTTCCACAAGCGTGGTTTTGCCCACCTGTCTGGCTCCTCGCAGAACCAGCGGCTTTCTGTTTTTCTTTTCCGCCCATCCCTTCAGTTGGAGCATCAGTTCTCTTTTATACATAAGTAAATGGTTTTCAAATACAAATATATAAAACTTTCCTAATCTATAGGCAAAAACAAAGAGAAAGTTGCCTAAAACATAGGCAACTTTCCCGTAAACCACGCCTAATCTATAGGCAACACTATGGCAGAAGCACCGTCAGCTTGTAGGCCCCGTCATTGAGGAATCCGTACTGGAAGTCAGGTAGACAATAGACCGGATAGAGCTGGAGTTCCTTGTCTGAGATCCGGCGGTTCTCGGAGGCGTACTGGGAGAAGTCCTTGCCCCACTGATACTCGGACGGATAATAGGCGTATGCCGGATACTTCCCCTGAACTTTCATCCCGGTGCAGAAAGGTTCGTAGTATATGCTTCCGTCAGAACGTACAGAGAACTGCACATACTCCGAAGGTGTACCGGCCCAGCCGTTCTCCGCATATTCCTCAGCCGTAAGTCCCTCGGAATAAGGATCCATGACACGGTATATGTCCGCCTCCTCAGCCTTGTAGATGTCAGCCTGATAACTGTTGTCAAACACACAGCGGTCAGTCCACGTGCATTTGCCGAGGTACTTGAAGTTGAGTTTGCGGCTCGCGGTGATGACCACGCTCCCCTTCTGCGACGGGCTCAGATTGTCCTTGATGGAGAGGCGCATACGATACTTGGTATCGATACCGAGCTTGTCTATGTCGGAGAAGCGGATCTGCGCGTATGCCTCGTGGCTTCCGTCAGCGAACAGCACCCGGCGCGCTATCAGAGAGAAGATTCCGGCAGGATCAGTATCTGTCCAGCAGGTCTTCCCGGAAGCATCAAGAGTCTCAAACTCAAGAGACAGGTCCGCCTGAAACACATCTTCATCTCCCCTGTAGACAGGTACGAGAATCTGGTTGGCATCTTCCGCGCTCAATTCAGTATTCAGCACAGAAGAGGCAAACGCCAATCCAGAAGAGCCTTCATAAAGCGTGGAAACCTGGTCCTTTGAGCAGGACAGGCAGAGGAGCGAAAGCAACGCAGCGCTAACGCTGTATATAAGGGTTCTGGTCTTCATCTGAAATGTTCGGATTATTGTCTATTTCTGTCTGGGGTATCATAAGGATGCACTCGAGATAGTCAGCAGGGAAAGCCGCATACTCGGAGTACTTGCTGAGAATGTTGGTATGGTTGGACTTTTCGCCTCCGACAGTCCAGTCCCTTGTCCAGCCCTTCCCGAGACGCAGGATGTCGAATATGCGTCCTGTCTCGCCCCAGAGCTCGATGCGCCTCTGGAGAAGAATTTCGTCCATAAGGGTTTTCACCACACCGGTACTTGCAAAAGTCTGCTCGTCACCGGTCAGTTTTGAGACACGCGCGGCATAGCCCGGATCACGGCGCGAACCGAGCTCGCACAGTGTCTCTCGGGCTTCCTTATATTCCCCGAGACGGCATAGGGCTTCAGCCTTGATGAGCACCGCCTCCTCAAGCCTCATGAATATGTAGTCACCAAGATAGCTCTTCTGCTCCTTCCACTGGAACTTGTGCTGGTTGTAGTCGAT
This sequence comes from uncultured Bacteroidales bacterium, assembly GCA_934726455.1. Classification (GTDB taxonomy): domain Bacteria; phylum Bacteroidota; class Bacteroidia; order Bacteroidales; family UBA932; genus Cryptobacteroides. The sequence goes on from CAKVDS010000023.1 coordinate 2,979, forward strand.
ATTGGCCCCGTACTTCCACTTGGACGCCGGGATGCCGATATTGCCGTTCCACCAGCCCTTGCGGATATCCGAGTCCGGTATCTGCGCATAAAGCCAGTTGCTGATGCACTTCGGAGACTCGGCGGCATAGTAGATGTCCGTGCAGGCATCCATCTGCGAAAAGAACGACGCATAGACGGTGGACTGGTCCGAAAGGACTTTCGCGCCCCAGATCACCGAAGACGAGCTCACCGAATTGAACGGTGTGCTGCCTGTCGTCCATGCCTTGGAGGCATCATCAAATTGTCCCTTGACCACCGTGGCTTCATCCATGCTCAAAAGCGACCTGCCGGGCTTGCTGAGCACAATTCCGGCCGCCTCTGCCGCCGTCTCCCAGTCATTCATCACCAGAGCCACGCGCGCCTTGAGCATATTGGCGGCATAATAGTCCATCTCGCTTATATCACCTTGGCTTTTGCCCGAAACCTCATAACGGGTCATCGCGCTGTCAAGGTCGTCAAGTATCCTGTCATACACATCCTGCACCGTGCCGCGCCCCTTGCCCTTGGAAGAACTCAGGGTAGGTTCTGTATACACCGGCACGCCCGGAAGATCCTCATGCCCTTTGTAGGTCTGCTGGTAGGACTGTATCAGCATGAAATATGAGAACGCCCTGACGGCATAGGCCTGGGCCATCAGATAATTCAACTTGGCCTTGTCCCCGGCAGCCGTGTACTCCGCGGAAAGGATGTAGTTGACGTTGTTGATGATCTGATAAAAATAAGTCCAGGTGAAATAACACCTCTGGATCTTGCTTGTGTAGCGCTCACGGGTCTCGTAGCTGTAGTCTTTCCAGAACCAGCCCGGGCCCTCGGCAGTCTGCACCATGTCCTCGCCCATGAGGTCCGCTGCCAGAGTCACGGCCAGGTTGCCGAAACACTGGTGAGCATTGGCTGTGACGAAATCTATCCGGTTGTACATGGTGGCATAGACTCCGTTCATCGCCACCTCGATGGCATCGGCATCCTTGAGGATCAGGTTCTTGTCCACATCGGTCGAGGGAGAAGTCTCAAGCATCCCCGAGCATGAGCAAAGCGCCGCCGCACACACGGCAGCCATCACAGACCTTGTTTTCAATATGTTGAGTATCATCTTGCAACTTAGAATTTAAGATCCACACCAAGATTGAGAGTCCGGTTCGGCGTGTAAGAGTACGAAGTGGAACCGGAGAAATCAGCCTGCGGATTCATACCCTTGAGGCTCGTCAGAATCCATGGACTGTCACAGGAAAGATAGACCCTGAGGGACTCTATGCCGGCTCCGGAGAGCAGAGCCGCGGGCAAGGTGTATCCCAGAGATATGTTCTTCACGGCAAAATATGACGCATCCACGAGGAAACGGTCAGATGCCAGAGTGGAGAGAGTGGTCAAAGCCTTCGGCACATCAGTGACATCCCCCGCCCGAGTCCAGCTGCGCAGGACATTCTTGTGGTAGGTCTGTCCGATAAACGACGGTTCCATCAAGGAACGGTAGATATTGTCGAAAACCTTGCCGCCGAGCGAGTAGGTGAAGAGAACTGAAAGATCCAGCCCCTTCCAGCTGAAGTTGGAGGAAAGCGAACCATAAATATCAGGAATCCTGCATCCGAAAACATACTTGCTCCCGGATGCGGCCGTGGCATTGTTGGTGATATACTCGCTGCCTTCTATCATGTTGCCCTGCGCATCCTTCTTGTACGCCCAGTACAGTTGATCCCCAGTGGCGGGGTCGACTCCGGCGCTCTTGGACAGATAGAAAGAATTGATCGGCAGGCCCTCGCGGATGAGGAACACACCGTTCACGATGTCCTCCCCGTCGTCAGAGAGTTTCAGCACCCTGTTGCGCAGGGTCGAGCCCATCCAGCCTATGCTCCAGTGCAGGTCCCTCTCGGAGACGATGTCCGCATTGAGGCTTATGTCGAAACCCGTGTTGAGAATGCTTCCGACATTGTCATAGTATCCCGGGAAACCGAGAGAGATCGCCATAGGCGTATCTAGAAGCAGGTCCGTGGTCTTGCGGCTGTACCACTCCACCGTGCCGGACAGCCTGTCGAAGAGGCGGAACTCCAGACCGGTGTTGAAGTTGCCGTTCTTCTCCCAAGTGATGTCACGGCTCTCGACGGAGGTGATGATCGCCCCGGAATGGTTGGCATTGGGGTAATTCATCGAATAGAGGGACTGCCAGGCATAGAATGAGCCGAGGTTGTCATTGCCCTGCACACCATAGCTCGCCTTGAGGGTGAGGTTGTTGATCCAGGACTTGTCCTTGAGGAACGGCTCCTGGGAGATGCGCCACGAACCGCCCACTGACCAGAAAGCTCCCCAGCGGTTGTCTCTCATGAAGCGCGATGATGCGTCCATACGGAAGCTGGCCGAGAAATAATAGCGGTCCGCGTATGAGTAATTGACACGTGAGAGCCATGAGTCGATGGCATAACGGTCCGTCTGCGAATTGGCGTCGGCCAGGGTCGAGCCCATGCCCAGATCATCATAGTCATCAAAAGGGAAACCTGTCCTGGATGCGAGAGTATAACGGAATTCGTAGTTGTAGAACTCGTGTCCGGCCATGGCGTCCACGCTGTGATCCCCGAACTTCCCGTTCCACGTGAGCAGCTGGTTCCAGGTATAGCTGAGCATGCGTCCGTTCTCCTTGGTGAGGCGACCGGTGCCGGCTGCGTTGCCGGAGATGCGGTTGTAGTTGGTGCTCTCATAAGTGTTGGAGTTGTCCGCACCAAGGTTGGTCGAGAGTTTGAAACCCCCGAACTTCAGGGCTGCATTTGCACGCAGGTTCACTGTCCCGGTCTGGCTGTAGTACTCGTCATCGAAGAGGGTGGCCACGGAGTTCTTGTTGTTCTGTGCACCCGCAGGGCGGGACTTGCCGTAGTCGAAGACCCTGGAACCGCTCCCGTCCAGCACATCGCTCCCGTCCGGATTCTTCTCATACACCGGGTAGATCGGGGCCATCATCATCGCGGAGTACCAGACATTGGTGTTGTTGGAGCTGCCGTCCGAGCCGAGGAAACGGCTGTCACTGTAGGTGTAGTTGACATCGGCGCCGAAATCAAACCACTCCTTCGGACTCATCTGGGTCCCGACCCTCGCGGTATAGCGCTTGAATCCTGTGGTCTTGAGGGTCCCCTGCTCATCAAGATAGCCGAGCGATGCGAAGTAGCGCCCCAGCTTTCCTCCCCCGTTGGCGGAGAACTGGTACTCCTGACGGAAAGCCGCCTTGCGCTGCGCCTCGTCCAGCCAATTCTCCGAGTATTTAAGAGAAGCACTTGGCACCACCTTGCCGTTTGAGTCGAAGACCTCCTCTATCGGCAGGTTATAAGGATTATAGATATTGTCCGTGCCGAGGAAGCGGCTTGCAAGCCTTCCCACCGTCATGCCGGCAGCCACAGAAGGCAGATAGCCCTCGGTGCTCACGAGATCATTGTATGTGGCGGCATAGATATGCTCCATATACTCGTCCGCGTCAAGTGTCTCGTAAGGAGGTATGGCCCTGGAACTTATTCCGGCCTTGATATTGAGAGCCAGTTTGATGGCCCCTTCTGTGTCCTTGCCTGACTTGGTGGTGATCATGATGACCCCGTTGGCGCCGCGGGCCCCGTAGAGGGCACCTGCCGATGCGTCCTTGAGGACGGACATCGTCTCTATGTCGTTGCTGTTGATGGAGCTGAGATCGCCGTCATACGGCACGCCGTCCACCACGAGCAGCGGAGCATTGGAAGCGTTGATGGAGCCGTATCCGCGCACACGCAGATCCGCACCGCTTCCCGGCTGCCCGCTTCCGGAAGTCACCATCACTCCTGCCACCTGCCCGTCAAGCATCTTGGAAACATCCGTCACCGCCCTGTCCTTGAACTTGTCAGCCTTGACCACCTCGGCGGAACCGGTGAAAGACTCTTTCTTCGTAGTACCGTAGGCCACGACAATGACTTCATCCAGAAGATCCCTGTTGACATCAAGTTCTATATTGAGTATGCTGACATCCCCGAGCACGACTGTTTTCGGCACCATGCCGAGACAGGAGAAGCTGAGACGGTCGCCCGGCTGAGCCTTGATCAGATAGCGGCCGTCAAAGTCGGTGATAGCCGACACGCCGCTCCCCTCCACCACTACCGTGGCTCCGATCAGGGTCTCCGAATTAGAACTGTCAGTCACAACCCCTGACACCTCACGGACCTGGGCCCGGAGAGCAAGAGTTGTGACTGCAGAGAGGATGAGGGAGAGAATGATTCCTCTTCTCATTTATTTGATTTTTATGCAACGTACCGTGGCGCCATAAGAACGGTTGAGATAACTCTCGGCGGCAGGATTGCCCCATGCGAAGACCTCCATAATCATGGTAGTATTGGAAGCTGTGGAAGTCCACATGTTTGTACCGCTGTCCACACGCTCAAAAACGCCGGAGGCAGGATCCAGATCCCCATTGAACGGGAACCAATACTCCTTGCCGTCAGTCTGCTTGTAACGGAAGCCTATGCAGTACTCATCATCATACTCAATATACCACGGATACGATGGATCGTATTTGCCGTCAGTAGTGAGCCCTCCGGCCTTGCTGTATTCTTTGCGGAAACCCCAGGCCTCACCGGCCTCTGGCACCATCCAGCCCTCCGGGCACGGATCGTACTTTGTCTTGATGTGAGACTGACCACCCCAAAGGTCATTGTCTTGAAGTTCCGCTTTGTCTGTAAGCCAGTCAACGACAGGCCAGGCAGTAATAGGAGCGCCATAGAAAGTCATCGGATTGTTGATGGCAAGCTGGAGATTGGTGCTGGTTCTGTCGGTATATACAGGACGTGTCTCGGCATTGCTGAAGACCTCATTGCCATCGATATCATACATCTTGATGACTTTGGAGGAGTGCACCCCGTCTCCGCAGACAAAAGGATCTTTGCGGCCGTACTGATACATGTAGCCGAGAGCCTTGTCTGAGAATTTCTCGTTGCTGAGCGCGCCAAGATTACGGTCCATGAAAGTGAAGACATTGCCTGCCTCACTCTTCCACACGAACGGATCGGCATCAGGATCATAGTCGCTCACCCAGAGGTGCCAACTCCATACGATGACTCCACCCTTGAGAGCCGCCACTACGGCATTTCCGCTAAGGCCAGGATTGAGGGACACCACAAGAGCGCCCTCAGAAGGAGCTGCGGAGACGGACTTCACCATCCCGCGCTCCGTCTGCCAGAGAAGCTTCGCGTTGTCGAAGTCCACCTTGTCGGCAGAGTTTCCCTCCACAGCCTTGATTGAGATGGTCGAGCCAGGCTTGACGACATAGCAGTTGGCAGCGCCTGCGGTCTCTGTCACCGGCACGATTGCGATGTCCAGGGAGGCCTTGGCCTCGCGGTCGAAATCATCCTTGACGCTAAGCTCGACTTTCACAGATTCCGTGAGAGCGGACGGGGCGGTGAGGACAATCTTGCCTGACAGCCCGTCGGAAGCGAGTTCGCACTTGCCGCTCCACGAAGAAGGACTGACTGTCAGCTGCGGAGCAGACAGTTTGGCGTCGCCGGTTCCTTTCACAGCGAAAGGTATCTCGAATGAACTGCCAGGACGGCAGGCCATTGACTTGAATTCAGAAGAGAATATTATCTCAAGAGCCTCGGAAGCCCCGACCTTGACATTGGTCGTAGCCTCCACACTGCGGGAATTGGCCTCATCGACAGCGGTAAGGGTGACTGTCACCGTCTCCCCAGCTGAAACGGCCGGTGCGGTGAAAAGAACCTCACCCTGATACATGAGAGGATTCTTGACCTCCACTGAAGCACGCTCGTTGGAAGTCTTGGCGCTCACGGAGATGTCAGCGTTCTCGTGGCCCGTGACCACGAAAGCGAGGGAAATGGTTCCTCCCGGTTCCACGCTGTACTCATCTGAGCCGAAAGCGGCTTTCAGTGAGCCGAGCTGTGGTTTGGCAGGCTCTTTCTGGCAGGCGCCGGACAGAAGCACGAGCGCGCCGAGCGATAAAGCCGCAAGGGCTTTTGAAAAAGTCTTGAACATTATAAATGGGTATTAGTTTTTGATTATTTAACTTTCACGCAGCGGACAGGAGTACCGTATCCGAATCCGAGACCGCCCTTGGCACCTGTTGAAGAAGGGCTGACGGCTGTGGCATAAGCCCTATAGTTGGTCGGATCGGCGGTTGCAGACCACGACTTTGCGCAAGGCCAGTTGAAACCGGCTCCGTTGGTATACTTGCCTCCGTGAGGGATTTCTCCCTGCGCCGGGAAGAAGAAAGAGTCTCCGCCGACTTTCACATAACGTCCGAGGAGATCCTTATTGGCGGTAGAACCTTCTGTCGCAAAGTATTTGGTCTTCTCCACATCCGCGTCTGAATAGAACGCAAAAGCCTCAATTACAGGCATCTGCCAACCGTCAGGACATGGGTCATATACGGATTTCTTGCCTGTCTTTCCGCCCCAAAGATCCACCACCTCATCGGTCTGAAGGAAGGTCTTCGTGTTGGAAATCCAACCCCAGTTGCCACCGCTCACACCTGAATACCAGGTGAAAGGATTGGCTACAGCGTTAGGAATGTTGTTCTCTGCGCCACAGGCTTCCACACTGTACTCGACAACATTGCCCTCAATGTCGTAGACCTCCTTGAGAGAAGCGGTCAGAGTAGAGCCGGGGAATGCATCCTTGCGTCCCCACTGGTAGAAGTTGCCGCTGACAGCGTCTGTGCCCGGCTCTGCGGAAACGGCGCCAAGATAGCGGTCCATGAAACTGTAGCTCACGCCTGAAGTCTTGTCAGTGTAGTCCATCGTCTTGGCGGCAGGGTCATAGTCGGCTACCCAGAGTGTCCAGCTCCATACCACTTTCTTGTCGGCATCGGAGGCCGCTATTACAGCGTTGCCGCTCAGCTCTGGGTTGAGGGAGACAAATATGCTGCCTGAAGCAGGATCCGCGATGATGTCGGCGACCATGCCCTTCTTGTCCTGCCAGAGCAGTGCAGCAGACGCGAAGTCAACTTTGCCTGAGATGTTGGCGGCAGGGAACTTGACGAAAGCGCCAGGTTTCACGATATATGTGTTGGCTGCGGCTGAGACTTCCTGAAAGTTGTCAGCCATCACGGCTGACACAGCCACATTCTTCTTGACAGTACGGGAATTTGCCGCATCCACGGCGCTCACCTCGACATTTACCGTCACTGGAGCAAGTATATACTTCGGAGCGGTGACCTTGAGCACGCCTGAAGCGGCATCGGTCTCTGACATTTCCACGCTTGCGGAATAGTCATCATTGTCAGAAACGGCACTTACCTCAAGAGCCGCTGTGCCGGCCTCGCCTACTGAGAACGGCAGCTGTAGAGTCTCACCCTGCTTTATGACAGCAGTTTCTTCAGATGAGACAAAATCAAGAGAAAGATCCTTGAGCGGTTTCTCACAGGACGCCGTCGCAAGAAGCGCGGCCAAGAAGGAGAGGCCCAGCCCCCCCCTCCAGATTAAATCGAATTTTCTCATATAGCAATACACTGTTTTGAGTTTCAATCAATTCCATACCGCCAAACTCTTTCAGTGCAAAGCAATAAGAACTTGCAAAAAGATATCAGCGGTCAATAATCTGAGTATTCATTGCAAATAAAAGAAAAATCATCGAAAACAACAAGCGGCACAAAAAAAATCAAGGAAGCCTTTTCAGGCCTTCCCAACGGACATTCCATCTGCCGTCTTTCGGGAATCCCGGATTCTCCTCCGTGCACCCGTCCCAGCCGGCGCACATGAGCGCAACGGCGGTCAGAAGACCCCCGTTTCCGGGAAGATAGCAGCGCAGACGGGCATCCTGATAATTGTGCCCGTTCGGCAGGTACGTGTTCGTCCTGTTCTCCATCATGATGGCGTCCACTGCCTTTTCCGGCTCGCCCATCCGGACAGCGTTCATGCAGGTGGTCGGATAGTCCCAGCCCCAGGTCTTGTTCCAGTTCCAGTTGTCAATCACCCAGTCCAGAGTGTTCTTCATCGTCTCCGTCTCGACCTGTGCGGTCTGCGGCAGCACACCGGCTGCGGCAAGCACGGCCATGTGGTCGGAGTACATCCTTATGTCCGAATAGGTGTCAGGCTCGCTCTCGGCAGCCAGATAGAGTCCGTCTTTTGAGGCGAGAGGCGAAAGCTTGGAAATGACTGCATCCCAGTCGGGATTACGCTCAAGCCCGCGGCGCTCCCTCCATAGTTGGGCCGTACTCAAGCCGAAGTGCCAATAGGACAATTCAAAAGGCGGATTCACGGTCTTGTCGGCCCGGAGAGTCTCCTGGGCGGCGATGCAGCCTTTGAGCACATAGCGGTCATTCTCAGCATCATAAGTAGCGAAATCAGCCATGAACTCCGCCGTTTCGTCAACCAGACGGCCGTATTTCTCCAAAATCGCCTTCGAAGGAGCGGCCCGGTAGAGGAGTTCAGCCAGATATATCAGGTGCGGCTGCTGCCATATAAGGAAAGAGCCGGTGTTTGACGGAGCCTCGGCGCCGGAAGGGTCGGTCATCTTCATCCATCTCACACCCTTGAAGCCCTGACGCTCCGCTATGGCCCTTGCCACAGGCTCCACTTTCCCGTACCACGGAAGTGTCCGGTCAAGCAGGTCCTCATGCCCCCAGAGGGCAAAATGGGCCTGATGCCACCATATCATCTCCATGTGCTGCTTGCCGAACCACGAGTTGTACGTGAGCCCGGTCTCCTGCGGCGGCACGTCTCCGCAGCACTGGATGGCGAGCAGATACTGGCTCAGCACCACCCTGCGTTCAAGTTCTGCAGCACGCGGATCAGTACAGGCGCTGAAATCCACCGCGGCCCCGTCTTCCCAATAGGAGTTCCAATACAATGATGACACCTCACGGGATGAAGCGGCGCTGAAACGTTCCCCGGAAGGAGGAGTGAGGCTGAATTCAGCAGTAAAGCTCCATTTGTCCGCATCAGGCGTGAGCGTCACCGAGTTACGTCCCGTCCGCGAAAGAGCGGCATTGTCGAAACATATCTTGATATAGTAGCAGGTACTGTCGATCGTGCGCCTGAGCACCGCCATCCCGTCCCCGTCCCTCTCGATTGTCGTCTCGTGCAGGGCATCCCTGGTCCAGTCGCAGGCATCATCGGCATGCGCCCCGGTAGGATACGGGAAGCGGAAAGACACCGGAATGCGGGCCCGCGTATCTATCGATACGGCGACCATGTCGGAAGAAGGGTCACAGGATGTCAGCACATCCACCTCCTCGCCACGGGCACAGAACGACGAACGTATCACCCCGTCCCACATGTCCAGAGTCTGGTCTATCTCGGACAAGTCCTCAGGAGAAAGGCCGCTGAAGCCGATGACCCCGAGATGCAGACGGTGAGGATTGACCCTGTACCAGTCTGAAGCCGCTTTTCCGCGGCCCTCCTTGAGCTGGCAGGCGTAGAGTTCTTCATGTCCGCGCCCGAAATCATAGGCCTTGAGTGTCTCCTCAAAGCGGAGTCCCTCCGGATTGGCGAAAGAATGCCAGCCCCACTGCGACTGCGTGCCGAGAGGAACTCCCTTGGAATAGAGGGTCTGGAAAGTCTGAAGCCCGGTCACATCGGCGGTAAAGGCGAAACGGCCGTTGCCCACCGACAAGGACGCCAGAGTATCAATCGTTGTGACATGCGGATTGTTGCGCTCCACAAGGGCGTAGCGGTCGATCTTGACGCCGCCGCATGATACGGCAAGTGCGGCGATAACGGCCAGGGCTGATAACTTGGTCATAATGGTTATTGTTCTTTTCGCCAGAAGCGGGAAGTGATATCCTCTCCCCTGTGGTACAGCCTCTGGTTTGTAGTCTTCTCGTTGAGAGGCCCGAGAGCCTCTATATATGGTCCGACCTTGATGTAGTCAAACGCCGACTTAAGTTCATCCTCCACATCATCGCGGCCGGAGTAAAGCGCTGTCTCCACCGCAGGCCACCTGCGCCTCAGATGGGCGGCAAGCCGCAGCAGAGCCTCAGGGTCGTTGCCCTCCCCGAGGAAAAGCAGACAGTTGACGCCGAAGTTGTCTTCTATCATCTTGTCAATGGCCTCTTCCGTGAGCTCCTCACCTATGTCCCGACGCAGAAACGGGGAATGGCATCCCGGACAAGAACCCTGACAGTTCGATATCTCGACTGCCAGGGTCACTCTGTCAGGTATTTCTTCCAGGACAACATCTGTAAGTCCCGGCAAGTACTTAATCATTGGTACAAGGGTTATAAAACCTCTTCTTGGCCTCCTCCTGACGAGGTTCTGCAAACGATGAGACCCTCTTGAGGTAGCCGATGACCCTCGTCAGATAGTCGATATTGGTACTGCCGCACTTAGGGCACTTGGTCAAGGTATCCTTGCTGATGAAGCCGCAGTCGTTGCAGACGGTGTTGCGTACATTGAAGGTGAAGTAGTTGGTACCGTAATGGGCGGCCACATTGAGAAGCCTGCGGTACTGCTCCTTGGAAAGGTGTTCGGCAAGGTTCATGTGCAGGGCCGAGCCTCCGTCGAGATATTTCACGAAATCCTCCCCGTGAAGTTTGAACTTGTCTATCATCGACACCTCGACATCTTCAGGATTGTAGAAATATGAACTGTAGAGGTTGTGCTTGCCGGAGACGAAGTAGCCGTCCTTCTTGTCCCATTTGTAGTTCTTGGCGGCAAGGTTCTCCGCAGGGACGAACTCCGTGTTGAACATGGCTTCCGGTGTGCGGTCCTTGCGGTTGGCGATATTGATGGTCTCAAGGACCGTGTTGACGAAGTCGCCGTATTCCGGATTAGGGGAAATCTTGAGCCCGAGGAACTCGGCGGCCTCGGTGAGGCCGTTCACTCCCACTGTAAGATACTGTTTCTTCATGTCGATGAAGCCGGCCTTGTAGACATCGAGCATGTCTGCCTTGAGGAAGTCCTTGATGATCTCGTTGAACGCGATCTGGTACTTGTGCACACGCTCCGTCATCTCGGTGAGGTCCTTGTCTATGTAATTAGTATAGAGGTCATCCTTGTCGTAGAAATTCGACAGCGGATCAAGCGGCTTGCCGGCAGGAAGGGTCACCCCTCTGCGCTCCAGAAAATAGCGCCGCACCGAATCCTGGATGAGACGGTTGAGATTGATCGTCATCACGGATTTGGAGCCGGTGGCCACTGAGGCCGTACCCATGGAATACTGGTGGGTCGTATGGTTGTGGGCGCTGTCCTCCTTGTCTTCGAGGTCCTTGAGGCTGTTGCGCAGACGGCAGCAGCTCGACAGGGAATCGGGGCTGTTGGAAATATAGCAGAAGAAACTGTGTCCCTTGGCCCACATCTCGGCGGTGAAATCGGCGTAGTCCTTGTCGAGATAGTCATCTCCCCCGTCGGTCAGCAGGGCCATGGTCTCCACCGGGAAAGTGAGGATATAACGGCGGCGCTCCTCGTTGAACCAGTTCATGAAGTGCTTCTGAAGCCAGTCGAGTGTCTCCCACTTCGGAGCGGTCCCGTCAGGGAAGCGGAAATCGCCGAACACTCCCTGGAAATAGTTACGGTCGAAGTAACTGATGTTCCAGAACACGGTCTGGTATCCCCTGTTTCCGGCAGGCATGTTCATCGAATGCACAACCTGCTGGAAGTAGTTGTCTATCACCTTGACAAGCGTGCGCCGCTTGGCGTTGAACTCCACGACTTCATCCAGACGCGACAGATAGTCCTCCCCGTAGTCCTTGCGGATGAAATAGTCGAGGTACATCAGGAATTCCGGCGTCGCCACGGCCCCCATGAACTGCGAAGAGACTGAATACACAAGGTTGATGAACTCGCCGCAGAAAGACTTCAGGTCTGTCGGAGCTATTGACACTCCACCGAGCTCACGAAGTCCGCTCACGAGGAAAGGATACATCGAGATGGCGACACAATAAGGGAAGCCCGGAGTACCGCTCTCATCGTGTTTGTAAAGGATGTGCGAGTTGAGATCCTTGAGGTACTGGTCCGCAAGGGCCCGCCCGTAGAGGGTCTTTATCTTGTCGCACATTATATAGCGGTTCTGCTTGATGTTGTTCTCCTTGTAGAGCTCGTTGCCGAGGGTCACGATGTTCTTGCGGGTGACATTGGCGTTGGCGTCGAACTTGGACCCCGTCGCCGCATTGGATGCGGCGATATAGTCCTTGATGAAATCGCGCTTGCGGCGCAGATCCACGTCGGCATCGAATTTCTCGATATAGGCAAGGGCCACCTTCTTGTTGATGGACATGAGGGACTCTTCCACCTGACGGCGGATTTCAGCACTCGTAATGCCCTCATAGACATAGAGGTTGTTTATGATGGAGACAACTATGGCGTCATCGCAGTACTCCTTGGCCGACTTGTATGCCTGATGGATTCCTCTTGCAAGTTTAGCCTTGTCAAATTCTTCGATTGAGCCGTTGGTTTTACGTACATCCATATATTTTGGTCTTTAATTTATGCTTGGCAGGAAGACAAAATTAGTCATAATCGGACTAAAATATCACCCTCCCAGGAAAACTTCCCGAAAAAGTTATCAACATAGTTTTCCACAATCATTGAGGCAGCGGCACTTACACCGCACATGCCGGAAACAGTCTCAAAAATTGCTATCTTTGCAAGTTTTTCGGAAATCACGATGGCATCTGCAAACAAGGACATATTGCTCGCCCGCCTGAGAGGCGGAAGCCCGATGGGAACGGCCGATCAGTTCAAACTCACTCTGCTTCTGGCTCTTCCTGCCATTCTGGCCCAGTTGTCCATGTGTCTGATGAGCTACATCGATGCCGCGATGGTGGGCCGGCTCGGCTCCGCGCAGGCCGCAGCCGTGGGCTTGGTAAGCACCTCGACTTGGATTCTGGGCGGGTTCTGCTATGCCAACAACTCCGGCTTCAGCGTCCAGATAGCCCACCGCTGCGGGGCAAGAGACTTCGCCGGGGCAAGGAAGATATTCCATCGGGGACTGGTATCCGTGTCCGCCATAAGCATAGTGCTTGCCATGGCGGGGCTGGCTGTCAGCGGGGTTTTGCCGGGGTGGCTCGGCGGCTCACCGGAGATAAGCGGCGACGCCTCCGACTATTTCCGTGTCTATTCCCTGTTTCTTCCTGTCTTCCAGATTGCCATTTTCTGTGAAGCCTCGCTGATTGCCAGCGGCAACATGAAGATCCCGAGCATCACCAGCATGGCGATGTGCCTGCTGGACATGCTGTTCAACTACATATTCATATTCGTGCTCGGACTCGGGGTCAAGGGCGCTGCGATAGGCACCGGACTTGCCACCCTGTGTGCAGGCGTGTTCCTGCTCATATATGTTTTCACAAGATCGGAGGAGCTCAGGCAAAAAGGGCAAGATTGCGGGAGCACCAGGGAGGAAGCCGGCCAGATATACGGCCGTGCCTTCAACATCTCCTGGCCGCTGTGGCTGCAGAACCTTGTGACAAGGGGCGCCTATGTGGCGGCCACCGTGATCGTGGCCCCGCTGGGCACGGTCGCCATAGCGGCCAACTCCTTCGCGGTCATAGCTGAAGGCTTCTGCTACCTGCCGGGGTACGGCATGCAGGATGCCGCGACCACGCTTGTAGGCCAGAGTCTGGGGGCCGGACGCAAGGACATGGCACGGAGCTTCGCCAAGGTGACCATACTCACAGGAGCATCGATGATGACACTGCTCGCCGTGCTGATGTGGGCTTTCGCCCCGCAGATAATGATGCTGATGAGCCAGGATCCGGAAGTGATTGCGCTGGGTGCGTCCTGCTTGAGGATAGAAGCATGGGCAGAACTTCTTTTCGGTGTCAGCATCGTGGCATACGGCTGCTGCGTCGGAGCCGGAGACACTCTCGTCCCGTCCGCCATCAACCTCTTGAGCATGTGGGTGGTACGTCTCGGACTGGCACTCATCCTGATCCCTCACCTCGGACTCAAAGGCTATTGGATAGCGATGGCTACGGAGCTGAGTCTCAAAGGCATAATCTTCGCTTTCAGGATACGCGGAGACAGATGGATGAAGACCAGGCTGACTGAAAGCGTACAGGTTCCGCAAGTACCCGAAGAGCAGATCATATAGTCTGGATAAGGCTTCTGAGTTTTGAGAAATACCGTCTGGACGCATAGAGTTCCAGATCGTTATACGGCGGACGCAGCCGGCATCTCATGGTACTGGTCTCTATCGTGGAGAGATAAGAGGAGTTGATCACGCAATCCTTGGAGATCTGCACATATTTACCTGACAAGGCCAGAATGTCGGAGGCCCCGGTACGGGCTTTCATCTCATATTCGCAACGCCCCGATGTCGTCACGGCCCACCTCGCGCCGTCCTTGGAAAAACGGAACACCACAGCCTCGTCGATGCCTACCAGCGCAACCCCGACAGGGGTCTGCACCGCAAAGCTCCCGCCCCCGCCGAACAACTCCGGAAACGGCTCTTTCGGGCCGGACACACGCGGCGCAGCAGAGTTGAAATCCGCCAGTATCCGCTCCACCACGACAGAAAGTTCCGCCTTCGTGTATGGCTTCAGGAGGAAATCGAATGCCGAGTTCCGGATAGCATCCAGCATAAAACCGCTGTACGCCGTATAGAACACTATGCGCATCTTCTCCGGGGCAAACCCGCAAATATCCTCAAGAAGTTGAAGCCCGCTCATTCCGGGCATCATCATGTCCAGAAACAGGACATCCGGCTTCTCGCTGAGGACAAGCCTCCGCCCGGCCTCCGCCGAAGTCTCCGCGCCGACCACCTCAATCTGCGGCCAGGCGGCCAGATCCCGGATAAGACCATCTATATTATGATGGCCGTCATCTATTATTATTGTCCTTATCTTCATCTGGAATAACTGTTCTGACCTCCGTGCCCGGTTTTCCGGCCTCACTGAGAATTTCATACGTCATCTTGTTCCTGCGGCTTTCATTGAGCAAGGCTATCGTTCTGGACATCGTCTGTATCCCCTTTCCGGTGCCCTGCCCCGGACGGGACACGGTGTTAAGGTATCCGGCTCCGTCATCCTTTACGGAGACTGCAATGGCGCCGCCGATACGCGACACGCACACGGAAATCTCCGACGCCTCCGCATACTTCAGTGCATTCTCCAGATGGGTCTGGATGCAGAGCGACGGCACAGGCGTGCCGGGATCAAGCGATGCCTCCACTTCCCACAGGACTTCCGGATCATCAGGATGCAGTGCCCGACGGAGACTGACATACTCCCTGCTCATCTGCAGTTCGTCCCCAAGCGGCACCATGTTCTTGTCCAGCATCATGACGCTGTAGCGTGCGATATTGACAAGATGGTCGGAAACAGTGCTGTCCTCGGGGGCCACGGCGTTGAGGGCATTGAAGAGAAGATGCGGAGAGAGCAGACGGCGCGCCGACTGCAGACGCAGCTGCATTATCTGATGCTGCTCCTCCTTGCGCTGACGCTCCCTGCGGCGGCGCAGCAGAGTATGCGTGGCGGCAAACAGACACAGGGAAAGAGCCAGAGCCACGACCGTCAAAATGATAGTCAGGCGTTGAGAGCGTATTGTCGCCCTGTTTTCCGCGAGCTCGGCACTCTGATGCATCAAGGTCGTGTCGCGGGTGTATCTGGCCGACATTTCCGCCACATTGTTGAGATGTTTGAGGTTGCGCAGCGAATCATCGATGGCCCTTTCCTTGTCGGCATAGTACAGCGCCCTGTGCCAATCTCCGCTACGGCGGTAATACTCCGACAATCTGCGGTAATGTTCATACAGATAGTTCGGTCCGACACGCTTTTCGTCATAAGGGACCGACAGATAGCGTCTCGCCCCGGCCACATCCCCTTTCTGAAGGCAAAGCGAGGCGTAAAGCCCGTTGAGATAGAAAAGGGCCGCATCATCGGTGCCCGGCTGCCGGAACCACTCCGAAGACCGGTCCAGCCATATCAAAGCCGAGTCAAGCTGGCCGGTACGTGTGAAAATATCACCCAAATTGGCTTCCACTATCGCCAGAGAGGGGCGCTGCCCGGTCTTGAGCACGGCAGAATAAGCATTGCGGGCTGCGGGGAGGGCCTCGTCATATCTGCCCTGCAGGTAGTAGCAATTGCAGAGCGCATTATATAGATAGAACGTCTCGTAATCTGAAGACGGAGGATACTTCTCCATCGCCTGCCCGAAATACCACTCCGCCTTGGTGTAGTTGGCCATCCTTGCATATATCTCGGCAAGGGCGACATTGATGGAATGCATCGGCCCGTCAAAGCCGAGGGAGTCGGCGCATTGCAGGGCACGACCCGCCGCATGGGCGGCCGAAGCGAAATCCCCCTTGTGGAGAAGGACATTGCTGAGATTGACATATATGTCCGGCAGCCATCTCCCGCGTCCGCCACGTTCCATGCCCGTGACAGCAACCCGGAAGCAGGCTTCAGACTCGTCCAGCGCGTTCTCCGTCTGGAGGCATACGCCGCGCACATTGTTCGAAAGCCCATAGACATACCACATGTCAGGATCGGGCTCGCTCTGCCTGGAGAACCACTCCGACACGGAAGCTGTCAGAGCCTTGCATGAATCATCCTCGTATCTCAGATAATGGAATTTGGCTGAAAGCGCATCAAGGTAGCTGATCACCGTACTGTCAGTCTCGGAGCTCCGGACGCTGCGGATAATCGAGAATGCCGAATCCGGTGCGGATTTCAACATTGCCGCGGCCATGTCCCCGGCCACGTCAGCATGGGCGAAACGGTCTCCCGAAGTCTTCACAGGAGGGCTGCAGGAAAAGACGGCAAGGGACAAGAAAAGAAAAGTCCGCAGAATAGTTTCAGCTCGCATCATCAAAGGCAAAAATAATAAAAATGTTTTGATTTGGGAATAATGTACAAACTAAGTATCTTTGCGCGTTAAAAAGTAGTAATGTATTTTTTATGAAAAAAATGTTCATTGCAGCAGCCCTGGCGGCTGCCCTGCTCTCATCCTGCAGCGGGAACAAAAAGGATGAAGTCAATTTCGCCAAGTATGAGACCGTAAAGATAGGCCCGGAGAACTCGGCCTACACCGATGCCATTTCCATCTACGGCAAAGAGGTGCTCAATCTCTACCGTTTCGCGGCCATGGAAGCGGACAACATCTATTGGAAGCAGATGTTCGGCGACAGGCAGGTTCTTGACAGCACCATCACAGACCCTCAGACCAAAGAATACGCAGCCATCAATTATGGCCCGTGGGACAGGATCACAGGCAAGAGTTTCGTTCCCGGATATCCGGCTGAGATTCCGGCAGGCAAGCTCTTCTACCCGGCCGACATGACCCTGTCCGAATGGGAGGCGTTCGACGATCCGGCAAAATACAGCCCATACACTCTGATCCGCAGGGACTCCGAAGGCAAGCTGACCACAGTATGGTATCACGACGCCTACAAGGACAACATCGACAAGATCGCCAACTACCTCACAGCCGCGGCGGATCTCACCATCGTGCCGAGTGTCAGGGAATACCTGCTCGCCAAGGCCGAAGGGCTGAAAACCGACTCTTATGAGCAGAGCGCCCTGAAGTGGCTCGAAATGGACGACAGCAAAATGGATCTTGTCCTCGGGCCGAACGAGAGCCGCGATGACGAACTTCATGGCATCAAGCGCTCCTACGGTGCTTTCGTGATGCTCAAGAACCTCGCACGTACGGAGCAGATGGCCAAGTTCAGCGAGCAGATGCCGTCTTTCCAGCAGAGCCTTCCGTGCAGGGAGGAACTCAAGTCGTTCAAACCGGGCACTGAATCCACCATATATGTCTGCGATGCGCTCTACTACTCAGGAGCAGCCAACTGCGCCGTCAAAGACATCGCCATAAACCTTCCGTTCGACACCAAGGTGCAGGCCGAGAAAGGCACGCGCACCATACTGATGCAAAACGTGATCTCCGCCAAATTCAACAGCATCCTCATCCCTACCGCCGACCTTGTCATCAGCGACAAGGACCGTGAACACATCAACGACAAGGCATTCTTCTGGAATGTAGCCTTCCGCGAAGTGGCACATGGTCTCGGAGTCAAGCAGACCCTTGACGGACGCGCCGTAGAAGAGGCTCTCGACAGCCAGACTGACGTGATCGAGGAAGTCAAGGCCCTCTCTCTGGGAGATTCGGGACAGAGAGCGTCGTCGGGAAGGCCAATGTCATCTGCTACAACTACCTCAAACAGGCCGGAGCATTCTCACGCCATCAGGACGGATGCTACTACATCGACTACGATGCTTTCCACAACGGAATCTCTTCCCTCGTTTCAGAGACTCTCGAGTTGCAGGGCAAGGGCGACATGGCTGCCGCAAAACTGTTTGCGGACAAATACAACAAGATTGACGACGACCTCAAGGCAGACACATTCAACATGATGCTCGAAGGCATCCCGGTTGATGTGAAATTTGAATTCGTATGGTAATCAGCGGGACAGCATATTCGATTCTTCTTTTCGCGATTGCCATCACGGCCGGGCTCTTCCTCGCGAGATTCAACTTCAAGGGGATAACCATAGGTTCGACCTGGATACTTTTCGTGGGCATCGTGATGGGGCATTTCGGCTTCGTCCCCAACGCCAAAGTCCTCTCTTTCATGAAGGACTTCGGCCTGATTCTGTTCGTCTACTCGATCGGACTGCAGGTCGGCCCGGGCTTCCTCTCCTCATTCAAGAACGGCGGAGTCAAGCTTAACCTTCTGGCAGTAGGCCTTGTGCTCATGTCCGCACTCACGGCTTTCGGCATACACCTCGTCAGCGGGGAGAGCCTCCAGACCATGGTCGGCGTGATGTCCGGAGCCGTGACCAACACCCCTGGTCTGGGTGCTGCCCAGCAGACCCTTCTCGACTCGGGCGGATCCAGCACCGACGCCTCGAAGCTGGCATCGGCATACGCAGTCGCCTATCCGATGGGCGTGCTGGGTGTGCTGGCCCTGCTCATCATATTCAAGGCTGTGTTCAAGGTCAATCTTGACGAGGAGACCAAGGCCATCGAATCACAGAGCAGCGCCGCCGAAACCGCAAGACGCATGCACTGTGAAGTGACCAACCCGGCCATCATCGGCAAGAGCCTCAGGGACGTGATCACGGACGACCTCAAAAACGAAATGGTCGTCTCTCGTATAATGCGTGACGGGGAAGAATTCGTCCCGGAAGACAGCTCGGTCCTCCGCGAGGGAGACAAGGTTCTGATCGTGACCACACAGAAATGCGTGGACAAGATCCGTATCATCTTCGGCGCGGAAGTGCCTATGCATCTTGAAGACTGGATCAAACTCAAGAGCAAGAAAGGCATCCCGAGCGTCAAGAGACTCGGGATCACCAATACGGCCCTCACCGGCAAAAAACTCAGCGACCTCCTGTTCAAAGGCCGTTATGCGGTCACCATCACCAGAGTGGTGCGCTCCGGCGTGGAACTCGTGGCCGCACCGGACCTCAGGGTACAGGTCGGAGACTACCTCCAGGTGGTCGGAGACAAGGAGGGGATCGATGCCCTCGCGAAACTCGTCGGGAACAAGGCGTCCGCCCTTGAAAAGCCGAACCTCTTCCCTATCTTCCTCGGAATAGCGCTCGGAGTGGTGCTCGGCTGTGTGCCGATTGCCGTACCGGGAATCCCGCAGCCTATAAAACTTGGTCTTGCCGGAGGGCCGCTCATCGTGGCCATCATCATAAGCCACCTCGGACCACGTTTCCATATCACCACATACACCACCCTCAGCGCCAACATGATGATCAGGGAGATCGGAATCTCCTTCTTCCTCGCGGCTGTAGGTCTCGGGGCCGGACGCACTTTCGTGTCATCCCTCACTGCCGGCGGCTGGTGGTGGATTCTGTATGGAGCGCTCATAACCGTCATCCCGATTGTAGTGATAGCGCTTGTCGGCCGCTTCCTCTGCAAACTCAACTTCTACCAGCTCTGCGGCCTTATTTCCGGCGGCACCACCAACCCTCCTGTCCTCGCGTTCGCCCAGAACGCCTACGGCAGCCAGTATGTGTCGCTAAATTATGCCACAGTCTACCCTCTGTCAATGTTCATGAGGGTGCTCGTAGCGCAGGTGATGATACTTATCGCGATGGCGTAGAAATATTTCAACCGCTTATTGAGCATTTCTTCCGCTTGTTGAGCCAAAGCCATGATGGCCAGGCAGAAACAAGCGGTTTTTTCTATATTTGCCATGCAAGACAACGATAAGAATAATATGACACTGCAATTCTGACTACATACAAAATAGTTTTTACCAACTTCATATTGATTGTGTAACCTGAACTTTTCGCTGTTTTATATGAGAGGCTTCGCATCATTACCAGCCAGCCCCCGGAAATTCCGGGGGTTGTTTTATTTTGGCCGTTTCAGATATTATTGCTACTTTTATCCACTGGAACAAATTTCAATTCATACAAAATGAACAAGACAGATGTCGTGCTCGGACTCCAGTGGGGTGACGAGGGCAAAGGCAAAATCGTGGATGTCCTTGCAGAAAAGTACAACACGGTGGCGCGATTCCAGGGAGGCCCGAATGCGGGCCATTCACTTCATTTCTCGGGAAAGAGTTTCGTGCTCAGATCCATCCCGTCAGGAATCTTCAGAGAGGGAACGACAAATATCATAGGCAACGGTGTCGTATTCGACCCGATAGCTTTCCAGACCGAATGCAACGAACTTGCCTCCGCAGGAGTTCCTGTCAGGGAAAGGCTGGTAATCTCACACAAGGCACACCTCATCCTC
This sequence comes from uncultured Bacteroidales bacterium, assembly GCA_934726455.1. Classification (GTDB taxonomy): domain Bacteria; phylum Bacteroidota; class Bacteroidia; order Bacteroidales; family UBA932; genus Cryptobacteroides. The sequence goes on from CAKVDS010000023.1 coordinate 23,607, forward strand.
CCGACACACAGGCTCCTCGACGCCGCCAACGAGCAGGCCGCAGGCAAGGGCAAGATCGGTTCCACCCTCAAGGGCATCGGCCCATGCTACACTGACAAGATCAGCCGCCACGGCCTGCGCATCGGCGACATGGCGTCAGATGATTTCAAGGACAAATATGAGTCCCTGAAGGCTCGCCACTTCAAGGAGATGGAGGAACTCGGGTTCGACTGGAGCGCAGATCCGGTCAAACCGTTTGCGGGCAGCCTCGCTGACGAGGAGAGAAAGTTCTTCGAGGCTGTGGAGTTCGTGAAGACTTTCAAGTCTGTCAACTGTGAATACTATGTCAACGACATCCTCAAGTCCGGGAGCATCCTCGCCGAAGGAGCCCAAGGCACCATGCTTGACGTCGATTACGGTTCATATCCTTTCGTGACTTCCTCCACAACCTCATGCTCCGGAGTATGCTCAGGTCTGGGCATCGCCCCGCAGAAAGTCGGCAAGGTATTCGGAATCTTCAAAGCCTACTGCACACGAGTAGGCAGCGGCCCGTTCCCGACAGAGCTTTTTGACGAGACAGGAGAGAAGCTGCGCGCAGTCGGCCACGAATTCGGCGCCGTCACCGGACGTCCGCGCCGCTGCGGATGGCTGGACCTTGTAGCCTTGAAATACGCTGTCATCATAGACGGTGTCACCGACCTGATAATGATGAAGTCCGATTGTCTGGACGGCTTCGACACCATCAAAGTCTGCACCTCATACAAGGTCGGCGGCACAGAGACCGCGGAATTGCCGTTCGACATAAGCGTCCCTGTGGAACCTGTCTACACCGAATTCAAAGGCTGGAAGACTGATCTGAGCGGCATCCGGGATGAAAAGGAACTCCCGCAGGACTTCAAGAACTACATCAAGTTCATGGAAAGTTACCTCGGCGTCCCTATCAGCATCATCTCCCTCGGCCCGGACCGCGAAGCGACCATCTTCAGAGGTCAGCTCCAAGACCAATACCAATAGCGTAGCTCATTACGTTTGGTTTGTTAAAGCCAAGGCTGCTGTCACTTACTCAACACAAAAGCATCGTAAGTGACAGCAGCCTTGGCTTTAGAAAAGATACTATATCCCCACCCGGTCAAAGATGAAGTCCACGTTCTTGAAGTAGTAGTCAAGAGTGAAGCATGACTCAAGTTCTTCTGAGCTTACAAGTCCCATCACCTTCCCGTTCTCCTTGAGGAGAGTCTGATAGTCGAGGCCTTCTGTCCATGCCTTCATCGCCACAGGCTGCACCGTATCATAAGCCTCCTCGCGCGACAGACCCTTGGAGATAAGAAGATTCATGACCCTCTGTGCAAATATGACACCCTTGGTCTTGTAGATGTTCTCAAGCATATTCTCGGGATACACGACCAGATTCTCAAGAATGCCTTTAAGTCTGCACAGCATATAGTCAAGCAGTTCGGTAGCGTCAGGGAGAATGATGCGCTCGGTCGATGAGTGGGATATGTCCCTCTCATACCAGAGAGCCTCGTTCTCACAGGCCGTCACCATGTAGCCGCGCATCACGCGGGCGCAACCGCAGATATTCTCCGAAGAGATGGGATTTCTCTTGTGCGGCATGGCGCTCGACCCCTTCTGTCCCTTGCGGAAAGCCTCCTCCGACTCCCGCACCTCCGTGCGCTGCGAGTTGCGCACTTCAGTCGCCATCTGCTCGAGAGTTCCGGCTATTACAGCAAGAGTAGCCATATAGTAGGCATGGCGGTCCCGCTGGAGAACCTGAGTGGAGATGTTGGCTGAATTGATGCCGAGCTTGTCGCAGACATAGTCCTGAATAAACGGCGGAATATTGGCGAAGTTGCCCACCGCCCCGCTCATCTTGCCGGCCTCAACCCCCTGGCATGCATACTTGAAACGCTCTATGTCGCGCTTCATCTCCTCATACCATAGAGCCCACTTGAGGCCGTATGAGGTGATGTCGGCATGTATGCCGTGCGTGCGGCCGATACAAGGCGTAGACTTGAACTCAAGCGCCCTGCGGCGAAGCACCTCCAGAAACTCCTCCATATCCTTGAGAAGTATCGCGTCCGCCTGCTTGATCAGATAGCCGTTGGCCGTATCCACGACATCGGTCGAAGTCAAGCCATAATGAACCCACTTGCGCTCTTCCCCGAGACTCTCGCTCACAGCACGGGTGAAAGCCACCACATCATGTCTGGTGACTTCCTCGATCTCCTTGATCCTGTCCACATCGAACTTCGCGTTCTCTCGTATCTTCTCGACATCTTCAGGCGGGATGACCCCGAGTTTGCTCCAGGCCTCACAAGAAAGGATCTCCACCTTGAGATAGGCGCCGAACTTGTTCTCCTCAGTCCAGACGTCCCTCATCACCTTACGGGAATACCTGTCTATCATAGAGCCGCCTGTTTAGAAAGGAAAGCGTTGACATTGGCCTCGATACGGGACAGGGCATCTCCCCCGTCCGCAGGGACGAACTTCTCCCCGGTGAGGTGCTCATAGAGTTCCACATACCTCGCGGTGATGCCTTTCACCACCTCCGGGGTCATCTCCGGCACTTTCTGCCCGGCCTGGCCGCTGAACCCCTCGGACATCAGCCACTCACGGACAAACTCCTTGGAAAGCTGGCGCTGCCTCTCGCCTCTGGCAAGGCGCTCCTCATACCCCTCGGAATAGAAATACCGGGAAGAGTCCGGAGTGTGGATTTCGTCCATAAGGATGATCCGGCCGTCCCGCTTGCCGAACTCGTACTTCGTGTCAACAAGGATCAGCCCCTTGTCGGCCGCCATCCCGCAGCCGCGTTCATAGAGGGCCCGTGTATATTTCTCCAGCTCCGCCCAGTCCTCAGCGCTGACTATGCCCTGGGCGATTATCTCCTCCGGACTGATATCCTCATCGTGCCCCTCGGCTGCCTTTGTGGTCGGCGTTATTATAGGCTCAGGGAATTTCTGGTTCTCCACCATCCCCTCTGGGAGGACGGCACCGCAGAGGCTGCGCTTCCCCGCCTTGTACTCACGCCAGGCATGCCCGGTAAGATAGCCTCTTATCACCATTTCCACCTTGAACGGCTCGCAGCGCAGTCCGGCAGTGGCCATAGGATCCACCTCGGAGAGCTTCCAATTCGGAATTATGTCTGAGGTGGCATCCAGGAACTTGGACGCTATCTGGTTGAGCACCTGCCCTTTGTAGGGAATGCCCTCCGGAAGCACGACGTCGAAAGCCGAGATGCGGTCAGTGGCGACCATAACGAGATAATCCTTTCCGATGCTGTACACATCGCGGACCTTTCCTTGATACTTGGATGTCTGGCCCGGAAAATTGAAGTCAGTGGTAACTATTGCTTTCATTTTGAAACTTGAGAAAACATTATCGCACGAAGTTAGATGTTTTTTCTCAGTATCCGAAAAAATCTTGTTACATTTGTCTCTATGAATTACCCGGACAGAGAACTCCACGAAGAATGCGGAGTATTCGGCATCTATGGTGTCCCCGATGCCGCCAACTTGGTCTATTATGGGCTTCACGCCCTTCAGCACCGCGGACAGGAAGGATGCGGCATCGTGGCCCGCAGCGATGACGGAATCCTCAAAAGGGTCAAGGGAGAGGGCCTCGTGACAGAGGTCTTCAACGGCGACAAGATAGCCTCCCTCCCCGGCTCCATGGCCATAGGCCATGTCAGATACTCCACCACAGGAGGCAGCTGCATAGAGAATGTGCAGCCTTTTCTTTTCCACCACAACACTGGAGACTTCGCACTCGCCCACAATGGCAACCTCGTGAACTCGGCCCAGCTGCGCCGCTACCTTGAGGACCACGGAAGCCTCTTCCAGTCATCTTCCGACAGCGAGATTCTCGCACACCTCATACGCAAGGACACAAAGGAGCGTAAACGCCCGAGAATCTTCGCGATACGCGAGGCCCTCAACATGATTGAAGGCGCTTTCGCATTCCTGATCATGACAGAAAACCGCATCTATGTCTGCCGCGACAAGCACGGCCTGCGTCCGCTGTCACTGGCCAGGCTCGGAGACGGGTATGTCGTCAGCAGCGAGACCTGCGCGTTTGACGTGATAGGCGCTCAGTACATACGGGACATCGAGCCGGGGGAGATCGTGACGATAGACCACAACGGCCTGAGGTCCAACCGCTACTCCGACTTCTACCACCACTACATGTGCGCGATGGAGTACATCTACTTCTCCCGCCCCGACAGCGACATCGAAGGCTGCAACGTGCACAATTTCAGAAAATTGAGCGGAAAGCTCCTGTTTCGCGAGGCACCTGCCGACGCGGACATAGTGGTCGGGGTCCCGGATTCGAGCCTGAGCGCAGCCATGGGCTATGCCGAAGCCGCCGGCCTGCCGTACGAGATGGGGCTCATCAAGAACAAATACATCGGCCGCACATTCATCCAGCCGTCCCAGGAACTCCGGGAGAAAGGCGTGAAGATGAAGATGTCCGCCGTCAAGACCATAGTGCAGGGCAAGAGGGTCGTGCTCATCGACGACTCTCTGGTGCGCGGCACCACATCAAGGAGAATCGTGAAGATGCTCAAGGAAGCCGGAGCGAAGGAAGTGCACCTGCGCATCGCAAGCCCGCAGATAAAGCGCCCGTGCTTCTACGGAGTGGACATCTCCACATACGAGGAGCTGCTCTGCGCCCACAAAAGCATAGAAGAGGTGCAGCAGCTGCTCGGCGCAGACTCCGTCGCATTCCTGTCCGAAGCCGCCCTGTACGAGGCCGGACACCGCAGCGAACTGTGCTTGGCATGCTTCAACGGCAGCTACCCTACCTACCTCTACCAAAGCATAGAGGAGGCCAACAAAGACGGAAAATTCTAGGAACATGTTAAGGGAAGATACTGTTTTCGGTCCTATACACAGCCGCCGGCTCGGCTCGTCGCTGGGCATCAACCTTCTGCCGCAGAAAGGCAAAATCTGCAACTTCGACTGCATCTACTGCGAATGCGGCTGGAACCGCGACGGCCAAAATGACAAGAAACTGCCGTCCGCAGCCGATGTCAGAACAGCCCTCGAATCGAAACTGCGCAGCCTTGCCGCCGAAAGTACAAAGATAGACTCCATCACATTTTCCGGAGACGGAGAGCCGACCCTCAACCCGGAGTTCCCTCAGATAATCGACGACACCATCGCCCTGCGTGACCGCTACTATCCGGAAGCCGCCGTCTCAGTGCTGTCAAACGCCACAAGACTCCACATCCCGGCAGTTTTTGAAGCCCTGTGCAAGGTGGACAACCCGATAATGAAGATTGACGCCCCCACGGCGGAGCTCGCAGCCCGCATCAACAGGCCCGCCCCGGGCTATGACCCGCGTCTCGTGGTGGAAGAACTCAAGAAATTCGGCGGAGATTTCGTTCTGCAGACCATGTTTCTGCGAAGCGGCGACTTCGACTCGTCCAGCCCCGAGGTTCTGGACGGATGGATGGAAATCGTGAGGGAACTGCACCCTCGGGAGATCATGGTATATACCATAGCCCGCCCAACCCCGCAGCAGGGCCTTGAGAAATTCAGTGAGGAGAGGATGCGCGAACTTGTGAAGCCTCTGCTGGACGAGGGCTTCAACATAAGCATAAAAGGATAACAGCACAAAACTCAAATAACTGATGAACAAAACCGTTTTCACCATCTTGGCCCTAACGGCCATCACCTTGTCGGCAAATGCCCAGGACGAGTGGAAAGACCGCTCAGTCCCGGCATGGGGCAAAGAATACCCGCATGCCGACTACATGCTCTTCAGCAGCCGCGACCAGGCGCTCAAGGGCAAGTATCCAGATTCAGAATACTACAAGTGCCTCAACGGGGAGTGGAACTTCTCCTACGCCGAGGATTTCCGGGATCTCCCGAAGGATTTCTGGAATCCTGATTATGACGACTCCGCATGGGGAAGCATCGCTGTGCCTTCCAACTGGGAATTCAACGGCTACGGCACACCGATCTACGTCAACTCTCCTTTTGAAATGGACCCGAATACCGGCGCCAAGAAAGAGCCGGCTTTCCCGGAGAAGATACCTGGAGGAGCATACAGGGTCTGGTTCACAGTCCCTTCCGACTGGGACGGACGCGAAGTCTTCCTCCAGATAGGGGGCGTGAAATCAGCCTGCTGGCTCTATGTCAACGGACAGAAAGCCGGTTACACCGAGGACTCCAAAGATCCGGCAGAGTTCAACGTCACCCCTTACCTGAAGCCGGGCAGAAACCTGCTGGCGCTTGAAGTGCACCGCTGGTCCACGGGAAGTTATTACGAGTGCCAGGATTTCTGGAGAGTCAGCGGCATCGAGCGCGATGTCTATCTGACTTCCCGACCGCAGATTTTGATCAGGGACATTGTGGTGGAATCCCCGCTCGACCCCACTTTCAAGCATGGCATGCTTGACTACAAGGTCAAGCTCGCGAACCTCGGCTGCGCCACAGGCAAGGTGAAACTGAACCTCAGCCTGCTCGACCCTTCCGGCAAGACAATCTGGAGCGGGACGCGCAAGGCATACGTAGACCCGACCGGAGACGACCTCACCGCCGGAGACTATGTGCAGTTCAGCCACTGCGTGATGAACGTGGACGCATGGAGCGCGGAGAAACCTTCCCTCTACACCGCCCTGCTCGCCGTAACCAACCCTGACGGCACCATCGAATACACCTCACACAAAGTAGGGTTCCGCAGTTCGTTCATAGTCGGCACCAACTACTACATCAACGGCAAGCGTGTGATGATCAAGGGAGTCAACATCCACGAACACGCCCCGTACAGCGGACATGTGGTGTCCGAAGACGTGATGCGCAAAGACTTCGACCTGATGAAGCAGCACAACATCAACGCCATCCGCACCAGCCACTACCCGCAGCAGCGCCGCTTCTACGAACTCTGTGACGAATATGGTTTCTATGTATGCAGCGAAGCCAATGTCGAGAGCCACGGATGGAGAGGGTTCGCCAATGACCCGAGCGTCTACCCGCTCCAGCTCGAACGCGAGCTCAACATGTACGAGCGCACCAAGAACTTCGCCTGCGTGGTGATATTCTCACTCGGCAACGAATGCAGCAACGGGGTCAACTTCTACAACTGCTACGATGTCCTCCGCGCCAAAGAAAAGATGCGCCCCATCGTCTACGGCGGTGCCGGCAGCGAGAGGGACACGGACATCATCTGGCCTATGTACCCGAGCGAATCAAACCTCAAAGCCATCGACAGCCGCAAACTCACGAAACCTTACATAGCATGCGAATACGCCCACTCCATGGGCAACAGCACCGGCGACCTCGTTGACCTCTGGAACGTGTTCTACAATGCGCGCCAGATGCAGGGAGGATACATCTGGGACTGGGTTGACCAGGGTTTCTGGGTTGACAGGGACGGAGGTTTCTGGACATACGGAGGAGATTTCGGGTTCCAGACCCCGTCAGACGGCAACTTCTGCTGCAACGGGCTCATCTCCCCTGACAGGAAGCCTCATCCGGCCATGACAGAGGTCAAGAAAGTCTACCAGAACTTCCTCTTCGAGCCGGAAGACCTCTCCAAGAGCAAGATAAAGATCACCAACCGCCATTTCTTCACCAACCTCAACGAATATGACTACAGCTTCGAGGTAAGTGCAGACGGCATTGTAATCAACAGCGGCACATTCGCGGGCCCGGATGTGGCTCCGGAACAGAGCGGCATCGCCACCATACCGTTCAGGATCGGCGAGCGCAAGCCGGGCGTGGAATATCTCCTCACCGTAAAGGCGATCGTGCGCAACTCCAGCCTCGGGCTTCCTACGGGCCACGTGGCAGGCTACGAACAGTTCAGCCTCGGCATCGAAGGCAACAAACCTGCCGCTACCGCAGTCAAGGGCAAATTTGACATCAGCGACAACGGCACCACCCTGACAGTCAAGGGGGCTTCGGTAGAATTCACATTTGACCGCAAGGCCGGCAGCGTCATCTCATACAAGGTAGACGGAAAGGAATATATTAACAAAGAGTTCGGATTCAGGCCGAACTTCTGGAGAGGCCCTACCGACAACGACTACGGCAACCGCCTTCCTGCCCGTTCCGAAGGGTGGAAAAAGGCATCCAAGGAATTCAACATCACCTCATTGAGCGGCCGCGTCAAAGGCGGGCAGGCCGTTGTGACCGCCGTTTACAATCAGATGGGACGCGACTTCACCGTCACATACACTATACGGGCCGACGGGGCGATGCGTGTCAGCAGCACCCTTGATGCAGTGCAGGCCGCTTCCGGCAAAAACCAACCGACCCTGCCGCGCATCGGCTTGAGACTCAGAATTCCTGCCAGCATGCACAATGTCACCTACTATGGCCGCGGCCCTGAAGAGAATTACTGGGACCGCAAGACAGGCGCTCTCATCGGACTCTACGAAACCACCGCCGAGGACATGTACTTCCCGTACATCCGCCCGCAGGAGAACGGACACCGCACCGACGTACGTTGGGCCAGGTTTACGGACGATTCAGGCAACGGCCTTGCAGTCATCGCTGACGGCAGTTTCGAATTCAATGCGCTGCGGAACTCCGTGGAGGACTTCGACTCTGCAGAAAGCGGCCGCCCTGTCCAGACCAACTACTACAACAATCAGGATGTCGACGTGACCAACGGCCGCCGCCAGACCCACATCAACGACATCAGACCGCGCGACTATGTGGAGCTCTGCATCGACAAGGTGATGATGGGCATCGGCGGAGACAACTCCTGGGGAGCCCCGATCAACCCTCGCTACATCATCGACGAGACCGTGGCGAACAGCTACAGCTTCACTGTGGTCCCTGTAAACGGAAACCTTGAAGAAGTCGTAAACCTCAAGTATTGACATAAAAATCAAATACATATGTAGAACATGTCTGCTATGATTGTCATCGGAATGCTGGGCTTTGATTGAGGATGGAAGGAATTGATTGCGCCCGGTGGCAGACAACTCACTGAACAACAGCTTTATACGCAAAGTGCCTATCAGGATTTCCCGACAGGCACTTTTGCTTTTACGCTGTGAATCAGAAGCTTACCTACCACCAATTCTTAATAACAGATCAGAATGTCCTCATTATGAATTCAACAATATGATCTTTTCTTTCCTTTATTTTTTCTTTGTCCCAAATATGATCTTGTTCTGTCATATTACGGACTTCCTGCTGTTGGAGCAACTGGGTATAGGTGCTTCGCTTGGCTTCGAAAGACGTATTCCCGATAGATTCATTATGATGGCCAGAAAGCAGCAAGTAGTTTCCGAGGCAATTTAGATACGACTCTCTGAATTCGTCATCGTATGGACAATAGCCGCTATTGACATCTCGATTTTCCGTATTTGGAGCAATATGCTCACACTGGGATTCCTCCACCGCATCATAACGTTTCAAACCATAGCCAGACTTGCCTTTCTCGATGAGGTGATTCTCATAGAGCCAAAGAATAATTTTAGCAATGCCATGTCCTCCATCGAAATTACCTTCAAGCATGCGCTTGAACTCCACGTTGTTCCAATAATCCCACCATCCGTCTGTTGTAGTCTTCATCCACTCTATATGATTGACTACAGTGTGAACGTCACCGTCAAATTTCTTAAAAACATCATTTAACCTCCATGTGAGAACAGCGCGTGTACCAATAACTCTATGGCGCAAGAATATGGAGCTTAGAGCCTTGGCCAATAATCTGAAATCGTCATCCGAAACACCTTTGCTATAAGCCTTGATTACAAAGGGGAAAATGATTGCTGGTTGTCCGATAACCCACAGTGTGTGTACCATAATGTCCGTTTGCTCGTTGTGGAAGAAAACGTCCATTTTTTCAAAACTTACAGAAAGCGAATTGGTAAAATTGCGTATGAAATCGATACGTGAATCTTCTTTGCCTAATTCCTCATCCACTTTTTGCAAGGCATCACTTGCATCCAGACTGTTGAAATACACACGCAAAGTGTATGTGAGAATATCATCCTCATCGATATTGCCTTCTATCTTTGATATAGATTTGTAGATGTGCTCAAAGCGATTTTTCACCTCACTTATCAACTCTGTTTTCTCATCCTCAGATGCACAATAAAGATGTATGTTGTACAGAAATTGTGCTTTTATAATTTCAAGGTTGGACGGTTTTTTACCACGGTTGTTCTGGAAGATAAACATCTGTATGGCTTCTGCCTCATCTTTCACTGTATGCGTTGTGCAAGTGGCATTCACAACTGCGTCCAACATACAATGTAAAGCTTCCTCGTCATACTCTTTCAATTGACTCACAAAGTAGTCGTAAGCCGCAACTATGCGCTTCTGCGATTCTGTATCCAGCCCATTGCGATCAGTCTTTACTTTATTGATAACATAGTCCCGGAACAACTGATTGTCGTAATCAACGGTTGAAAACCTGTAAGTTTGTCCCACCTTAACAAGCGTTCCATAAAGAAATCTGTCGTCCTCCGACAAAGTTCCGCAAAACTCTTCCAATCTGCTGTAAATGGCAGAGATGAAAATAGTGATAGTAGTCAAACGCTGTTGCCCATCAATGATGGCAAAAGTGCACTTGTCTTTTTCCTCGAACAGAAAATGTCCGAAATAATAACTTGATGCAGAATGGCTCTCTACATAATTCTGCAGATCCGCCAGAAATTGTTTAGTCTGCTTATCTTCCCAAGAATATGCTCTTTGATAAGTCGGCACAAAAATCTTATTGCCCGACAACATTTGGTTTACACTAGTTGATGCGTCCATAATATCTTATTTTGACAAAAATACCATATTTACCCCCCCCGTCAAGTTCATATTGGGTCATTTCATGATTTTTTAATCACTCAAATCTTTATGACGCGAATATAACCACCACCAATGCCAAAGGATGGCAGAGAAAGCAAGTGCTGCCATGGGTTTCAGGAATATTCGTTATCTTTGGGGGTTGGACATCATTTTGACTACAGCTATGGAGGAGAAAAGGATAAAGTACCCGATAGGGGTGCAGACATTTGACAAGATAATCGATGGAGGATACCTCTACATCGACAAGACAGGATATGTTCACAACCTGACCGAAAAATACAGTTACGTGTTCCTCAGCCGGCCGCGGCGCTTCGGCAAGTCCCTGCTCTCCTCCACCATCCACAGCTATTTCGCCGGAGACAAGGAGCTGTTCGAGGGGTTGGAAGCCGGAAAGCGCAAGAAAGAATGGCCAAAGCACCCCGTGCTCCACTTCGATATGTCCACGGCAAAGCACCTTGACGAGGAGCAGCTGATAAGCGAACTGAGCCTTAAACTCAGCCGATACGAAGAAATTTACGGGAAGGCCGAAGACGAGACTCAGATCAACCAGCGCTTCGAGGGGCTTGTCCAGAGGGCCGCCGAAAAGACCGGCGAGAAAGCCGTCGTCATCATAGACGAGTACGACGCCCCGCTGCTCGACGTAATGAACGA
>CAKVDS010000024.1 GCA_934726455.1 uncultured Bacteroidales bacterium
ATTAGGCTTGCTGATGACTTTGAAACGCGGATCTTTCGCTGAATATTCCGACAATATGCCAGAAGAGCCGTCATGGCTCCCGTCATCGACACAGACGGCCTCCCAGTCTGTGAAAGTCTGCCCCTCAAGGCTGTCAAGGCAGCGGCGAAGATACCTCTCCGCATTATATATCGGAACAATAATAGAAACTGTGCACATACGTATCGTGTCCAAAGGTCTGCGAAGATAAGGTATAATATGAAATAATCAAAGAATTGCCTATCTTCGCCACGATGAAAGCAAAAGCCGCAATATCTTTGGCCTTGGCCGCCCTCATGTCTCTCTGCGGGCGGGAGGCCGCCGCAAGCGGACACTATATCGGGGTCTACAACTCGCTCAAAGGATTCGGCATCGGCACGGCTGTCAAATCCTCTGACGGAAGTTCGATTTCTTTCGTCAACATCTACGCCGACATGTTCGGAGTCCTTTCCGGACGGACAGGCGATGTCGGCATAGCCGCGAGCCTGACAAAGGATTATGTAATAGCATACGCGGACTACGGGTACTCATATCTCTCGCTGCACGCCGGCCCGGGTTTTTTCACCGGGTACGTGTACGACTATGAGCGGCATTTCTTCAGTTCCGAGGGGCAGACATACAAGGCCATGGGGTTTGTCGCCGCACTTGCCGGGAACATAGGCCTGTCAGCCGATTTCTTTGCCCACCGCCTGAGCATTGACATAAGTCTGAGCGTAAACCCGGGGCTCCATATCCGCAAAGACAGGGATTCCGGGGCTGTCCTGCTTGCTCTCTACAAACGCGGGCTGTATTACTGCCTGACTCCGCAGTTGTGCCTGTATTACAGATTTTGAGCCATGAGACGATTTCTGCTGGCATCCGCCTTGTTATCACTGCTGTCCACCGCTGCCGCCGCTTGGAACGGATACTCCCCGGAGAAACTCCACTTCGGAATCGAGTGGGGATACGGACAGGGCATCTACAGCTATTCCCATATAAACATCATAAGCCAGGAAGGTTACCGTATCAACGAAGCCACACACAAGACAGGGGGAAACCCCACTGGAGAGATTCTCGCCAAGATAGGATATGACCTGCATGAGAAAATCAACCTCAGCCTCTGCGCCGGCTGGACAGGCATCGCGGAAGGCTGCCAGACGTACCCTGTCCTGATGCGGATCTGCTTCGCTCCCAAAGGCTTATACGAAGAAGGATTCTTCACTTATGTGGATGGGGGAATCGGATTCAGAAGTGAAGTCGAGGCATATAGCCGCCCGATACTGCCGGTTTTCGATGGAGGAGAAGGATACAGACTGTGGCTGGCCCCGACATTCTGCCTGGATGTCATGCTGAGCCTGCGGGCAGCTTTCGACAGCCCTCTCATCATGAACCCGGAAGGTCCGGGCATAGTACAAAAAGAAAATATCCGCCACAATGTGGCGGAACATTATAGTGTAAACCTGTCTATTGCTCTGTCTTTCTGAATTTTACTTCATAAAGAGAAGTACCATATAAGCAATATACACAAGTATCATCACGACACCTTCCCAGCGGTCCACCCTGTCCCGATGCCCGGAATAAGCGCTCACCAGAAGGAGCAGTATGCTCAAAAGCAAGGTGCCGAAATCCGCCGCAGTCATAGCCGCAGTGGAGAGGGGAGTGATGACCGCCGAGCAGCCGAGTATAAGGAGGATGTTGAATACATTGGACCCCAGAATGTTGCCGAGGGCCAACTGGTCTTTGTGCTTGGCAGCGGCAGCAATACATGTGGCAAGCTCCGGCAGGGAAGTGCCTCCGGCGAGCAGGGTGAGGGCGATGACCTTGTCGGAAACCCCGACAGCACGGGCGATATTGGTGGCATGGCCGACAAATAGCTGGCCACCGGCAATCAGACCGGCAAGACCGGCTGCGATCAGCAGCACGGCAAACCATACGCTGCGGACTTTCTTCTGGCTTTCTTCCGCACCGCCAGCATCTTCCGCAGACTTGTCGAACTTGAAGCAATAGTAGATATAAGCTGCAAAAACAAGCATCATCACAAGTCCTTCTATTCTGTTGATGCCGCCTCCTGTAAGACCGAGGGCCATGAAAAGGACAGTGACCCCAAGCGCTATGGGAATATCGACGCGCGCGTTGACTCTGGACATAGCCACAGGTGCTATCAGAGTTGTAATACCGAGAATCATGAGGACATTGAAGATGTTGGATCCCACGACATTGCCTATCGCTATGTCAGCATTGCCCTGAAAGGCTCCCGTCAAGCTCACGACAAGTTCCGGACAGCTTGTACCGAAGCCGACGATGGTAAGGCCGATGACAAACTCACTGATGCCAGCCTTGCGGGCCACGGCGGAAGCACCGTCGACAAGCCAATCAGCACCGAACACAATCAGTGCGAGCCCCACAATCAGAAGAAGAATATCTATAACCATTGCTATAAGAGATTAAGAAGTTCAAGGCGGCAGACGTTCTCGACATGCTGGGTATGCGGAAACATATCCACAGGCTGGACATCCGTGATCCGGTATTTCCGGCAGAGCACTTCAAGGTCACGAGCTTGAGAAGCAGGATTGCAGCTCACATACACAATCCTTTTCGGCTCGGCACGCAAAATGGTCTCAACCACATCCGGATGCATTCCGGCCCGGGGAGGATCAGCTATTATAACATCCGGACGGCCATGCTCCGCAATGAAAGTCTCCGTCAGGATATCTTTCATGTCTCCGGCGAAGAATTCGCAGTTGCCGATGCCGTTGTCCCGGGCATTGGCCTTGGCATCAGCAATAGCCTCCGGTACATATTCAATGCCTATGACCCTTGCGGCTTTCGAGCTGACGAACTGCGCTATGGTGCCGGTACCGGTATAGAGGTCATACACAATCTCTTCTCCCGTCAAAGACGCAAATTCCCTGGCGACGGAATAAAGCTTTATCGCCTGTGCGTTGTTGGTCTGGTAAAAAGACTTGGGACCTATCCTGAAGCGGAGATTCTCCATCTTCTCATATATCGCCTCATCGCCACGATAGAGAATGCACTCCTGATCGGCGATGCTGTCATTAAGCTTCGAATTGATCACATAATATAAAGACGTAATCTCCGGAAAAGCCTCAGCGACAGCGTCAAGCATAGCCTCTCGACCGTCAAACTCGGACGCGAAACAGATAATGAGCATCACCTGCCCGTCATCGGTGGTGCGGACAAACATATTACGGAATATGCCGGAATTCTCACGGATATCGTAGAACGGTATCGAATGGCTTATGGCATACTCCTTTATGAAAATACGCAGAGCATTGGAAGGCTCTTTCTGCAGGTAGCAGCGCTTGATGTCCAATACCTTGTCAAAGAACTTGCCCACATGGAAGCCAAGTCCCTGCCGCTGATCCAGAGGAATATTCTCCATATCTTCGTCGGGGAGAATCCACCTTTTGTCTGATGCAGTGAACTCCAGCTTGTTACGGTACAGAACCGTCTTGTCAGAACCTATCGTAGGGGAGACCTCGGGGAACTCCAGATGTCCTATGCGCTTGAACTGGTCAGCAACCTGGCGGCGCTTTGACTCCAGCTGCATGGGATAAGGGATAAGCTGCCAACGGCAGCCTCCACAGATGCCGAAATGTTCGCAGAAAGGCTCAAGCCTGTACTTTGAAGGCTTGACAATCTCAGTGATCCGGGCATCTATGAAAGATTTCTTCTTCCGGAGCACGCGGACATTCACAACGTCTCCAGGTACCGCATATTCCACGAACACTACAACTCCGTCATCTGTGTGGGCGATGCATTTGCCTTCGGCGGCAATATGCTCTATAGTAAGATTCTCAATAATCTGTACTTCTTTATCACGTTTTGCCATACGGGCACAAATATAATACAAGTTTCGCGTTCAGTAATCGTAAAAAAATAATTTGCCGCTTACTGAGCGGCAAGGGCGCGCCGCAAATACAGCAACTCCCCCGCTTCCCGCCATTTGTTATACAATTGATATTATGTTAAGTTGGCTATATCGACGACACCTCCCCGGGCCTTGAGCTTACGATCAAAGGAGATTCTCTTTTGAAACGACAGGATTGGCATACAGGCTGTAGAAACACCTGCGCAGCTCATCGCGGTCAAGCTCCGGCTCAACCATATCCAGACGCCGCTCCGCATAATCAACGAAAGACTCACGTTCCGAAGAACTGTACAGAGCGGCATATTTCTCGCTCCCGTTCAGTATGTCATAGGCCATATAATTGGTATTCCACAATTTATAGCCTTCGACAATGCGGCTGTCGATCATGTCGCGCACCATCTGATAGCGCTGAGCCCTTTCACAGGCCGAAGCCAGCTTCAGCTCATCAGCAGAAAGCGGCCGGCACACGGAAAGATGGATGCCTCCTTTCCACATCTTGATACCGTCAAGTATGCTGCGCGTATCCTCCCCTTTTTTCTTGATATAGCGCTGTTTGGAAGCAATCATGGTCTCCCGCGCCTTATTGATGTCACACGGCTCGTACTCGTACGATATGCTCATCGGAGTGATGTCCAGTTCGGAGAAATCCTCATAGAATCCCTTCATCCCGCTCATATCCAGCATCTTGACAATCCCGTGCGCAGTTCTGTCAAGCCCGTTCTTTGCCCGGCCCTCCTTCTGGGCTATCCAGATGGAACTCCTGCCTTGGGCGACACTCTCCCTGATATACTCCGAGAGCAGGCGCGAGGCGGCATAAGCCTCACGCGCAGGCAGACCGCGGATAACCCGGATCATCTTCACCGAACGCAGCAGATCTGAAGCCATCCTGTTGTCATCCATCAGATTGCTCCCGATGCACAACTCCATCAACGGAATACCATGCCTATACAAGGCAAGTTGCGTAAGCGCCGCATCAAGAGTTATATCACGATGATTCGATATAGCAAGAAAAGTCCGGCCACGCTGCACATTCTCAATACCCTCACAGACAAAGCCGGAAGAGGTGCGTTCAAGAAGAGCATCGATTGCTGGCGCCAGCACATTACACTGAAAATCATCCACAGACTCGACTCCGCGGAACATCCGCCCCAAGCTGAAAAACGGTTTCCCCGGGAAAACGAACTTGGAAGCGACAGCCAGAAGCGGGTTATATGAAAGCCTGTGCAATGTCCGGACGGCCTTGTCCTCCGGAAACGGCCTTATCTCATCAAAACGCGTATCTTCCATCATTGCCCGGCTCTGAAAAGAAGTGAACTGTCCCCATAACTGAGAAATCGGAAACCATGGCCGAGAGCATAATTGTAGATCCTCTGCCAATCACCGCCCACAAAGGCGGAAATCAACAGGAGCAGCGTACTCTGAGGCTGATGAAAATTGGTCACCATCATATCCACGGCCCTGAATTTGAATCCAGGCACTATTATTATCCTCGTGCCCGCCTTCAGTTCAGTAAGGGAATTATCTTCAAGATACTTTATCATAGCATCAAGAGCCTCCTCCGTAGAATACTGATACTCTCTTGTATAAGGATCCCATTGGCCTACATCACACGGCCCGCCGTTCTCGATGCAGGACACACCTATGTAATAGAGCGACTCCAGTGTACGGACAGATGTCGTACCGACAGCTATGACCTTTTTGCAGCCGGAACGCAGATCACGCAAAAAATCCAAACTGACGACAAAAGGCTCCCGATGCATCGTATGCCCGGAAATGAGCGAACTCTTTACAGGCAGAAATGTCCCTGCACCTACATGGAGACATACCTTCTCGACCTCTATACCCTTGTTCCGGATGCGATCCAGCACATCTTCCGTAAAATGCAATCCGGCAGTCGGTGCCGCCACTGAGCCTCTGATTTTCGCATAAAGAGTCTGATATCGTTCAATATCAATATCTTCCGTCCCCCTATTGAGATATGGCGGAATCGGAACCTGACCGCAAAGTTCAAGCACCCTCGAGAATGGCATTCCGCCCTGCCAACTGAACTCCACAACTCCGGTCTGGCCTTCACGCGAGATCAGGCGCGCCTTGAGCTCCATACGGGACAGTTCTCCGTCATTTACGTCAAGCGAGAGGACATCGTCCTTCCAACGCTTGGCATTGCCGATGACGCATGTCCAGCAGCAAGACTGAGCCGACGCGAAATTGATATTATAATCAGCAGGTTCATAAGGCTCAAGGCAAAAGACTTCTATATGGGCACCAGAATCCCGCCGGAAAAATAGACGGGCAGGTACAACCTTAGTCTCATTAAAGACCATAATGGCATCAGAGGGGAGACAATCAGGAATCTCACGGAAAACCCGCTCACTGATCTCACCATCTCTATACACAAGCAATTTTGAAGAATCCCGCTGCGCGAGCGGATACTTGGCAATCCGCTCGTCCGGCAGAGGATAGTTGTAATCTTCTATTCTGATCTCTGGTATCATGGGCGCAAATATAGTGATTAAAATCGAGCCACAGTGGTTCAGTTTTGTAAAATCAAAAGTAAACATGTGTAAATTATATTGAATCAACAACACGTATGGAACACTGTTTACATTTATACCATAAGTCAAACTTATCGCTATCCGTTTTAACTTATTTATATGCTGAAAATCAGTCTTTTATCTTGATTACCTCTACTTTTGATTAACTTCTATTCCCCCGGTCCGAATCTTCTCTGGCCACGTAATCAATATTTCACGATAATATAATGTTCTTATACTCTATATTTCAGATGATTACGCCCTTTATCTACACTATCCATCCATATCTATATATTAACATTTTATCAACACCTCGTTTTGTTAACATGTGTAAAACTTGTTTTATTGAAAAGTATTGTTTATTTTTGTAAAAACAAGTGTTACATTATGAACAAGCGTTTGGAGCAGTTTCTCAAGGCAGAGAACATCAGCCAGTCCCAGTTCGCGGACAGCATCGGAGTCGCCCGGGCCAGCGTATCCCATATTCTGGCAGGACGCAACAAGCCAGGCTTTGACTTCATCCAGAGCATGGCCAAGCAGTACCCTGCGCTGAACCTCGAATGGCTGATCACCGGTAAAGGCAAAATGTTTTCAAGTACCGCTGCCACGGCTACCCTGTTCGATGATGAGAATCCGCCAGAAGCAGCCAAGACGACAACAGCAGGAGAAAACGCAAATGCCAGACAACAGGCAGACAAAACGGCCAACGAAAAGACAGAACCTAAAGCCGCAGCTTTAGATATACAGCTACAACAAACAGATAGTCAGCGAAATATATCTAAAATCATTATTTTTTTTGATGATAATACCTATCAAGAATTGAAATAAAGTCCTAAATTTGCGGCCTATGAGCTTATACGACATCATAATCAAGCCTCTGGCCCGGAATATGGACACAGAACGGGCCTCACGTCTGGGCTTGAAGTATTTTCAGCTCATAGGCAAGATTCCGTTCGGGCGCAAGATCAACCGATTGATACACTCCAACTGGCAGGAAGGCCTGCAACGCGAAGTCTTCGGCCTCAATTTCTACAACCCCATCGGACTCGGCGCCGGACTCGATCTGAACGGCGAACTGTACAACGACCTCAACAATTTGGGATTCAGTTTCACGGAGGTAGGCCCGATGGATGTCAGCGGAACACGCAAGGCCATCAGCCATATCCAAAAAGACACTCCGGACGACATAATCGCCGCCTGCATATCAAAAGACTACCTGACCTGCTTCACTCTTGCGTATGACTTCTTCGACATGTTCATAATCGACCTGTCCGAAGACCCGGCCACTGAAGAGACAAATGCACTGCTTGAGTCCAGAATCACGGAGCAGGAATACAAGCCGATCATCATCAAGCTTCCGGACTACATAAACGGTGCTGAACTCGACAAAATCGCAGACTTCTGCATGATGAACAGCATCGACGGAATAGAGCTCCGCTCCAACAGCCAAGTCCGTCAGGTCGCCACACACACCGCAGGCCGCCTCCCGGTCATAGCCAACTGCCACATCGATACCCCGGAACAGGCGGCGGAATCCTTGAAGGCCGGGGCCTCACTCGTGGAAATACGCACAGGTCTCCTGAAGGAGGGACCTGATATCGTAAAAAGAACCTTAAAATATCTGAAGAATGAAAAAGCCGGTACAATATAGAATAGCCGAACTTCTCAAAAACAGCGGCGACACGCTGAGCGCTGCCGAATCATGCACGGGCGGTTACATCTCACACATGATAACCATGGTCTCAGGATCATCTTCATACTACCTCGGCTCCGTCACATCTTACGCGATCAAAGTCAAAGAGAGCGTGCTCGGCGTCCCGCCTGAGGTGATCGAAAATAACGGCGTAGTCAGCAGCGAAGTCGCCGCAGCGATGGCAGAAGGAGTCAAGGCCCTCACCGGGAGCACGTGGGCAGTCGCAACGACCGGCCTCGCAGAAGGAGGCGACGAACGCTACCCGGAAGGTACTGTATGGATAGGAGTCAGCGGTCCGAGCGGCACAAAGACCAGAATCTACCACTGCGACTTGGGCAGAAAGGCCAATATCCGCCGATTTGCGCGTGTTGCATTGGAAACTTTGGAGAGTTACATAACTGAAGAGACAAAACATTGAATGTTATAGACTAAAACAAATTCGTTTTAGTCTATAACATTTTTGTTAGGCCAATTTTGTAAACGATAACGCCCGATTATGCGCGTTTTTTCACGTCTTTGAGCACCCTCAGGAAGTTCCCGCCGGCAATCATACCGATCTCACGGCGTCCGAATCCCCTGCGGCGCATCTCAGCAAAAACCGAGGAAAATTTTGATATGTCCTCAAGCCCGCAGGCCGTCACCTCGATGCCGTCATAATCTGTACCGAGTCCGACATGTTCAACCCCCGCCACCTCCACCGCATGCTCGATATGATCCACAACCCGTGAGACAGAAGGCCGAGGCAATGAAGCAAGCTCGTCCAAGAGAGCATACCATGCCGCTCTCTTGGCTGGATCGGACGGGTCTTGGATAAACTCATCCTCCACGCCATATTTCTGTACCAGACCAGACTCGGACAAGACACGTACAAAGCCATCATCAAGAAAGCACGGGTATATGCTCATGCAGACTACCCCGCCGCCATCCGCTATCCCGCGCATAAGTTCATCTGTGATGTTCCTCTTGTGGGAAGCGAGGGCGCGGCAGCACCCATGGGTATACGCAACAGGCGTCCGGCTCGCATCCAAGACATCCCGCATCGTCGCATCGGAAGCATGCGCAAGGTCTATGAGCATGCCCATATCGTTCATCTCAGCGACAAGCCGCTTTCCCGAAGGGCTCAATCCGCCCCAACGTCCATCGCCG
This sequence comes from uncultured Bacteroidales bacterium, assembly GCA_934726455.1. Classification (GTDB taxonomy): domain Bacteria; phylum Bacteroidota; class Bacteroidia; order Bacteroidales; family UBA932; genus Cryptobacteroides. The sequence goes on from CAKVDS010000024.1 coordinate 9,263, forward strand.
GTACAGCTGTCAGCATAACGGTTGTCAGCACTGTGGGTCAAAGTTATATACCTGACTCCCCTTTTGTAGAAATGCCTCAAGGACGCAGCCGGATCCTCATTCCCGTCAAGGGCAGCGGCATTCTCAATTCCGAGCAGGACACTGACAATTCCCCTGCCGGCATTACGCACCACAGCCGAAGCGGACATGGCCAGGGCCGCCATTGAAGGATACTCAAGCACCTGCCGCTCCGCCTCATCCAAAAGGCGGTCAGCATACTGCGAAGCCTCGATGCCAGAAAGCGAGGCGGGTACATAAGCGGCAAAAAACGATGCGTTCACCCCGCCCCTCAACATCTTCGGGAAGTCCACCTGCGCGTGATCATTGTCTTTCCCGAAGTCGCGCAGCCTGAGCATCTGGGAAGGCGCATCACAATGTGCATCCAATACTATCATCGTCCCTCCTCCTGATACCGCAGCACGCTCGCATTCTTGATACTGGCTATCTTGATCTGCGGAGAACCGTCGTAAGTCAAAGAGGCGCCGTTTCTTATGCTGATGAAAAGCCACTCGCGCGCCGCTTGCTTCAAGCTGCAGATACCGCTCATGTCTATATTGGCCTCATTGACACTGAGGTTCAGGGCGTTGACGCTGCCCGATCCGCCGAGCCTGTAACTGACATACGGAGAACTGCCGTTGAGGATTGCCTTGGACGTGCCGTTGGAGACCATGGATATCCTCCCGCAATCTCCGTCAAAAACCATGCTGGCGTTTGACCCGAGGTCAAGTTCTGCCAAAGACGAAGCGCTGCAGCCAAGATTGAGTTCCGAACTCCCTACAGCCGTAACCCGGGCCGTATCGCATGCTATCCTTATGTCAGCCTTACCCTTTTTGTAAAGCATTAGGGAGACATCACGAGCACGCAGCGACACGCCGGAAACAGAAGCATTGTCCTTGACGCTCAGACTGAAAGCCGAGGAGTCAACCACATTGCCCAGACTATCCAGGACCGCATTGCCGCCTATTGAGATTGACTTCAGCCCGCACGGCATCGTAACGGAGGCTCTGAATACGGCAGCAGGCGCATTCCTGCCCCTGAATTTCTTCCATATCTCCCCAAGGTCTTTTTTCTCATCCAGACTCAGCACGAGCACGCTGTCAATGACCTGAGCCGACATGAATTCCGCGAACTCCTCACTGACGTCAAGTGCCACAGAGCACGAGTCGCCCTGGAACACACTGAGAACAAAATCACCGGAAACCGACACGCCGTCAAAAGCCTCCGGGTCCAGATCAATATGCCTGAGCTGGGCATGGGAAGGCAGGGCAAGCGCAAACATAAGCGCAAATGGCAAAATCCGTCTGAGTATCAAATTCCACATAAGCTAATCTATCAATTCTCCCCACTCCTCAGTCTTGGAATCAAGATCACGCTTGAGTTCAAGGTATTCGCGGGTCAACTCCATAATGTCATCTCCCTCTTTCGGTGACTGCAACACCGTCTCAATCTGTTTCATCTTATCCTCCAGCCCGGAGATCTCCTTCTCCAGCCACGCTATACGGTTCTTCCGCTTGCGGTCCTCGCGCACAGCCTGCTTGTTCTCTTCATAAGCCTTCTTCTGCGGGGCAGCCGAGGCTGCCGGAGCAGGGGCGCACTTGCGTTCCAGTTCCCGAAGATTCTCGATCTTGCGTTTCTCGAGAAACTCGGACACACTCCCCAGATGCTCAGTCACCTTCCCGTCACGGAACTCGTACATCTTGTTCACAAGACCATCCAGAAAGTCCCTGTCGTGGGAAACCACGATCAGGGTGCCGTCGTAGGCGGCAAGGGCCTGTTTGAGTATGTCTTTGGACTTGACATCCATGTGGTTGGTAGGCTCATCCAGAGCCAGCAGGTTATAGCTCTGAAGCATCAGTTTAGCCATCCCGAGCCGGGCACGCTCCCCTCCGGACAACACGGAGACGCGCTTGTCGATATCTTCACCCCTGAACAGGAACTGCGCGAGCAGATCCCTCAGTTTGGTACGTATCTCCCCCACCGCTATCCTGTCAAGGGTGGAGAACACCGTCTCGTTTTTGTCCAGCACATCCTCCTGATTCTGAGCATAATATCCTATCTGGACATTGTGCCCGACACGGGCTTCCCCGCTCAACGGCTCCAACTCCCCCATTATCACCCTCATCATCGTTGTCTTGCCTTCACCGTTACGCCCGATGAAAGCGACCTTCTCACCGCGCTTGATTTCAATGTCAGCGTTGCGGAACACGACCTTGCCGGGATAGCCCACAGTCAGATCCGTTCCCTTGAAGACAACATCACCGGAACGTGGTGCCGGCGGGAATTTCACGTTCAGCCGGACATTGTCCGTCTCGTCTATCTCTATCCTCTCCAGTTTTTCCAGAGCCTTGATACGAGACTGCACCTGGTTGGACTTGGTCGGCTTGTACCGGAATGCCTGTATGAACTCTTCCGTCTTCTGGATCATCTTCTGCTGGTTCTCGTAGGCCGCCGTCTGCTGCTGCAGGCGCTCGGCACGGAGTTCAAGGTAGCGGCTGTACGGCACCTTGTAGTCGTTGATATGCCCGAGCATCACCTCCACAGTGCGGTTGGTCACATTGTCAAGGAAACGCCTGTCATGGCTGACCAGAAGCACAGAGCAGCGGATGGATTTAAGATAATCCTCCAGCCACTCGATAGACTCTATGTCAAGATGGTTGGTAGGCTCGTCAAGCAGCAGCACCTGCGGCTTCTGAAGCAGAATCTTGGCAAGTTCTATACGCATATTCCACCCTTGCGAAAACGTCTCCGTATTGCGCTCAAGCTCATTGTCTCGGAAGCCCAGTCCGAGCAGGGTCCGGCGGGCCTGGACCTCAGGAGGTTCGCTGTGGCTGATTTCGAGACGGTCGTTCAGATTGTTAAGATGCTCGATGAGTTTGGAATAAGAGTCTGACTCATAGTCTGTTCTCGTCTCCAGTTCATGGGTCACGGACTCGATCTCCGCCTCGATCTTCGAAATGTCATCAAAAGCGCTCATCGTCTCATTCAGGACAGAGAGCCCCTTGTGATGCTCCATTATCTGGGGCAGATATCCGATGGTCACGTCATTGGGCTTGTCTATACGTCCGGATGTCGGACTCTGAAGACCGCAGATGAGCTTGAGGATAGTGGACTTGCCGGCCCCATTCTTGCCGACAAGGCCTATCTTGTCCGTCTCGCTTATATGAAAATTTATCTTGTCCAGCAGCACGAATCCGCCGTAAGATACTGTAACATCCTCTACAGAAATCATTTGCTAAAAATTATCTTATCAAAAAATTCCGGTCTGTGAAAATCAGGTTTCGGGGTGCTGATCGGGAAAAGGCTCAAGTAATGCCGCTGCGGCAGGCCGTCCCCGCACTTGTAGAAGTTACCCCGGGCCTGAAGGCCGCAGAAACTCTTAAGATTGAAAGTAGAAGCGGGAATCACAAGCCTCATGTCCCACTCCTGCGGCCCTTCCCTCAGGCCGAAAGGCTCGCTGCCCAGACTCCCCTCCCGGATTATGCCCCGGTAAGCACTTTCCGGCAGGAACTCCCTGTCGTTACGATCCCTGCCGCGGCACATGTATAATTTACCTATGCAGCTGCACTCTATATTGTAATACAGTCCGTCATCCCCCGGAGCGAAGAAGAACTCCACGCATGAATCCTTCCAGACAGGCTCCCTGTCGGCAGCGGCACTGGCGAGGACAGCATCCTCCACAACCCGATAATCAAGATACAGGTTTTCCCCGTCATGATGGGCCTCAAGTGACACTTCCGGCTTGTACGGCCACTGCCCGGGCCAGTTGACACAGTTTATTCCCCACTTGCAGGGTTCTTCCGAGATGAGCATATCAATATTGAAAATTCATATAAAAGGTACATCGGGACAGCCAGCACAAACATTGAGACCGGGTCAGCAGGAGTGATGACGGCAGACACTATGAGAATGGCCACGAAAGCATACTTCCGCCATTTCCGAAGATCCGCCCTGTCTATCATCCCCATACGGGAAAGCGCCAGAACCGCTGTCGGAAACTCGAACACCACCCCGTTGAGCAGGACCATGGATGTGAACATAGACATATACGACCCGAGGCTGATTGTGTTGACCACTTCTGCCGAGACCGTGTAATTGATGAAAAACTGGAGGCAGAGCGGCAGGACAAGGAAATACCCCACCAGCACGCCGAGATAGAAAAGCACCGTCGAAAGCAGGAACGCTGTCCGCAGGACACGCTTTTCCCCCGCGTACAAGGCCGGGGCCACAAATCTCCATATTTCGCTGATTATAAATGGAAAAGAGAGAATGAACCCGGCCGCCAGACTTGCCCGGAGATGCACAAAGAACTGGGCGCTCAGTTCGATGTTGACAAGGTCGATCTTTATGTTCCAGCCAAGCAGCCGGTACAGCCAGAAATCCGGACGGGAGGGCGCGAGGATGATTCCGTCAAAAAGGAAACTCCGGAAACAAAGCCCCAGACAGGAAAACGCGCACAGAAACAGAGCCGAGCGGAACAATGTCCCCCTCAGCTCGTCAAGATGGTCCCAGAAGGACATTTCCTTCTCCCCGGCCACCCCTCTATTCAGGCTTTTGGGAAGAGCCGTCGTCTATCTTCTTCTGTCCGTCATCTTCTTTGCCGTCAAGGGCATCCTTGAAACTCCTGACACCCTTGCCGAGGCCCTTCATCAGCTCCGGAACTTTCTTCCCGCCGAAGAGCAGAAGAACCACGAACGCGATTACGACAACCTCCCACCAGCCGATCATCAAAGGATAAGTCAACATAAGCAGCACTATTTAAGGGCCGCGAGCGCGGCTTCGATGGACTCGATACGTGCGAGACAGTCAGCCTCCTTTTTCCTCTCGGTCTCTATCACGGCAGCCGGCGCGTGCGCGGCAAATTTTTCATTTGACAACTTGGCCCTGACCCCTGCAAGGAACTTTTTCTGATGTTCCAGATCAGCAAGAAGTTTAGCCTTTTCACCTTCAGTGTCGATAAAGCCCACGAGAGGCACGCTGAATCCGAGAGTTCCGCAGATGAACGACACCGCAGCCCCGTCAGCCTTGCCGGATTTCACCGCCGACAGATTGGCCGCTTTGGCCAGAACAGGCAGCAACGGGTCTGAAACAGCACCGTCCACAAAGAGTTCAAGGGACTGTTTCGGAGAAATCTGCTTCTGGGCGCGAATACCGCGGATGGAAACGACAGCATCACGGATGACATCAAACTCCTCAAGGAAAGCGGCATCATAGGCCCCGGCCTCAGGAGTGCGCTGGAACATGATGGTCTCCCCGTCGGAGCGTTTCTCCATGACCTGCCAGAGTTCCTCCGTTATGAAAGGCATCACAGGGTGGATGAGCTTGAGCAGCTTCTCAAAAAACGCCAAAGTTGATTTATATGTAGATCCGTCTATGGCCTCTCCGAAAGAAGGCTTGACAAGTTCAAGATACCAGCTGCAATAGTCATCCCAGAACAATTTATAGATGGCCATGAGGGCATCGCTGATACGGAACTTCCGGTAATGGTCCTCAACCGTCTCGACAGTGCGTGAAAGCAGGTTGTCAAACCACTTCACGGCCACGGCGGCCTCCTGTGGCTGCGCTGCACCCTCATCAACCTTCCAGCCGCTCACGAGCCTCCATGAATTCCAGATCTTGCCGCAGAAATTGCGGCCCTGCTCCACCTGAGACTCATCATAAAGAATGTCATTACCTGCCGAAGAGCAGAGGAGCATCCCGAGACGGACGGCATCCGCACCATATTTCGATATCAGATCCAGCGGATTCGGGCTGTTGCCGAGCGTCTTGCTCATCTTGCGGCCGAGCTTGTCACGGACTATGCCTGTAAAATATACATTCCGGAAAGGCACATCGGACATGAACTCGTCTCCGGCCATAATCATCCTGGCCACCCAGAAGAATATGATGTCCGGACCTGTAACAAGGTCATTGGTAGGATAATAGTAGCTCAGATCCGCATTCGGCTTGTGCTCCGGATGCCCCGGACGCTCCGGGTCGAACACAGAGATCGGCCAGAGCCAGCTTGAGAACCAGGTGTCGAGCACATCCTCATCCTGCCTCAAATCAGCCGCCGTCAGTGAAGGATTGAGTTTGCGCGCCGCTTCCAGAGCCTTCTCTGCAGTCTCCTCCACGACCACGCTCCCGTCCGGGAGATAATACGCCGGGATGCGCTGTCCCCACCAGAGCTGGCGGGAGATGCACCAGTCGTGGGCGTTCTCCATCCAATGGCGGTAGGTGTTGCGGTATTTGTCCGGGATGAACTTGATCCTGCCTGACTCCACGCTGTCAAGCGCTTTGGCAGCAAGGCTCTCCATCTTCAGGAACCACTGCGCGGAAAGTTTCGGCTCTATCACAGCGTCTGTACGCTCCGAATAGCCTACAGGCGAAGTATATTCTTCTATCTTGACAAGATTGCCGGCCTCTTCAAGCATCTTGACAATCTTCTTGCGGGCCACAAAGCGATCTTCACCCACAAGAATCTGCGCTTTGTCGTTGAGACGGCCATGGTCGTCTATGATCTCCATTACAGGCAGATTGTGCCGCAGACCTATCTCATAATCGTGAGCATCATGGGCAGGGGTCACCTTGAGGCAGCCCGTACCGAAATCCATCTCCACGTAACTGTCCTCGATCACAGGTATCTCCCTGTTTATGAGGGGGATGAGAACTTTCTTGCCGCGCAGCCAGTGATAGCGCTCATCGGCAGGGTTGACACAGATCGCCGCATCTGCCATGATGGTCTCCGGACGGGTGGTGGCGATCACAAGATACTGGTCCGTAGGATTGCCGGCCCCGTCTGAAATATAGTAGCGCAGATGATAGAAATGGCTCTTGGTGTCGCGGTGGATCACTTCATCGTCGCTGATGGCGGTGAGAGCCACAGGATCCCAGTTGACCATGCGGACTCCCCTGTATATCATACCTTTCTTATAGAAGTGGCAGAATGTGGCTATGACCGCCTTGGAGAGCTCCGGCTCCATCGTGAAGCGGGTGCGGTCCCAGTCGCAGGAAGCCCCGAGCTTGCGGAGCTGCTGGAGGATGATGCCACCGTGCTCCTCTTTCCACTCCCACGCATACTTGAGGAACTCCTCGCGGCTTATGTCATCCTTGGATATCCCCTTATCCTTGAGCCTCGCCACAACCTTGGACTCGGTGGCGATGCTGGCGTGGTCTGTGCCAGGCACCCAGCAGGCGTTCTTGCCGTCCATGCGGGCCTTGCGGACAAGGACATCATTGATGGTGTTGTTGAGCACATGGCCCATGTGGAGAATCCCCGTCACGTTAGGCGGGGGGATGACTACTGTATAAGGTTCACGGCTGTCAGGCTCCGAATGGAAGCATTTGTGTTCCGTCCAATATGCGTACCACTTGTCCTCAACCGAGGACGGGTTATATTTTGCTTCAAGTTCCATAAGACGCAAAGATAGGTAATTTTTCAATAGAATTCGTAACTTTGCGGACTGTAAAACATATCGACAATGGACAAAGAAGAAAAGCAGATAAACATAGAGCTCAAGCCGGAAGTGGCCCGGGGCTCGTACTCCAATCTGGCAATCATCACCCACTCCAGAAGCGAGTTCATACTGGATTTCGCCACCATCCTCCCCGGGCTTCCCAAACCGGAAGTGCAGAGCCGCATAGTGATGGCGCCGGAGCACTGCAAGAGGCTGCTCAACGCCCTTGTGGACAACATCAGCAAATACGAGGCACAGTTCGGCCCTATCGCGATGGAGGGCCAGAGACAGCCCGGAAACACGTTCAACATAGCCGACCTCAACCCCAATGGCACCAAATCTTAAGCGGATCAAGGCCATCGTCTACGACATCGACGGTGTGCTCACCGACGGCTGCATAATCCCCGTCGGCCCCAATCCGGAGGATCTCGTGCGGATAGTGGACGCCAAGGACTCCTTCGCCTCCAGAGTCGCGGCCGCAAAGGGATTCATCATAGGAGTCATCTCCGGAGGAGACACTCCGGCGCTGCACAGCCGCTGCCTGCACATGGGAGCCAGCGAGCAGAACCTCCACCTTGGCGTGCGCGGTAAACTCAAGGTTTTCAATCAGTTCTGTCTCGACAACGGGCTTGAGGCGGAGGAAGTCGCGTATTTCGGCGACGACATTCCCGACACTCAGGTGCTCCGCTCCTGCGGGGCGGGCTTCGCCCCCGCAGATGCCGTGCCGGAGGCACGGCAGGCGGCTGACTTCGTCACCCGCCGGAGCGGAGGCCACGGATGCCTTCGCGAGGGTATCGAAATGATACTCAAGGCACAGGACAAGTGGCACTTCGACGAAGACAAATACGACCAGATCTATTGAGATGAAGCATCTTATACTCGGAAGCGGCTCCCCGAGACGCAAAGAACTCCTCGCCGGGCTGGACATCGACTTCACGGTGGACACAGGCAACAGTTTCGATGAAGGTCCCGAACCCGGGGTCGAGGCTCACCGCGTCCCCGTCGACAGGGCCGCCGGCAAGTCACACGGATTCCACCGTCCGCTATGTCCGGACGAAGTCCTGCTGACCGCCGACACAGTCGTCATAATAAACGGCAAGGTGCTCGGCAAGCCGCACTCGCGTGAGCAGGCCGCAGAGATGCTGCGCATGCTCTCAGGACGCAGCCACGAGGTCGTGACCGCAGTGACACTCCGCAGCGCGGAACGGGAAGAGAGTTTCACAGACTCGACCAGAGTCGATTTCCTACCTCTGAGCGAAGAGCAGATATACTATTATATAGATAAGTACAAACCCTACGACAAAGCCGGGGCCTACGGAGTCCAGGAATGGATCGGCCATGTGGGAATATCCGGAATCTGCGGCTCGTTCTACAATGTGATGGGGCTTCCAGTACACAAGGTAGCGGCAGCGCTCAAGGGTTTTCTCGACTGAAGGGATGTTCACGTATCCCTTCCGCTATGTCCCCTCGCCGCTGATTGTCAAGGCCTCCAAAGAACTGATTTCACGGATCAGCAAAGACCCGTCCCTTGACAGCATGTTCCGCAGCGGCAAAATGCTGGGCGTGCTCAGGACTGACCGCGGTTTCCTGTTCGCCTTCAGCGGACTTGCCGGCGGACAGGCCAGCATCGAAGGCTTCGTCCCGCCGATATTCGATATCACAGACCCTGCCGGACACTTCAAGATACGCGAAGCCGAGATCAGCGCCATGCCCCCCGGCGAAGAGAAAAGCCGCGCATCGGCGGAACTCCAAGACTGGCTCTTCAGCCGATACATAGTATCCAACGCCAAAGGCGAGAGCCTGAGCATCAAGGAAATATTCTCCCGCAGAGGACTTGTTCCGCCGGGAGGGACAGGCGATTGCGCCGCCCCGAAACTCCTCCAATACGCCTATACACACTCTCTGCACCCTCTGGAAATGGGAGAATTCTGGTACGGGGACTCCCCGCGCAGCGAAGTCCGGCAGCAGGGACGTTTCTACCCGTCATGCACCGGCAAATGCGGCCCGCTGCTCAGTTTCATGATGGAGGGGCTTGACGTGGAACCGAATCCCCTCGATGCCGAGTTCACCCGGGAAGAACCTTCGGTCATCTACGAGGACTCCCGCATCATAGTGGCGGACAAGCCCTCCGGCATGCTGTCCGTACCTGGACGCACACGCTCGAAATCACTTCTTGAATGGCTGCAGGAACGATACGGAGAAGTCCACTCCTGCCACCGCCTTGACATGGACACCTCGGGAGTCATCATCTTCGCCCGCGACATCCGCACCAAAGCCGCCATGGAATCCCAGTTCGCCGCCAGACTCGTCAGCAAGACCTACAGGGCCAGACTCTCCGCAGGCCAAGGTCCGTTCCCGCGTGCCAGAAAGGGCACTATCGCCCTGCCGCTGATCACCGACTGGTACGACAGGCCGAGGCAGATGGTCGATTACGACAAAGGCAAACTCGCGATCACAGAATACGAAGTCACAGCGGAACTACCTGACGGAGAGACCGAAATCCTGCTCCGTCCAAAAACCGGCAGAACCCACCAGCTGCGTGTCCACTGCGCCCACCCCTCGGGCTTGGGCCGCCCTATACGCGGGGACAAGCTCTACGGCAGCCCGGAACACGGACGCCTCTGGCTGCATGCCGAAAGCATCTCGCTGAGACATCCTGAGACGGGAGAAGAACTGACTTTCCGCAGCGGACAAGACATAAAAAAGAAATGAGTTGTGACCGTCACGGCAACAACTCATACTAACCACATAATTAATAACACTAAAACTAATAACCAATAGGTTGATGGGCCAGAACGGTCACTTGCTCAACCCGAATGCAAAGGTAGTACTTTTATTTTATTCTCCAAAATTTTTTTGAAAAATTTTTAATATTTTTTTTGCCCTCCTGAAAATCAAGCCTTTAGAAATAAGCAAAATTTTGAGTAAGGCCCTGACTACACGCTTGGGAACAATCCGCGCAAATGCTTATCTTTGCATAAGATATGAGATTCACATCAAGACCCGCATCACTTCTGGCGGCACTGGCAGCCTGCCTCTTCACAAGCGCGACCGCGACTGCCGGGACAGAGCCGGAGCGGCCGGACACCACGAACACAAAGCGGGGCTACAGCTTCCTCGCCCTGCCGCTCGCCGCATTCGACGCCGACAAAGGCGTACAGTACGGGGCGTTCGCCAACCTCTTCGACTACGGAGACGGCAGCCTCTACCCCAACTACGCCTCCAAGACCTACTTCGAAGCGTCCCTGTTCACCAAAGGGTCACAGCAGTACTTCCTGATGTACGACAACAAAAAGCTCATACCGGGAGTACGGTGGTCCACCTCGCTGGTTCTCTCCCTTGACAAAGCCCTCGACTTCTACGGGTTCAACGGATACGCCTCATGGTATGACCACGAGAGGGTGGCACTCGGCAAAGCCAACTCCAAAGGCCCTCAAGACCCGGCGCAGCACCTCTACAGCCCGTACTACAAGGTCAACCGCAGCCAACTGCTGGGCAAGACCGACATGATAGGCCCCTTGGGAGAGCACCTCAGTTGGGAAGCCGGCTACCATTTCAGGTGGATTGATGAAGGAGTGATCGACCGCGCCAGCCTCAACAAAGGCAAAGCCGACTACAACCATTTCCCGGACAACGAGCCGACCCTCTTCGAACAATACCGCAACTGGGGACTCATCGGCGATGGTGAAGCCGACGGAGGATTCTACAGCAGCCTCCGGCTCGGCCTGGTCTACGACAGCCGCGACAAAGAAGGCGCCCCGTCCCGAGGCATCTGGGCTGAAGGCCACCTGATGCTCGCCCCGAGATGGCTCGGCACAGCCAACCCGTTTTACCGTTACTCACTGACCATGAGGCAGTATTTCCCTCTCATCGGAAACAACAAACTGACTTTCGCCTACAGGCTCAACTACGAGGGAAACTTCGGCAACTCCGCCCCCTACTACGTCCTCCCTTTCATCACCCTGATGGGAGAAAGCTGCGACCGGGACGGGATGGGCGGCTACCGCACCGTACGCGGCATAATGCGCAACAGGGTCGTGGGTCTGGACATGGCAAGCTATGTGGCCGAGCTGCGCTGGAGGTTCTACGACTTCAGCGTCCTGGGACAGAACCTCTCCCTCGGGCTCAGCATATTCAGCGACGGGACCATGGTCACCCGCGGCAGGGACATGAGTTTCAAGGGAAAAGAAGAATACCGCGCCTCATACGAAGCCTACATGGGCAAGGGCAGCGGGCACGACAGACCGCACATCACAACCGGGGCAGGATTCCGGATCATCCTCAACGAGAACTTCATCCTCGCATTCGAGGGAGGAGTGCCGCTGAGCAGATTCTACCCCGCCACCAGCCCGCTCTATAAGCAGGACGGCAACGGGGCATTCTACATCAACAGCGGCTACCTCTTCTGAGCCGCGCTTACCAGCCTTTGCGGATATTGTCAGCCACCATCGAGACAAGTCTCGGAAGCGAAGTGGTGCTCGCCCACGCGCTGTGCGGAGAGAAACGTATACGTTCGGGATGCTCAAGATGAAGAAGAGGGCTGTCAGCAGGCAGCGGCTCCATTTCATACACATCCAACGCCGCACCGGCTATCACCCCAGCGTCAAGTGCCTTGGCGAGAGCCTGCTCATCGACTATGCCGCCGCGACCGAGATTGAGCAGCACCGCGCTACGTTTCATCTTATGGAACTCCGCCTCTCCGATAAGCCCCCTTGTCCGTACGTTCAGCGGGGCATGGATGCTGACCACATCCGCGCAGCCGAGCATCTGTCCGAGCGGAAGACTCGGATAGTCGTGATTATGAGAAGTCCCTGAAGTAGAATAATATACCACTTTCATCCCGAACGCAGTGGCGATGGAAGCCACCTTCGAACCGATTGTCCCCATCCCCACTATTCCCATCGTCCTCCCGCACAGCTCCACCGACGGATGAGTCACATCGGTAAATATTCCAGACGCCGAATAACGTCCGCTGCGCACACAGTCATCAAGGTACGGGGCATTGCCACGCAAAGACAGAAGATGAGTAAACGTGGCCTGAACCACCGCATCAGTAGAATAGCCCGCCACATTGCGGACAATGATGCCGTGCCGCTCCGCAGCCTCCAGATCAATATTGTTGACCCCGGTAGCCGATTCACAGATGAGCCTCAGTTTCGGTGCCCTGCACATAAGTTCTTCGTCCACAATCACCTTGTTGACCATCAGCACATCACAATCCCCCACTCTCTCCAGCGACTCCTCGCGTGTGCTCGTATGATAAGTGACAAGCTCCCCGAGAGAGCGAATCTCATCCAGCGGGGTATCCCCCAACGTGGATGCATCCAGATAAACTATCTTCATAAGCGCAAAAATAGTTATTTTTGCAGAATGAATACCAAAGATTTCAATTCCCAGACCATCTCCCTCGAAAATGTGATCAACGCCCGCGAATTGGGCGGATTCGAAACAGCCGACGGACACAGAATCCGCCATGGCCTTCTCCTGCGCGGCGCCCGGCTCAGCGAAGCCAGCGATGCTGACCTGCAAAGGCTGAGCAAAGTATATAAACTGCGCAGAATCTTCGACTTCAGGATGGAATCGGAAGTCCTGCAGGCCCCGGACCGAGGGGTGGACGGAGCTGAATACTGCTGGCTCCCGGCGATGGACCCACAGAGCTGCGAGAGTTTCAACAGCTACATAGCCGAAGGAGGATTCACCGGCATCGAAGACGTAGTACAGAGAGGCTGCACTTTCCCGTCCGTCAAACAGGCGGCCCGGACACTCTACACTTCGCTTGTCGAGAGCGACTACACCCGGCGGCAATACGCCAGATTCATGCGCGGAGTGATTGACACGACAGACGGAGCCGTCTACTGGCACTGCACCCAAGGCAAGGACCGCACCGGCCTGGCCTCAGCGTTCATCCTCGCCGCACTCGGAGCCGACAGGGAGACAATCCTCGAAGACTACAACATCTCCAACGAATTCTACCGCGACGATGTGGCGAGGATGACAGCCATAGTCCGTGCCAACGGCGGAGGAGACGAAGAAGTGGAAGTCGTCAGGACATTCATAGGAGCCAACGTCCGCTGCTTCGAAGCCGCCCTCGACCTTATTGAAGATCGCTGCGGGTCTATGGACGAGTTCCTGCGCAGCAGGCTGGCAGTCAGCGAGGAAGACCGCAAGACATTAAGGCTCAGATACCTCGAATAGCCCCGGCAAGCGCTTCAAGCGCCGGCACATCAGACTCATGCAGACGGCTGCGGAGCGTGACCTTGCTCCCGACCAACTCTATCTCTTTCATTGCCGAGAGCATATCCGTCATCACTTTGCCCGCCGTAGGGGCCCAGCTGCCGTTCTCGATCAGAGCGACCTTGCGTTTCTGCCAATTCTTTATCTGCAGATGATGCAGGAAATCATACATCGGAGGGAACAGCCCCGCATCATAAGACGATGCAGCCAGCACCACCCGGTCATATCGGAAAGCATCACTCACCGCATAGGACATGCCGCAGCGGCACAGATCGCGCACCGACACCTTGACCCCTGACTCCTCCAGCATGCGCGCCAGTCTCTCGGCCGCCTGCGCCGTTCCCCCGTGGATTGAGGCGTACGCTATCAGAACTCCCGAAGTCTCAGGCACATACGAACTCCATATATCATAAAGTTTCACAGCCCCGGCAGGGTCAGAGTCGAGCACAGGTCCGTGCAGAGGACAGATCATCCTGATGTCCAGAGCAGCCGCCTTCCCTAAGAGTTTCTGAACCTGAGGCCCGTACTTGCCGCATATATTGAAGTAATACCTCCTGGCTTCCGACCGCCACACCTGCAATGAAACCCCGAGCAGACCGCCAGTCCTCGAAAGCGCCCCGAACTTGCCGAAAGCGTCGGCCGAGAAAAGAATCCCGTCGGCCGCATCATAACTCATCATCACCTCCGGCCAATGTATCATCGGCGCCATGATGAACTGGAGTTTGTGATGCCCCAAGTCCAGACTGTCACCGTCGCCGACCGTAACTGTCCTCCCGGAAAAGTCAATCCCGTCAAAAAACTGCGGCAGCATCCTGACCGCTATTGCCGAAGCCACTATCTTCATTTCGGGATAATCCGACATCATCCTTGCGATCATGGCAGAATGATCAGGTTCCATATGATGCACCACAAGATAGTCCGGCTTCCTCTTGCCGAGAGCGCTCTTCAAGTTTGACAGCCACTCCTGACCGGTGCGTGCGTCACAGGTATCCAACACCGCAAGTTTGTCATCATCAATAATATATGAATTATAAGACATCCCCTCCGGAACCCTATACTGGTTCTCGAAAAGATCAAGGCTGAGATCATCGCAGCCGATATAACTGATTGAAGGTGTAAGTTTCGTCAACATAGTTCCAAAATTTGCGTAAATATAGAAAATTATCTCAGTTTCTCTGCCTCGAAATGGGCACGCGTCCGTGCGAAATAGAGCACGAGCCCGGCGACATTGACACCGAGAGCAACCCAGAATGCGACATGATAACCGAAATGCTCCGACAGCACGCCGCCCAGAAGCACCCCGAGCCCCACACCGGCATCCCACGAACTCAACACTGAAGAATTGGCCGTGCCGCGCCTGTCATGCGGAGCAAGGTTGATGAACATGGTCTGGAACGCAGGGAACATGTGTCCGTTGCCAAGACCAATGATGAACGCCGAAAGATAGTATCCGGCCCCGTTGTGCAAAGCAGCGAACAACAGATACCCCGCGGCAGCCACGCATCCGCCCAGAGAGGCGTTGCGGGAGACAAGATTACGCCGCAGAGAACGCGCCCCGGTAAGGCGGGAAAAGATAAGACCTATGGCGAACAGCGTGAAAAACATGCCGGTCCCGCCCGTTATCCCTAGCTCCTCCTTGCCGTAGATGGCAAGATATGTGGACACCACCCCGTAGCTGAACGCATAGCAGGCCAGAGTCACCGCCTCCCGCCAACCTTTGAGCAGGAAGAACCTGTCCCATGAAAGAACCCCTTCCCTCCGAGGGAACTCCTTGCGTGGAAGCCTTATCGTGGAATCAATGGCGAGCCCGGCCAGAGAGACTATTATGGACATCCAGAACAGGGCCTGGAAGTTGCCGCCGAACGCCTGCAGCACATACACGGCAAGAGCCGGGCCGAGGGCTGTAGCAAGATTGTTGCTCAGTCCATAGTACCCTATGCCCTCACCCCTGCGGCTTGACGGGAGCACATCAATGGCCACAGTACTCGCAGCCACCGTTGTAGCCCCGAACGGAGCGCCGTGAAGAGTTCTGAACACCGCGAATGCAAGGAGCGAGCCTGCAATCAGATAGCCGAAAAAGATGACGGAGAATACCGTATAACACACCATCAGCACCAGTTTCCTCGGGAAACTGTCAACTATGTACCCGCTCAGAGCCCTGGTCAGCAGCACCATCACCGTGTAGGCCGCCAGCACAGCCCCTATAGTATCCTTACCGGCACCGAAAGCCTCGCTCAAGTACAGCGGCAAAAGTGGCACGATAAGCATAAAGGCGAAGTTGAGCAGAAAATTGCCCGTCCACACCTTTATATAATTGGAGTTCCAAAGTCTTTCCTCAGCCATTGATCCTATCATATATGTCCCTTATCACCAGACCAGCCAGAGTGAACCCGAAAATCCCGGTGATATGGGCAGCCGTGCCGTTGATCGTGGCCTTTCCGGCGGAGAGCGCCTCGGCGCCGAGAGCCTCCTCACCTACAGCGGCAACGCCAAGATTAGGCAGCACCTCGTCTCCATACACGCACAAGAAAGAGTGCTCCTGCACCCCGCCCTCACGGCGCAGCTTCTTGCGGAGCGCAGCACCGAGCGGACAATCACGCGCTTTCCAGAAATTCCCGACCTTCACACGTGTCGGATCTATCTTCAGTGCAGCGCCGAGCGAAGAGAAAAGCACCCCGCGCGCCGCCATCCCCCGCTTGATAAGATCAGCCTTGTCCTTGAGGGAATCGATTGCATCTATTATATAGTCGTAGCTGTCCAAGGCAAAACTCTCCGCCGTCTGCGCAGAATAATGTTCATTGCGGGAGACGATTTGCGCCTCAGGGCTGATTTCCAGAAGTCTTCGACGAAGCACCTCAACCTTGACTTCACCTACAGTAGCCGGAGTGGCCATCAGCTGGCGGTTGACATTGCTCGCGCTGACAGTGTCGAAATCCACTATCGTCAGATGGCGAACCCCCGAGCGTACCAGCACCTCGGCGCACCAACTGCCGACTCCCCCGACCCCGAAAAGGATTATGCGCACGCGGGAGATCTCCGCCTGCGCATTCTCACCCACGAGGAGTGTCGTCCTCTGGAGATATTTGTCCATACAAGTGACTACTTGCCGGCTACGGCATCAATCTCGACCTTGGCACCTTTCGGCAGTGCAGCCACCTGATAGCATACGCGCGCAGGCTTGTCGCCATTGAAATACTCGGCATACACGGCGTTCATCGCCCCGAAATCAGCAATGTCGTCAAGAAG
The DNA here is from genome assembly GCA_934726455.1 of uncultured Bacteroidales bacterium. Lineage (GTDB taxonomy): Bacteria > Bacteroidota > Bacteroidia > Bacteroidales > UBA932 > Cryptobacteroides. The sequence continues at coordinate 26,215 of CAKVDS010000024.1, forward strand.
CACGGTGGTCTTGACGATGTCGTCAAAACCCAGACCGGCCTCTTCAAGGATGTAGCCGAGGTTGTCCAGACTGCGGCGCGTCTGGGCCTCTATGCCCTGCGGCATCTCGCCCGTAGCGGGATCGACCGGAAGCTGCCCTGATATGAAAAGCGTACCGTTAAGTTCAACTGCCTGAGAATAAGGCCCTACTGCTGCCGGCGCCTTAGGTGATGCTATTGTCTTTTTCATTGTCATGTAATAATTTTTCGCGTACAGCCTGCCTCCGGGGCCCCTGAACCTGCCCTCCAAGCGGCTTCGCTTCGCAAATTTAGCAAATCCGCGAATATTCCCAAAGAGTGCTTGACTTGCACAGTTCACGGAGAATGTGTAATTTCGAAAAAATTTTATTATGATAAAGCATATCGTTATGTGGAAACTCCTTCCGGAGGCGGAAGGCAAGAGCGCCGCGCAGAACGCGCAGTGGATGAAAGAGCATCTGGAAGCGCTGATGGGAGTGGTGCCTGAGCTCCGCAGCTGCGAAGTCGGAGTCAATGTGGCTCCCGGCAACTACGACGCCTGTCTCATAACCACTTTCGACTCCCTCGAAGACCTCGAGAAATACAAACACAACCCTGCCCACGTGGCAGTCTCCGAATACTGCAAGAAAGTGCGCGAGACCAGGGTGGCATGTGACTATGTCTGTGAATAGGATGGAACGCACGCTCGTGATACTCAAGCCCTGCACCCTCCAGAGGGGTCTGTGCGGGGAGATCATCTCCAGATTCGAGAAGAAGGGCCTGCACCTGACAGCCCTCAAGATGTATCATTTCACCAAAGAGAAGTGTGCCGAGCATTACGCGCACCTCGTCAGCAAGCCGTTCTACCCCATCATCGAAGCTTCGATGATGGCGGCTCCGGTGGTTCTCTGCTGCTGGGAGGGCATAGATGCGGTGAAAGTTGTCCGCGAAATGACAGGCTCGACCAACGGACGCGACGCTCTCCCGGGCACCGTGCGCGGCGACTACTGCATGAGCCATCAGGAAAATATAATACACGCTTCCGATTCCCAGGAGGCAGCCGCTATCGAGCTTGACAGGTTCTTCTCTCCGGAAGATTATTTCTCCTATGACACTCCCTTGCTCGGCTACCTGTACGCTTCAGACGAATTGTGAAACAGTTTGCAGATTTCACCCAGCTCAAGGCCCTGAAAAAAGAACTCGATGCGGAGTCGAGTCCCCGGAAGCCTGAGCGCAAAAGCAAGACTGTCGTGCACCCCTCAATACACGAGGCGCACGCACGCAATGAAGGGCTAACCAAAGGCTTGAGGGTCAGGATGATGGACAGCAGCGATGAGGCTGTCATCATCGGATTCAGCGAGAAAGGCGTCCAGCTTGAATTCCCGGGCGGGCTTGTCGCGACAGTCCCCAAAAGCGAGTTTTACGTGATCAACCGCGATGAAGACCTCGCCATGCTGCGCTCCGTCAGCACTTCCCCCGAAAAGAAGCGCCCCTCACGTCCGGCCTCTGCCCCAGCTGAGTCCGGGGCGATGACCGTGGACCTGCACCTGGACAAGATTCCCGGCGCGGACGGCGTGCCGCAGTGGGCAGCCCTGGACTGCCAGCTGGACTGGTTCCGCCGGGTTCTGCGGGAGAACCTCAAGCACAAGGGCCGCCGTATAGTCTTTATCCACGGCTTCGGAGACGGCACCCTCAAAGAAGCACTGCAGCGCGAACTCGACGAAGCGTTCGCCCTCTCATGCAGCTACACCTCAGGCACCGCAGACAACTACGGTCCCGGAACCATCATTGTGACAATAAGATGAATGCGATGAAGCTGCTGCGCGGTGGCGGATATATTATTGTCTATCAATATTATAACTATTTGCCTTCCCGTAATATCACGGGAAGGTAAACAATCAATCAATTGATGCTCAGCCATTTATCCGCCACCAAATCGGTGGCCATCCATCCGACACAGCTCAGTCTTTCTGGTCCACCCAGATCAGTTTCGAGGTGTCGTACCCGCGACGCCTGGCCTCCGCCAGTACGGAGTCCAGAGTCTCCTGCGGCAGTACAGGAGTGCGGGACAGGATCCAGAGATACTTGCCAGAGGAGCTCCCTACCAAAGCCACGCTGTAATCATCAGAAAGCATCAGCACGCGATAGTCAGAATAGAAAAAGAGGAAGAAAGACACCTTGAGCAGAGCCGGATTCTTCTCCGGATCGGGCTGCTTTGCCTTGCCGACGGTCTGCTTGAACTTGCCGTCCTTCCATCCAGAATTGACGACTTCGACCTTGCCGTCATCGCGCAGACGGTACTCGGCCGCGACACGGCTCATGCCGCGCTCGAAAGAATGGTTGAACCTGGCGATCTCGTACCACTTGCCAAGGTAGCGCGAAAGATCCAAAGAACCAACGGGAGTGTTGTCCACTTCACCTGCACATAAGCACAAAGGGAGGAATGCCGCAACGGACATCGCCACCAACATCTTAGAAATGCGTTCCATCGTCTTAGTGTTTTTATAGGTTATAAATAATTCAATATCAATTTGCTACAAAAACAGTGCCGATATGGCGAGCCGAGGCCCATGCACAAAAAAGGCCCCGCCGAAGCGGAGCCTAAAGCAAGTCCTCCGTACTCAGAGGATCATATTTTCCATTTTTGAACTCAAGTATCACCGAGCCGCTCTCCAGCGGGACGCAGGTGTGATACCGCCCCTTCGGAACATGGCAGGCCATCACCCCGGAACGCGGGGACAGCCTCCACCGTTCAAGTTCCCGGCCATCATCACCATAGACCACCTCCTCCACACAACCCCGCAGGCAGACAACATCCTCAGAAGTGTCGCGGTGCCGGTGCACCGGGATCACGGTCCCGGGCTCAAGGGCATTCAGCATCCGCATCGAGCCGTCCTCCTCACTGTCACGCAGATCAAAGTGCACGCGCAGCCGGGGCGAAGCTGCCGCCCTGGCACTCAGAGCATCGAGAAGCGCTTCATCCAGCCTCATCGTGCCAACCTCACTACTTCAGGCGCACCGAGTTTGCCCTCCGACACCACCTCCACCTTGCCGTCCCGCACCAGTTCAAACAACAGCGGAAACACCCTCAGCGGCTCGATCCCGCTCTCCGCGGCCAGCCTGTCCACATCCACATCTCCCCTCCCGGAAAGATATTCGAGCAGCAGTTTCCTGTCACGCTCCTTATAATCAACTTCTTGCATATCTCTAAACTATTGATTTACCAACGTCACTATCTCCGGTCCGCCGAACCCGTCCTCCTTGGTCACCGCCACTCTCCCCCGCTGCACCTCCTCAAAGAGGATGGCATACACCCTCAGCCGCTCCGCCCCGGAGTTCTCCATTATGTCCGACACCAGCACCTCAGCCCTGCCCTTCATAAAACTCAGTATCAAACGCCTGTCGCGTTCCTTGAGGTCAGAGACCGGAACCTCCTGCGGCACAGCATCATCCTCAGAAAAATCCTTGCACGGCCCGTCAAGCCATGCGGTCAACTTCCTCCACCACTCGCTCCGCCCCAGATGCGTCCTCACACTGAAGCCCACCAAGAAATGCAGGAACGCCGTATGCTGGTCAGCATTGAACTTCAGGATAAAATACGTCCCCCAGACGAAGATCACCGCAGCCGCTATGACCACATACAGCTGGACATCAGAACCGGCCCCGCACAGGGCGCTCACCACCAGCGCAGCGACCACCACCACCCCGATCAGGATCTCGCTCACCGTGGTGATGAAATGACTGATGCCCACATTCACGAAGACATGGTGCAAGTGCGTCTTGTCCGGCAGGAACGGACTCTTGTGATGCAGCATCCGCATCCCCATCACACGGATGGTATCAAACACCGGCACGCTCATCACCGCCAGCACAAGCGCCACGGGGTTCAGAACCCTGCCGTCTATCTCGAAATCAGCGCTGCTCCGCGCATCCAGAGTACATATCGAAAACCAGGTCAACAGGATACCCATCACCATGGTCCCGGCATCGCCGATGAACATCCGGGAATGATCCCCGAACACATTGTGCACGAAAAACGGAATCAAAGCCCCTATCGTGCAGAACGCGAGCACCGCATTCGGGACATCCCCCACCATCACGAAAGACACTCCGAAAATCGCGCAGCAGGTGATGCACAGCCCGCTCGACAGCCCGTTCACCCCGTCAATCATGTTCACGGCGTTGATGATGCCCACCCCGGCAAACACCGTCAGCGGCACCGCAATCCACCACGAGAACGCCTCCACTCCCCACAGTCCGTGGAGAGAGTCGATGCAGCGCCCGCTGGCGAACACAAGAGCAAGCACCGTCAGCACCTCGATGACCATCCGGCTCCGCGGGCTCAACCCAAGTATGTCATCCAGAGCGCCCACATACAGCATCACGCTCATAGCGCACATCACCGGCAGCAGACGGGTCACGGGCTCGACACCGGACAAAGCATGCACCACGGCACCGCACGCCACCCCGGCGAGCACACCGAAATACACCGCAATGCCGCCCATCACAGGCACGGGCCTCTTCTGAAGTTTGCGCGCGTCAGGATTGTCAACGAGATTCTTGTCAAGCGCAATGCGCAGCACCTTGAAATAGGCCCAGTTGACAGCAACAAAGGCCACCACCGCCCCGAGGGCGGCGGCAAAAAACATCTGGTTTTGCATAGGGAGTAAAGGAAAAAACGCCGGAACCCACTACGTCCCAGCGCCTTAATATCTATGTAGTTTCAGTGGAAAATGTCCAGTTAGCTATCACGCTTCAGAGCATTATCATGACAAGAACCCATATTGCCTTAAAGCATCCCGGATTGAATCAACGAATTTGCAATATGAAGGCAAAAGTCTCAACTTCTGCAAAGACACCTTGCTGCCCAGGGCGCTATAAAGTTCCGAAATCTCTATCGTCCTGAATTTCTTTGGATTACCGGACGAGATTAGCCTTAAATCGTCCTCAATCAGTTTTTTCGGATCACTGACGGACTCAGGTTTCTTGTCCAGCCCCAGTTCATTATCGGGGAATACAGTCCCGATTTCCTCTTTCAGCAATTCCTTGTCTGCCAGCATCCAGGCCTCCGTCATGCGCACAGGAATAATGGGAATCAGCACATTGCACTCCTCGGGACTCGATGCCAGAGACTTCATGACCGGACTGAATTTATGATACAGCCTCTCTTCATAACTATCCTTATCCGAATCCGCATGCATAGCCAAAGCCATCACACCATAGGAGGCCACCCCGGAGCGGATAGCATTCCGGACATAATCCTCAAAAGAAGCCCCCTTGTCTGCTCTGACAATATGAACATATATGTCTATATCCTGACGACATTCTGAAAACACCACCTCCTCTATCGTCCTGCGCAACACGTCATCAAGAAACCTCAAATCTGTCTCCCCCTCTGCCGCCAAGCCGACTATGAACATCCTCCTTCTCCCCATATCACATATCTGCCGCTTCAACATCCGTATTCAAATAATCCTCCAACATCTGGACACTCATCTTCCGCTCCTGCTCCGTAAAAGGCAATGCCATCTGATAATTATAGAAAACAGGAACAAATGATGTCACAGACAATTTACGCCGTTCCCCGTCAATTGTCGCGACACGGCTCACCTGCTGCGCAAAATTGATGGAAACGCATGGATCCTCCTTTATTGCCGCAACATCCTTCACGAAAATGGCAGAATGGGTGTTGACAATAACCTGACGTAATGGGGCGCTCTTATCATTGAAATCAGCCGAAAGACCTTTCAGCAGCCTGCACATAGCACCGATCCGGAAAGGATGGATGCCGTTCTCCGGCTCCTCGAAACACAGAAGCCCGCTGTACTTGGGATCTTTCCATAATACGCATAAAGTCAAGATTCTCAATGTGCCCTCAGAAAGGATCCGAGAGCTGAACCTCTCCCCATCCTTATTATAAAGAACTATCAGATACTGCTTATTCTCCTCATCGTCAATAACATCCAAATCAACGAAAGACGGGACAAAAGAATGGAGTTTTCTGGCTATTTCTTTGAGCACATATTTATCATGCTGCTTCAGGCGGAACAGGGCGGCAGCAAGATTATGACCATACGCATCAACAGAATCCTCTCCGGCCAACTTGCTTGTAGGCTCCCGGAGCGCGACCGGATCCAATTGCAGGAAACGCCAGCATCTCATCTCTTCCCTTGCGGCAAGAATATGCTTGAAATCCACAGAGTCAAAACTGCTCAGTACCGTTTTAGTTGTATGATCAAGCGGATAGACCCTGCGTTTCCCTCCGGGCCCATCTTGAGGAATAACCACAGACTGCCGGCCGTTAACCTCCTCCGTTGACATGTAAGGCACCTGACGTTTACCAGTTGTAACCTTTGGCCGCCAATGATGCTCCGTGCCTTTAGGTAATATGCGCACCCACTTGTCGTCAGCATGTTTTATCGTATTGAGGCTTTCCTTTCTGACCTCAATGTCCTCCATCCCGATATCATTGGTAAAGCGGTGCAGTTCAAGCTCATAGCGAAGTCGCGTATATCTAAGGCTTTCGGTCACGCCCCAGATATCAGTAACTTCCGGCGGCACAAGCATCTCCACGGCGAAAGACATGGTGTCGGCCGCACGAGATCCATCATATTGGGTGAACAACTCCGACGGATTACCCCGCTGCTTTCTGAAAGCCTTCTGTATCTTGTCCGAATCCGACAGATCCGACAGAAGTTTCAGCGCATCAAACAGATTACTTTTGCCGGCGGCATTTGCGCCTGCAATCACAGTAAAAGGAGTAAATTCAAGTTCAAAATCATGAAAAGACTTGAACCCGTCAATCTTTATATAAGTTATCATCCCGGTCAACTATAACATGGCCAAACACAAATATAGTTGATTTCAACAACACTCTGCAAATCCTCTGAAATAAAAGCATGTCCCCACAGTCAAATTCCCACCGCACATGGCAGATTTCAGAGCATCTATTAGATATCTAATACTCCAAATTGTTGAGTAAAAGGGATGTGGATATCCATGTGGCTGAATGAGACATCTTCGCTATCGGAAATTTTGCTAATGAGTTTTGCCGATTTAGTGTCTGACGTGACAAAGTACCTGACATCATCCAGGCAACTGGCCTGAGCGAAGATTTTTGCATCATTTGGAATTATGAGACGGCTGTCGACAACCAGTGTTCCTGTAGCTCTGGCAGCATAAAGCACGCTTGCGAACCTGCCTGCAACGGGAGCATGTTGGATATTAAATGGGACGATCCGTATGTTTCTGAAAGGAAGTTCTGCAATCTCTCCATTTACACAATATTCTGCGACAGTGATAGTAGAGACATACATAGGAACATCCTGCTCAAGAAAATATCTGAAATATTCCATGGCATTCTGATGCAGAATATCATTCTTTGAAAGAAGCCTTATAAGGAAACTTGTGTCAAGCATTACACTATATGAACCGGCTTTACGCATACCCTCCTCTTATTTCTGAAACATAATCATCCACATCCACTCCGTCGAAGCGATCTTCGACCCTGTCCATAAGCCCTTCAAGGTAATTGATATCAAAAGAAGGAGCATAATCAATTATCCTTACAAGTTTGAGGGTAGACCTGTCAATTTCTCCTGTCTCAACATTCTGTTTTCCCAAAACTTGAACCCCGTACTCTTTGTACAGAAGATTTCTTTCTTCGTTTTTTAATGTCTCGCGGTCGGCAGAAACCACAACTGTCCCAAAATTTTTGGTCTCGACATGAATGTTTGACTTGTCTTTGCCGCCGGCATCGACAAGAGTGCCATAGAAATACAATTCTGCGTCCGCCCACAATGCTTCGGAACGATAAAATCTAGTCAACGGTGTGATTGTCAAAATACTCGCGTCAGATTTGCCTGCCTTGAACTCAAAGAAATAATTGTTTTTGATAGCCATCGACTGTATCTGCTCAATGGCCTTGGCGGATGGAAGTTCGAGAGAATCTATAGACTGCGTTGTCGCAACCATAGACATGACACTCATAAAAGCGACTTCCGCCTGTTTGGTTACTTTGAAAATGTTGCGCACTGAACCAGACTCCAACTGATATGAAATCACAGGCCTATCCCCTTTCATACCGGGGTAAATAATAGGTTCGATATTACTCAAAAGAGAAACAATCTCCTTGATGTCATAGTTATCTGGAGTGAGCGGATTGTTGCCTTTCTGCCCCTCAATATGAATCTCTATCCGTCCCGACTGACCCATGGCTACAAAAATAGAAATAATCTTGGTAATTCCAGATACCCCGACTGTAAATCTTTACAAAAGCACCAACTTCCAATTCTGCTATTACGACTTATAGACATTGACTTCATTGCACTTCATGAGAGTATGTTCCAAAATGGAACCAACTGAATCTTAAGTCTGTCCTTGCAAAAACAGCAAGGAAAGTTTTGTCTTCATC
>CAKVDS010000025.1 GCA_934726455.1 uncultured Bacteroidales bacterium
CAGGGATAACGACGAAAAGTCAACTAAAATCAGTTATAAAAGACAAAACCGAGTCAACCTAAATCAGGAAAACACAGTCTTCGACATCCCTGCTGCAGTTGTCCCTCCTCGGGCTGATGTTGATCAGGGAGTCAAACTCTATGAAGTCATCTCCGTCAATTATTGTCATAATGGAGTCTTTCGGCAAAGATACATAAAAACTGTTGTCGATTGTTGTTTCTGCCCATGCCAGTTCGGATTCTGTTTCGGATTCCGGGGTTCCGTTCCCGGCGGCCCAGCTCGCATGTACTGTCCCGTGCGCACGGGAACGGGGTGGAAGAGGGACGGAACGAAAAGGAATTCACCAAGTACAATAAAAAGGACAAGAAGACTTTTCTCGAGCCGGAGGACGATGCAGCCACAGCCGGATGGGGCGCCGGATGGCGTATCCCTACCCAGAGCGAATGTGAAGAGCTGTGCCGCAATACAGACCACATCAAGACTGTCCACAATGGCGTCAGCGGCATGTTGTTCAAGTCAAAGAAGAACGGCAAATCGATATTCTTCCCGTTCGCAGGATACTATTACAAGAGTGATGAAATCCCCGACTATGCCCTTGGCCACATCGGCTCATATCTTTCCTCGCAGATCCACACTAGGACAGGTGTGCATATCGACAACAGTTATTCAAATTTTTACCACTGCTATTTCGATGATGGGACCACTTTCTCTTGCGAGTCCGTCGCCGACCGCATAGGCAGCGGCAATAGCATCCGCGCCGTTTGCCAATAGAGAGAACACGATAAGGCGGAAATCATTTTTCACGCCCGGGAATGGCCCCCGTTGCTTGGTCGGAGGTGACCTGGAGGAAGCGGCCGGTGGCACGCAGCCTCCCTCCGTGGCTTGTTCCCCGTCCAGGTAGGAGCCTTTTTCGGCGTTTCCGCTCCAACCTGGCACTGCCACCTGCCCTGCAACTGTGTCTGCGGCCTGTTCCCCGTCCAGGTAGGAGCCTTTTTCGGCGATTCCGCTCCAACCTGGCACTGCCACCTGCCCTGCAGCTGTGTCCGTGGCCGCCTTCCCGTCCAGGTAGGAGCCTTTTTCGGCGTTTCCGCTCCAATCTGGCAGACGGGGCACCAGCAGCCGCCAGTCCGTGGCACAATAAGGCGGCGTGGGAGGAACATCGCGACGGCGTGGAACAATTGCCGTCCGTGGAACATCGCCGTGCGCACGGGGATGATTCGGTGCGCACCAGGGACCTTGGTGCGCACGGCGCTGAGTTTTTCCTTGTCTCGTGCGCACGAGAGGCCTTTCCACGCACGGGATCGACTTCGTGCGCACGGGACTGGATGTGGCTGGGGTGTGGCCGGGATATGGCTGGAACGGAGCGGGACTGGGGTGTGGCTGGGATGTTACTGGGATGTGGCTGGAACGGAGCGGGACGGGGGTGGGGCGGTGGGCCTGAAGTCCGAACGCAAAAAGAGGCTGACCGTCAGGCCAGCCTCTTTTGGGTAAGCGGCAAAAGATGAGTTGCCGCAGATTTGTCGAAGATTGCCGCGGATTCTCAGCAGTGTCGCAGAGTTGCCGCAGATTTGTCGAAGATTCTCGAGGATGGATTTCTTTTTGGAAATCCGATTACTTGAGCACGATAGGCTTGTACTTAGGCACAAGCGCCTTCATGATGCTCCATGCGAGCACGTAGGCGATACCGCAGAAGCAGAACATGATGAAGTAGCCGCCCTGCTTGCCCTCGAAGCCGAGGAATGTGAAAGCGGAACCGAGTTCGGCAGTCTTGGTGAAGAGCAGACCGGCAGCTTTCTGGATGAAGAAAGAGCCGATACCGCCGGCCATTCCGCCGATACCGGTGATGGTGGCGATGGCGCTCTTCGGGAACATGTCACCGATGGTGCTGAAGAGGTTGGCCGACCAGGCCTGATGTCCGGCACCGGCAAGACCGATGAATATTGCAGGCCACCATGCGGAATGCACGCCCATCGGCTGTGCGAACAGGGCGAAGAGCGGGAAGAACGCGAAGAGAAGCATCGCGAGCATACGCCCGGCGTAAGGGTTCATGCCCTTCTTGTCCACGAAGATGCGAGGCAGGTAACCTCCGAAGATGGAGAGCACCGTCACGATGGCATAGAGAGTTGTGATGAGCGCAACGCCCATGCCTGATGACGAAGTGTATCCGAACTGGTCGGAGAAATAGGCCGGAGCCCAGAACAGGAAGAACCACCACACACCGTCAGTGAAGAACTTACCGGTGATGAAAGCCCATGTCTGCTTGAAAGTGAAGCACTTCCAGAGAGAGATCTGTTTTTCATCCTTTTTCTCGTCCTTGGCTGCCGCAGCGTTCTCTGCATCATCCTGATGTATGTACTCAAGCTCGGCCTCGTTGACATGCTTGCTCTTCTCAGGCTTTTCGTACATGAACACCCAGAGAGCCATCCAGACATAACCGATGGCACCGATGATGATGAAAGCCATCTCCCAGCCGCCGCCGATGCCCTTGTTCTTGAAATACTGGGCGAGAAGCGGAATTGTGGCAGGAGCGATGAGGGCGCCTACTGAAGCGCCGGCGTTGAAGATTGAGGTCGCGAATGCGCGGTCCTTCTTAGGGAAGTACTCTGCGGTCGTCTTGATGGCGGCAGGGAAGTTGCCGGCTTCACCGAGGGCGAGCACGGCACGTGCCGCGACGAAGAGCCATACGCTTGTCGAAGCTATCGCGAGGGCAGCCGCGGAGCCGTTCTGCACGGCCTGCATGGCCTTGATGCTCTCGAAGCCCTCGATGTGGCAGGTAGCCCAGCCGCAGGCTGCGTGGAGGCAGGCGCCGGTGGACCATATTCCGATAGCCCAGAGGTAGCCTTTCTTTGTTCCCATCCAGTCCACGAACTTGCCGGCGAAAAGCATGCACACGGCATAGATGATGGAGAAGATGGCGGTGATTGTACCGTAGTCGTTGTCTGTCCAGTGGAATTCAGGAGCGATGAAGTCCTTCCACGTCAGGGACAGCACCTGGCGGTCCATGTAGTTGACGGTGGTTGCAAGGAAGAGCAACATCACCATCCACCAGCGCCAGTTGGTCATCAGTTTCTTCTGTGTTGACATAAATATGAGATTATCTTACTTCTTTCACTATAGCGAGCGCCCCGCGGCAGAGCTCCGTGATCTTGGACCACTCTCCGGCTGCGACCACATCCTTAGGGAAGAGGTTGGACCCCATCCCGACGCAGGTCACTCCTGCCTTGAACCAGCCTTCGAGGTTGGCCTTCTCCGGCTTCACACCGCCTGTCACCATGATCTGGCTCCAAGGCATAGGTCCGCGCAGATCCTTGACGAATGCAGGTCCGAGGACATCTCCCGGGAACACCTTGCAGACATCGCAGCCAGCCTCCTGTGCGGTGCTGACTTCGGTCACTGAGCCGCAGCCCGGGCAGTAAGGGATGAGCCTGCGGTTGCAGACCGGAGCGACGGCCGGGTTGAACACCGGGCCGACGACAAAGTTTGCGCCGAGCTGGATGTAGAGGGCGGCGGTGCCCGGGTCAACGACTGAGCCGACACCCATGATCATTCCCGGGAGTTCCTTGTTCGCGAACTTCACGAGCTCGGCGAACACCTCCTGGGCGAAATCGCCGCGGTTGGTGAACTCAAATGCGCGGATGCCGCCTTCGTAGCAGGCTTTCAGGACATTCTTGCTGACCTCGATGTCAGCATTGTAGAACACCGGCACGATGCCGGTCTCCTTCATGGTCTGAAGGACTTGGAGTTTATTGTATTTTGCCATGATTCAAAGGATTTATCTTGACACGCGCCCTGAAGCGTCGCCTTTCATGAGATTCTCCACCTCGGCCACGGTGACCTGGTTGTAATCCCCGAAGATGGTGTGTTTCAGGCAAGATGCCGCAACTGCGAAGTTGAGCGCTTTCTGGTCGTCGCCGGTATAAGTGAGAAGTCCGTAGATGAGACCGCCCATGAAAGAGTCGCCGCCGCCTACACGGTCAACGATGTGGGTGATGTCGTAGCGGGGTGACTGGTAGAGAGTCTTGCCGTCCCAGAGCACGCCGCCCCAGGTGTTGTGGTTGGCGTTGATGGAGCCGCGCAGGGTGATGATGACCTTCTTCGCGCGCGGGAACTTCTTCATAAGCTGCTCGCCCACGCTCTGGAATCTGCGCTGGTCGATCTGGCCGCCTGTGCTGGTCACGTCAAACCCTTCCGGCTTGATGCCGAATACTTTATCGGCGTCTTCCTCGTTGCCGAGGATGACATCGCTTCCCTCCACGAGTGCAGGCATGATCTCTGATGCCTTCTTGCCGTATTTCCAGAGGTTCTTGCGGTAATTGAGGTCGCAAGATACCGTGATGCCCATGGCGTTGGCAGCCTTGATGGCCTCCAGACAGACGTCGGCTGCACCCTGGCTCAGGGCAGGAGTGATGCCGGTCCAGTGAAACCAGTCAGCGCCCTCAAGCACCTTCTTCCAGTCGATGTCGCCGGGCTTGATGGTGGCAATAGAAGAATTGGCGCGGTCATAGACGACCTTGCTCGGGCGGGCTACGGCTCCGGTCTCAAGGAAATAGATCCCGAGGCGGTCGCCGCCGTAGACGATGGAACTTGTGTCCACCCCGTAGGAGCGGAGGTCCTTGAGGCAGGCTTTCGCTATGTCGTTCTCAGGAAGCCTTGTGACGAACTTGGCGTCCATTCCGTAATTGGCAAGTGATACGGCCACATTTGCCTCGCCGCCGCCGAACGTGGCGTCAAACTGTTTGGCCTGACTGAACCTCAGGTATCCCGGTGTTGACAGTCGGAGCATTATCTCTCCGAAGGTGATGATTTTGGGCATATAGGATATGTGTTATTTGTTACAAACTGCGAAGTTAACAAAAATTTGTCACTTTCTTCATAGGACCGTCAGCTGTTCCTGCCATGACACTGCATGACCGACAGGCAAAAATAAAGAAAATTCTGATTTCTTTCTTGAAAACTTAAAAATAATTCGTAACTTGCGCCAAAATCGGCAAAAGTTCAAGTTGATCCACTAACCACAACTCATGAGCCGATACGAGTAACACTATTAAATTTAATCAGTTTTCCTAAATGATGAAAAAACATCTAAGAGCGACTGTGCTCACTCTCCTCGCCTTGTTCATGGCAGGAGGAGCGGCGTTTGCACAGCAGAAAGTCTCGGGAACGGTCAAGGATGTCAAGGGTGAACCTGTCATAGGCGCTTCTGTCGCCGTGAAAGGCACCACCAACGGCACTATGACTGACATTGACGGCAAGTGGACGCTTTCCGTCCCCGCAAAATCCACAATCGTCGTGTCCTGTATCGGTTATTCCGAGAAGGAAATGACCATCAGCGCAGGGCAGAAGACGGCGGATTGCGTCCTTGAAGAGGACTCCGAATTCCTGCAGGATGCTGTCGTCATCGGTTACGGCGGCATAATGTCCCGCCGCGACCTCACGGGATCCGTCGGATCCGTCTCCGGAACAAAATTGGCAGCCGTCCCTGTGACTTCAGCGGCCGTGGCCCTCCAGGGCAAGGTGGCCGGTGTACAGGTGACCACCGTCGACGGCGCCCCGGGAGCGGACATCAACATCCGCGTGCGCGGCGGCACCTCCGTCACCCAGAGCAACGATCCTCTCTATATCGTGGACGGATTCCAGACAGACAATATCAATGACATCCCTCCTACCGACATAGCCTCCATCGACGTGCTTAAAGATGCCTCTCTTACAGCTATTTATGGCGCCAGAGGAGGCAACGGCGTAGTCGTGGTGACCACCAAGGCCGCCCGCGCGGGCAAGGTGCAGGTCGGATTCAACTCCCAGGTCTCAGTGAGCAAGCTCTCCAAGAAGCTCGACCTGATGGACACCTACAATTTCGTGCGCTACCAGTACGACTGGGCGGCGGCAGGCGGCAACCGCAGCTCCGCAGCGCAGTATTTCCGTGCCAACTTCGGCAACCCGATGGACCTGGACGTGTACAAGAGGGCTCCTACCCATGATTGGCAGGACGAGGTGATGGGCGAGACACCGCTCAACTACTCCACCAACGTCACCATAGGCGGCGGTACTGAGAAACTCCGCTTCAACATCTCCCTCACCCAGTCCGAGGACAAGGGTATCATACTCGGCTCCGGCGTGCGCCGCACCAACCTCAACATGAAGTTCAGCGCCGCCCTCACCGACAAGCTCACCCTCAACTTCAACCCTAAGTTCACCTACCGCCGCGACACAGGTGCCGGCGGCAACAACATCGGCTCAGGCGGTATCATCGACGTGCTCCGCTACCGTCCTACCAACGGACTTCACGAGTTCGCGTTCTGGGATCCGGCCACCGTTGACCCGGACGACGAGAAGGTGTTTGAATACACCAACCCGAAAAACGACATCAGCGAGAACACCCGCAAGAAGCACAGCTATTCCATCACCAATCAGGCGGGACTCGAATGGAAGCCTCTCAAGGGCCTCGTGCTCCGCTCAGAAGGTACGATAGCCCTCTCGTTCAGCGATGACAACCGCTTCTACGGGGCCATGACAAGCACCGGACAGGCCAACAACAAGCTCCCGGTAGCATCCATAAGCAGCTCCCAGAGCGAGAAGTTCATCTGGACCAACACCGCCTCCTACGGCTTCAGCCTCAAGGACGAGCACAACTTCTCCTTCCTGCTCGGACAGGAGATCCAGAGCTCGCAGACCAAGTCAAGGAGCATGACCAACAGGTACTTCCCTCGTTACATCTCTGCTGACAAGGCCATCGACAACATGAACCTCGGCACGCCATGGAAGGCGACGACATCCCTCTCCACGGCTGACCGCACGGCCTCGTTCTTCGGTCAGGCCAACTACAATTACATGCACAAATACCTCCTCTCGCTGACGATGCGTGCTGACGGTTCCACCAAGTTCGCCCCGGGGTCGCAGTGGGGTTACTTCCCTTCAGTGTCAGGAGCCTGGGTGGCATCCGAGGAGGATTTCCTCCAGTATAACCCTGTCATCAGCAACCTCAAACTCAGGGCGGCCATCGGCCGGGTCGGCAACAACCGCATCAGCAACGACATGTGGAGATTCCTCTACACGATAGCCACCAGCGGCGGCCCGGGCTTCGGCGAAGCCACCGAGAACGGGGAGCAGTACTACGTCATCGGCGACGGCAGCACTTATCCGAACACCAAGATCAAGTGGGAGACCACACTCACCCGCAACCTCGCCCTCGACATGGGATTCTTCAAGGACAGGCTCACAGTCACCCCTGAAGTCTACTGGAACACCACAAGTGACCTCCTTTACACTTCGGACGTGCCTACAGTGTCCGGCTATACCCGCCAGATCCGCAACATAGGCCAGGTGACCAACCGGGGCGTGGAACTCACCGTGAACGGTGACATCCTCCGCGGACGCGACTACGTGCTCAGCGGCAACCTCTCGTTCGGATTCAACAAGATGGTTGTAGACAAGCTCAACGACACCGATGACGTGATCTGGGATCAGAATGACCGCTGGAAATCAAGCTACAACGACTACTGCCTCAAGGTGGGCGACCAGGTCGGACTCATCTACGGTTTCGTCTACGACGGACTCTACAGCTTCGACGAGTTCGATTTCGACCCGAACCAGAACTTCCTCGCCATCCCTAAGGAGGGTACGGTTATCAACAAGGTCTCAGGCTCAAGCAACTCGGGCGACCCGACCCTGCCGGGCAAGATCAAGTTCAAGGACATCTCCGGCCCTGACGGTGTCCCTGACGGCATCATCGACGAGTACGACCGCACGGTGATAGGCAACACCAACCCTAAGTTCCAGGGCGGTTTCGGATTCTCCGGCCAGTGGAAGAACTTCGACTTCTCCATCAACTTCAACTACATGTACGACTTCGATGTCAACAATGCCACAGCCTATCAGCTGTCTTCGTCAGAAGGCAACAACAAGAAGTTCTACAACATCCTTGGCAAATTCTCCGAGAACCGTTGGCACTACTACAATCCGGCGGACGGAGACAACTACTACAAGAACTACTGGGTGGACAACTCCGTGGAGATCTACAAGGCCGCCAACGAGGGCGTGACCCTTTGGAATCCGGCTGACGTGACCAACAAGATCACCCACTCCTACTTCATAGAGGACGGCTCGTTCCTGCGCTGCCAGGATCTCACCGTCGGCTATACCCTGCCGCAGAACCTCGTCCGCAAGGCCGGACTCTCAAGGCTCCGCCTCTATGTCAGCGCCACTAACCTCTTCATCATCACCAACTACTCGGGTTATGACCCGGAGGTGGATGTGCAGACAGGTCTCACCTGCGGTATGGACTACAACCGCTACCCGCGCAACCGCAGTTTCGTTTTCGGCGTGAACCTCACATTCTAATTTAATGGACAGAATCATGAAAATAAAATACTTTATCGCTGCCGGCCTTGCGCTTGCGTCATTGTCTTCCTGCAACGATTTCCTTAGGGTGGATGCGCCGTCCAAGTATGACAACGACTATGTCTTCAATGACAAGACGGAGGTCAACCGTGCCCTCAACGGGGTATACGCCCAGATGCTCAGTTCAAATACATACGGGCAGGCCTATCTCAGCACCTTCTGCTTCAACAGCGATGTGGACATGGCCATGTTCACCAGCGACGTCTCCACCAACGACAGTTACCGCCGCTTCGACTGCACTCCTCTCGGAGGAGCTATCGCCAACACCTGGAACGCCGCCTACAAGGGCGTGGAATACGCCAACAACTTCATATACCAGCTTGAGAACAGCCCGCTCTATACCGGAGAAGACAAAGAGGAACTTCTCCAGATGATGGGCGAGGCCAAGGTGATGAGGGCCATGTTCTACCACGACCTCATAACTCTCTTCGGGGACATCCCGTTCTCGATGAGCCCGATGAGCGGCACCGATGACAACAAGTCCCTCCTCCTCCCGGTGACTGACCGCGAAGAGGTGCACAAGGCACTTATCGAAGACCTCAAGGGGATAGCCCCGAAGATGCAGTTCGCCGCCGACCTCAGCGGAGGTGTCGAGAGGGTGTCCAAGGAGTTCTGCTGGGCGATGATAGCCCGCATGGCCCTGACCTGCGGCGGATATTCCCTCCGTCCGGACACCTCCGACCCTTCGAGCTACGGCAGCATGAAGCGTCCTGCCGACTATCAGGACTACTACAAGATAGCCCGTGACTACTGCGACTCGGTGATCGTCTCCGGACGCCACAGTCTCAGCCTCCCGTACAACCAGGTCTTCATCAACGAGTGCAACTACGTGGTGGTCAACAATGACGACCCTATCTTCGAGATACCGTTCGCCAAGAACAGCACCGGCAACATCGGCTACATCCAGGGCCCGACCAGCCAGACCTACGAGGGCAACACCGCAGGCAAGAACATCTGGGGCGCCAGCAGCGGCAATGCCAGACTCAACGCTCTCTACCGCTTCCTCTTCGATGAGGAAGACTTGAGAAGGGACTATGTCAACGGCATGTGGTACTACCAGTATGACGGAACTCCCGTCCTGCTCAACGACCGCACGGTCTTCAACAACAAGTGGTCCAAGCTCTGGTCCACATCTTCCCTTGGCACCAACAGCGCAGGCAATACAGGCATCAACTATCCGTATATGCGCTACGCCGATGTGCTCCTGATGTACGCCGAGGCAGTCAACGAGCTTGAGAACGGAGTCGCCGGAGCGGACGGAGCGAAGGCAATCGACGCCCTCAGGCAGGTGCGCAACCGCGCATTCAAGGACAGCGGCAAGGTCGAGGCCTGGCTGAGCGAGGTGAGCGCATCCAAGGAGTCTTTCCTCAAGGCCGTGCTGGACGAGAGGAAGTTCGAGTTCGCCGGGGAGAACATGCGCTGGAAGGACCTTGTGCGCAACAACATGTATTCCGAGGAGCTCTACTGGACTTTCCTGCGCTACTACGGCGTGGCCGAGAACGGGGCCGGATCGTCCGACTATCTTGAGGCTGTCGCCATCCACGACGGCAAAGACCCGGAGTTCTGGGACAACATCCCTTACGATATCTTCTACAAGAACGAACAGCCTAATCCGGGTGATGTCTCAGTCTATCCTAACACCGCTCTGGACGTGGTGACGTTCTACGACCTGTACAAGAGTCATGTTCATCCTGGTGGTGACTGGCAGCAGGCTTCCATGTTCGGCTGGTGGAACGACGGCGTGGGCTGCCCTGAGGACAGGATGCTCTACTCGTTCTTCGGATTCATCCGTGCCGACCAGACAGGCATCATCTCCGTGGTCAGGGACGGCGCACTCGAGACGCCTTCAGTTGACAACCTGCCTCCTGTCCGCTATATCATCCCTTATCCGCGTACCGCCATCCAGCGCAGCGGCGGAGTATACAAGAACTACTACGGTTACAATTGATAAACATTCATAGACATGAAATTCAAATACATATACATAGGTCTTGCCGCGCTCGCCGCCGCATCGCTCTTCTCCTGCACAAAGGAGATGAAGGGAGTCTACGACGATGCTCCGGAGCGGGAATTCATGACCATGTTCCGCAAGGAGCACAACACGGCGAAGTCCAACGACCCTTATGCCTGTGCGGTGGAGGATCTCAACGACATCCATCTCTACTGGTACGGAGTGGACGGCTGCGCCGGCTATGAGATCAAGATGGCGCTCCAGCCTAACGTCTCATCCGGTCTCGCTTCCGACTGGGAGAATCCTGCCAACATAGTATTCGACACCATCGTGAAGCCTGATGTGCTGGACCTCGTGATCAAACACCTCAACTACAGCACCAGCTACCGTTTCGCTATCCGCACCCTCTCCAAGAAGGGGGCCGAGTACCACTCCAAGTGGTATGGCTACGGTGACGGACGCCACTGGGCGGACTGGTTCGGCCTTGATACCGAGATCCGCTACGACACTCCGGACGTGTTCGAGGTGGGGAGCATCACCAAGACCACTTTCCGTGTCAACCTCGACCTGGACTATGCCAACTCCGGTGACCCTGGTACATACAAGGAGCACTTCGAGGTGGGCGATGACGGCCGGTTCGTCGTACACTATGTCAAGGTGGAGGCCTCCCCGACCAACCCCGACGCAGTGGTGCCGACCAAATGGCAGAAGTACTATCTGAACGAGGAGGACAAGGAACGCGGATACATCGAGATAGACGGGCTTCAGAAAAACAGCGTCTATGTCGTGAACATGGTCAACGAGAACATCCCTATCTACGTGGACGCCCTGTACAACACACGTACAGTCCGTACCGACGGTGATCCTGGCGAGCCTATTTTCCTCAAGCACGAAGTATGGCAGGAGGATACCATCCCGGGAGCCGTTGAGTACAAGGCCATGTGTCTGGACAAGATCCTCACCGACTACACCAACAACGCCGAGCTGGCCGAGGGCACCATCTATGAGCTTGAGGGCGGCAAGGCCTACTACTTCGCCACCAACCCTACCCTCTGCAAGGGTTTCACCATGCGCACAAGGGCCGAAGACCTCGCGAAGGGGCTGCGTGCCAAGATATATCTCGGCGGCATGTCTCTCAATCCTGACGGTTCGGCGGCATCCTGCAACTTCATGTTCGGGCGGCCTCCTCAGGCCGGCGAAAGCGATGCGCCTATCAATGTCAAGTCGCTTGTCTTCGAAGGCATTGACTTCGACTGTCCGCTCGCGACCAACTTCGGGGACGGCAAGGCTACCGGCAACTACTTCGCCAACATGTACTCCAACGGCATGGCGGTGACCTTCTCTTCATTCGAGGTGCGCAACTGCACGTTCCAGAGGATGATCCGCGGCTTCATCCGCGTCCAGGGCTCCAAGCGCAAGATATTCGAGAACATGCTGATCGAGGACTGCCTATTCTACAACTGCGGCTACTACGACAACAACGGCCGTGGCTACGCCTGGTTCGCCGGCGACGGCAAGGATCCGAAGTCCAACATCTACAAGAACCTTGTGGTGCGCAACAACACATTCTATGATTCTCCGCGCACCTGCATGTTCACCGACAACGGCAAGAACCTCAAGTGGCCTTCAAGCGTGCAGTACAACATCACCCTCGAGAACAACACCTTCGTCAACTTCAGCACCCGCTCCAAGGGACGCAAGATATTCGACCTGAGATACCTGCCGAGCGGCAGCAAGATCGTGGTGAAAAAGAACCTCTTCATCCAGACGGCGCAGGAGGGGGACGGCCGCGAACTCTACTTCGAGGGCATGGACATCAGGCAGATCAACGGAGACTCCAAGGAGGTGACGTTCGACATCGCTGACAACTACTCCTCAAGTTCAGACGGGGCAAAGCAGGTCGATGACAAGATCTTCACCTCCGCAGCCTTCAGCGCCAAGAAGAACAGTGCCGGGGCATTCCTCAAATACACTCCGGGCGTGATCAACGGAGCTGACGCTCTCGTGGTGAAAGTCGGCGAAAACCCTATCTCTCCGACCGAACTGATGAAGAACCCTAACCCGCCTCACAAGAGCGGGGACAAGGACGTGCACGAGATCGACAACCTCGACGGTCTGTACTTCAACAACACCGAGAAGGTGCACAACCACGAAATCTACACCAAGGGCATCGGTGACCCGAGGTGGAGGAGATAAAAGGACAGGTCACCTATTATTTATTATAATGGGCGGGACAGCTACACAATGCTGCCCCGCCTTTTTTAAATATTTAAAAAATAAAATATTTTTAATTAAACTCTTGGAATATTTCGCTAAAAAATCACTATATTTGCACCTTGTACGCTATAAACGAAGATAACACGAAACTATAAATCTAGTTTTGTTTTGACCAATCATATTTGTTTAACCATTTTTACAGTGATTCCTATGATGAAGTTTCATCTTAGAAAAGCTGTGCTCGCTGCAGTCGCCTTTGTGTTCATGGGCGTCTCGGCATTCGCGCAGCAGAATGTATCAGGAACTGTCAAGGATGCCAAGGGCGAGCCGGTAATCGGCGCCTATGTGGTAGTGTCCGGCACGACCACGGGTTCCATGACTGACGCCGAAGGCAACTGGACGTTGTCAGTACCTGCAAACTCCACTCTTGTAGCCTCTTGTGTCGGCTACACCGACGCTTCCGCAACGGTGACTTCCGGCAAGAGCGTCTATGATTTCGTTCTTGAAGAGAGTTCTGTTTTCCTTGATGACGTGGTTGTCATCGGTTATCAGACAGTCAAGAGGCGTGACCTCACCGGTTCCGTGTCTTCAGTGACGGGCAAAGATATCGCCAAGGTTCCTGTGGCCACTGTGGCCCAGGCTCTCCAGGGCAAGCTTGCCGGTGTCAATGTGATGGCTCAGGACGGCCGTCCTGGCGGGTCTTCATCCATCCGCGTGCGCGGTGGCGGCTCCATCAGCCAGTCCAACGATCCTATGTATATCGTTGACGGTGTGCAAGTTAGCAGTATCGACGACATCCCTGCCGACAACATCGAGTCCATCGACGTGCTCAAGGATGCGGCTTCCACCGCAATCTACGGTGCGCGCGGTGCCAACGGCGTTATCCTCATCACCACCAAGGGCGGCACAGAAGGCAAGGCCCAGGTGCGCTACGGCATGTACTATCAGTACAAGGAGAACCCTAAGACCCTCCCTGTGATGGACGCTTATGACTATGTCCTCTGGAACTGGTCTTATGCCACGGCATACGGCGAGTCCTACGGTGATGGTGTCGCCCAGTACTTCGGCCTCGGCCCGCAGTACGGCAACCACCTCGAGGACTACCGCAGCATGACCTCCCACAACTACATCAACGACGTGATGAAGGGTGCCAACACCTGGAACCACGACCTCTCGATCAGCGGCGGTACCGCAGATACCAAGTACTTCGTCTCCGCCAACTACCTCAACGATGACGGAATCCGCATGAAGTCAGGTTTCAAGAGGTTCGGTGCCAACGCCAAGCTCTCCCAGAAGATCACAAAGCAGCTCCAGTTCGACATGGATCTCCGCTACACTGAGATGGAGATTCTCGGAACGAGGTTCGACTGGGCTACTTCAGCCTACTCATACCGTCCTATCGACACTCCTCTCGGAGACGGCAACCCTACCCACTTCGGCAACGGTTCAAGCAGCGTTGAGGACATGTACAACCCGGTTGACGTGCTCAACAACTTCGACAATATCAGCACCCGCACCCGTCTGCGCGCCAATGTCGGCCTGACCTGGAACCCGCTCAAGGGCCTCGTAGCCAAATCAGAGCTCGGTGTCAACCGCAGCTGGAACGAGTCCAAGTACTGGGACAACGGTCATCCGAGCGGCACCGGCCACAAGCAGGCCAAGCTTACCAGAGGAGTTGGAAGCGGCTACCGCTGGACCACCACCGTCAGCTACACTATCCCGTTTGCGAACGAGGATCACAGCGCGACCATTCTCGCCGGTAACGAGGTTCTCAATTCCGAGTCAACCACTACAACTATTACCGGTAACTACTATCCTGATGCCTTCACCATGGATCAGGCATTCGGTATGATTGACATGACCGGTGTCAACTCCAGCGGCGCCAAGGAGGACACTTTCACAAACAAGATCGCCATCCCGAGCAACACCCTCTCATGGTTCGGTCGCGCAAACTACTCATACAAGGGACGCTACCTCTTCTCTGCATCCCTTCGTGCCGACGGTTCTTCCAAGTTCGCTCCGAACAACCATTGGGGCTACTTCCCGGCGGCATCCGCCGCATGGCGTCTGTCTGACGAGTCATTCATGGAAAGCACCAAGACCTGGCTCGACGACCTCAAGCTGCGTTTCTCTTACGGTGCATCCGGTTCCGACAACATCGACCCTTCCCTCTGGAAGGAGACCTGGACCACCAAGATCATCACCGTGGACGGTGTGAAGCAGACATCCTACGTGCCGGGCGACATGCTCAGCAACCCTGACCTCAAGTGGGAGACCACCATTTCACGCAACCTCGGTCTCGACTTCAGCATCCTCAAGAGCCGTGTCCGCGGTACTGTGGACCTCTACTGGAACAACACCCGTGACATCCTCATGAAGATCCCTTGCGACCCTTCATCCGGCTACACCTACCAGTTCCAGAACGTGGGTCTCACCTCCAACAAGGGTGTGGAACTCTCCCTCGCGGGCGAGATTATCAGCAAGCGTGACTTCAGCCTCTCGGCCAACGTCACCTACTCTTACAATAAGAACATGGTCGAGGATCTTCCTGACGGCATCAATGCTGACTCCCACACCAACTGGGGTTCAACCATGCGCAAACCTCAGTATGACTACATCATCCGTGAGGGCATGCCTCTCGGCATCGTATCTGGCTATGTTTCAGAAGGCTTCTATACCATCGACGACTTCAACTTCGTGGACGGCAAGTATGTCCTCAAGGAGGGAATTGCTGATTTCAAGGGTTCAGTCGTGAACTATCCGGAAGGCATCAAGGCTCTTGTACCTGACGGGCAGACAGCATTCCCTGGAGCTGCCAAGTTCAAGGATGTCAACGAGAACGGTGTCATTGATGATGACGACGTGGACGTGATCGGCGAGATGGTGCCTAAGCACACCGGCGGTTTCAACATCTTCGGCAACTACAAGGGCTTCGACTTCTCCCTCGGATTTACCTACGCCCTCGGCGGCAAGGTCTACAACGCCAACGCCATGCACTCCATGATGGGCAACAAGGACAACCAGCTCGGCGAGAACCGTCTCGCCTATGTCAACGACTGCTGGAAGGCCTATGATGTGAAGTCTGACGGCTCCCTCTACCTCGTTACCGATCCTTCAGAGCTTGCCGCTCTCAACGCCAACGCCAAGCACGCGATTCCTTACTCCGAGTACGGTATCACCTCTTCCGAGTTCATCGAGAACGGCTCATACCTGCGTCTGCATACCCTGACCCTCGGCTACACCTTCCCTAAGAAGTGGATGGAGAAAGTTGCAATCCAGAACCTCCGCGTCTATGCGACTGTCGGCAACCTCTTCTGCCTCAACAGCTACTCAGGCATTGATCCGGATGTCAACACCAACCTCGACGCGGGTGGAGACGGCTTCCCGACCCCTTACTATGACTACAACTCATATCCTCAGGCAAGGAGCTTCACCTTCGGTCTCAACGTATCATTTTAATTAAGGAGATATCATAAATGAAAAAGATATTCAATATTCTTTCTGCCTGCGCAGCGGCAAGCCTTGTCCTTGTCGCTTGCGACACGGAGAAATTCCTCAACCCGACATCTCCGTCCACGGTGGACAAGGAATTCGTGTTCTCCAACATGGAGACCGCCAATGCTTCTATGTATGGCGTGTATGAGGCATGGCGCAGTGCCTGCAACAATCAGGTGTTTGCAGCCGGACTCTACTATGCCCTTGATATTGCCGGCTCTGACATCGAGCGTCATCCGGAGGCATTCTCCAACCAGCCGGGACGTCACTGGATGGAGTGTCTCTACCAGAACGGTACCTATACTTCCGAGTATGGTCTTACCACTTATCTCAAGGACAACGCCAGCGGAGCGTACAATATGCTCTATGACGTGGTCGGTAAGGCCAATGCCGTCATCGGAGCCATCGAGTCTATGAGCGACTACGATGCGATGGTTTCCGCAGCCGCCCCTTCTGATCTCGGTCAGCTTTACGGCGAGGCTGTCTGCGCCAGGGCTGTGGCTTACCGTGAACTCATCAAGTATCATGGTGACGTGCCGTATTCCGTCAAGGCAGGTGAGGCCGCAGGCGGACTTGCTCCGCGCGACTCCGTCTATGAGTGCATAATCGCTGATCTTGAAAGGGTGATCCCTCTCATGAAGCCTGTCGGAGATGTGGCCAAGAACAAGTTCTCCAAGACTTTCGCCCAGGGCCTGATCGGCCGTCTCTGCCTTGATGCCGGTGGCTATCAGACCCGTCGTGCGGATCTTGGCGCCGATTTCTATAAGGGAGCTGACGGACAGGTGCTTACTTTCGAGACCAAGGGTCAGCCTAACCAGAACGCTCAGAACGCCGTCTACGGACGCCGCAGCGACTGGAGGACCTTCTACGAGAAGGCTGCCAAATACTACAAGGAAGTCATAGCAAATTCCGGTTCGGCTGTATGGCACGACACCGACCCGCGCAAGGCGGACGGCAACAGGGTATATGGCAACCCTTACCAGTATTTCTTCCAGCAGCTCAACAATCTTGAGTATGCGGACGAGTCTATCTACGAATACGCGATGACCCAGGGCTCCAGCAATGAGCGCCCATACTCTTCCGGACGTCCTTCGGACGGAGGTGGAAGCTTTGCTTTCCCTTGCAAAAACTATGGTCAGGCACGTATCAACCCGGCATACTACTATGGTGTGTTCGACCCTAAGGATATGCGTCGTGATGTGGCTGTAACCGCTACCGGCTCAGATGGTAAGGGTGCAGAGAAGCTTATTCCGTTTGTGCCTAATTCAAAGGCCAGCGGAGGTGGACTCTCCCTCAATAAATTCGATGAGAACCGTATGTCCAAGCCTTATATCATCAAGAATCGCCAGTCCGGCATCAACGGACCTTACATGCGTCTTGCCGAGATCTACCTCGGTTATGCGGAGGTCAGCGCGGCTCTCGGAGACGAGGCCACTGCCAAGACCTACCTCAACAAGGTGCGCGAGCGCTCTTTCCCTGCAGGTGAGGCCAATACGGAGGCTTTCATCGCGAAGTGCGGCAGCCTTCTTCGTGCCGTCATCGAGGAGCGTGGATTCGAGTATGCAGGCGAGGGCGACCGCCGCTGGACACTTATCCGCACCGGTTACCTCCCTGAGGCCATCAAGAACATCAAGGACATGACCGCAGCGATGATCGCAGGTCTCAAGGCCAACGGAAGTTACACCTTCGAGAATGGCAACACCATCTCCAACGAGGTCTGGGTTAAGACTGTGGATGCCAAGTCCAAGTATGGCTATCGTCTTACGGCACAGTGCACCGATGAGTCCGATCCTGTGCTCTTCCCGGGCTGGAGAGGCCAGAACGACGACTGGAAGGCTGTGGCCGATGCCGCAAACTCAAGCAAGTTCCCTACGGCTGGAGATAACACCAACCTCGCGATCGAGGGTCTCTTCAAGCCTGTGGCCGATGCCGCCGCCCTTGAGGCCGACGGCTACACCAAGAAGGCTTGGGGCTCAGATCTCGTCAAGTACGAGAAGGAGTATCTCGATTACCTCTTCTATGACTATGACTATGTAAGTGCGCCTATTTATCTGGTGCCTTTCACCCCTAACGTACTTTCTACAGGAGGATTCACAAACGGCTATGGCTTCAAGCAGCAGTAGTGCCGACACCTTATAGAAGTGCTTGCCGCAGCCGGACTTCCCGGCTGCGGTTTTTTTTGATATGGTGTTGCTGTGAATGCTTTTTTTCTTATATTCGCGGCAGGAAAATAAAACGCAGTCTGGATGAGGTATTTCGCTTTGTGCATAGTCCCCGCCTCGAGCCTCACCGCAAGGTAAACATCCGCTGCGTGTTCCTGGGGCAAAATATAGGGGTTGTCTTTTGTGGGCAATCCCTTTTATTCTGTTACGATAGCGCTGATAGTTATTAAAAATATTTTTTAATACATTCTTGCGCGATTCTTAAATTTTGTGCTAAATTTGCCGTCCGAATAACACGAATACACTTTAACAACACAACCGTATAACCAATTTCAGTATCCTTATGATGATAAATCATCTCAAAAAGGTTGCGCTGACCGCTTTGTCTCTCATATTGATGGGGGTAGGGGTGGCATTTGCGCAGCAGCAAGTATCGGGAACTGTCAGAGATGCCAAAGGTGAGCCTGTAATAGGCGCCGGCATCGTCGTCGAAGGCACGCAGAACGGCGTGGTGACCGACATCGACGGCCATTGGACACTTTCTGTTCCCTCCAATTCCACACTCGTAGCATCCTGCATCGGCTACACCGATGTCAAGGTGAAAGTCTCTGCCGGGCAGAGCGTCTACGACATCACTCTCGAGGAGAGTTCCCTCTATCTTGATGACGTGGTGGTGATCGGCTACCAGACCGTCAAGAGGCGCGACCTCACCGGCTCTGTGTCTTCCGTCAATTCCAAGCAGCTTTCCTCCACTCCTGTGGCCAATGTGGCCCAGGCTCTTCAGGGAAAGCTCGCCGGTGTCAATGTCGTTTCACAGGACGGCCGTCCTGATGCCACCATCAATATCCGCGTCCGCGGAGGCGGCTCTATCAGCCAGTCCAACGACCCTCTCATCCTCATTGACGGTGTGCAGGGCACTCTGAGCGACATCCCTTCAGATCAGGTGGAGTCCATCGACATCCTCAAGGACGCGTCTTCCACCGCCATCTACGGTGCGCGCGGCGCCAACGGCGTTGTGCTCATCACGACAAAGAGCGCCAAAGAAGGCAAGGTCAGGGTCAGCTACAGCGGCTACGCAAAGCTCAACACTCCGACCAAGTACATCGAGGGCCTCGATCCTTATGACTACCTCGCTTATGTATGGGCCAATGCCGAGGCCAACGGAAGCTACTATGTGGAGCCGTTCACCAAGCTTTACGGCATCGGCGACTATGGAGACATCGAGCGCTACCGCAATGTGGAGAAGTACGATGTGCAGAAGCAGATCTACGGCAACTCATTCTCCCACAGCCATGATCTCTCAGTTTCCGGCGGCACCGACTTGACCAAGGTTCTCTTCTCTGTCAACTACAACGACGAGGACGGTATGAAGATCAACTCCTACAACCGCAGGGCCAACGTTTCCCTCAAGGTTGACCAGAAGATCAGCAGCAAGCTCAACATGGGGCTCGACCTCCGCTATGTTGACGTTACGTCCATGGGTTACGAGGGAACCGGCAGCCGCAGCGGCTCCACCCTCTCTTCAGCCTACCGTTTCCGTCCTATCGCCACGAGTGACATTCTCGGTGACTTGGATGCTCTCCGTGAGGGTGCTGTGGAGCAGTACGGAAAGTCTTCTCTCTGGGACATGTACGACCCATATAAGATGATTATGGACTACGAGCCGCTCAAGCAGCGCCAGCACCTGCGCGGAACCGTATCAGTCAACTGGAACATTATCAAGGGCCTCACATATCACTCTGACCTTACTCTTTCTCGTACATATAAGCAGAATAGGACTTGGACTGGAGCTGCTGCCAGCGGCTACCTCGATGACCTTACAGGAGAGAAACTTTTTGCAGGAAAGGCCAGCATTGACCAGAGCAATACTTCTAACATGCGTTGGACCAATACTTTGAACTACCAGTTCAACCTTGGTCAGAACCACAGTTTCAATGTCCTTCTTGGTCATGAGATGACAAATTCAAGCGGTTTTGGATTCATAATCAACGCAGACCGTTTCCCGGCCAACTATACAAAGGAGAATGCGTTTGCCATGATCAATCAGTTTGATCAAGACGCCTCTTCTCTTAAGATTCCAGACATCATCAAGTCAAGTTATACCACACCATCCCGTATACTTTCTTTCTTCGGGCGTGTCAATTACAGTCTGCTTGACCGCTATCTTTTCACTCTTACGATGCGTGCCGATGGATCCAGCAAGTTCACACATAATTATCGTTGGGGATATTTCCCTGCCGCCGCATTTGCTTGGCGTGTGAGCGATGAGCCGTTCATGGAGGATGTTGACTGGATGGATGACCTCAAGCTTCGTCTCTCCTATGGTGAAGTTGGAAATGATAGTATTAATCCTGACCTTTGGGCTCAGTCTTGGATGAGCAGTAGTACCTCCTCTGTTATTAATGGCAAGACTATCGGGTCTTATGACCTCGCATCTTCCATGGCTAATCCTGACCTCAAGTGGGAGACCACTGTGACCCGCAACCTCGGTGTGGATTTCGGCTTCCTGAAGGGCCGTCTCAACGGTACCCTCGATTTCTATTGGAACTCCACCAAGGATCTTCTCATGAATGTGACCATCCCGGGCATCACCGGATTCACTTCCACATTCAAGAACATCGGCCAGACTTCCAACAAGGGTGTCGAGCTCTCCCTCAACGGTACCATCATCGAGACCCGCGACTGGGGACTCTCCGTCGGAGGCAACATCAACTTCAACCGTAATAACATTGATGAACTTGCTGACAATGTCGCTACGCAGTACGGCTCCTCATGGTTCCACGCCGGCAACCCTGGCAACGACTACGGATTTGAGGTCGGTAAGCCTGTGGGCCTTGTACGCGGTCTCACCTACGACGGGTTCTATACCGCTGACGACTTCACTTATGCTGACGGCATCTATACCCTCAAGGAGGGCATTCCTGACCTGAGCTCCAATATTACCGGTGTGTTCCATGGTGCCGAAGGTAAGACTCCTAAGGGACAGAACGCATATCCGGGTATGGCCAAGTTCGTTGACACGGATGGAAGCGGAGTCGTTGATGACAAGGACTACACCGTAATCGGTGATATGAACCCTCTCTTCACCGGCGGTTTCAACATCAGCGCAAACTACAGGAACTGGGATCTCGGCCTGTACTTCAACTACAGTGTCGGAAACGAGATCTACAACATCAGCAAGCTCGTCTCCCTCAACGGATACAAGGAGACTGGTGTTTATGAGAATCACCTCGCGCTGCTCAAGGATTCATATAAGATTTATGACATCCAGAACGGGCAACTCGTACGTCTCGAGACCCCGGAGCAACTCAATGCTGCCAACGCCAACGCGAGCCTGCCGCTCTTCTACAACGAGAACGGTATCGTCTCTACTCTCGGTATCGAGGATGGCTCATACCTGCGTCTCAACACCATGACCCTCGGCTATACCCTCCCTTCAGCATCCAAGTTTGCGAAGGCCATGAGCATCAGTTCTCTCAGGGTTTATGCCACAATCTACAATGTGTTCACCCTTACCAAGTACTCTGGACTTGATCCGGAGGTCAGCACCAACAATCAGATGAACGACAACTATCCGACTCCGGGTATTGACTACGGCGCATATCCTCGTGCCCGCTCGTTTGTCCTTGGTCTCAATATCGGATTCTAAATTATTGAAGTCAAATGAAAAAGATATTATATCCAATAGTGGCTCTCGTAGGGTGCCTGTCTCTTACCCAATGCGACAGTTATCTCAATGTGAGCTCCCCTGACAAGTCCGGCGACGAGTTTGTCACATCTTCTGTCAGCGAGACATATAAGACACTTTCATACTGCTATGGAGCCTATCGTGGCGTGGCTGGAGGCGGCAACTATAACTGGAATGACTCGGCATCGGACGCCGAGTATTATCCGGAGGCCACATCCAACAATGGACGTATCGGCTATCTCCAGCCGACTGCAGTCGGTGTGAACGACAAGAGCAGCCAGTTCAACAATCTCTACAAGATTCTTGCGAGATGCGCGCGTATTGCGGGTATCATTGAGAATAAGGATGAATTCAAGAGTGCCAATGGTGTTAATGACTGGACTCAGCTCTATGGTGAGGCATGGACTATGTGGGGCTACTGCTATCTTGAACTCGTGAAGCACTTCGGTGATGTGCCGTTCGGAACCGAGAACAAGGTCGTGGATAGTTACACCCTTTCATCTCGCTTCGATATCCTTGATGCAGTCATAGCGAAACTCAAGGAAGTCGAGCCTCTGATGTACGACCTCGGAGAGGGCGGCATCACCGCAGAGCGCATGAGCCGTACTTTCGCCAACCAGATCATCGCCGAGGCGAACATGTTCGCTGGCGGCTGGCAGACCATCCGCACCGATGTCGATGGCCTTTACGGCGGAGTGACCTTCCAGTCCAAGAACCTTTCTTCCAATACCAAGGCTGACTATGCCCGCCGAAGCGATTGGGAGAAGTACTACAAGGAAGCCCAGACTTATCTCCGCAAGGTTCTCGGAGAGCGCAAGGGTACATCCAAGCTGATCACCAGCGATGACCGCAGCGTTGCCAATAATCCGTTCCAGAGAGGCTTTCAGTACATCATGGACATGCAGGTTTCCCCTGAGTCTCTCTATGAGGTCGGCAATATCGCCCCGTATCAGTCTGAGCGCCCTTATTCTCAGGGCCGCCCTTCTGACGGTGCCACCAAGAACGCCGCTCCATGCAAGGTCTTCTCCGGCATCCGCGTGCTTCCTACATTCTACTACACAGGCTATGAGGACGGCGACAAGCGCTGGGACGCTTCTGCCGTGGTGACAGGATCTGACGGCAAGGGCAGCGAGAAACTCGTGACATTCAAGTCCGGTTCTCGCCTTAATGGCGGTATCCCTACCAACAAGTGGGATATCAACAAGATGGCAAGTCCTTATGTGGTCGCCTGCCGCAATTCCGGCATGAACTACGCGTTCTTCCGCGTGCCTATCACGATGCTTGAGCTTGCAGAGGTTGACGCCGCTCTCGGAGAGAATACCGAGGCTCTCTCAATGCTCAACCAGCTCCGTGCCCGCGCGTTCGGTGATGAAAGCCATGCGCTTTCCGGACTTTCCGGTGAGGAACTCGTCAAGGCTGTGCTTGCAGAGTACAAGAGGGAGACTCTCGGTGAGGGCAACATCAAGTTCTCCCAGATCCGTACCGGATACTTCCCAGAGTATTCTGTCAAGGCCCGTGCGGACATCAAGGCCCTCATCGCAGGTCTTGAGGCTGACGGCTACTATACTTTCCCGAACGGAAGGACCCTTTCCGCATACGTGTGGACCAAGCTTGTGGATCTTACCGGCAAGAATATCGCCACGCTTACCTACGATGTGGCCGAGGGTGAGACCAATCCTGCTCTCAAGCCGGGCTGGCGCGGAGTATACGACTACACCAGCATCGCTTCTGTAGCGAGCGTAGTCACAGGAACTGAGCACAACCTCGCCATCGAGGGCCTCTTCGAGAAGCTCTCCGATGCAAGGATTGCCGAGCTTGAGGCTGACGGCTATACCAAGACGAACTGGGGTGTGGATATTGTTGCCGGCAAGGACGGTCTCTTCGACTACAATGTCCTCTCCGGAATCGAGCTTTCCAATGTGCCTCTCTACTTCCACCCTATCCCTCTGGAGACCATCCAGCAGTCAAAGGGCAACGTTACCAACGGATATGGCCTGCCACAGCAGTAGTATCCTGAAATAGATTATCTTTGAGGTGACCTGTGGCTTCAGCGGCTGCAGGCCACCTTTTACAAAAAAGCAGCGACAAATGAAATTGACCGCAAAAACAATTACCACAGCATTTTCCGCCCTCCTCGTTTCCGGTATCTGCGCCTCGGCGCAGCCGGCCGTCACGCCTGTGGGCTTCAACGCCCCTTCGAGTGAGAACCATACCGCCACCTGGTGGCATTGGATGGACGGGGACATCACCCGCGAGGGTATCACCAAAGACCTTGAGGCCATGAAGGCCCAGGGCATCACCAACGCCACTGTGCTCAACATTTACCGCCTCATAGGTGTGGAAGGCTGCCAGAACGTGAAGTTCAACAGCCCCGAATGGTATGCCATGTTCCGCCACGCAGTGGAGGAGGCCGACCGTCTCGGAATAGAGATCGGAGCCGCCAACTGCGACGGCTGGAGCGAGAGCGGGGGGCCGTGGATCACGCCGGAACTCTCCATGAAGCAGTATACCTGGCGCAAGACTTTCGTCAAAGGCAGCGGGCGCGGGCAGAGCATCAGCCTCGCCATGCCGTACTCAAAGGAAAGGTTCTACCGCGACGTCAAGGTGGTGGCCTACCGCGATGCGGCCCCGAACTCTTTTGTGCAGGCCGCTCCGGTGATTACCGCCAACGGCGGCTACCCCCTCGAAACGCTCATCAAGAGCCACAAGTATCACGATGAGACACGCCATCTTGATCTTTTCGACGAGTTCCCGGCCGACATCCTGATCGACGGCAATCCGACTACGGCTCTGACTCTCAGCGATGACAAGACCGTGAAGTTCGACTTCGCAAAGCCTTTCACGGCCGAGGTTCTCCAGATCTATATCATGGTCTCCGCCGCCAAGTTCCCGATTCCGGTGCTCATTGAGGTTTCTGACAACGGCACTGATTACAGGGAGGTCGCCACCGTCTTCCCCAAGGCTGCCAATTCCCTCCAGAAGCTTTCTTTCCCGAAGACGGCTTCGAAGCACTGGAGGCTCACTGTCAATGAAAAATTGTCTCCGACCACGCTGAGCGAAGTCTGTCTTCTCAAGAAAGGGGAGAGGGGAGTATGGGACAGCACTCCCGGCACTGCCATTGCCTCCGCCGACGATGTGATTGATCTCACTGACAGGATGAGCCCGGACGGCACCCTTCGTTGGAATGCCCCACGTGGCAACTGGACGGTGATCCGCTTCGGCTACACTTCAAACGGGAAATTCAACCATCCGGCCTCCCCTCAGGGTGTGGGCCTTGAGTGCGACAAGATGGATACCACGGCCCTCAATGTGCATTTCGCCGCTTATCCGGACAAGCTCATAGGGGCGGCCGGACCTTATGCCGGCAAGACATTCACCTACTTCCTCGTTGACAGCTGGGAGTGCGGACAGCAGAACTGGACGGCTGCCCTGCCGGAGGAATTCCTCAAGCGCCGGGGCTATTCTCTTGACAAATACATCCCTGTCCTGTGCGGTGAGCAGATCGGAAGCAAGGCTCTTTCGGATGCATTTATCCATGATTTCGACAAGACCCGGGGCGAACTGGTGCTGGACAACTACTTCAAGCATCTCGCGGACCTCTGCCACAGGGCCGGCATGAAGCTTTATTCTGAGGGTATCTATGGCGGGGCTGCTATGCCTCCTGTGGATGTGCTCAAGTCCTACAAATACTGCGATGTGCCGATGACCGAATTTTGGGCGCAGGCCAGCGAGTACCGCGAGTGGCCTATCACCTACAAGCCTGGCAACTACACCGGACACGCCATCCCTTATCATGTCCCGCTCATCTACGGCAAGCCTATAGTGGGGAGCGAGGCCTTCACCGGTATGGCGCTCTACAGCGATTCCCCGATTGACCTCAAGCTCTACGGGGACATGGCCTACAGCCTCGGTGTCAACAGGATGATCCTCCACAGCTATGTGCACCAGCCGACGGACCGCCGGCCGGGTGTGACCCTGGGAATCTACGGACAGACGTTCAACCGCAACAATCTCTGGTTCAACTACTCCGACGGCTTCTTCGCCACGGAGGCGCGTATCCAGTACATGCTCCAGGCCGGCGACCGCCGCAGCGACGCCCTCGTGTATATGGGTGACAATCTGCCGAACACCGAACTCAAGGAAGCGGAGCTGAATCGTCTCCTCCCACCGAACACCAAATATCAGTACATCAACCAGGAAGTCCTCCTTGACCGCATCAGCGTGCGTGACGGGAAACTTTACCTTGACGGCAAGCATCCGTTCAAGTACCTGATGCTCAGAGGGGACAAGATGGACATCGAGACCATTCGCCGCATTGAGCAGCTTGTGGATGCCGGTGCTTTGGTTTATGGGCAGAAGCCTTCATCTACCCTGTCCCTCAAGGATTACGAGGCGCAGACGGCGGAACTTCGGCAGATTGCGGACCGTCTCTGGGGCTCTGGCAAGGTCATCACTGACCTCAAGACACTCAAGAAGTCCTTCATTCCGGACCTCAGCCTGAGAGGCGTGGACATCGATGACGTGCTATATATCCACAAGACTCTCGGAGAACTTGACTATTATTATATTGTCAACAAGGAGAACTCTAAGACTGTCAACTTCGAGGCGACTTTCGACATCAAGAACGGCCGTCCGGAGATCTGGAACCCGATGACGGGAGATGTGCGCGAACAGATGATATATCTCAACAGCGGCGATCTTACCACCGTCCCGATGACTCTCGGCCCGCGTCAGGGAGTGTTCGTGGTGTTCCGTCAGGGCGGAGACCGCCAGTCACATGTGCGCAAGCTCACCGCCATCGACGGGGAGATCCTCTTCCCGAGCGAGACCGGAGACTTCAGCCGCCCGCTTCCGGAAGCATATCGCGGGGCAGACGGGGAAATCCATCTGCGCAGTCTGGAGGCAGGCTCCTACGTGCTCGGCTATTCAGATGTGCTCTCAAGCCGTGTGGACATCGAGGCTCCGGCCAAGCTGGTGCTGGACGGCATCGTGGGCACGATGACTTTCGAGGATGAGCCGATGCTCGGCACGGTCAACATCGGCGGCTTCCGCAATCTCACCGGCGCCCTTGACCCTGTTGTGAAGCATTACTCCGGTGTGATCACATACCGTACGCAGGCCGTTCTCCCGGAGGGCTTCATCAAACCGGGACGCAGGGTGCTCATAAGCATCCCGGCTTTCGGCTCCACGGCCCGTCTTACCGTCAACGGCCATACGCTCGAGACAATATGGGACCCTTATTTCAAGGCTGACATAACCGGGTATGTCAAGAGCGGCAGCAACGAACTCGTGATAGTCGTGACGAACCCTTGGCGCAACCGTCTCGTGGGCGACAAGGCCGGGGTGCCTTCGAGCCAGAAACTCTGGACAACCTCTCCGCTGCAGCAGAAGCACATCCCGCCGCAGCAGATCATCCACGAGTACACCCTGCTCTACCCGTCAGGCATTTCGCAGCCTGTGACGATTTACAGCGAGGGTGCGGAGAAAGTGGTTGTAAATTAGTATCTTTATGGATTGGAAACAAATAATCCGACAAATATGAAACTTTTTGCCAAAATCCTCGCCTGCGTGCTTCTCGTCTCGGCATGCGGCGGCAAAACCGAGGCGCCGCAGTATGGCACCTACACCAACCCTGTCCTCGGGGGAGACTACCCCGATCCGTCCATATTGAGGGACGGGGAGGACTACTATCTGACACACTCTTCATTTGACTACAATCCGGGCCTCATCGTCTGGCATTCTACCGACCTCGTGAACTGGGAGCCGATAAGTTACGCTCTCAGCACCTATCTTGGAAGTGTCTGGGCGCCGGACTTCGCAAAGGTTGACGGCCAGTACAGGATCTACTTCACCGTGCACGGACGCGGCAACTGGGTGGTCACAGCCGACAGCCCTTACGGACCGTGGAGCGAGCCTAAGGATCTGCATGTGGGCGGCATCGACCCGTGCATCGCTGTGGCCGAGGACGGTACTAAGTGGCTCTTCCTGAGCGGGGGCATGCGCAAGAAGCTTACTCCGGACGGGCTTGATACTGTGGAGGGTACGGACGAGCATGTCTATGACGGCTGGATCTTCCCTTCAGACTGGGTGACCGAGGGGCTCTGCCTCGAAGGGCCGAAGCTCAAGAAAATTGGCGACTGGTGGTATTACCTCAACGCAGAGGGCGGCACTGCCGGTCCTCCTACAAGCCACATGGTGACGGTGGCCCGCAGCAAGAGCCTTGACGGCCCGTGGGAGAACTCTCCTTACAATCCGCTCATCCATACCTGGAACGCCACCGACCGCTGGTGGTCAAGGGGGCACGGCTCGCTTAT
Organism: uncultured Bacteroidales bacterium; assembly: GCA_934726455.1. Classification (GTDB taxonomy): domain Bacteria; phylum Bacteroidota; class Bacteroidia; order Bacteroidales; family UBA932; genus Cryptobacteroides. The sequence continues at coordinate 28,225 of CAKVDS010000025.1, forward strand.
CGACACTCCTGACGGACGCTGGTACTGCATCTATCACGCCTACGAGAACGGGTTCACAGGACTGGGACGTCAGACACTGCTCGAACCGATCCAGTTTGACGACGAGGGCTGGCCGCGAAGCGTGGTCGCCGATGTGGCCGCCCCTATCGCTGCCCCGCTTCCTTTGCATCCGACAGACCGCAAGGCTCATCTTGGTGAGTTCCGTGTCGGGCTTGACTGGAAATACTACAAGGATTTCGACCCTTCACGCGCCTCCATCAAGGACGGTGTCCTCACCCTCAAGTCTACAGGCACCTGCCCTGCGGATTCCGCTCCGCTGATGTTTGTGGCCGGAGACCATGCCTACGAGTTCGAGGTGGAGATCGACAGGACACCGGGTTCTGTGGCCGGACTTGTGATCTACTATGACAGCCGCTTCTATGTCGGCCAGGGTATCAATGACAGGGGGACTCTCCGCTTCCGCCGCGACAAGGGCGGTGTGCGCAGCAAGCTTCCTGATGTAGACCATATCTGGCTGCGTATACGCAACGACAACCAGGTCATCACAGGTTATTACAGCCTTGACGGCAAGGAATGGGTCAAGGAAGAGTGGGGAATGGAGATTTCCGGGTTCAACCACAATACTTTCCATGATTTTCAGAGCATGCTTCCGGGCCTGATGGCCGCCGGCAAGGGGGAAGTGAGATTCAGCAACTTCAAATACCGTGTCCTTGACTAGTATGAAAAGATTCTTTGTCATGATGGTGGTGTCGCTTTTTGCGGCGTTGCCTTATTCATTTGCAGCCGATGTGGAGAAGTGGGGACGTTTCGAATATAGTTGTGAGGCTTCCGTCAAGGGCAATCCTTTCGATGTGAAGTTCTCCGCCGTGTTCTCCAACGGCTCCGAGAGGACTGAGGTCAGAGGTTTCTACGACGGGGACGGAGTCTTCCGTGTCCGCTTCATGCCTCAGGCTGAAGGTGAGTGGACATTCGTCACGAAGAGCAATGTCCCGGCGTTGAGGGGCAGGAAAGGTTCGTTTACCTGTGTCCCTGCTTCGGAGGGCAACCATGGCCCGGTAAGGGTGATGGATGGGAATGTCCACGGCTTCAGTTATGCTGACGGGCTGGCTTTCCACCCTCTCGGCACCACGGCCTACAGCTGGATGCACCAGAGTACAGCCCGTCAGGAGGAGACTCTCGCCTCGCTTGAGGCTGCGCGCTTCAACAAGGTGCGCATGTGCGTGTTCCCGAAAAATTATCCGCTCTGCCGGGAGATTCCCGACCTGCTGCCGTTCGAGAAGGACGGGGACGGCTTCGATTTCTCACGCCCCGTGCCGGAGTATTTCAGGCACATCGAGTCTCTGCTGGACAGGATGGACACACTCGGCATCCAGGCTGACTTGATTCTCTTCCACCCTTACGACAAGGGGGTATGGGGCTTTGACAGCATGCCGCAGGAAGCCAATCTGGCTTATCTGGACTATTTTCAGGCACGCGTGGCTTCGTTCCGCAATGTGTGGTGGTCTCTGGCCAACGAATATGACTACTGCAAGGCCAAGAGCCTTGAGGACTGGAGGGAACTTATCGCCCGTGTGGGGGACAACGACCCGTACGGGCATCTGTGCTCGATCCATGGCAGCACGGCCAAGTATTACCCTGTATGGGAGGGCGGGCTGACTCACGCGAGCATCCAGGATGAGGCTCCGGTCGAGGACTTCGGCAGGGCCGCGACGGTCCGCAACATCTATCCGATGCCTGTGGTGTTTGATGAGGTGTGCTATGAGGGCAATCTGCCTTCCCGCTGGGGACGTCTGAGCGGAGAGGAGATGCTCCACCGCATCTGGCAGGGGCTCATCGCCGGGACCTATGTCACTCATGGTGAATGCTATCAGTATGAAGATGGCGATTTTGATGACATCTTCTGGGCCAAGGGCGGCCTCTGGAGAGGTGAGTCGTGGAAACGCATAGGCTTCACCCTTGATATCCTTTCTGCCTTGAAGAGGCCACTCGAACTCGCCGACACCAGCCGCGACCACCAGACGGCGACGGACGGAGAGGGCAACTACTATGTGTATTTCGGGGAGAAGATGCCCGGTGTGTGGGATTTCAACCTTCCGGCAAAGTGCGCGGGCTATGCCAAGTTGCAGCCGGGGACGAAGTTCCGTGTGGAGGTGATAGACACCTGGGGCATGACGGTCTCTGCCGTTCCCGGGGTGTTCGAGACTTCCGAAGTGGAGGACTACAGGCTCTATGACAAGTCGCGCCAGAAGATACGTCTTCCGAAGACACCATATTTATTATTGAGAATAACAGCTTTATGAAAAAGATAGCAATATTGGCCTCGTTCCTGTCTCTTTGTCTTGGGCTCTCAGCCCAGACCATCAACTACAAAGGCGAGGAAATCAAGCTCGGTCCGCATGCTTTCTATGTGGACGGCAGCCTCAGCGCAGAACAGGTGGCGCAGTCGCCTTATGTGTTCCGCACGTTCAATGAAGCCATGGCCAAGGTCAGCGACGGTACGGCTTCTGACCCGATGAAGGTGTATATCGCGCCATGGGTGTATTGGGTTGATGATCCTGATGATCCTCGGGATCGCGTCCCGGAGGAGGGGCAGGGGGCTCCGATAGGGCTTACCATCCGTTGCGAGGCGCTCCAGCTTCTGGGTATGGCCACGGATGCCCGTGATGTCGTGCTTGGCTCCGCGAGGGGGCAGACCCAGGGTGCGCGGGGTAATTTCACCATGTTTGACTTCTATGGTGATGATCTGGTTGTCAAGGATTTGACCATGGGCAACTATTGCAACATAGATCTTGAATATCCCCGTAACCCCGAATTCAACAGGGCTAAACGCAATCCTGCCATCACCCAGGCCCAGCTTGCCTTCTGCCATGGGGACAGGGTGTATGTGGAGAATGTCCGTTTTGTGTCCCGTCTCAACCTGACTCCTCTCACAGGCTCCAAGCGTATCCTTTTTGTGGGCTGCCACTTCGAGAGCACCGATGACTCTCTCAACCACTGCGGAGTGCATCTGGGATGCGATCTGGATTTCTGGGGGCGTCAGCCTTTCGGCAGTGTGGACCGCTGCGGCACCGTCTTCATGGACTGCGACTTCAATGTCCGCCACGGAGAGGCTGTGCAGGCCGTGAGCAAGAATGTCGGCAGACACAGTCTCGTCGATGTCCGCTACCACGCCGGCCGTCCTGTCCAGCTTGCATGGACATTCCGTCCGGAGGAGTGGCTGCGCTGCTATCAGTACAACATTTCCCTTGACGGGGCTCCTGCTTTCGTCGGTGCCGCCAAGCCTTACAATACCGTTATTCTCGACCAGAAGGCTCAGCTTTTTGCCTATCGTCTTGTAGAGGACGACGGGAAGGTGCTTTACAATACCTACAACCTTCTCCGAGGAGACGACGATTGGGATCCTCAAGGCATAAAGTCCAGAGTTGAAGCACTGTCAAAGCGTGACGGGCGCGACTATGCCAACATGCCGACATGCCTTGACATGGATGTGAGGGAGGCTTCTCTCCAGACCGGCAAGGGCTCTGTGACACTTACGGCCACGCCGATGAGGCATCTGGGTTATCCTCTTCACAATCAGAAAGTGTTCTGGAAAGTGCAGCCGGGCTATGAGCGTTTTGTCAAGCTCTCTTGTCTTGAAGGGGAGAAGTGCGAAGTGACTCCGGTCAACAGCGAGGACAGGACGCAGGTTTTCGATGTGATCGCCTATACTGCAGAGGGACTTGAGGTCGCCGCCAAGTTGACTGTGGCTCCGGATTATGTGCCGGCTCCGGCGTTTGTCGAGAAGCCTGTCTTGAGGATTTCCGGCACTGAGGCGAGGGTTGAGTATAAGATTGATCTTCAAGGACGTTCCGATGAATCACTCGTGACCTGGTACCGCTGTGACGACCGCAGGGGAGGCGGGGCCGTGCCTGTGTGCGTCTCCCGGATGGGAGTGCCTCATCTTGATTATAAACTCACGCGTGAAGATGCAGGCCATTATCTGATGGTCGGAGTGGCTCCGAAGCATCTGCGCTGCGAGCCGGGGGAGGAAGTGCGTGTCGTGAGCAAGTCGCGCATCAAGGCTTCAGGCCTGCCTGCCACGAAGGCATATTTCACCGATTTCAGCGATTTCCCTTGCGACAACCAGCTGGAGGTGAAGCCGGGATATTGGACTGTGGACGCTTTCATCCCTGAAGATACGAGGATGTATTATAAGCATGATCCGGATCTTTCACAGCCTTGCTGGCTCTACGGCACAGGCATCAACGGGGCCAAGGGTTATGGAATCCAGCAGCTTCAGCAGGGAGCGCGTCTGCGCTATACTCCGCTTGATGGCAAGTATGGCGACATGACGGTGACATGGCAGGTCGACCCGGCAAAGGATGGCGGCCAGGGCTTCGGAAGCGCAAGACAGCAGTATCTCGATCTTTTCGTGAAGTTCGACACTCGCAGTCTTACCGGTTATGCGCTCCGTGTCATCCGCACCACCAAGTATGCCAATGCTGTGGATGTGCTCCTTGTCAAATATGACAAAGGCCATGTGGAGCCGGTATGCGAGCCTGTCACCGTGGACTGTTTCCTCACCGGCTGCGTGCTCTCGGTTTCCATGCACGGTGGTGAGCTCAAGGCTTCTGTCAGCGGCCCGGGACGCATTGCGGAACTCGCTTCTGACCCGGCCGTGCATCATGAGGCCGAGCTCAGCGCCGAGGTCGAGCCTAACAGTTTCGGCGGCTTCGGCTTGCAGCATACCAGCACCGTGGGCACGGAGAGCCGTATTCTTGTGCACTCGGTACGCACTGAGTGGGAGTAGCTCCTGCCCTGTAATATTAAAGCCCGGTCCGTGTCAGGACCGGGCTTTTGTGGATATTGCGGGTTGAACTATTTCTTGGTGAGGAAATTCTCCCTCATAGGGTTGAAGCAGTCGATGAGGATGCCCGGCTCAAGGCATACGCAGCCGTGCTCGATGTTCGGCTGTTTGTAGAGGGCGTCTCCCGCCTCGACGATCTTGGTCACTCCGCCGATGGTGAACTCGAATTTTCCGGATGCCACATAAGTCACCTGTGAGTGAGGATGGCTGTGCATCGCCCCGACTTCGCCCTTGTCGAATTTGACCTTGACCATCATAATGTTGTCGTTGTAGCCGAGGATCTGACGCTCGACTCCGCCGCCTGCGTCTTCCCAAGGGGTGTCCGCAGCGAAGATGAAATTACTGCTCTGATTCATGATAGTGTTGTTGTTATCCGTGGTGTTTTTCTCTGCGTTGCCCCCGCAGCAGGACGCGGTAGCGAGCACGGCGGTCGCAATCGCGAGAATCTTGACTATTTTTTTCATAAAACGGTATGATAAAATTTCTCAAATATACATAGAAAATCCGTATCTTTGAGCATTCATAACCGCAATAAATAATATGGACACTAAAATCAGATTTATCATCCTCGGGGCGGCGCTGTGCCTCTGAAGTTTGACACCTAATTTTCCCGATATTTTCACTGGAGAGGCCCGAGGCCTCTTTTTTTTTGTCAAGTAAATTCCTTATCTTTGTAGCTATCTTTAGCTATTTTGGACATGAAGCTTACAGTAAGCCGTT
>CAKVDS010000026.1 GCA_934726455.1 uncultured Bacteroidales bacterium
AGCAGGCTGAACGGATTGTATATGTCTTCGGATTTGGCGCAGAAATGGTAACCGTCATAGTTGCTTTTGAGTTTGGAGAGCAGCGCCTCGGCTGACAGCCCCAGTTCATCCGCCATTTCCTGCACAGGGGTACTCATCCGGGTCTCCAGCTCGCTTTGGGATATGCCGCAGATGGCTGAATATCTTGGCATCATGGAGATGTTCTTAAGGTTGTTGAGTTCGCTGAATATGCTGAGCTGTGCGAACTTGGTGATGCCGGTTATGAAGACGAACCTCAGATATGGGTCGAGGCTCTTGATGGGGCTGTAGAAGTTCCTCATTATCTGCCTCATCGGGGCGAGTCTCTCCTGATTGTTCATCACATCGAGAAGAGGAGCGTCGTACTCGTCTATGATGACCACAGCTTTCTCTCCGGTCTGCTCTACGGCCCTTTGGACAAGGCCCTCGAAGCGCTGGTTGATCTGAGTCTCGTCCTCAACTTTTCCGTAAATTTCTTCGTATCGGCTGAGTTTCAGGCCCAATTCACTTGTCAGCTGCTCCTCGTCCAGATGCTTCGCCGTGGACATGTCGAAGTGGAGCACGGGGTGTTTGGGCCATTCTTTCTTCAGCTTCCCCGCCTCCAGCCCCTCGAACAGTTCCTTGTCTCCGGCGAAATAGCTGTGGATGGTGGAGGAGAGCAGGGACTTTCCGAAGCGCCTCGGCCGGCTGAGGAACACATAACTGTAGTTTTCCGCCAGATCGTGGACATATCCTGTCTTGTCGATGTAGAGGTATCCTCCATCGATTATCTTGTCAAATGTCTGCACCCCTATAGGGTACTTGATTCTTTTCTCCTCCATAGCCGTAGTTAAATGATGTCCAACTTCAAATATAGCGAAAATAATTGGAAACATGCGGTGAGGCTAGCAGGTCAGTGGCCGTTATCTCCCAGTAGAGGTATATCCTTTCAGTTTCAAAGAGTTCCTTCGCTCACGGGACATTCCTGTTCCCGTCAATAAAAATAGGCCACGGCCTCTTCTGAAGGAGCCTTGAGGGTCAGGGATTTGCCTCCCTTGACCCTTGAGGCTTTTCCTATGGCCTGTCCGCTCGACGGGTCTATCCAGACGAGGCTGTAGCTTCTCTTGTCGCCACTGAGGTCTATTGGGCTATTTCCTTGAGCATTTCTTCCACGGCCGCTTCAAGCTGCCTGTCTTCGCCGCGCAGCACTGAGGCGGGGTCGTTGTAGACTTCGATGTCCGGTTCTATCTGGTTGTTCTCCACGAAGCGTCCGTCAGCGACAGACCATGAGCCTACCTGAGGAATTCCGAATACGAGGGAACTGTCGATGAGAGTCTCCCACCATACGGCTGTCATGGTGCCCGGGATCGGGGCCCCGATCAGCTTGCCTATGCCGAGCTGGCGGTAGGCGAGAGGGGTGCCTGAGGCATCGGAGTAATTGTCTTCACCGACGAGCATGCACGAAGGTTTTGTCCATTTTGTGAACGGCTCGTCTCCGATGAACTGCCCGCGCGGGATGTATTTGGTGTAGAGTCTGCCTCCGAGGAACGTGACCACATCATCGTGGAGCCATCCTCCGCCGTTGTGCCTGGTGTCTACTATGAGGGCGTCGCAGCCGCGGTATTTGCCGAGAGCCTTGGAGAACATTTCACGGAAACTGTCCGAATCCATGCCCTGGATGTGTACATAGCCCACACGTCCGCCGGAGAGCTTCTCCACCATCTCTTCGCGTTGGCGTACCCACCTGCGGTATAGCGGGGTGCTGTCAGAGAATGCCGGTGTGACGAACATCTCCTCCGGCTTGCCGGAGCCTTTCTTCACCGTGATGCAGATCCGCTTGCCGGCCTTGTCCTCAAGGGCCGACAGCACGTCCGCAGGGCTTTCAAGGCTGCGGCCTTCTATGGTCTCGATGATATCCCCGGCCTTTATTTCAGAATCTGCCAGAGAGAGCACTCCGCCAGGGAGCACTTCCTTGATTTTCAGGCCTTTCCCCGTCCAGTCCGTGTCGTAGAGCACGCCGAGATAACCCATGTTGCGTGTCGTTGCGGCGCGGTAGCGTGCGCCGGTGTGAGAACCGTTGAGTTCTCCGAGCATTTCGGAGAGGAGATCCTGGAAGTCGAAGTTGTTGTTGATGTGCGGGAGGAAGGCTGCGTAGTTGTCGTGACAGTACTGCCAGTCCGTACCATGAAGATCTTTGACATAGAATTTCTCCAGAACCTGTTTCCAGACATGCTCGAACATGTATTTGCGCTCCAGGGCCGGCTTATACTCATATTCTCCGGAGAATGTGATGGCTTCGCTCTTGCCGGAAGGGAGGGAGAGCTTGGACAGCCCGCGGCCGGAGAAGACATAGAGGCTCTTGCCGTCAGAAGACGGGTAGAATGTGCCGGATACGCCTTTTGCGAGCACGCTGATGCTGCCTTCCTGCAGGTCGCGCACGCAGAGGTCGTAGCCCTTTTCGAGTCTTTGGGTGAAGTAGAGCTTGTTGCCGTCGGTGCTCAGGAAGTGGTCTCCCATCATGTTTGAGTTCGGGGTGAGCCTCTTGATGCGGTCGTCCCTGCCGGCGAGGTCGAGTTTGAGTTTCTCCATCTTGTTCTTGGCCTTGTCAAGCGAGTCTTTCTTCTCCTCTTTCTTCTCGGCTTTCACTTCTTTCTCGGATTTGAGCATGTTGTCGATTTCTATCTGCTCCTTGCTGCGTCCGAATTCCGTCATGGCCTTGCCGTCGAAGAACATGATGTAGATGTCGCTTTCTGCACCCCAGCTGCCGTGACTGCGGTAGCCGTTCTTGTCGGATTCCCAGGTCATGGCTTTGCCGCCGAGCGCCCATTTGAAGTTGCTGTCGGAGTATCCGCTGCGGGTGAGGTCGGTGATTTCACCTGTCTCGATGTCGATCAGGGCCACATCGGAGTTGTTCCATCCTCCGTTTGCCTGCCAGTTGCAGAGGATATAGTGGCTGTCAGGGCTCCATTCGAATCCCTGGTCTCCATCGCTGTAGGAATAGTTGACGTCTTTGAACAGGGATTTCTCTTTCCCACTCTTGATGTTCTTGATTACCAGTTCGGTACGGTTGCGGTAGTATGCCACCCACTTGCCGTCCGGGGACACGTCCGGCTGGAAACAGGTCTCGCCCGGGGCGGATACGAGCTCTTCTTTGGTCTGCACTGCGTATGTGAAGAGCTTGTCTTCCTTGCGGACGAGGGATGTCTTGTATATGCCCCAGTGGCCGTCACGTTCGGATGAGTAGTACAGTTCCCTCCCGTCGGCGGAGAAATCCACATTTCTCTCCTGCTCCGGGGTGTTGGTGATGCGCCTTGTGGTGCGGAACTCTGTCGAGGTTACGAACACGTCGCCTCTTATTATCATTGCAACTTCTTTCCCGTCAGGTGATACGGCCATGGAACTTGCACCTGAACTGTAGTTGAATTTCTGCAGTTCGCGTTCGCTCTCGTCGCGTGTCAGGCTTATATTCACCTTGGCCGGACTTCCGCCTTCTCTCAGCGTATAGATGTCGCCGTTGCATGAGTATGCGAGCGTGCCGTTGTCAGATATGGACAGGAAGCGGACCGGGTTGCGCTTTTCGAATGTCAGCTGGACGGATTCTCCCGGTTTCGAGATGGAACTGCGCCAGATGTTGGAACACTTGCCGTCCCGCTCGCTGAGGTAGTAGAATGTGTCCCCGTCGGAGGCGAACACCGGATTGCGGTCCTCTCCGCGGTAGTCGCTGAGCTTTGTGAATTCGCCTCTGGAACTGATGCCTTTCTCGCCTGCAGGCGGCGTATATTTCCAGATGTCGCGCGTGACTGAAGATGTGTGGTGCTTGCGGAGCGGATCTTCGTATCCCTTGTAGTCTTCATATATGATGGTGCCGTCCCTGCCTGCGCTCATCGCCATGATCGGCAGTGAGGTGACCAGTGCCGGGGCGCTTCCGGAGAGATCCGTGCGGTAGAGCTGGGCCGTGCCGGGGAAGTCTCCGTAGTTCTCACTCTCCACCGCGCCGTTGTACCAGCTGAAGAGGATGCTGCCGTCTTCCAGTACGGCGAGCGGCGTCTCGCTGCCGGGGAGGGAAGTGATGCGCTTCGGGGTTCCGCCGGTCTTCGATGTCAGGAAGATGTCCTTGCCTGATTCTCTGTATGAGACGAACACTATGCTCTGCCCGTCCCGTGTCCAGAGGGGGTCCGAGTCGTAGGCCTGGTTGGATGTGATCTGCGTGGCTTCTCCGCCTGAGGCGGGCACGGTCCAGATGTCACCTTTATAGCTGAACGCTATGGTGCTTCCGTCCGGGGAGATGCTGTTGCGTCTTATCCAGGACGGGGTCATGGCTGTCGCTGCGCAGGTTAACAGCAGCGCGGCAGCGGAAAGGAGAATTGTTTTTGACGACATTGTCGGTTAATCTTTTTTGTCGCTCAAGTTACGAAAAAAATCGTATTTCTTGTCCCAATCGCGGTAGTATTGCAGGCGGCTGTCCTCGAACAGGCTCATCTGCACGGCCTCCTCTCTTGAGAATCTGGATACGCCAAGCCCTACCTGACGAAGTGGTGAGCGGCCGTCCCAGATTTCGGGAAGCATGCGTCTGGCCTCGTTGAGGATTATTGCCGTGATGTCTGTCGGCTGCGGCATGCTGCATTGTTTCTGCTTGACGGAGAAGTCGTTGTATTTTACGAACATCGACACGCACGAAGCGCTGAAGCCGGTTTTACGCAGCCTGTGCGCGACGATGCAGGCCACATTGAAAAGTGCCCTGTCAAGTTCTTTGGGGTCGCTGATGTCATGGGCGAAAGTCCTTTCTGCGCTGATGCTTTTGGCATCCTGTGTCTCGGTTTCGACCGGGGAGTCGTCAATGCCGTTGGCGCTCTGATGCAGCTGGGCTGCGAACTTCTTGCCGACGAGTCTGGCAAGTGCGCCCTCTCCGGTCCGGGCGAGATCACCTATGGTTCGGATTCCGTATGCCTCAAGACGCGTCCTTGTCTTCCTGCCGACCCAGAGAAGGTCGCCGACTCCGAGCGGCCACATCTTTTCAGGGATTTCTTCTGTCCAGAGTGTGTGGACTTTGTCCGGCTTCTCGAAATCGGAGGCCATTTTGGCGAGCAGCTTGTTGGGGCCGATGCCGACATTGACGGTGAAACCGAGCCGGGATTTTATTTCATCTTTCAGCGCTGTCGCGACTTCAACGGGATCTTTGCGGTAGAGGCGGAACGTCATGTCGATGAAGCACTCGTCGATGGAAAATTTCTGCAGGACGGGGGAGTAGCTGCGGCATATCTCCATGAACGCATCGGAGCATTGTTTGTACCAGGGCCAGTCCCCGCGCACGATGACAAGGTCGGGGCAGGTCCGCAGTGCCATCCCTATCGGTTCGGCTGTTTTGACTCCGAGTTTCTTGGCGGGTATGGAAGCTGCGGTCACGATGCTCCGCCTGTCCGACGGATCTCCGGAGACGACGGACGGCACGAGCCTTATGTCGGGTTGGCCCTCGGAAATCAGCTTTACGGCTGCCCAACTGAGGAAAGCCGAATTGGCGTCGATATGGAATATGACCCTTTTGAACTTCATCCGGACAAAATTAGCAAGATTCATGTCGGAAACAAAGAGTATTGCTGCATTTCGGGATAAGTCGTTTATTTATAGGATATAAAATAAAAATGTTTTAACTGGTAACAAAAACGTTATCCATGCATTGCAGGCTGAAATAAAGAAAATCCGGCCGGAACCACAGTGATTCCGGCCGGACGTTATTCATAGGACGATGCGCTCAGCGGCGGCATCGTGCTCAGGGCTTGGCGTCAATATTTGTCGGCGTTGGCGATGATCCAGTCCACTACCGGTTTCTGTTTGTAGCTGCGGTCGAAGAGCAGCGGCGCATCGATGCGGCCTTCCATCCTTACAGGGAATCCGTTCTTCCAGCTGTCTCCGTCCTGAATGCCCCATACATTGATGCGGCGGATCTTGTCGTGCTGCCTGAGGAACATGTCCCAGAACATCTGGGCCCTCTCGTTCCATTTGTCGTAGGCCTCCTGAGGTATGCCGTCCGGGTAAGGCACCATGATGTCGTGAAGCTTCTTCGCGAGTTCCGGATTCTTGCGTATCTCCGGGAACGGAACTCCGGCGAGGTCCGCAGTCATCGCTATGGTAGGGAGAATGGACATGTCAAGTTCGGTGAACATCACGTCCACTCCGCACGCGTGTACATCCTCAATGTTCTTCTCAAGCTGCTTGACATCCGGATAATCCATGCCGAAGTGGCCCTGAAAACCAACAGCATCTATTCTGATGCCCCTGCTCTGGAGATCCTTGACCATCTTGATGACGGTCGCGATCTTGCCCTCGCAGTGCATGTTGTAGTCGTTGTAGTAGAGTTCGCAGTCCGGGTCGGCCTCATGAGCATATTGGAATGCGAGAGGGATGAACTCCTCGCCGAGTATCTTGTAGAAAGGGCTCTGCCTCCAGCTGCCGTCGTCGTTGATGGCTTCGTTGACAACATCCCAGCCCTTGATGCGTCCTTTGTAGCGTCCGACCACAGTATATATATGGTCTTTCATGCGGGCTTTCAGTTCTTCTGGAGAGACATCCGTGCCGTCTTCATTTTTGGCGAACCAAGCCGGGAGCTGTGAGTGCCAGATCAGGCAGTGTCCATAGACGGTGAGATTGTTCTTCTCCCCGAAGTCCACATACTTGTCCGCGAGTTCCCACTTGAAAACACCTTTTTCCGGCTGGAGTTCCTCGCTCTTGAGGCAGTTCTCCGGCTCGATGGCGTTGAAGTGCCTGAACAGGATGGAATCACCTTTGGCGTCCTGGCTTCGAATCTGGCTTTCGTTGATTGCCGCACCGATCAGAAATTTGCCCTCAAGGGCATCTTTCAGTGTCTGTGGTTGTTGTGGTTTGGTTGTGCACGCCGCCAGCATTGCCAGAGGCAGCAGAAAAATGGCTTTTTTCATCGTGATATTAATTTGGCGACAAAGTTAAAAAATGCCTTATGAAGCGGCCTTGGATGGTGTTACATTCTCTTTCGCTTTTGCAACATAAGACATTCTCTTCGAAAAAGTAGCGGCGGCAAAACTTAATGTATCGCCAGAATATTGCGCCTTTGCCGGATAGGGGTAACTTTGTCCCCGGATGGTAAAATTGGTTAAATTATTTGTTGCTCTCGCCTTCTTGCACTTCAATGTTCAGGGAGGCGAGATTTCTATTGTCTTTGACTCCACCGGGTGTGATTTCGGTATGGTGGAGTCCACGCAGGGACCTTTGCGCCATTCGTTCCGCTTTCTCAACAGCGGCTCCTCGACCGTCTCTCTCGCAGCGCCGGTTCCCGGATGCAGCTGCATCAGCGCTTCTCTCAATCCCCGCGAAGTCCTGCCCGGCCAGACCGGCACTGTGGATGTGGCATTTGACCTGTCCGGGGTATCCGGATATGCCGAACGGACAGTGGGAATATTCACACGCAGCGGGGAGGAGGTGGCTACGCTCAGCCTCTCGGCCATTGTGCGCGGCGCCGGCGACGGGATTGATGAATTGTGTCCGGTCGCCCTGACCCCCGCTCTGCGTGCCTCGCGCCGGGAGATTCCGTTCGGGTATATATATAATGGTGAATCTGCCCGGAAACGGATAAAGGTAGTCAATGTCACCTCGAAACCTCTGCCGCTCAAGTTGAGATGCAGCAATCCTGCAATGCAGATTACGGCTCCGGCACTGCTTGTCCCCGGGGAGCTGGCGGAACTCAGCTTGGTTTACACCGGTCCGGGCGAAGACTGGACGAGCAGCCGTGATACCATCATTGTTGATGCCGGGGGAGAACCCGGTACATTGATGGCTTCCTGCATCAGGCTCCGGCGGGAAGACGGCACAGGCGCCGTGCTCCGCACTTATCCTTCAGTGGGCAGGTTGCGGCGCAATTTTTTGTCGAACATGTACGGCGGATACATCGAACTCCATAATGACGGGGCAGCACCTCTGGTGATCCATGCCGTGCGCGGCAGCGCCGATTCAAACCTGCGGGCCGGAACGGTGCTCCAGCCCGGCACCGCCCTTAAAGTGAGGGTGCGCACGAGGGAGGAATCCGTGAGGCTAGAGATATTTACCAACGATCCGAAAAGACCATATAAAGAATTGATATACAAACACTGAATCTTATGAAAACCGAGATGCTTGCGGCTTTTTCGGCTGCATTGTTGATGGTTTCCGCCTGCGGTGGCGGAGACAAGTATGAGTATCCGTTCAGAGACCCTTCGCTCCCGGTAGAGGAGAGGGTGGAGAACCTGCTTTCCCTGCTGACGCCGGAGGAGAAGGTGGGGCTGATGATGAACAAATCCGTCTCCGTGGACCGGCTCGGAATCCCGGCCTACAACTGGTGGAGCGAGGCCTGCCACGGCATCAGGGCCGACGGGTACACTGTCTACCCGCAGTATATAGGGCTTGCCGCCACATTCAATCCGGATCTTGTCTATGATGTGTTCAGCAGCGTCTCCGATGAGGCCCGTGCCAACTGGAACCGCTCCACCCCGGAATTCAATGTCGGGATGCGTGCCAGGTATTACCCCGGCAACCCGGAACTGAGTTTCTGGTGCCCGAACATCAACATCTTCCGCGATCCCCGCTGGGGGCGCGGCCAGGAAACCCCCGGGGAAGACCCTTACCTGACGGAAGTCATCGGGATGCAGACAGTCAAGGGTATGCAGGGTGATGATGACAGGTACTTCAAGACCCACGCCTGCGCGAAGCATTACGGGGTGCACAGCGGGCCGGAACCTCTGCGGCACCGTTTCGATGTGAGCGTCTCCCCGCGAGACTTGTGGGAGACATATCTGCCTGCTTTCAAGGCACTTGTGACGGAGGCCAACGTGCAGGAAGTCATGTGCGCATATCATCGTTACGAGGGTGTGCCTTGCTGCGCCAGCGACCGGCTTATCCAGAACATACTTCGTGACAAATGGGGCTACAAGTCCTTGGTGGTCACTGACTGCGATGCGATCAACAATTTCTATACTCCGGGGCAGCACGAGACCCATCCGGACGCGATGCACGCTTCCGCAGACGCTGTGCTGAACGGCACGGACCTTGAGTGCGGCAACAGTTTTACATCCCTGCTCGACGCCCTCAAGCAGGGGCTCATCAAAGAGTCGGATCTGGATGTCCACCTGCGCCGCACACTTCGCTCCCGTTTCGAGCTCGGAATGTTCGACCCTGCCGGGATGCTTCCGTGGTCTGACCTGGGCCCGGAGGTGATCAGCAGCGAGGAACATGACGCGCAGGCTGTGCAGGCCGCGGCCGAGTCCATGGTACTTCTGAAAAACGACGGCGTTCTGCCGCTTTCCCGCAAGGTACGCAAGCTTGCGGTTCTCGGCCCGAATGCAGACAACGTCCAGATGCTCAACGGCAACTACGGCGGAACTCCGACAGCGGAGCATGCCCGCTCCATCCTCGCCGGCTTCAAAAAGGCGCTCCCTGATGCGGAGATTGTCTATGATCCGGCCTGCGACTATGTTGACGAGTACAATACGGAGAACCTGCTGCCGAAGTTCAATGGTGGAAAGGGTCTCAAGACTCAGTTCTACGGCGGAAAGAGCCTGTCAGGCAAGGCTTTGAAAGAAGAGTACAGGGACGGCGAAATCAACTTCAGCACCTTCGGGGCATACGGTTTCTCGGAGGGCGTCGATGCCGACGGAGTGGCGGTGAGGCTGAGCGGCGAATTCAAGTCAGATTTCGACGGGCAGCTCCAGTACAACATCTCCAGCGACAACGGCTACACCCTCAAAGTCAACGGGCATACCGTAGAGAAGGTGGGAAAGGCCGCACGCCGCGGTTTCGGATTCCGCAACACAGTGCCGGACTACAAGTCCATTCCTGTCAAGAAAGGCGCAAGCTATGCCATAGAGGTGGAGTATGTCCGTGGCGACGGTCCGTTCGCCATGCTTTCCGCGCAGTTCTGCCGCAGGGAATTGGCTGAGTTCAGCGGACTTGCTTCGAGGCTTGCGGATGCGGACGCCATCATAATAGTCGGCGGCATCACGGCTTCATTCGAGGGAGAGGGCGGAGACCGTCCGGACATAGAGTTCCCTGCTGTCCAGAGGCGTCTGCTCAAGGCCATGCATGCCACGGGCCGTCCTGTCATACTGGTCAACTGCTCCGGCTCTGCGATGGGCTTCGAGGGGGTGGAAGACAGTTATGACGCTCTCATCCAGGCCTGGTACGGCGGTCAGGGCGGAGCCGATGCCCTCGCCGGGCTGCTGCTCGGTGACTTCAACCCGTCTGCGAAACTCCCTGTGACTTTCTATGCTTCGACCTCCCAGCTGCCTGATTTTCAGGACTACAGCATGGAAGGCAGGACTTACCGCTATTTCCGTGGCGAGCCTATGTATCCGTTCGGTTTCGGCCTCAGTTACACTTCATTTGAATACGGGCAGGGGAGACTCTCCGCAACATCTGCAAAGCCGGACAGGAAGCTTACTCTGACAGTACCTGTGACAAACACCGGGTCTGTGGACGGAGAGGAGGTTGTACAGGTCTATGTCAAGAGCCTTGACAGGACGGACGCTCCGCTGAAGTCTCTGAAAGCCTTCAAAAAGGTGAAGATCGCCGCCGGCAAGACCGTGAAAGTCAAGCTGGTGCTCGACAACGAAGCCTTCCACTTCTATGACGGGAATGACGGGCTGGCCCCGGCTCCGGGACGCTACGAGATCCTCTACGGCTCCTCATCGGCTGACCGCGACCTCAAGTCACTGGATTTCACCTTGCTGTAAAAATTGTTATATTGTGGAAAATTATCCAATCATGACCACAGCAACAAAAATCCTCTCGTTCCTCGGCCTGTCCTTGGCCGTATTCGCCTGCGGCGAGGCAGAACCCCCGCTTGTGTACGACAAAGAAAATACCTTGACATCTTACAAGGCTCAGACTATGCGCCCGGACGGGTTGGAAAAACCGCAGGAAAGCCTTCCAAACCCCTTTGCCTGGGCTTCAGGACGCGGAGAGGTGAAGAACTTCCGCGACTGGGAGAAACGCAGGGCGGAGATTTCCTCCATGATCCAGTACTATGAGACAGGACCCAAACCGGTGGTGGCACCGGAAGATGTCAATGCGAGAATGAGCGGCGACACCCTGTATGTCGATGTCAAAGTCGGGAGCGGGACGCTGACCCTCAGCTCATACATAGCATATCCTGAAAGCGGGGAAGGGCCGTACCCGGTGATGATCGGCACGAGTGTAATGTCCCTGCCGCACAGTCTTTTCGAGGACAGGCCAGTGGCCCTGATGGTGTTCAACGAAAAACAGGTCAACAACTATACCCAGTGGGGGCCGCACGGCAGCCGCGGGGAATTCGAGTTCGACCGCCTCTACCCGGATCTCAAGAAAAACGGGGCCTATATCGAGTGGGCTTGGGGCTTGAGCCGCCTGATAGACGGGCTCTGCCAGCTCGGGGAAGTGAAGACCCGTATAGACACACGCCATATTGGGGTGACCGGCTGCTCCTATGCCGGTAAGATGGCCCTTTTCTGCGGAGCCTTCGATGAGAGGGTGGCTCTGACCATAGCCCAGGAGCCGGGCGGCGGCGGTGCTGCCGCATGGAGGGTATCCCACACTCTGCAGGATGTGGAGAGTCTTGAGAAGACGGACTACAACTGGTTCCTTGAAAGCTTCCGCGACACTTTCTCCGGCGAGAAGGTGTGGAACATCCCTTATGACAGGCACGAACTATGCGCGATGATTTGCCCGCGTGCTCTTCTGCTGCTCGGAAATACTGATTACCAGTGGCTTGCGGACGAGTCGGGATATGTCTCCGCCAATGCTGCCCGCAAGGTCTGGGAGCGCTTCGGGATAGAGGACAGGATGGGCTGGTCCATAGAAGGAGGGCATCCGCACTGCTTTCTTCCGGAGTCGCAGTATCCGGAAGTCGAGGCTTTCATCGACCGCTTCCTTCTCGGGAAAGATGTCCCGACGGTGGTGATGAAAGCACCGATGTTCGAGGATGTTGATCTTTCGCGCTGGATAAAATACTGATAAACTAAGGGGCCGCTTGACGGCCCCTTGATTATTCCAATGGCTTTCCCTTGATGTAGTGGGCCCTGATGAACGGGGTCGTATAGCAGTATGGGATGAAGCCCGGTGACGGTATGGGGCGGGTCAGTATGAGGTTGGCGAGTTTGCCGACTTCGATTGACCCGCAGATGTCGCTGACTCCCATCGCGTAAGCCCCGTTGATGGTGCAGGCGTTGAGGGCCTGGACCGGGGTGAGCCGCATCTTGATGCAGCCCTGAGCCATCACGAAGCGCATGTCTCCGGACGGGGAGGAACCGGGGTTGAAGTCGCTGGCAAGGGCGATGCCAAGGCCGCCGGCTATGAAGTCCCGAGCCCGTCCGTATGGGAGTCCGAGGAAAAACGACGAGCCGGGGAGCATGGTCGGCATGGTTTCGGAACCGCGCAGGGCAGCGATGCCCTCTTCTCCGGTGCGTTCGAGGTGGTCTACTGACAAGGCTTTGTGTCTGAGTGCTGTGGAAAGACCTCCGATGACGGCGATTTCATCAATGTGCACTTTAGGGCGCAGCCCGAAGCGTTCTCCTGCCGTGAGGATCAGATCCATGTCTTCGGGGCTGAAGAAGCCCTCATCGCAGAACACGTCGATGAACTCCGCCAGTCCCTCCTCCGCCACACGCGGAATCATCTCCCTGATTATCAATGAGACATAGTCTTCTTTCCTCCCTGTGTATGCTCTCCCGACGGCATGTGCGCCGAGGAAAGTGGCGCGGATTACAGCCGGGACGCTCTCCCGTATGCGCCTTATTACACGCAGCATCTTGAGTTCGTCCTCGACAGTCAGCCCGTAGCCGCTCTTGATCTCTATGGCTCCGCTGCCTTTCTCCATCATCTCCTTGACCCTCCCGAGGCTCTGCCGGTAGAGCGAGTCCTCGTCGGTGGCATGCAGCAGGTCTGCGGAGTTGAGGATGCCTCCGCCGCGGGCGGCTATCTCCTCATAGTTCAGACCGTTGATCTTGTCGATGAATTCCTCCTCACGCGAGCCGGCATAGACTATGTGGCTGTGGGAGTCGCAGAACGAGGGCAGCATCATGCATCCGGAGGCATCCACCATGGAGTCGTAATGCCCTTTCGGATAATCTGATATGGACCCGAATCCGGAGATTGTTTCCCCGTCTATGGTGAGCCAGGCGTTGCGGATGCTGCCGGTGTGCGACATCTCTTCCCCCTGCAGGCGCAGCGTGCCTGCAGGGGTGATGCCGGTGAGTTCCTTAATATTGATGAATATAGTCTTCATTGCGGAGGAACTCTATGGATCTCTCTATGAGAGGATGCAGGTAGGCGTCATCGTCCACGAAAGGCACCTGCCTGCGATAGTCTTCCACTATTTTCTCCAGCAGCGGGGATGTCCTGGCCGGGCGGCGGAATTCAAGGGCCTGTACGGCGTTCAGCAGTTCTATGCCAAGCACTTCCTCCACGTTGTCCATGACCCGGACAAGTTTGGTGGCGGAGTTGGAGCCCATGCTCACATGGTCTTCCTGCCCCTGGGATGACGGGATGGAGTCGCAGGACGCCGGCCAGCAGAGGCCTTTGTTCTGACTGACTATCGATGCTGCCGTGTACTGGGGGATCATGAATCCGCTGTTGAGCCCCGGCCTGGCCACAAGGAAGGCCGGAAGTCCCCTCTGGCCGGAGATGAGGCGGTAGGTGCGGCGCTCTGAGATGCTTGCGAGCTCTGACATCGCCACGGCAAGGGAATCCATCGGCAGGGCTATCGGCTCGCCGTGGAAGTTGCCGGCGGAGATTATCATGTCCTCGTCCGGGAAGACGTTAGGATTGTCGGTCGTGCTGTTGATTTCTGTCTCGATGACGGATTCCACATAGCGTATGCAGTCTTTGACAGCACCGTGCACCTGCGGGATGCAGCGGAACGAGTATGGGTCCTGTACATGGACTTTGTCGCGACGTATAAGTTCGCTTCCCTCAAGTAGATGCAGAAACCTCTCTCCTGTCTCGATCTGTCCCCGGTGCGGGCGGAGTTGGTGGGTGAGGGCGTAGAAAGGCTCGATGCGCCCGTCGTAGGCGTCCAGCGAGATGGCCCCGATATAGTCGGCCCACCTGGACAGGCGTTTTGCTTTCAGCAGGCTCCACACCGCGTGGGCGCTCATGAACTGGGTGCCGTTGAGCAGGGCCAGGCCCTCTTTGGACTGGAGGGTTATCGGCTTCCAGCCGAATTCGGCTGAGACTTCCGCGCTCGGGCGGACCTTGCCCTTGTAGAGTACTTCTCCAAGTCCCAACAGCGGTAGGGACAGGTGGGCAAGGGGAGCCAGATCCCCCGAGGCGCCGAGCGAGCCGTGCTGGTAGACTACAGGGAGGATGTCGCGGTTGTACATGTCGATGAGCCGCTGCACTGTGGCGAGCTGGGCGCCGGAGTGGCCGTATGACAGCGACTGTATCTTCAGGAGAAGCATGAGCCTCACTATCTCAGGGCGCACAGTCTCTCCGGAGCCGCAGGCATGTGAGACCACGAGGTTGTACTGGAGCTGGGAGAGCTTGTCCTCCGGGATGGTGACGTTGCACAGCGAGCCGAAGCCCGTGGTCACTCCGTAGACCGGGCGGCCGATGTCCTCCATCTTGGTGTCCAGATAGCGGCGGCATTTTTCTATCGCCAGCACGGACTCTTCCGAAAGAGCGAGCTGTGCGTGGCTGTCGATTATTTTCTTGACCCTGTCGAGGGTGAGATGTTCCGATGAAATGTGATGTGTCATAGTTCTGAGTCTAAAGCATTGTTAATAAGTGTGTCGTTTGCCGTTACAGGCATCGTTACTTTAAGCTCCGGGGTGCGCTGCATCTCTCTTGTGATGGCGCTGATGGCACCGCTGTTGCGGGCCCAGCTGCGGCGCGCGATGCCGTTGTTGACATCCCAGAACAGCATCTGCCGGATATGGCGTGCGGAGTCTTCGGAACCGTCTATGACCATCCCGAATCCGCCGTTGATCACTTCTCCCCAGCCGACTCCGCCTCCGTTGTGGATGGACACCCATGTGGCGCCGCGGAAAGAGTCGCCGATGACGTTCTGCACAGCCATGTCGGCTGTGTAGCGGGAACCGTCATAGATGTTGGAAGTCTCCCTGAAAGGGGAATCCGTGCCGGAGACATCGTGGTGGTCGCGGCCAAGCACTATCGGTGCCGTGATCTCGCCGCTGCGGATGGCATCGTTGAACGCGAGGGCGATCTGTGTGCGTCCGAGGCAGTCGGCATAGAGAATCCTGGCCTGTGAGCCCACTACGAGGTGGTTTCTGCCGGCTTCCTCGATCCAGTGGATATTGTCCTGCATCTGGCTCCGGATCTCATCAGGGGCCTGTCCGGCAAGTTTTTTCAGCACATTGACGGCGAGAGCATCGGTTTTTGCGAGGTCTTGAGGATCTTCCGACATGCATACCCAGCGGAACGGGCCGAATCCGTAGTCGAAGTAGAGCGGACCCATGATGTCTTCCACGTAGGAAGGGTAGCGGAAAGAGCCGTCTTCCCTCAAGATGTCAGCCCCTGCACGGGAACTCTCCAGCAGGAAGGCATTGCCGTAGTCAAAGAAATACATCCCATTGGCTGTCAACTTATTGATTGCCGTTACCTGACGCCTCAGTGAAGCCTGTACGGCCTGTTTGAACGCCTCCGGGTCATCGGCCATCATCCGCTTCGCCTGCTCGAAACTCAGCCCTGCCGGGTAGTAGCCCCCGGCCCATGGGTTGTGCAGGGACGTCTGGTCTGAACCAAGGTCAACCTTGACGCCCTCATCTGCAAGCCTTTCCCAAAGATCAACTACATTGCCGATGTAGGCCATGGATACAACCTCCTTGTCCGCCACGGCCTTGCGTATCCGGGGGATGAGCTCATCGAGGTCTTCGTGGAGTTCGTCCACCCAGCCCTGATCGTAGCGCTTGCGTGCTGCGAGCGGGTTGATTTCTGCAGTGACGCTCACTACACCGGCTATGTCGCCGGCCTTAGGCTGGGCTCCGGACATTCCTCCTAGACCGGCGGTGACAAAGAGCGTTCCCCTCATCTGTTCCGCGCTGCCTTCAAGACCGCGTTTGCGGAGCTGCATCCGGGCGGCGTTCATCACTGTGATGGTGGTGCCGTGCACGATTCCCTGCGGACCTATATACATATAGGAACCTGCGGTCATCTGGCCGTACTGCGATACGCCGAGGGCGTTGAATCTCTCGTAGTCGTCTCGGCTTGAGTAGTTCGGGATCACCATGCCGTTGGTCACCACCACGCGCGGTGCGTCCTTGTGGCTCGGGAAGAGACCGAGCGGGAGGCCCGAGTACATCGAAAGCGTCTGTTCGTCAGTCATCTGCGAGAGATACTGCATCGTCAGGCGGTACTGTGCCCAGTTCTGGAATATGGCGCCGTTGCCTCCGTAGATTATGAGTTCGTGCGGATGCTGCGCCACACGCGGGTCGAGGTTGTTCTGTATCATCGCCATGATGGCAGCAGCCTGACGGCTTCTGGCCGGGTACTGATCTATCGGACGTGCAAAAATCTCATTAGACGGACGATAGCGGTACATGTAGATACGGCCGTAGTCCCGCAGCTCCGCCGCGAACTCCGAGGCCAGCACGGGGTGGAGTTCCTCGGGGAAGTAGCGGAGGGCGTTCTTGAGCGCGAGGGCCTTTTCCTTGCGGCTGAGGATGTCCTTGCGCTTCGGGGCGTGGTTGATTTCCGGGTCGTATGGCTTGGTTCCAGGCAGGTAGGAGGGGATTCCCTCGAGGATCTCCTCCTGCCAGCTCAGATGATGGTGGTCGGGACTGTTCATTGTATGTGGCTGTTGACGATTTCGAGTATCTGATCTTGCAGTTCCATGGCTTCAGCTGCGAGAGCATCGGCCTCGGCATTGAGTTCGGCGGCTGCCTCCTTGTCCTGAAGCCCTGCCGAATTGATGCGCACGTTGAGCTGGGCTCCGCGTATCGCCGCAGTGGCTGCAAGTGCTCCGACTCCTGCGTCGGAGGCAGAGGCGGGGTTGCCTTTTTCGGCCATCGCCTTGGCGATCGGGAGCGCTTTCAGCGCTGTCTTCATGGTGCGGAGGGGCACCTGCGCGGCGTAGAGGGTCGCGGCTTCGAGGGCGGCTGCGCGTGCAGCCTTCTCCTCCTCGTTGCCTTTCGGCATCTTGAACACTTCCATTATCTTGTCGAATGCGGCAGTGTCCTCGTCCACGAGGTCCAGGAGTTCATTCATCACCTTCTGGCCTTCATCCGCCCAGTCGGAGAACTCTTTCCACCTCTCGTCCCAGCCTCTCTTGCCTGCGGAGAGATTGGCCACCATCGTGCCGAGCGCTGCCCCGAGTGCTCCCATGCAGGCGGAGATTGACCCGCCTCCGGGGGCTGGGGATTCGGATGCCGTCTCTTCGGCGAACTCCTTGAGATCCATCCTGACAAGTCTGTGCCTCTTGGCTTCTTCGGTCTCGTCTTGCATGAGGTATTCGATGACCTTCTCTCTCGGGTTGAACGGCTTGAGATCGTCCAGTCCCATGGATTTCACGGCGATCTTCATTATCTCCTCTTCGGAGATGCCGGTGGAGCGCTGCTGCTTCTCAAGGAAATATTTTCCGGCATTGATGAGGGCGCTTTTCGGTACGAGTCCCACTATTTCGGTGCCGGTGACCCTCATGCCCCGTGCCTGGGCGGCGCGGCATACTTCTTCAAATGCCATGTGAAGTGGGGTGGCGGCGATGTCGGTGATGTTCATCGATACCTGGGCGATGCCGTATTCATCTATATACCAGCCGATTGCCTTACATCCCTTGAGCGTGCCGGGGATCCAGATGTCCTTCCCCTCGGCATCCTTGAGCACCTTGCCGGTGAGCGAACCGCCCTCGCGTGCCTTGCGCCCTTTTTCTCTGACGTCGAAGGCCACCGCCATGGCACGGCGGGTGGAGGTGGTGTTGAGGTTGAAGTTGACGGCTATCAGGAAGTTGCGGGCTCCGACATTGCTGGCTCCCGACTTGGCTACGGTGTCGCTGTACTCCTCTGGCCCGAAGTCCGGCCTGCGTGCAGGGTCGGCCATCTTCTCGGGAAGCGCCTCATATTCGCCTGCCCGGCAGACGGCGAGGTTCTTGCGCTCCGGCTTGAAGGCTGCGGCCTCGTAGCAGTAGCAGGGGATGCCGAGCTCTTCGCTGATGCGCTTCGAGAGTTTGCGTGAGAGCTCCGCGCATTCTTCCAGGCTGATGCCGGCCACCGGGATGAGGGGCAGCACGTCTGTGGCCCCGGAACGCGGATGGGCACCGTGGTGATGTCTCATGTCGATGAGCTCCTGGGCTTTCTGCACTCCGCGGAATGCGGCCTCGCAAACGGCCTCCGGACTGCCCACGAAGGTTATCACGGTGCGGTTGGTGGCTTCGCCGGGGTCGATGTCGAGCAGTTTGACTTTTTCACCTGTGACGGGAGATGCGGCGCCGGTGATGGCGGCGGCTATCTTGTTGATTACATCTTTGTTGCGGCCTTCGCTGAAGTTCGGCACGCATTCGACGATTCTCTTCATATAGGACAAAAAATGTGTTAGCAGGCCAAATATAGTTAAATATTTGTTACGGAACGGGGAAGATTTGCATCTATTTATTAATTTTGGAACAAATATTACGAGTATGAAAACTATTATCAAGGCGGCGTTGCTGGCGCTTTCTCTCCTTGTGGCTCTGCCGTCCCACGCACAACAGGAGGACAGGACCATAAAGCGCAAGGTGGCCATAGGCCGTTTCACCAACGAGACCCAATATGCCAAAGGGCTGTTCTATGACAAAGACAATGATCCGATGCGGAAACAGGCACTGGACATCCTTTCGGCCAAATTGGCAGCCAGCGGCAAGTTCATCCTGCTTGAAAGGGAGGATCTTGATGTGCTTGAAGCCGAGGCGGGGAAAAGCATGAACAAGATCGGCGCGGATTACATAATACTCGGCTCCATCACGGAGTACGGGCGCAAAAACGAGGGCCAGCAGAAACTCTTCTCATCCACAAAGACACAGACAGTGGAAGCCGGGGTGAGCATACGTCTGGTCGAGGCCTCCACAGGTCTCATCATCTATTCCGATGAGGCGAAGGGCTATGCCGAGACATCTTCCACCACGACGCTGGGTCTGGGAGGCACGGCCGGTTATGATGCCACTCTCAGTGACAAGGCCATCTCCGCAGCTCTCTCGCAGCTGGTCGAGAACATCATCAACAAGTGCATGGACCAGCCGTGGCGGTCATACATACTGGCTGTACAGGACGGCTCTTTTGTAATTTCCGGCGGAGCCTCGCAGGGCCTTGCGGTCGGGGACTGTTTCAACGTCTATCGTAAAGGCAAGGTGGTGAAGAACCCTCAGACGGGAGTGGACATCGAACTCCCGGGGACCCTTACAGGCAAGGTGACCGTGGTCTCTATGGCCGGCAGCACACCTGAGACCGAGATTTCTTTCTGCTCCTACGAGGGAGAACCTGTGATTGAAGATCAATTGACTGATTATTATATTCTTGACAAATGAAAAAACTTGCAATTCTTCTGCTTTCCGCAGTATTGTTTGCGGGATGCGGGGTCGGAGTCTATACGATTTCCAGCGGCAAGGCTGATGAGGCCTGCCTGTCGTTCACTGATTCTCAAGGCGCTCCGCTCACGGTGAGAGTCGATGGTGACGATTACCGTATATACGCCGTCAAGGAATCTTCCTGGCGCAGGGACAGGGACATCCAGGCCACGGCGGAGAATACGCTCTTTCTGCTTCCGGGTACTCATAGTGTAGAGGTTTACAACGGGTCTGTCCGTGTCTACAGCAAGACTATATTCATCTCCGCCGGAGAGCATAAGGTCGTCTGCCTATGAGACCGTCGCTTGTGCTCCTGACATCCGCCCTGCTTCTGTCCTCGTGCGGGACCACGGTTGGCCTGTATAACTGGGGGCCTTCAAGTGACGGAGCGAGCGGCTATGAAAGTGCCGCATACCGCAACTACAAGGAACGCACTCCGGAGAGTATCTGCAATCTCATCTACGTCTATGAGGTGATGGTATCACGTCCCGACGGGACGCGGAAGATGCCCCCTCCGGGGATTTGTGCAGAGTATGGCTATCTTCTTCTCCAGCCGGATGTTGCCGACGTGTTCTACCACAACGCCAGTGACCGTCAGCGCCGCCTGTTCGGCAATCTGACCGACTATTCCGGCCTGTTCCGCGAGCGTGGCGAGGAGATGCTGAGATTGGAAATGATCAATTATCCGGAGTCCGCCACATTTGTCGGCCCGCTGCTTAAACGTCTGGCCTTATGATAAGAAGTTTATTCGGAAGAGCCTTTGCTGTGCTTATGTCAGCCTTGATGCTCGTTTCATGCGGCATCTCCAACAAGGTTGCACAGACACGGGAGAGCCTGTATCCGGGGATGTACGAAGAGAAACCTCTCGTACTGCTGGTGATGCCGCCAATCAACAATACTACCAACGTTGAGGCAAAGGATCTGCTGTACACCTCCATCAGCCGCCCTCTGGCTGATGCCGGCTATTACGTGGTCTCGCCTCTGCTTGCCCTTGATGTGCTTAAGGCTGAGAGCGCTTACGATGCGGAGCTCTTTGAAAATGCCTCGCTTGAACCTTTCCGCAAATTCTTCGGGGCGGATGCTGTTGTGTTCTCCCAGATTGATTCTTGGGAGAAATCCGGATTGGGCATTTCCACAAAGATCAGATACTTCATACGCTCGGCGGCAACAGGGGAGGTGCTTTTTGACAGGACCTGCAATCTCTATCTGGATTGTTCCATAAACAGCGGTTCCAATACCATCATCGGCTTGCTTGTCGACCTTGCCGCTTCGGCCATTTTGACAGCTCTGACGGACCAGATTGAGGCGGCCAGGATGGCCAACCGCTATATATTCGAGGACTTGCCACGCGGCAAATACAGTTCCTCTTATCAGGCAGACCAGAGTGTGGTGGCCAGCGAGCCCAACATCTCCGCAACAGTGACGAGGTGATATGCTATGACCCGGACTTTCTCCCGGAGGCTGCTGACCTGCGGGAGAAGATCCGCTGCGGCAGTTCCATGGCGAGGATGATGCCGAGGACAATGGCGATTGCCCCTTTGGCGGCCACAAATCCGGTAGTGAGCGAGAGCACGAACTGGCTGGACAGCAGGTAATATGTAAACCAGAATACTCCGGCCCCCGGGACAAGAGGGAAGATGCCGCAGAGCACGAAGACCGTGCTCGGGCACTTGTGCAGCACTGCCACATACCGTGACAGGATGCAGATCACTATGGTGGACAGGACTATCGCCACTGTCGTTCCGACTGAGCAGCAGCGCGTCAGGGCGAGGAACATCCCCCAACCGACAGAGCCGATGAGCCCCGAAGCCGCATACTCCCTTCTCGGCGCGCCGAAAAGTACGGCGAAAGCCAGAGTGCCAACAAACGCCGCCAGCATCTGCCAGAGCAGTCCTGCCGTTTGCGGGTTCACTGTCATGCCGGAGAGTTCAATCATACCTCCGGACACGGCCCCGTCCGTGACGAAAGCGATGCTCACCCCGAGTGCGATGCAGATGAAGCCGAGCATGGCGTCGGTCAGACGGGTCAATCCGGCTATGTAGTCCGAGTTTGCAAGATCCCTCACCCCGTTGACAAACGGCACCCCGGGAATCAGCGGCATGACCGCACCTATTATAATATTGCTCAGGCTTTCCCCGAAGCCGATTCTGTAGGAGGCTACGCACAAAAGTGTAGCAAACAGTGCATTGCAGATGCCTCCGACAATCTTGGAGAGATACTTGCCGCTGATGAATATGGAAAACACATACAAAAGAGCGCCCACGACGAAAGCTGCGGCGCAGTCCATAAACCCACCGCCGAAGACAGCGCAGAAGCCGGAAGCCCCGAAAGCGGAACCGGCAATCTGCTCCCATGCAGGTTTTCCCGCCCTGTCGCGGATCGCCTCAAGTTTTGCGCGCGCCTGGGCCAATGTATATCTTCCGGCAGCGATGTCGTAGCTCAGACTGTTGACTTCCACCACCTTGGAGAGTTGGATGCCTCGAATCGGGATGAACTCTACATTGGCATACTTTCCAAGAGACCCGGTCGTGAAGATGCCGTTGCTGAGCACGAAAAAATGACCGGAATCCACTCCATAGTGGGATGAAATCCGCTCCATCGTGTCCTCTACGCGGGAAATCTCGGCCCCGTTCTCGAGGAGAATATGTCCGGCAATCGAAGCCGTCTCCAGCACTTCCGCAGTCTCGTTCCTCTCGTCCATGCCGCAAAAATAACAATTTTCCGCTATACGGGCTATGTTCAAGTGCCAGTCTCGTGGTTATAGACTTTCACAAGTAATAATCTCTAACCTGCGAGGGGGAGGCTTGGAGGGGCGTCTTCAGAACAGACCGGGCGGAGAACGGCCGGGCAGCTTTTGCGGAATCAGGAGATATTGCTAACTTCGCAGAATATGTCCAGGACATCCAAAATCACATTTGTGACCCTTGTCGGGTCTGTGGTCAACGCTGTATTGACAGTGTTCAAGATAGCAGCCGGTATCGCGGGGCATTCCGCCGCCATGATCGCAGACGGCGTGCATTCCCTCTCTGACCTGCTGAGTGATGTGGTGGTGCTGGTATTCGTCCGCATCTCCGGCAGAGGCCGCGATAAGGACCACGACTACGGCCATGGCAAGTTCGAGACCTTCGCCACGCTGATAATCAGCCTGATGCTCCTTGTGGTAGGGGCCAATCTGATGTCCTCCGGCATAGAAAGCATAAAGAACATACTGGGCGGCAAACCCGTAGAAGCTCCGGGCATGATAGCCCTTTGGGCCGCCCTGCTTTCAATCATCTCCAAAGAGATTCTCTACCGTTACACGGCAGCGCAGGGCCGCAAACTCGACAGCCCGATGATGGTCGCCAACGCCTGGCACCACCGTTCCGACGCCCTTTCGTCGATCGGGTCTCTTCTCGGCATAGGCGGAGCCATACTTCTCGGTGACAAGTTCGTCATCCTCGACCCGCTGGCAGGCTGCATAATAAGTATTTTCATAATCGTGATGGCTGTGAGGATGTCGATACCGGCAGTGAAGGAACTGCTTGACGTCTCCCTGCCCGATGAGATGGAAAACGAAATCGTCGATACGGCAAAGGGCGTTCCGGGCGTGGTAGATCTGCACGAACTCAAGACCCGTCGTGAAGGCCCCGGCATTGTGATGGAAGGACATCTTGTCCTCCACTCCGACATTTCGCTTGAGCAGGCCCACACCATCTCCAAGCGTGTAGAACAGGCACTTCGCGACAAGTTCGGCGCTTCTGCCCAGATATCACTGCACCTCGAACCGGAGGACGATTCACAATAGTCTCTATTTCCCTGCCATCAGCGGGCGCAGACGCATGAGCCAGTAGAGCAGACCTGCCGCGGCAAGCACTGCGCCGACAACTCCGATCCACGAGATGGACAAGTGTGTGCAGACAGCACCTCCTATCAGCGCTCCGCAGCCTATGCCGAGGTTGAAGATGCCGGAGTAGATGGACATCGCCACGGCGGATTCATCCTCCGATGCGGCTGAAATCACCTCCGACTGCATGGCCAGATTGTAGGCAGTCACGGAGATTCCCCACACGGCGCACAGGACTATGCTCAAAGCATGGCTGAAAGCCAATGGCTTCATGAGCAGCAGGGCAAGAGTCAGCCCGCACATCGCCAAAGTCACGAAACGGAAGCGCTGCGAGCCGTAAAACTTGGAGAACATCACGCTGCTCACCAGTCCTGCGATTCCGAACACCATCAGCGTCCCGGTGATCATGCCTTCCGGCATCCAGCCGATCTGCCCGAGAAACGGCTCTATATAACTGTAGGCCGTGTAATATCCGGTCGCGAACAGCAGGGTGAAGACATATATCCCGATGAGAACTTTCTTGCGCAGCATCACCGGCAGCCCCTTCAGACTGACCCCTTTTCCCGCCGGAATCCCCGGAAGAGTCAGGGCCACAAGCACCAGGGTCAGCAGGGCGAATATCCCCACGCACAGGAAAGTCATCCTCCATCCTACCATCAGACCTATTGCCCGCCCGAGCGGCATGCCCATTATCACGGCTATCGAGGTGCCGGTAACTACTACGCTGAGTGCCAGGGATTTGTGGGACGGCGGCACCGAGCGCACCGCGATGGAAGGTATGATGGACCAGAATATCGCATGGGTGCTTGCCACCCCGATACGGGAGAGCATAAGCATCCAATAAGAAGACGAGAGGAAAGAAAGACCCTGGAACAAGGTGAAACATCCGATCACACCGAGCAGCAGCTTGCGCATCTCGGAACGGGAGAACGCCATTGTCAGAGGCAGGGAGAGAAGCATCACCATCCAGGCATACACGGAAATCAGCATGCCGGTCTCGGCTTCGTTTCTGGAGAAATCGGCTCCTATGTCGCTCAGGAGACCGATCGGCACAAATTCAGAGGTGTTAAAAATAAAAGCGGCACAAGCCAGCCCGATAAGGGCCATCCAGTGCCTGGCAGTCATTTTCTGCTCCGTCATAAATTATATATATACTACTAACTAACTGTCTGTCTCCGGAGCAGACCGGAAGACGGATGCAAATATAGCAACATATTCCCATTGTACAAGGGGTGATGCAAAAAAGTTATAAAAATTTTTAAAAAGTCCTCTCCAAGACCGTCTAAAAGCATCAGGTGCCGTTCCAGTGCCGTTGCAGTGCGTTACATTTTTTCTTGCTGAAGATACAAAACCGCTTCCGGAAGCCACCGTGGCATTGACATGCACTCCGGCTCTGTCTAAATTTGTACAAATTGACAAACCACATTTATGAGACACATTCCATATTTGTTGCCGGCTCTTGCCTTGCTTGCTGCCGGCTGCAGTGGCGGCAAGCAGCCGCTGAAGCTCAATGACCTCGAATACTACGAACGTCCCGGGGTCAATGTTCTTGTTTACAGCAACCTCTTCACCGGAGGTTTCAATGATGAGAAGAATTCCGGCATAGAGATCATCCACCATGGGGTCCGTACTGTCCAGGGCGGTGCCGTAAGACTCTCCAACACTCCCGAGCAGTGGGATCTGGTGCCAGAGACCACTTTCCGTAATGTTGACCCCGACAAGGGAACGGTGGAGGTCGGGCTGCGCTATCCTGACTACGACTTCGACTCACGGCTCGTGGTGACCCCGGAAGGGGAGGCTTTCAAGATTGATGTGTATCTGGACAAGCCGGTGCCCGAAGCGCTTGCCGGTGAAGCCGGGTTCAACCTTGAGTTCCTGCCGTCACAGTACTGGAACAAGGCTTATCTCGTGGACGGACAGGCCAAGCGTTTCCCGCGCTATGCGGTAAGCGAGACTGTCACACGTCCCAACAGCGAGAAGATCAAGCAGTTCAAGGGCTACAGAACCTATGATGACCGAGGAACCGGACGCTTTGTAGACCCTCTTCCGATGTCGGAGGGGCACAGCATGACCCTCGCCCCGGACGATCCGGAGAGGATGGTCAAGATCACCTCCGAGGGGGCTGAGCTGAAACTTTATGACGGGCGCATGCTTGCACAGAACGGCTGGTATGTGCTCCGCAGCGTCCTTCCGCAGGGCCAGACCGGCAAGGTGCTCAGCTGGACCGTGGAGCCGAACGCCGTCAGCGGATGGGTGCGTGAACCGAACATCGGCCTGTCTCAGGTGGGCTATGTGCCGGGGCAGCCGAAAGTGTCGGTGATAGAGTTGGACAAGGCCGACAAACCCTTGCGCACCGCTTCCATATACAGGGTAAGCCCTGACGGAGCCGAGAGCAAGGTTTTCACCGGCAAGACATCGATGTGGGGACCGTACTTCAAATACAACTATCTCAAGTTCGACTTCTCTCCTGTCCGCGAGCCCGGCATATACTATATAAAATATGGCGATGCGCGCACGGTCAACTTCATCATCTCGGACGATGTCTATGACAAGATAACCGATGCGACGAGCGATGTCTGGATTCCTATTCACATGAACCATGTCGCCGTCAACGAGGCTTACCGCATGTGGCACGGTGAACCGTTCAAGGAAGGCTATCTCCAGGCGCCGCCAAGTACGGATCACTTCGACCTCCACTGGCAGGGTCCTACGACCGACACCAAGTATAAGGCCCTTGAACTCATTCCGGGACTCAACGTGGGCGGTTTCTTCGATGCCGGAGACTTCGACATCGAGACTTCTTCCAACATTTCCGTTGTCCAGAACCTCGTTTCCATCTGGGAGCGCTTCCGCCCGATGCGTGACATGACTTTCGTCAGCGAGAGCCAGCGCTATGTGGACCTGCACCGCCCGGACGGCATTCCTGATGTCCTCCAGTACATCGAGCATGGGGTTCTCAACCTTCTCGCACAGGCGGAGAACATCGGCCACATGTCGCAGGCCCTGTCCAACTCGGTGCTGGACAACTACCACCACCTCGGCGATGCCGCCTCCCTTACCGACGGCCGCCACTATGACCCGCGCCTCAAACCATACGAGATCTCCTCTGACGGCCGCCGCAGCGGCACTCCGGACGACATGTGGGCTTTCACCAGCCGCGACCCGTCGCTTGACATGAGGGCCTCGACCATGTTCGCAGCCGCCAGCCGTGCCCTCAAGGGCTACAACGACGACCTCTCCGAGCGTGCTCTCAAACAGTCGAAAAGGCTCCAGAAAGAAGCCGCAGCCCTGCTTGCCAAGGCCCCTCAGACCCGTGGTGGCAGACCGGGAGGCGATGCCGCATCCAACCTCCAGCTCTATGTGGCTACAGGGGAGAAGGCCTATCTTGAGAAATTCGATGAGACCATCTGGCCGATGCTCGACCGCTTCGTCAACTTCGGCATCAGCACGGCCCTCGAAGCAGTGCCGTACATGGATGCTGCCTACAAGGAGAAACTCCGTCCGTATGTGGAGAAATACGCCGAATATGTGTCAGGGCTGGAGCAGGACAACCCTTACGGCGTGCCGATAGGCAGGGCCAACTGGGCCGGGAGCGGAGCCGTGGTCAATTTCGGGACAACCCTTTGCCTCGCCTCGAAGCATTTCCCTGAAATCATCACGGCCGACAACGTATATAAGGTGAGCAACTACATCTTCGGCTGCCACCCGTACCATAATTATTCTCTCGCTGCAGTCGTCGGGGCCACAAGACCTAAGGCAGTGTTCTACGGCAACAACAGGGCCGACTTCTCGTTCATCCCTGGCAATGTCGCTCCAGGTCTGCTGTTCAGGAATCCTGACCACTTCGAGAACTACGATGACTGGCCGTTCCTCTGGGGACAGAATGAGGGCACGATAGCCGGCAACACGGATTTCCTGATCTTCGGTTCCGCCTTCAAGAATCTCCTCTCCGGAGAGTGACGCTACTCTTCAGAATCAAAAATATCGTTAAACACTGCCCTCATCCCGGATTCGTCTTGGATGAGGGTTCTCAGTTTCTGTAGCCTTGCAGCATTGTTCGACTCCGGTATCCAGAGTTTGAGGTAGCCGTTTTCTCCGTATTTCTGCCGGAGGTGCTCCATGGTGCGTTCCCAATGACCCTCCCGGCTGAGTTCCGGGTAGTTTTTGAGGCCGTACTGGATTGTGCGGCGTATCACGGTCATCGGGTCTATCTGCCTGTCGGCTTCGGCGATGAGTTTGCCGTAGATGGACCTCGGTTCGTGGTCGGATGAGGCACGGTGGTCTTCTGCCGCCTGGGCTGCAAGCTCGATTTCTTCGGGGGTGAGCCAGCGGAGCAGGTTGCGGTCTCCCCGGATGATGGCCCCGGAGACAAGATGGTGGGTCTTGCGGCCTGTGCCGAGCCCGGTATCGTGGTAGGCTGCCGCCGTGTAGACCACGTCCGCCTTGACCTGATAATGCTCCGCTAGGCGGAGTGCTTCGTCTATGACATGTTGCACATGCTCCCGTCTGTGCGCCGGGTCGAACGTGTCGTACATCGGTATGATCTGCTCCTCCACATACTTTCGTAGTGCCTGGGTGACTTGTGTGGCCGATTTTTTCATGCTGCCTAGATTCTTGTTGCTTCAGGTATCACTTGTCTTTAATGTATTCGTCCAGCTTTCCGGCTTCAAGATCCTCCATGATTTTCTTTGCTGTTTTTTCAAGTAGGTCTTTATCCGTTCTTTATCGCTATACATAAATCAGATCTTTTTCTATGTTGTCCATGAAATCCCTGGAGGTTCTCGTATTTTCAGATATCAGATCCACTTTTCTTTTAAAGATGGATTCCAGTAACAGTTTTACTTCAGATAAAACGAGCAGTGAAGGATTTTTGAATGAAATCAATATGTCAATATCACTGTCCGCGTTCTCTTCTCCTCTTGCAAAACTCCCGAACAAGGCCATACGTGTTATTTCATACTTTTCGGCTTTGTTTTTTTTGAAAGAGCGGAGAATATCCAACACGCGCTCCCTCTCTGAAAAGTCTCCGGTATATTTGTCTATGACCTTCAATTCGATTTCGTATCCCAAGGCATCCAGCAGACGCGAAACGGTCTCTTCGCTTCCTAATGTCCCATTTTCCATTTTTGATATTTGGGATTTCGACATACCGGAGAGTATGCCCAGTTGCTCCTGTGTCAGATTTCTTGACTTGCGCAATGACTTGATCATATTTGGCGTAACAGTGTTCATTTCGTGACAAATATAGAACAAGTTTCATATATATGCAACTTATATGTGGCGTGCGGATGTATTGTTCTTGATTTTTGGAGAGCGTCGTCTCTTGGCAAGAGACGAACAAACGATGCAAATATAATGATTTTCACCGGATTGCCAGCAAGCCCCTGTACAAATTTAAGGTTCATTTCAGTCCATTCAATCCTGCCGTCCCACCGTGGGCGGTCGTGTGTCGGCGTTTTCCGCCCCGTGTCGTCTCTTGCCAAGAGACGACGGCGGCCGAGGGGCGGGTAAAATGCCCGGGTCTGTTTTGGAAGCGATTGAACCTCAATGAAATAGACGGGTTCGATGTCCCCAAGGAATACCCTGACTACAAGGAAAGCGGCAGATGGAGAAGCTTGATTACGACGCTCCGGCTTGGTATGTGATGCGTGTAGCCTACCAGCACGAGATCCAGACGCGCGAGCAGATAGAGGCGGCCGGTCTGGAATCGTACCTGCCGACGGAGCGTGTGCGCAAGCGCAACGCTGCGGGCTACGCTGTCGGCTGGGAGACGCGCGCCCTCGTGCACAACTACATCTTTATTAGAGACAGCCTGAACAACATACGCCGCGTGAAGCGTGACATCCCCCATCTGAGATATTTCCTTGCTGCCGGCGGCCCTGGGGGTCTGGACACATGCCAGACAGTGCCGGAGAAGCAGATGCAGGACTTCATGACCTGCGTGCGCACGAGGGGCTCTAAACTTCTTGAGGCCGGGATAGACATAAGCAAGGGCGACAAGGTCCGCGTGCTTGCCGGCCCGTTCAAGGGGATCGAGGGAATATATATGCGTATGCCTGGCCGTCACGAGAACAGGGTGGTAGTCCGGATCGAGGGTGTGGCTGCGGTGGCGACGGCGGTTGTGCTGAAATGTGACGTGGAGAAGATATGAAAAGGGAAGATTTTGAGTCGGTGCTTCCGCTTCTGCGCTCGTGGCTTGGCCGTGCCGGTGCGGACAGTCTTATGTTGACGTGTCGGCTTCGTGCCTGCCTCGCGCTTGAGGGGCTTGAGGAGAGCGGAGTGGACGTTGCCCCGTGGGGTGCGGAGAGTCTGGAGTCTCTCGTCGGTGCCGCCCTCGAGAGAGCCGGAGAAATCTGCGATGCCGGAGAGGCTGCGCGCCTGTTGTATGCGGCGATGGACGCCTCTTTCAACTCGGAGCGGCTGGGGGAGCGTTATGTGGAGCAGTGCAGGGCGTTGAGCGAGAGGGTGATAGATCGTTTTCTCGATGAGCGTCAGCACTATGCCGGCGATGAGGATGCGGAGCGTTCTGTTTTCCGGCTGATTGTGCTAAATCTATATGGTGTGGACGGTTCGGATTCCGTGCACGCTGATTGGAGGTCGTTTCTGGATTCGCTTCTGGAGAGATGGTCGGCTGAGTCGATGGGGTCTCCGCTGTGGCCGGGGCTTAGCGGTGAACAGCGCCTGAAGCGGCATACGGCGATGCTGGAGGCGTCTTACATGTTGGGTGACAGCCGCCATGCCGGGCTTCTGGAGCGTAGTTATGGGGAACTTGTCAGCGGCGCGGAGCTGCCTTCCTCCGGGGTCGGTTCTACTTCTGGTTCGCTTTCTGGTTTGTCTTCCGGTTCGCTTTCCGGCACTGATAGTGGTAAGGGATTGGATTTCTGCTACCTGTCGGCCCTGTATGATGCGGCCCTTGACGGGACGGACGGAGTGATGCCGGACCTGGCACTGATGGATGCCGTGGCTGGCTGTTGCGACAAATTTGTTCTGGGCAGCCTTGCCCCGGCCCAGCCTCGCGGCGCCGCGCTTTCGGCATCGGGTTCTGACATGGCCGGCACTGGTGTTCCGTCTCTCACCCCGTCATTCTCTATGGCTCTGGCGGTTTCTGTGCGCCACTGCTGCTGGCAACTTTCCCGTCAGGCCGATGAGGAGTTCGACAGGAGTTTTTGAGGTGTCTCGCACTGGATGGGTGCTTGATTCGGTAGATGAATGAATTTTTCGCTGCCATATTTTTTTGATGTAACTAAATTTTAGTTACATTTGTAGGAGAAAGATTTGTGATGGGGACAAAAGAAAAACTTGTAAATCGCTTCAAAAGTCAGCCTAAGGACTTTACATTTGACGAATTGACTTGCTTGCTGGCCTTTTTCGGTTTTGAATTGAGCAACAAGGGAAAATCTTCCGGGTCGCGAGTGGTTTTCCGGAGCGAGCAGTTTGGATGTATAATGTTGCATAAGCCTCATCCCAGTAAGATAGTCAAGGGATACGCTATGAAACAAATACTGGAAAGGCTGATTGAGTTGGGGTTAATGTAGTAATTGAGTATGAATACGATGACATATAAGGGATACTTGGGGTCGGTCGCTTATAGTGAGGATGATGACGTGTTTTACGGCAAAATAGAGGGAATAGATTCTCTCGTCAATTTTGAGGGCTCAAGTGTCGAAGAACTTAAGTCGTCTTTCCATGATGCTGTTGACGATTATATAGAGTTTTGCAAAGAGGCAGGAATCCCTGCTCATAAGAGTTATTCCGGTAGTCTGAATGTCCGGATTTCTGCTGAAACTCATAGCCGTATCGCTTTCTTGGCCAGGCAGGAGGGTATATCCATCAATGCGTTTATAAGCAAAGCACTTGACAATAAAGTCGCCTCTATGTCCGGTGGGCAGAAGATGCAATAGAGACAGACATGGAATCGTCCGAAAAGTTGTCGATAATAATCAAAGCGAAGAATGCAGTTGGATTCCGCTATCGCGAGGTCAGCATGGATTCATTTCCATTGGTAAATGCCGAGAACGCCGAAGTTTGGTCAAGATTCCTTGCCAAAAGAATCGTAAACAACCATTTTACCGTAAGGTCGTGAAAGCCTGATGAAATACCTTTGCGAAAACCAAGAAACGCAAAGGAAATGGAAACTAGCAAGGAGTATTACGACAGGATAATGTCGGACTACAAAACAAGAGGGGCGCGCCGGAGCCTGCGGAAGTACTGCATGGACGAGGGCGTGGACTACCAGTGGCTGCTGAAAGCGCAGAAGGAGTATTCAAGCGCAGGGCAGAAGTCCGGGACGGTATCCCGGTTTATACCGCTGTCGCCGGAAGGAGAGGCTGCGTCGGACAAGCCGTCGGTGCCGGAGGGCGGGCATCCGTCAGCGGAAGCGGAGTGGACGATACGGCGTCTGGTGCTGTCCGGCCCGTACGGGGAACTTGAGATAAGCGGCGGAAGCATGCCGGCGCTTCTGTCTCTGATGGAGAAACTGAGGTAGTGAGGACGAGGCATGATAAACTTTACGAGCAGGACGCAGTACTACCTGAGTCCGGAGCCTACGGACATGCGTAACGGTCGCAACGGTCTGGCGGGGATAGTGCGTGAGCTGATGGGCGAAGACCCTTATGACTATGACAAGGCG
This sequence comes from uncultured Bacteroidales bacterium, assembly GCA_934726455.1. Classification (GTDB taxonomy): domain Bacteria; phylum Bacteroidota; class Bacteroidia; order Bacteroidales; family UBA932; genus Cryptobacteroides. Next base: position 31,972 of record CAKVDS010000026.1, read on the forward strand.
TACATCTTCTATTCGAAAGACTGCCGAAAGGTGAAAATCCTCCACTACGACCTTAACGGCTTCGTGATGTACGAGAAGTGGTTCGACGACGGGAAGTTCCTGAAGCCGAAGTTCATTGAGATGAAGAAGAGCCACAAGATAAGCCGCGAGACGCTGATCCTGTTCATGTCGTCCCCGGTACAGACGGAGATGTTGATATGAGCGAGAAGTTGGATGTGGCGAAAATAGACGCCCGTTTCAAGTCGGCTCTTGCGGAGCTTGAAGAGCTGGAACGCATGAAAGCCGCCACCCAGGAAGGTGGGAAGTGCAGACAGGAACTGGAGAAGTCCATGTCGGAATGCATATCCGAGTTGCGTTTTCTGACAGAGCAGCTGCGCAAGGCGAGGTCTGAAAC
>CAKVDS010000027.1 GCA_934726455.1 uncultured Bacteroidales bacterium
TTCAGCGGTCTCCAAAACCGTCGATGTGGGTTCGAATCCTGCTTCCCCTGCCAATATCAAAGGTTACGATTTGGTAATTGTTTAACAGATGCCGCTAAACTGCTTCCAACAACGGCGTCCATTAAATGTAAAGATGAGAAAGTTTATCAATTACTTCAAAGAGTCTTTCGTAGAGTTGACCAAGAAGACGACTTGGCCAAGTTGGGCGAAGCTGCAAAGCTCCGCACTTTTGGTCATTGTGACAACTGTCTTGCTGGCCGCTCTTCTCTGGGTTATCGACTTCGCTTTCCAATCTCTGATGACAGGCATCTACACATTGTAATTTTATCGGCTGATTCAGATGGGTGAAATGAAATGGTATGTCCTGCGCACAGCGGGAAGTAAGGAAAAGAAAGCCAAAGAATACCTCGAGAAAGAGATAGAAAGAGTAGGGCTTCAGGATCAGGTCGCTCAGGTGCTTGTCCCTGTCAAAAAAGAGATTGTCACCAAGAACGGCAAGAGGAAAGCGATGGATAAATTGCTTTATCCGGGATACGTCCTCATACAGGCTGAGCTCAGCCCGATGCTCGAGAACATAATCCGCAACCTTGTGCCCGGAATGTCGGGATTCCTTACTGAGAAAAAAGCCACTAACGGAACCCAGTTCGAAAGAGTTCCGGTGCCGCTTCGTGACGAGGAGGCAGCCAGGATTCTCGGAAATCAGGACGAGAACGCAGACAATGCCGCCGACACGTTCGTTGACTACAATGTCGGAGAATCAGTCAGGATTACCGACGGTCCGTTCAGCGGATTCAGCGGAATTGTGGATGAAATTCTGGAAGACAGGAGCAAGATTAAAGTTATAGTCGAGATCTTCGGGCGCAAGACGCAGGTGGAGCTCAACTTTACACAAGTGACTAAAGAATAACAAAGTATTATGGCAAAAGAAGTTACAGGATACATCAAGCTGCAGATCAAGGGCGGCGCCGCCAATCCGGCACCTCCAGTAGGACCTGCGCTTGGTTCCAAGGGCTTGAACATAATGGATTTCTGCAAGGCTTTCAATGCAGCCACGCAGGGACAGGCGGGCAAGATCCTCCCGGTAGTGATTACCGTCTATTCAGACAAATCCTACACCTTCGAGGTAAAGCAGCCGCCGGTTGCAGTATCTCTCAAGGAGGCAGCCAAGATCAGCACAGCCTCCGGAGAGCCTAACAGGAAGAAGGTCGCCAACATCACCTGGGATCAGGTGAAGACCATTGCTGAAGGTAAAATGCCGGATCTCAACTGCTTCACTCTCGCAGCAGCGATGAAGATGGTTGCCGGCACAGCAAGAAGTATGGGTATCACCGTCAGCGGTGAATTTCCTGAGAACATCTAAAACACACGCGCATTATGAGTAAGTTGACAAAGAATCAGAAGGCAGCTGTAGAGAAGTACGATTCTCAGAAGCTGTACCCGCTCAATGAAGCGTGCCAGGTTGTGAAAGACATCACTTTCACAAAATTTGACTCCAGCGTGGAGCTCCACGCAAACCTCGGAGTCGATCCGCGCAAGGCCAACCAGATGATCCGTGGCGTGGTCACTCTCCCTCACGGGACCGGCAAGGTCGTCAGGGTTCTCGCCCTCTGTACTCCTGACAAGGAGAACGAGGCAAAGGAAGCAGGCGCAGATTACGTAGGACTTGAGGAGTATATCGAGAAGATCAAAGGCGGCTGGACTGACGTGGATGTCATTGTCTGCACCCCTTCAGTGATGGCAAAAGTCGGAGCACTCGGTAAGATTCTCGGACCTCGCGGACTCATGCCTAACCCTAAGACCGGCACCGTGACCATGGAGATCGGCGCAGCGGTAAAGGCATCAAAGGGTGGTAAAATCGACTTCAAGGTTGACAAGACCGGTATCGTACACACCGCCATCGGCAAGGCTTCGTTCACTGCACAGCAGATATACGAGAATGCGGCAGAGGTGCTCAACGCCATCTCCAAACTCAAGCCGCAGTCCCTCAAGGGAACATATATGAAGAGCGCCGCCATCTGCTCAACAATGAGCCCTGGCGTCAAGGTTGATCTCAAGGCATTTCTCAACGGTGCTGAGTAAAAATTCAATATTATGAAGAAAGAACTTAAAGGTCAGATTATTGAAAGCATCTCAGCGCAGATCAAAGAGTATCCGAACTTCTACATTACGGATATCTCAGGCCTGAATGCATCACAGACGAGCAGACTCCGCCGCGAGTGCTTCAACGAAGGCGTTGTCCTCAACGTAGTGAAGAATACACTCTTCGCACATGTTCTCAATGCTCTTGAGAACGAGGATATCAAGTCCCTTGACGAGACGCTCACAGGCAACACCGCCATCATGTACACGAACGTCCCGGCCGCACCGGCCAAGCTCATCAAGAAGCTTCAGCGCGACGGATTCACCAAACCGGTGATCAAGGGCGCCTACGTTCAGGAGTGCGTGTTCCTCGGTGAAGACAAGCTCGACCAGCTCGCAGCCATCAAGACAAGGGAAGAACTCATCGGCGACATCATCGGTCTCCTCCAGAGTCCTATCCGCAACATCGTCTCCGCTCTCGAGAACGCTTCAGAGGGCAAGGCTGAGGACGAGAAGATCGGTTCAGCAGTTCCAGCAGCCGAGCAGGCTGCAACACCTGCAGAGCAGACCGCGCCGGAGGCTGAAGAAAAGCCGGCAGAATAATCAAGATAATATCAACAAATTAAAAAAAGAATATAATTATGGCAGATGTTAAAGCCCTCGCAGAAGAGTTGGTAAACCTTTCTGTGAAAGACGTTCAGGAACTTGCAAAGATCCTCAAGGATGAGTATGGTATCGAGCCTGCAGCCGCTGCAGTAGTAGTAGCAGCTGACGGCGCAGCCGGTGCAGCCGCTGAGGCAGAGCAGACTGAGTTCGATGTAATCCTCAAGTCTGCAGGTCAGGCCAAGCTCAACGTGATCAAGGTTGTCAAGAGCGAGCTCGGACTCGGTCTGAAGGAAGCCAAGGATATGGTTGACGGCGCTCCTGCAACAGTCAAAGAGAAAATTTCTAAGGCAGAGGCCGAAGCTCTCAAGGCAGCTCTTGAGGAGGCCGGTGCAGAGGTTGAGATTAAGTAATTCCACCTCTCCCTGCTTTAGGGGACAAACAGGTTTAGAGCCGGGGACAATAGGCTCTAAACCTTTTTTCCGTATTTAAGTTTTTCTCTATTTCCAAGGCAGAATATGTCAAATCAGACCAACAACAAGCGTATAAACTTTGCCACATCCAAAATTCTGGAATATCCGGATCTTCTGGAGGTGCAGCTGAAGTCGTTCAAGGACTTCTTCCAGCTTGAGACCACCCCGGAAAACAGGAAGAACGAAGGACTGTATCAGGTATTTCAGGAGATTTTCCCGATCGAGGATACGAGGAACAGCTACAAGCTCGAGTTTATCGACTATTTCATCGATCCGCCTCAGTATTCCATCGAGGAATGTCTCGACAGAGGCCTGACATACAATGTCCCTCTGAAGGCAAAACTCCGCCTTTCCTGCACGGATTCGGAGCACGAAGACTTCGACACGAGAGTCCAGGACGTCTATCTGGGCAACATCCCGTACATGACCCCTGCCGGCACGTTCGTGATCAACGGGTCAGAGCGTATCATCGTGTCTCAGCTGCACAGGTCGCCGGGAGTGTTCTTCGACCAGAGCATGCACGCCAACGGCACAAAACTCTATTCCGCCAGAATCATCCCTTTCAAGGGCTCCTGGATAGAGTTCGCCACCGACATCAACAATGTGATGTATGCCTATATCGACCGCAAGAAGAAACTTCCGGTCACGACTCTGCTCAGAGCCATAGGCTTCAATTCAGACAAAGACATCATTGACATCTTCGACCTTGCTGACGAAATCAAGGTCACCGAGGCGGAGCTTGAAGCCAACAAGGGCCGCAAGCTCGCCAACAATGTCCTCAAGACGAAGTTCGAGGATTTCATTGATGAAGATACCGGAGAGGTCACTCCGGTGGAGCGTATCGAGATCATCGTCAAGAGAGGCGAGGTTCTCGATGATGACACCATCAGCGCCATCCTTCAGGCGGACGAGAAGAGCATTCTCCTCCAGAAGGACGAGGCCAACTCCAACGAGTACGCCATCATCTTCAACACGCTCCAGAAAGACCCTACCAATACGGAGATAGAGGCCGTCAACTACATCTACAAACAGCTCCGCAACTCGGAACCGCCTGATGAGAGCACGGCAAGAGACGTAATCGACAAGCTCTTCTTCTCCGAGAAGAGGTACGATCTCGGCAATGTAGGCCGCTATCGCCTCAACAAGAAGCTCGGCCTGTCCATTGATCCGGATGTCAGAGTGCTCACGAACACGGACATCATCGAGATCATCAAATATCTCATCCAGCTGATCAACTCAAAGGCGACCGTCGATGATATCGATCACCTCTCCAACCGCCGCGTACGCACAGTCGGAGAGCAGCTCGCCAACCAGTTCAGCGTTGGACTCAGCCGTATGGCCCGCACTATCAGGGAAAGGATGAACGTCCGCGACAGCGAGCAGTTCAACCCTATCGACTTGATAAACGCCAAGACGCTTTCGTCCGTGATCAACTCGTTCTTCGGAACAAGCCAGCTGTCCCAGTTCATGGACCAGACCAACCCTCTCGCGGAAATCACCCACAAGAGACGTCTGTCCGCCCTCGGCCCTGGCGGTTTGAGCCGCGACCGAGCCGGATTCGAGGTCAGGGACGTGCACTATACACATTACGGGCGTCTCTGCCCTATCGAGTCTCCAGAAGGCCCGAACATCGGATTGATCTCATCTCTGTGCGTTTACGCGCGCATCGACGACCTCGGGTTCATTGAAACTCCGTACCGTGACGTGAAGAACGGCAAGGTGGATCTGAGCCAGGAGGGATGCCACTATATGAGCGCGGAGGAAGAGGAAGACAAGCTCGTATCTCTCGCCAACGTGAAGATGGACGATGAGGGCAACATCCTCGAAGACCGCATCCAGTGCCGTCTTGAGGCCGACTTCCCTGTCGTTACCAAAGATCAGGTTGACTACATGGACGTGGCCCCGAACCAGATGGCTTCCGTGGCAGCGTCACTCATCCCGTTCCTCGAGCACGATGACGCTCACCGTGCATTGATGGGAGCGAACATGATGCGTCAGGCTGTTCCGCTTCTCAGACCGGAATCACCTATCGTGGGCACCGGATTGGAAGAGAGAGCCTGCATAGACTCCCGCACTCAGGTCGTTGCAACCCGCAACGGAGAAGTCACCTACGTAGACGCAAACGAAATCCGCGTGAAGTACGAGCGCACTGAAGGAGAGGCTTTCGTCAGCTTCCTCCCTGAGGAGACCACCTACAAGATGCCTATCTACCGCAGGACCAACCAGAGCACGACCATCACCCTGAAGCCTATCGTCAAGAAGGGAGACAAGGTCGTCAAGGGTCAGGTCCTGACAGAAGGCTACGCCACACAGAACGGAGAGCTCGCACTCGGGCGCAACCTCAAGGTGGCGTTCATGCCATGGAAGGGTTACAACTATGAGGACGCCATCGTGCTGTCTGAAGAGATGGTCAAGTGGGATGTTCTCACCTCTGTCCATGTAGATGAGTACCTCACCGAAGTGCGTGACACCAAGCGTGGTATGGAGGAACTCACCTCCGACATTCCTAACGTAAGCGAGGATGCCACAAGGAACCTCAGCGAAAACGGTATAGTCCGTGTAGGTGCGCACATAGAGCCGGGCGACATCATGATCGGCAAGATCACGCCTAAGGGAGAAAGCGATCCTTCACCGGAGGAGAAACTCCTCAAGGCCATCTTCGGCGACAAGGCGGGAGATGTCAAGGACGCGTCACTCAAAGCAAATCCTTCGCTGAGCGGCACCGTGATCAAGACCGCCCTCTATACCAAGATCTCCAAGGAGACCACACGCAAGGGAGCGGCGAAGAACGACCAGAAGGCAAGGCTGGAGATGCGTCAGGCAGAGTACGACCGCAAGGCCGAGAAACTCTACAACGACTTCCTGCAGAAGCTCGTCGTGCTCACCAAGAACAAGAAGAGCGCAGGCATAACCGACCTCTATGGTGTCGAGATCCTCGAAAAGGACAAGAAGATCACGACCGAAGTTCTCAAGAGCATCGACTACAACAACATCAACTCCAACAAGTGGACCACCGACAAGGAGGCCAACGAGTTGATCCGTGACCTCATAAACAACTACTGCATCGCCATCAAGACCGAGCAGGCCATCTGCAAGCGCGAGATGGACAAGATCAAGATCGGAGACGAACTTCCTAACGGAGTGATGCAGATAGCCAAGGTATACATAGCCAAGAAGCGTAAGATCACCGTCGGTGACAAGATGGCCGGCCGTCATGGCAACAAGGGTATCGTCGCCAAGATCGTGCGTCAGGAAGACATGCCTTTCCTGGAGGATGGAACCCCGGTGGATATCGTCCTCAACCCTCTCGGCGTGCCTTCACGTATGAACCTCGGCCAGATTTATGAGACAGTGCTCGGATGGGCGGGATACAGGCTCGGGCTCAAGTTCAGCACCCCTATCTTCGACGGTGCCAGCATCGATGAGATCTGCGGCTACACCGACAAGGCAGGCGTGCCGAGATTCGGCAAGACCCGCCTGCGCGACGGCGGCACAGGAGACTACTTCGACCAGCCGGCCACCGTGGGTGTGATATACATGATCAAGCTCGGCCACATGGTTGACGACAAGATGCACGCCCGTTCGATCGGACCTTACTCGCTCATCACACAGCAGCCTCTTGGCGGTAAGTCACAGTTCGGAGGACAGAGGTTCGGAGAGATGGAGGTATGGGCGCTCGAAGCGTTCGGCGCGGCCAACGCCCTCCAGGAAATCTTGACCGTCAAGTCCGATGATGTTGTCGGAAGATCAAAGACTTACGAAGCGATTGTCAAGGGAGACCCTATCCCGCCTGCAGGTATTCCGGAGTCACTCAACGTGCTCCTCCACGAACTCCGCGGCCTCGGTCTCAAGGTTACTTTGGAATAATTGTTTGAACGAATAACAATATGCCTGCATTCAATAATAAAGACAATAAGATTAAGAGCAACTTCCAGACGATAAGCATATCGCTTGCATCTCCGGAGGACATCACCGCAAGATCCTGCGGTGAAGTCCTCAAACCGGAGACCGTCAACTACAGGACATACAAGCCTGAGAGGGACGGACTCTTCTGCGAGAAGATTTTCGGTCCTACCAAGGACTACGAGTGCTATTGCGGAAAGTACAAGAGGATCCGCTACCGCGGCATTGTCTGCGACAGGTGCAACGTGGAGGTAACCGAAAAGAAGGTGCGCCGCGAAAGGATGGGTCACATCACGCTGACCGTCCCTGTGGCACATATCTGGTACTTCAAGTCTGCTCCGAACAAGATTTCCGCACTTCTCGGTCTTCCTGCCAAGAAGCTTGAGTCTGTAATATACTATGAGAAATACATAGTGGTCAAGCCTGGTGCCGCTGAAGTGGACAAGATGGCGCTCCTCTCCGAAGACGAGTACCTCGACATACTTGCACGCATCCCGGGCAACAACAACCTTCCAGACTCCGACCCGGACAAGTTCATCGCAAAGATGGGCGCGGAAGGTGTCTATGACCTGCTCAAGGAAATCGATGTGGAAGAACTCGGCAGGGAACTCCGCCAGAGGATGCTGACAGAAACTTCACAGCAGCGCAAGGCAGACGTCCTCAAGAGGCTTCAGGTCGTGAAGTGGTTCCAGGAGTCAAAGGGCATCAACCGTCCTGAATGGATGGTGATGAAAGTCATTCCGGTGATTCCGCCGGATCTCCGCCCGCTTGTACCTCTGGACGGTGGCCGTTTTGCGACGACTGACCTCAACGACCTCTACCGCCGCGTCATCATCCGGAACAACCGTCTCAAGAGACTTATCGAGATCAAAGCGCCTGAAGTGATTCTCCGCAACGAGAAGCGCATGCTTCAGGAGGCTGTGGATTCACTCTTCGACAACTCAAAGAAATCCTCCGCCGTCAAGAGCGAGTCAAACAGGGCGCTCAAGTCCCTCTCAGACTCACTCAAGGGAAAGCAGGGCCGCTTCCGTCAGAACCTCCTCGGAAAGCGTGTGGACTACTCCGCACGTTCCGTCATCGTCGTAGGTCCGGAGCTGAACATGCACGAGTGCGGTCTGCCTAAATTCATGGCGGCCGAACTCTACAAGCCGTTCATCATCCGCAAGCTCATCGAGCGCGGCATCGTCAAGACCGTCAAGTCCGCCAAGAAGATCGTGGACCGCAAGGATCCTGTGATCTGGGACATCCTTGAGAACGTGATGAAGGGACACCCGGTGCTACTCAACCGTGCACCGACCCTGCACAGGCTCGGTATCCAGGCTTTCCAGCCGCGCATGATCGAGGGCAAGGCCATCCAGCTGCACCCTCTCGCCTGTACGGCGTTCAACGCCGACTTCGATGGCGACCAGATGGCAGTGCACCTCCCGCTCGGCAACGCCGCAGTCATGGAGGCCCAGCTGCTGATGCTCGGCTCACAGAACATTCTCAACCCTGCCAACGGAGCACCTATCACGGTGCCTTCGCAGGACATGGTGCTCGGACTCTACTATATCACGAAGATCCGTCCGGGCGCAAAGGGCGAGGGGATGAAGTTCTACTCAGCCGAGGAAGTCATCGTGGCATACAACGAGAAGGCCATTGACATGCACGCCAAGATCTCAGTGCGCCTTCCGGCCGACAAGCAGGACGCCTCCAAGGGCAACGTGATGGTAGAAACCACAGCCGGACGTATCATAGTCAACCAATATGTCCCTGAGGAAGTGCCGTACGTCAACGAAGTTCTCGGCAAGAAGTCCCTCAGGAAGATCATCACCGATGTCATCAAGCATACGGGCGTGACCCGCACCGCGAAGTTCCTTGACGACATCAAGAACCTCGGATACGATCAGGCGTTCCGCGCCGGCATCTCATTCAACCTCGGAGACGTGCTCGTCCCGGCAGAAAAGACTTCCCTCGTGGAAGATGCCTACAAGCAGGTGGCCAACATCAGGGACGACTACGACAACGGTTTCATCACCAACAACGAGCGTTACAACAAAGTCATCGACCTCTGGTCCGCAGTCGACAACAAGCTGACCAAGATCGTGACCAACCAGATTTCAGCTGATCAGCAGGGCTTCAACCCTGTCTATATGATGCTTGACTCCGGAGCCCGTGGTTCAACCACCCAGATCAAGCAGCTCTGCGGCATGCGTGGACTTATGGCCAAGCCTCAGAAGGCAGGTGCCTCGGGAGCGGACATCATCGAAAACCCTATCGTCTCCAACCTTAAGGAAGGCATGACGGTGCTCGAGTACTTCATCTCTACTCACGGAGCACGTAAAGGTTTGGCTGATACCGCGCTGAAAACTGCGGATGCAGGATACCTGACAAGGCGTCTGGTGGATGTGTCACACGATGTGATCATCAACGAGCAGGACTGCGGCACACTCCGCGGACTGATTGCAACCGCAATCAAGAACAAGGACGAAGTCGTAGAGTCTCTCGGTGAGAGAATCCTCGGACGTACTTCGGTGCATGACATCTTCAACCCTCTCACTGGAGAGCTCATCATCAAGGCCGGAGAAGAGATCCGCGAGAAGGAGGCCGACCTTATCGACTCCCTCCCTATCGAGCAGGTGGAGATCCGTTCCGTACTGACCTGCGAGAGCCGCAAGGGTGTCTGCGCCAAGTGCTACGGACGCAACCTCGCCACCAGCCGCATGGTCGAGAAAGGCGAAGTGGTCGGTGTCATCGCGGCACAGTCCATCGGTGAGCCTGGTACACAGTTGACTCTGCGTACATTCCACGTCGGAGGTACAGCCTCATCTTCAGCTGCTGACTCTTCAATCGAGTCCAAGTACGACGGTGTCCTCAAGTTCGAGGAACTCCGTACCATAGAGAGAATCACGGATGACGGACGCAAGGAGACTGTCGTTGTGAGCCGTATGGCCGAACTGCGTATCCTTGACGAGAACACCGGAATCACCTTCTCCCAGTACGATGTGCCTTACGGGGCCGTCCTCTACAAGGGAGACGGGGACAAGGTGAAGAAGGGCGACCTTATCTGCGACTGGGATGCGTACAACGCCACCACCATCGTGGAAACAGCAGGTACCGTACGCTTCGAGAACATGATCGAGGGCGTGACCTACCAGAAGGAAAGCGCCGACGAGTACTCTACCAGCACCGACAAGGTGATCATCGAGTCCAAGGATAAGACCAAGAGCCCTACCCTTGTCATCGTCAACGAGGCCGGAGACAGCATCAAGCAGTACAACCTGCCTGTCGGCGCCCACCTCATGGCCGAGAACGGCAACAAGGTCAAGGTCGGTGAGGTCATCATGAAGATCCCTCGCGCAATCGGCAAGGCAAGCGATATCACCGGTGGTCTCCCGCGTGTTACGGAGCTTTTCGAAGCCCGCAACCCGTCAAGTCCTGCAATCCTCTCCGAAATCAACGGAGAAGTCCTCATGGGCAAAGTCAAGCGAGGCAACCGCGAGATCATCGTCAAGAACAAATACGGCGTCGAGAAGCACTACCTCGTTCCGCTCAGCAAGCAGATCCTCGTACAGGAGAACGACTATGTCAAGGCCGGAACACCGCTTTCAGACGGTGGCGTGTCCCCGAGCGACATCCTCAACATCCTCGGACCTGTCAAGGCACAGGAGTACATCGTCAACGAAGTGCAGGCCGTATACCGCCTGCAGGGTGTGAAGATCAACGACAAGCACTTCGAAATCATCGTACGCCAGATGATGCGCAAGGTCGAGATAACCAACCCTGGAGACACCGAATTCCTCGCAGAGGAACTGGTGGACAAATGGAAGTTTACCGATGTCAACGACAACATCTACGGCAAGTACGTAGTCCTCAGTGCAGGAGGTTCACAGCGCTATGAGCAGGGGCAGATCATCTCCGCCCGCGATCTCCGCAGCGAGAATTCCTCACTTGAACGTCAGGGACTTGAGGTGATGACGGCACGTCCGACCCGCCCGGCTACAGCACGTCTCGTGCTTCAGGGCATCACAAGGGCCGCGCTCAAGACCGACAGCTTCATCTCCGCCGCATCCTTCCAGGAGACAACCAAGGTGCTCAGCGAAGCCGCTATCCGCGGCCGTGTCGACCACCTCGAAGGCCTCAAGGAGAACGTCATCTGCGGTCACCTGATTCCGGCCGGAACCGGTCTCAAGGAGTATCAGGATATTATCGTGGGACGCAAGGATGAGCTGACACAGGAGCTCAACGAACTCTAAAATTATGGCAGGGTTTTCCCCTGCCATAATAAATACTTAAAGCCGGGCTCTAATGAGTCCGGCTTTTTGTGTGATTCCGGCGCGATTCGAACGCGCGACCCACAGCTTAGAAGGCTGTTGCTCTATCCAACTGAGCTACGGAACCGTCATCTCCCCGAAATGTCAAGGGGAATGCAAAGTTAGAAAGTGTTTTGAACAATTCAAAATATTATTGCCTGCGTCGTGCTGTCAGCCTGATATAGGATGCGATACCGAGCACTATGAGCAGCAGAGCGTGTGTCTCATGGCTAAGAGTGGCGAAAAGCAGGCTTGTCTCCCATGTCGCGCCATATATTGACTCCAATGTCAAGGCTACAAGATAATGGTACGCCCCGATGCCGCCCGGCACAGGGATCACTGAAGCGATATTGCCCACTGCCGACACAAACAGGGAGTCAAAGAAAGTCAGATGCGCAAGAGCCGGAATCGCAAGGAAGTTATAATAGGTCATCAGGAGATATGTCACCCAGATGCCTATAGTATACAGGACGAACGCGCCCTTGCGGCGGATATGCACAAAACTCGCTATGCCGCTGCCGAGTCCGCGCACGGCACCGGCTACCTTGGCGCAGAAGGCATATTTTTCCTGCCAATGGAAAACGCCCCAGACGAATATCGCAAGAGCCGCAAGGATCGGTGCGGCAATCCACCACATTGAAAATCCGAGACTGTGTGTAAGAGGATTCCAGATATTGGCGATGAAAAAATCGCCGAAGGTGTCCCACTTCAGAACAAGAGCGAGGACAAGCAGGAAGAGCACAGACAAGACATCCCAAGCACGCTCGCAGACGATGGTGCCGAGAATCTTGTTGTAGCTCATATTCTTAGACTTGATATACCCTCCACGCACAAACTCTCCTGCGCCAGGAAGCACCACATTGACAATATTGCCTACATTTGAAGCATCCCATGCGTCAAGCCTCCTCACACCGGGATCAAGCGGCTCCATCATCACCCGCCATCTCTCCTCCCTGAAGAAAAGAGCCACTACGGACACAAATGTAAATACCAGCACATAACCCCACCGCGTCTCCTGAAGGCCCTCCCAGAAAGCTTTCCAGTCGACTCCTCTGAAGGCAAACCACACCAACACCGCCGCCAGTCCGACTGACAGCAGATACTTAAGCACCTTGGTCGCTTTCTTATTCATGACAAGGCGCAAATTTACGGATAATTATGCTAATTTTGCAAGATATGAAATCGATACTTGGAATAGGGAACGCCCTTACAGATATTCTGGCAGTCCTGCCGGACGACTCGCTCCTCAATAATTACCATCTCCCCAAAGGCAGCATGCAGCATGTGGACATGGAGACTGGGGACAAGATATGGGCCGCACTCAAGCCGTTGGGGGTCAAGTATGTAGCCGGAGGCTCAGCAGCCAACACAATCACCTGCACCGCAATTCTCGGCATGCCGTCAAGCTTCATCGGGAAGATCGGCGATGACGAACTGGGACTCCTTTTCAAGAGCGATCAGGAGCAATATGGTGTCAAGACCGTACTCCTCAAGAGTCCGCGCTCCAGCGGACGCTCGATGGTCTTCGTCAGCGGAGGCAACGCCGAACGCACTTTCGCCGTCTACCTCGGCGCCGCCCTCGATCTGGTGCCGGAGGATCTCCAGCCGGAATGGTTTGAAGGTTACGACTATTTCCATATCGAGGGTTATCTCGTGCAGAATCAAGCGCTTATCCGACGTGCCGTCGAACTGGCGCACAATGCCGGATGCATAATATCCCTCGATATGGCCTCATACAATGTCGTAGAGTCCAACCTTGCATTTCTGCACGACATTATCGAGAAATATGTGGACATCGTTTTCGCCAACGAGACCGAATCGAAATCTTTCACAAAGCTCGGCGATCCGCTTCTGGCGTTGGAAGAAATCTCCAAGTTATGCAAGATAGCGGTCGTCAAGATCGGCAAAGACGGCAGCTGGATCAAGTCAGGGGATGAGATCCATTTCATCCCGGCATGGCCAGCCGACACGGTGGACGCCACCGGCGCAGGAGACACTTATGCGGCGGGCTTCCTCTATGCCCACTCGGAAGGGCGCAGCCTTAAGGAGTGCGGCGAGGTCGGGTCCATCATAGCGGCCAAGGTGGTGGAAGTCATAGGGACTAAAATCGACATTCCACGCTGGAAAGAAGCCAAACGCGAGATCAGGGAACTCTTCTCATCAAACGAAGCCTGATGAAGAATCCGCTTGTGCTGCTCCTGCGCCATATCGCACTCAGACGCAATGAGAGCGACACGCCGCATTGTCTGTGCCCTCTGGACAGGATACGCACAGCCACTGTGCTGGTCGCCCCGATGCAGGAAGACAGCGACGCCGTCAAATCAGCCGTCAAGCAGTTTTTCAGCTACAACAACATCCCTGTCAACATAATAAGCCCGGGAAACGGGGAACTGAATCTTGCCGGGGCAATCAAGAAAAAGTTCAGAGGGGAAAGACTCCCCGAAGGCTCGGGAGAGCTGCTCATATCCTTGGCGGACACGGACTCGATGTTCTGGCCGGAATATGAGGCACGGTGCAGCAAAGCCTGCTTCAAAATAGGACGCCGCCAGCTCAAAAACGGTGTGTTCGACCTTGTAGTCCTGCCACCCGAAAACGGCAGCACACCGAGCCAGTCGGCCGTGTTTTCTGAAATCAAAAACTACCTCAACATAATCAGATGAAATCTTTGATGCATTATCTGTCCGTGGCCCTCAAGGGCTTCGGGATGGGTGCGGCCAATGTCGTACCCGGCGTAAGCGGAGGCACCATCGCCCTGCTTACGGGTATTTACACCGACATTGTGGACTCGCTCAATGCCGTGACCGAAAAAGAAACCTGGAAATCACTGCTCGGCGGACGTTTCAAGGAATTCTGGCGCTTGATAAACGGAGACTTCCTCGTGGCCTTGCTTCTCGGAGTGCTCGTCAGCGTGTTCTCGCTTGCAAAACTTGTCACGCTGTGTCTCGATTACTACCCGATATCGACCTGGGCCTTCTTCTTCGGCCTGATATTGGCCTCTGCTGCGGTGATGTTAAAGGGGGTCAAGGATTTCAAGGCTGCGGATCTGATACCCGCCATCGCCGGACTTGGCTTAGGGCTTGTCATCTGCACCCTGTCTCCAACCAAAACCACTGACGACATCTGGTTCATATTCTTGTGCGGCGCCGTCTCCATCTGCGCCATGATTCTCCCGGGCATCTCGGGCAGTTTCATCCTGCTGGTGATGGGCAAATACCACTATATCATGCAGGCGATCACTGACCTCAACTGGCCTGTAATCATCACTTTCGGAGTCGGTTGCGTGGTGGGGATATTAGCATTCGCCAAGCTTCTCCACTGGCTTCTGGCCCGTTGGGAAAGGCAGACCATGCTCGTGCTGCTGGGCTTCGTGTTCGGTTCGCTCGTGAGGGTGTGGCCGTGGTATGACAGCGAGGCTGTGGAGGCGGCACAGATTCTCCGTACAGGCAGCGCCTCCCCTCTCGATCTTCAGATCCCGGAGGCTGTAGTCTTCTGCGTCATAGGGATTGCGGTCGTGCTGCTTTTCGAGTTGCTGGGCTCCAGGAAAAAGGCCGCCTAAAGGGCCAGGTCGAGTTCCACCGGGCAGTGATCCGACCCGTAGATCTCATTGTGGATGTCCGTACCGGTGATGCGGTCCCGCAGATTGTCTGACACCAGGAAATAGTCTATGCGCCAGCCTGCGTTCCTCTCGCGGGCGCGCATCCTGTATGACCACCATGAGTATTTTGCCTCATCGGGATGCTGCTCCCTCCAACTGTCGTGGAAGCCGGCGGCGAGCAGTTCGCTCATCTTGGCACGCTCTTGATCGGAAAAACCTGCGTTAAGGTGGTTCGTTGAAGGGTTCTTGAGGTCTATCTCCTCGTGGGCCACGTTCATGTCCCCGCATATCACCACGCCCTTCTTCCCGGCGAGGCCGCATACATAGCCACGGAAATGGTCTTCCCATTTCATGCGATAGTCGAGCCGGCGCAGGCCGTCCTGTGAGTTGGGGGTGTAGACGTTGACCAGATAGAAATCCGGCATCTCAAGGGTTATCACCCTCCCCTCCTGGTCGTGCTCCTCGCTGTCCATGCCATAACTTACCCCCACCGGGTCCAGTCTGGTATATATGACCGTGCCGGAATATCCTTTCTTGGCGGCATAGTTCCAATATGAGCGGTAACCTTCAAACTCCATGTCAATCTGTCCTCCCTGGAGTTTGGTCTCCTGCAGACAGACGAAATCGGCATCGAAGCCCTTGAAGATTTCGGGAAAACCTTTCCCCGCCACGGCCCGCAGGCCGTTGACATTCCAACTTATGAATTTCATGAGACGAAAGTAAGCATTTTATTTGTATATTCGTGGGATTATCGACAATTGCAATGAGAGATCTTAGCCTTACCAATACCCTTTCACGGAGAAAGGAACTGTTCGTACCCATCAATCCGGGCCATGTCGGGATGTATGTCTGCGGCCCTACCGTATACGGGGATGCCCATTTGGGACATGCGAGACCAGGTGTCACTTATGATGTCCTCAGCAAACTGCTGCGGCATTTAGGGTACAAAGTGCGCTATGTGCGCAACATCACGGATGTCGGTCATCTTGAGCACGATGCTGACGAAGGCGAGGACAAGATAGCAAAGAAAGCCAGACTTGAGCAGCTTGAACCGATGGAGGTCGTGCAGACCTACACGTTCCGCTACCACGAGGCCATGCGAATGCTGAACGTGGCTCCGCCGTCCATCGAGCCGAGGGCTTCCGGGCATATCATCGAGCAGATCGAGGCCATAAAGAAGATTCTTGATGCAGGCTACGCATACGTGAGCAACGGCAGTGTATACTTCGACGTGGAGAAATACAATAAGGACTTCCACTACGGTGTCTTGTCCGGACGCAATCTGGACGACACCCTTGAAGGCACCCGCAGCCTCGACGGGCAGTCCGACAAGCACGCTCCGTACGACTTTGCGTTGTGGAAAAAGGCTGAGCCTCAACACATAATGAGATGGCCGTCACCTTGGGGCGAGGGATTCCCGGGGTGGCATCTTGAGTGCTCCGTGATGGGAGAGAAGTATCTCGGCCGCGAGTTCGATATCCACGGGGGCGGGATGGATCTGATGTTCCCGCACCACGAGTGCGAAATCGCTCAGAACGAGGCGATGCGCGGCACTCAGGGCGTGCATTATTGGGTTCACAACAACATGATCACCATAAACGGGCAGAAGATGGGCAAGTCTCTCGGCAATTTCATCACTCTGCCACAGCTCTTTGCCGGTGATCACCCGAAACTCGAACAGGCCTACAGCCCGATGACGGTACGATTCTTCATCCTCCAGGCCCACTACCGCAGCACTCTCGACTTCTCCAACGAGGCTCTTCAGGCCTCGGAGAAAGGGCTCAAGAGGCTGATGCAGGCGGCCAAGGATCTTTATGCGATGGCCGGGAAATCCATACCGCAATATCAGTACGGAGAGCAGGTAATCGCTGTCGCCCCGGACAGCTGCCCGGCAGAGAGCGCTGACGTGAAAGCCATATTCGACGGTATCTACGATGCCCTCTGCGATGACATGAACACCCCGGTGGCGCTCGCGCACATCTCGGAGGCCGTGCGTATCATCAACTCCGCCAAGGCGAAGCAGTTGAGTCTCGGGAAGGGCGACATGCAGACGCTCGTGCAGATTTTCGACGACATAGTCTTCGGGGTTCTCGGTCTCAAGGACGAGGACGCTGCCGCCGGCTCTGACGGCAAGGTGATCGGAGGCCTGATGGACATGGTGCTGGAGCAGCGTGCAGCGGCAAAGGCAGCCAAAGACTGGGCCGTCTCCGACCATATCCGCGACTCCCTCAAAGCCCTCGGCATTCAGGTCAAGGACACCAAGGACGGCGCCGAATGGACGCTTGAGTAGCCGCCAGATTATTTCCTGCGGTCTGAGTTGTCAATGCTGCGGCTGTTGAACGGCACATAACCCTTGAAACGGCCGAATGTATACTGGAGACGGAAGAAAAAACTTCTGCCCGATCTTTGGTAAGTTTTATTGTTTAGCATCTCATCCGATATAGAACTGCTTTGGTACACCGTATATTTTGACCAAGGCTGAATAGTTCCAATCTGGACACTAAGATTATCTCCGATATTCTGAGTCAGCCCTATATTGCAGTCTGCAAGAACATTCTTGACGCTGTTTGTTTGAATTCCCATATTCCCCAAGAATAATGACGGATCCGTATAAAAAGCATGGCAATCAAGTTTTGCTCCCTTCCATAAATCAATTCCAGCCTGAAAATACATGGACCTTGTCCAAAAACAATTCGTCTGATCAAGATAAGAATAAGACTGATTACGGAACGATACCAACAATGACATATTCAGCCACGGCACGGGAGTCACATCAATTGTTCCACCAAGAGACAAATAATTGGATTTACCTATATTGTCATAAGTACGATATAGCGCTCCATCACCCTGAACCTTGTCATAAGCGAACACGCCATTGTTTGTATAGCGCTCGCTGACAAGAGCAGATAGATTTATAGCCCTGCCACTAGAGAACTGATACATCAGCATGGCATTGTAGTACCTCTCGTTTTTCAGATTCGGGTTGCCCTGCACGATGATGCCGGGCACGGACTCGTCTTTGTACGGGTTAAGATAATTGATATCCGGGCGAAAAGCCTCCTTATTAATGCGCAGCATCAGGGAATGGCGCAAGGCAGGACGATACACGAGACGCAGACCGTATAGCAAATCAAACGATGTGCTATAATCGGACACCAGCTCCCCGGAAAGGTCCGCGTCCACCATCCACTTCTCTCCCATCTTCGACCAGCTGCCCTTTACGGATCCCACCTGTTGAGTATAATTGAGGTAATTGCGACTCTCGTAACTGCGGTTGACATATTTCCCAGTCAAATACCAGGTGCTCCCGCCGCGAAACATATCACCGTAGTCAGCCGACACCGTGTGCTCAAGCATTGATGTATTGTTGCCATAAGTGCTTCTGTCTGAGCCGTTCAACAGCTGATCATAGACACTCGACATCTCACTTCCGTCGAACGCATACTGGAATGTAAGCAGACGTGACGGGTGATCCGCAAAGGAGCGCTGCCAGCCGGCAGACGCCTTGTACTTGCCGGAACGGATATCGCTGCTCCCCTCGCTGGAAGACTCTGACACTATCGCACCGGACTTGTCCCAAAAAGTGCTCCCGGCCTTGAGAGCATTATGCGTATCGTCCACGTCCGCTGAAGCCTCCACGAACAGGCGGCTCTCTGGAGTGAAGTCATAGCTGGAGCGCAAATTCGCCACATGATGATTGTCACGTGTAGGGTCAGTCCTGTCAAATATTTCAGACCGGCTGTATTCTTCTGACTTAAGATAGTCCACATTTTGACGCGTCTCGCTGCCGTAGAGGTCTGACCAAGTATAGTTATAGGACACGTTGTAGACCAGACCACCGTTCTTCGAAGTCAGACCCGCATAGCCACCTGCATGGGCATCATCACCGGCCTCCGCTCTCAACTGGCCAGCAATAAGATCGCCAAGAGCATCTTTCGTGTCAAGGTTGATCACTGCGGCTTTGCCTGCGTCTCGCCCTGAGGTCTGCGTCACCAGCTGGATTGACTTGAGTTTACCTCCAGTGAGGAGCTTAGTCATATATGCCTGATTATCACCGCTCAGCAATGTACTTTTCTTACCGTTCACAGTGAATTCCACATCTTTGCCCAACACCTGGATCGCCTGTGTCTGAGGATCCACCTTCACGAAAGGCATACGTTGCAAGAGTTCGCGCGCAGTCAACTTTTCCGCTTCCGGGTCGGACGCCACATCATAAGCAAAACCGTTCACTTTTGTCTGCACATACTTACGCTCGGCGCTCACTTTCGCTGCATCCAGCGTCTCCTGTGGCTCAAGCACGATTGTACCCACATTCTGCTCCGCCTCTCCTGTCACGCTCAGTGTGCGTGTCACCGTACTGAACTGAAAAGCAGATGCCGACAGGCGGTATTCTCCGGCGGTCTCCGCCTCTATAGAGAAAGCGCCGTCGGAATCCGTCTCAGCCGAACTCACGACAGCGCCACCCGCGTCCTGAAGCACCAGCAATGCCCCCGGCAGCGTGACTCCGCCGCTGTCCGTCACTACCCCTTTCAAGACTATCCCGGCGTAGGAAGGAAGATAAAGAGCAAACATGCATAAACATGCATAAAAACACTTTCCCATGAAATAAAAATTGGAGGTTAATAATTTTGCTTCGTGGGCTACTCGAATGCCCATGACAAATATAGCGATTAATCGAGAAAAAACAATATTCTTCGAAAAAATTTTACGATTCTATGATTTTTTAATCTAATATGCTATTGTCCAATGATATATAGTTATTACTATTTCGCAGTGTTATCAAGGCGATGGCATTAAGACAAAACTGAAAGAAAAATCAAACATTCTCCTTTCAATCTGAAAGCCAACGATAAAATCACCTATTCCGAAGCCGAGACGCTTTCAATATTATCGTATTCTATGATATCTGCTTACAAATTGAAAGCAATATCGCATACCTGTTTCCAAACTATAGTCTACGATGCTGTGCAGGTGGGAGCGAGAACGCGAGAAACGGCTCCTACCTGAACGGGAGAAGGGACGCAGAGTGGACTGTGGGGCAGGCAGGCTGTGCAGGTGGGAGCGGATTCGCAGAAAACGGATCCTACCTGAACGGGAGAAGGAACGCAGAGTGGGCTGTGGGGCAGGCAGGCTGTGCAGGTGGGAGCGGAAACGCAGGAAACGGCTCCTACCTGAACGGGAGAAGGGACGCAGAGTGGGCCGCGGGGCAGGCAGGCTGTGCAGGTGGGAGCGGAAACGCAGAAAACGGCTCCTACCTGACGAGGGCGGGGCGAGGGGAATGGAAGGTGACCGGCAAACCCGTCCTCGCCGTGCGCACGAGGGCAGTTCGGTGCGCACCAAGACCTTTCGTGCGCACGGCAGCCTCGCGGGAATATGTCTCGTGCGCACCAGACGTCTTTTCACGCACGGGATCAGCCTCGTGCGCACGGCACACTTCCCTACATGGCACATGGACAGCTCCGCTTTACACAGACATTTCTCCGCCGCGCGCCGGTACCCTTCTACCGGCACAGCTCCCCGCCTGCACTTACACAGAACCCTTCGGCCCACTCCCGTGCGCACGGCGGAGATGCAAAGCAAAGAAGAGCAGAGAAGAGGATGAAGCAGGAATAAGAAGCAGAAAATCAGAGCAGGAGCGCGGAGCCGCTACTTCTTCTTCAGGCCCTTGTGGTCGCTCCAGAGACCGTAGACTTCGCTGACGTTGCCGGCGGTGATGAAGGCCTTGATATCGTTGTCGCGGATGTAGCCCATAAGAGACGCGAACTCATTCTGGGTCAGAAGAGTCTGTATCTCCATATACTTCTCCCCGCTGTATCCGCCTGTCACCTCGTAGAGAGTGCAGCCGCGCACGATATCTTCGATGATATACCTGCGCAGCCGCTCATGCTCCTTCGATATGATGCAGACCCTCTTGCGGCGGCTGAGGGAAGCCATAAAATAATTGACGATCAGCCCGTTGATCCATGTGCCGATAAGGCCGATGATCACAAGCCTGAAAGGGTTGATGAGAAAGGCCGTGCAGCATATCAGCACCCCTGCGATCGTCACAGACATCCCCATGTCGAAGTGGAAATACTTGTTGAAAATCTTCGCTATTATGTCAAGCCCACCAGTCGAAGCGTTGATGCGGAACAATATCGCCTGCGAAGCGCTCAGCACAAGCACGAAGCAGAGCAGGTCGAACCACAGGTTGCCCATCATGGAAGAAGCCCCAGGCTCCATAAGATGCTCATAAGGACATATTTTCTCCCACAAATCCATCATAGGCCCAAGAACAAGAGCGGCATAAGCAGTCTTGACCCCGAACTCCGGCCCTATCAAGATATACGCCACCACAAGCAGTATAGCATTGATTATCAGAACCACAGTGGAAACTTTGACAACAATGCCCATGTTGGCAAGCACCCCGCTTATTACAATCGACAAGCCGGAGATGCTGCCCACCACAAGCTTGCTGGGCACAAGGAAGTAGTATACCGCAGCAGCAGCGATAAACATGGCTACGGAAATTGTGAGCATGTCTCTCCAGAATTTAGGAGTCCTGACAGAGGCCCAGAAATCAGAATCTTTCATTATGGTTGGTTATTAGTGTGTTTTTCCAAAAAAAATTATCGTGAACCTTTCAAATACTCATCTATCGCCTTGGCGGCCTTGCGTCCGGCGCCCATGGCAAGTATCACAGTGGCGGCACCCGTGACGGCATCTCCGCCGGCAAATACCCCGGGACGCGTAGTCGAGCCGTACTCATCTGCCACGAGCCCTCCGCGGCGGTTTGTCTCCAGACCGGGAGTCGTCCTGGATATCAGCGGATTGGAAGTAGTACCAAGGGCCATTATCACCGTATCAGCCGACATTTCAAACTCCGAACCCTCAACAGGTACCGGACTGCGGCGTCCGCTCGCATCAGGCTCACCAAGCTCCATCCGGACGCAACGCAAAGACTTCACCCATCCGCGCTCATCTCCGACAATCTCCACCGGATTTGTGAGAAGGTCAAATACAACCCCCTCATCCTTTGCATGATGAACTTCCTCCCTGCGGGCAGGCAGTTCCGCCTCCGTGCGGCGATACACAATATGGACCTCAGCCCCGAGACGCAGTGCAGTACGCGCAGCATCCATGGCGACATTACCACCTCCCACGACGCAAACCTTGCGGCCCGCGTGGATAGGGGTCAGATAATCATCCCTCCAGGCGCACATCAGGGTGCTCCGTGTCAGGAACTCGTTGGCCGAGAACACCCCACAGAGGTTCTCACCCGGGATACCCATGAACTTCGGAAGCCCCGCACCGCTCCCCACAAAGACAGCTTTGAAGCCCATCTCTCCCATAAGCGAGTCTACAGTCACCGTCCTGCCGACAATCACATCGGTCATTATCTTCACTCCAAGCCGCACAACATCCTGAATCTCCCCGCGGAGAACTTTCTCCTTAGGAAGACGGAACTCCGGGATGCCGTATTCGAGCACTCCCCCGGCCTTGTGCAAAGCCTCGAAAATCGTCACATCGTAGCCGAGTTTGGCCAAGTCGGAGGCGCAGGCAAGTCCGGCAGGACCGGACCCTATGACAGCGACCTTCAGGCCATTAGGGGCAACCGTCACACCAGTCTCCGTAGAGTCCGCTCCGCGATGCTCCCGCATATAATCAGCCACAAACCTCTCAAGTTTGCCGATCGCTACAGGCTCCCCCTTGATACCGAGGACACAGCTGCCCTCGCACTGAGTCTCCTGCGGGCACACGCGTCCACAGACCGCCGGCAACGATGAATCCTGCGCTATGACATCAGCCGCACCGGCAATATCACCGGTGCGCAGATGCGCGATGAAATCAGGGATCTTCAAGCCTACCGGACAGGCACCCACACAACGCGGATTGCGGCAGTGCAGGCAGCGCGAAGCCTCAAGCAAAGCCTCCTGTTCATTGTATCCATAGCAAACCTCATCGAAATTGGTCGCCCTGACCTTCGGCTCCTGTTCTCTGACAGGCACTCTCGGTATCCTCTCTGCCATTATTTTCCTCTCCCTATTCTGCATTTATGATTCTTCATAGCCTCAGCCTCCTCTGCCTTGTACTGGCCCTGACGGCGCATCGCCTCATCAAAATCCACCTCCGCCCCGTTGAACTCAGGCCCCTCCACACATGCGAAGCGCGTCTTGCCGGCGACGCTCACCCTGCAAGCCCCGCACATGCCGGTGCCGTCCACCATAAGGGTGTTGAGACTGACGGTAATCGGAAGGCCGAGCTTCATGGCGGTGAGGGTGGTGAACTTCATCATGATCATCGGCCCTATGGCGACAGCCATGGTGTAACTGCGCCCCTCCTCACGGACAAGCTTCTCCAGCAGGGCTGTGACCATCCCGTGGAAGCCCTCGCTGCCGTCATCGGTGCAGATGAAAAGATTGTCGCACACTGAAGCCATCTCCTCTTTGTAAATCAATATGTCTTTTGTCTTCGCACCGATTATGACATCGACCTTAGCCCCATGAGCATGAAGCCACTTGGCCTGAGGATACACCGGTGCCGTCCCGACACCGCCGGCGATGAATATATATCGGCTTTCCGCCAACTGCCCGGAGGTAAAAGAGACAAACTCGGACGGATGCCCGAGAGGCCCGGCCACATCGCGGAAACACTCACCCGGCTCGAATGACAATATATCGGCCGTAGACGCACCTATCTTCTGCGTGACAATCGTCACACTTCCTTCTTCCGCATCGTAGTCACTTATCGTCAACGGGATACGCTCTCCCTTCTCATCGGGGAGAACCATCAGGAACTGCCCCGGTTGAGCCGCCCGCGCAAGCAGCGGAGCATTCACTTTCATCCGACAGATTGTCGGTGTAAGCATCTCTTTGGTTATGATTTCGAACATTATGAATCCAAAAATAGTCAATCCGGAAAAAAGATGCAATAGACAAAAGAAAAACGGCCCCGCAAAACGGAGCCGTCAATCCACGTCCAAAAAGGATTAGAACCTGTAACGAACGCCAAGGGCGAAACCTGCCCAGCCGAAACCGCCACCGGTGAAGCTGAAACCAGGCCTCCAGTCAAGAGAAACGGAGATAGGAAGAGAGAAGTTATACTCTGCACCGATCTGACCTACAACACCGAGACCCATCTTGGTCACAGAATTGCCGTTGTCGTCAGTGCTGCCGTAGAAGCCCACCTGAGCACCTGGGCCGCCGTAGAAGTTGAAGTTGCCTTCAGAAGCGAAGACGAAATCATACACTCCGGTGAGGTAGAATCCGTTGCCGAACAGACCAAGGTCAGCCTCAACGAAATTGGTTCCGAGACCATGCTGGTAAGACACCTCCGCACCCCATGTAGCACGGACACCGAGAGCCCTCGGCTGAGCTGAGGCTGCAACTCCGAACATAAGGATGGAGAGAGCCACGATAAGTACTTTCTTCATAAAAGATAAAGTAATTAAAGGTTAATAAAAAGGTTATTTTACAAGACCGGAGAAACCCAAGAAGGCCATAGCCATGATGCTGACGGAAATCAGCGCGATAGGCAGCCCCCGAAAAGCCTTCGGAACGTTGTTCAATGCAAGATGCTCACGGATGCCTGCGAACAGGCACATCGCAAGACCATACCCGAGAGATGTGGCGAGGGCGTACACCGTCGCCTCTCCGAGATTGAGGAGATGAGCTTCACCACCAAATGTAAACTCCTTGGTGACCACTGTGATGGCAACACCGAGCACGGCGCAGTTGGTAGTGATAAGCGGAAGGAATATGCCGAGCGCCTGATAGAGCGACGGACTTATCTTCTTGAGTACAATCTCAACCATCTGCACAAGAGCCGCAATCACGAGGATGAACGAAATCGTCTGAAGGAATTCAAGCCCGAAAGGCAGCAGCAGATATTTGTTGAGAAGATATGTCACGACAGTCGCCAGAGTGATCACAAAGCACACCGCCCCGGACATTCCGGTGGCCGTGGACAGTTTGTTGGACACTCCCAAGAACGGACAGATGCCGAGGAACTGGGAGAGGAGAACATTGTTGACGAAAATCGCCGATATGATGATAAGAATGTATTCCATGACTATATCTACTTTTTGGCGAGGAACTTATTGAACAGAACCATCAGATACCCCAGCACGAGGAACGCCCCCGGTGCCATGACGAAAGCGAGGATGCCGTCTCCCGGGATGAACTTCCATCCGAAGACGGAGCCGCTTCCCAGAATCTCGCGGATGATGCCGATGACCGTAAGCGACATGGTGAAGCCGAGGCCGATTCCGAGACCGTCGCAGGCGGAATCAATGACAGAGTTCTTGTTGGCGAAAGCCTCAGCCCGTCCGAGCACGATACAGTTGACCACGATCAAAGGGATGAAGAGACCGAGAGTTTCATACACCGCCGGCACATAAGCCTGCATAAGCAGCTGAAGTACAGTCACAAAAGTCGCAATTATGACGATATACGCCGGGATGCGGACCTTGTCAGGCACTGCAGGAGCCACCAGCGAAATAGCCATATTGCTGAGAATCAGCACGAACATCGTTGCAAGCCCCATCTCAAGTCCGTTCATGGCAGACGTGGTGGTCGCAAGCGTCGGACACATGCCGAGCACCAGCACAAAGGTTGGGTTGTCCTTGACAAAACCCTTGGTAATCAGAGAAAGCTTACTCATTGTCCTTTCCTCCTTCATTTGTTAAAGCGCCGTACACCTTGACGGCATTGGCGACAGCAAGCGTATAAGCCCGTGATGTGATGGTCGAAGCCGTGATGGCATCGATGTCGCCTCCGTCCTTTGTGACAGCGAGCCGGGTCGAAGCCGGGTCAAGATTGCGGAACTGCCCGAGGAATCCCTCATCGTTCTGACACTTGGCCCCGAGTCCAGGGGTCTCGCTGTGGGAGATGACAGAAGTGTTATAGACCTTGCCGTCACCCGTGATGCCTACCATCACCGACAGAGCCCCGCCGAAACCGTTGGTCACGGAGATGATGGCATAGCCGGACGAAGTCTTATAGTATGTATATTCCACACCGTCGAATGCCACGGACTGCTCCGCCACATCCCCGGTAAATTCAGGAAGAACCTTGGCTATAGCCTTGTTGGTCTTGGCCGTCTGTGCGGCTTTGACCGGCTCAAGCGTCACTGCGTAAGCCACCCCGAGCACCGCTGAGCAGATGAGACACACCAGCGTGAGGCAGAGAGCCATGTTTTTGAGAGTTGATTGTGCTGCCATCTCTATGCCCTCCCGTATTTTTTCTGATGAAACCAATTGTTGAGAAGAGGCACGGTGCAGTTCATGATGAGAATCGCAAACGACATGCCTTCAGGATAAGAACCGAAGAAACGGATCAGCACCACAAGCAGGCCAATGCCAACACCATACACCACTCCTCCGAGCGTACTCATCGGCGAAGTCACATAGTCGGTCGCCATGAAGCAGGAACCGAGCACCATACCTCCGGTGAGAAGGTTGAAAACCGGGTCGGTATAAGTAGAAGGATCAACGAGCCAGAGAATGCCGGAGAACACGAAAACCGTGGCGAAGATGCTGAGCGGAATCCACGGCTTGACAACCTTGCGGACAAGCAGATAGACAAAACCTGCCAGCAGGGCGAGAGTGGAAATCTCACCGGCTGAACCGCCTATATTAAGGAAGAGGGTACGCAGATAGTCTGTACCGGCCACAGCCTCGACCCCGCCCTCGGCGTAGCGGCCGAGCAGTGTGGCCCCGGAGACGGCGTCAGTGGCATGAATGAAGCCCGGAGTCACCGTCCAGTCGGTCATATAGGTAGGGAATGATATCAGCAGGAACACGCGGCCCGCGATGGCAGGGTTGAAGATGTTCTGCCCGATGCCGCCAAAAGTCATCTTGACAACACCGATTGAGAACAAAGCCCCTATCAACACGACCCACCATGGTGTCGTCACCGGCAGGTTCATGGCCAACAGCAGACCGGTAACGGCAGCCGAAAGATCAGAAACCGTGGACGGCCTCTTGAGAAGCCACTTGGTCACAGCCCACTCGACCAGCACGCAGGAAGCGATGCTGACAGCAAGCACAAGAAGTTCCGCCCATCCGTAAAACAACACGGACACCACTGCCGCAGGCGCAAGAGCGATGAGCACATCCCTCATTATCGAGCGGGTGGACACATCCGCATGTATGTGCGGAGACGGAGAAACTAACAATTTTCCCATATTATTCATCTTTCTTTTTTGCAGCTTCAGCGGCAGCCTTTGCGGCTGCGGCGCGACCTCTGATTATACCCATCACCTGCCCCTTGGCCTGACGGATGTAGTCAAGCAGAGGAATGTTGGCAGGACAACTGTACAGACAGCATCCGCACTCGATACAATCCTGCACGGCATTCTGTTCAAGAGCGGCGAAATCAGCCGCCTTGTACAAGCGGTTGAGAAGGAACGGCTCAAGCCCCATAGGACATGCGTCGCTGCAACGCCCGCAGCGTATACAACCGCCTTCCGGTTTGCGCTCCGTGGCTTCCCGGCTCAAATAGAGAATCGAAGAAGAACCCTTGACGGTGCAGGCGTCAACATTGCTGATGGCCTTGCCCATCATAGGGCCGCCGCTGATTATCTTGGCAGCACCTTCGGGGATGCCTCCTGCCTGCTCCATTATATAAGAGAGAGGCGTACCGATCCGGAAAAGATAATTATGCTGTCTTTCCACCGGAAGGCAATTCCCGGTCACGGTCAAAGTATTGGTGACAAGAGGCTTGTTCTTCTGTACAGCCTCATATACCGCAAGGGCCGTGGCGACATTCTGCACAACGGCTCCGGCATCAATAGGCAGGCAGCCGGATTTCACCTGACGATGAAGAACAGCATCAATGAGCTGTTTCTCCCCTCCCTGCGGATAACGCTTTTTGAGGACTGCCACTTCCATATTGCCATATCCCAATTTTGATACGGCCTTGCTCAGGGCCTCGATGGCCTCAGGCTTGTTCTCCTCAACGCCTATCACGCAACGGCAGCCGAGAACCTTCTGCATTATGGCGGCCCCGACTACAATCTCCTCTGGTCTCTCGACCATGATACGGAAATCGCTGGTCAGGTAAGGTTCACACTCCGCTCCGTTGATTATCAGACACTCAGCGACTTTTCCCGGAGCCGGATTGAGTTTCACATGCGTAGGGAAGGTAGCTCCGCCAAGCCCCACGACACCGCAGGCCTTTATGCGGTCAAGGATGGCCGCACGATCCTGAGGAATCTCTGTGACAAGTGTCTTGGAAAGATCTATGCCCTCTGCCCACTCGTCTCCCTCCACAGCAATCTCGACATGGGTCATCCAGTTGCCGGCAAGATCCTTGCGCGGGGCAATGCTCTTGACCGTACCGGATACAGGAGAGTGTACAAAAGCAGAGATGAATCCGCCGGGCTCTGCAATCACCTGCCCGGCCTTGACCGCATCTCCGACGGCTACCACCGGCTTGGCCGGAGCGCCGAGATGCTGTGCCATGGAGACATACACCGTCCCTGGAAGGGGAAGAGTTTCAATGGCGCAGCCGCGTGAAATCTTGTTGTCGTGCGGATGTACTCCGCCGATGGAAAAAGTCAACTTATTCATTTGTGGCCTCCTTCTTTGCTGCGGCCGGAACTGGAGCCGGAGCCGGTTTAGGCTCCACTTTCTTAGGTGTGAAACCGACGACATGGATGGCGCCGGTAGGACACTCGAAGAAGCACTGTCCGCAGGCCTTGCATTTGTTGTAATCTATATAGCTGAGGTTGTCCGAAATCGTGATCGCATCGAACTTGCAGACCTTCGCGCACTTGCCGCAGCCTATGCAGGCAGCCGTGCAGGCCTTGCGGGCCACTCCGCCCTTGTCTTTGTTCACACAAGACACATAGACCCTGCGATTGTTCTTTGGAGTCGTACCGAGGTTGCGGAGTTCGATTATACCTTTCGGGCAAGCCTTCGCACAAGCCCCGCAAGCCGTACAGAGAGCCT
Source organism: uncultured Bacteroidales bacterium (assembly GCA_934726455.1). Lineage (GTDB taxonomy): Bacteria > Bacteroidota > Bacteroidia > Bacteroidales > UBA932 > Cryptobacteroides. Next base: position 28,879 of record CAKVDS010000027.1, read on the forward strand.
CGTCAACGACAGGAAGCCCCGTCTGCGGATCCATGGAGATGGCACCGAACTTGCAGGCGGCCACACAGTCGCCACAGCCCAGACATCCATAGGAGCAGCCTGTGTCCCCGCTGTAGAGCGCGGCTTTGACGCGACATGAAGATGCTCCAACGTATTCATTGGTGCGGGGACGGTTGGCGCAACTTCCGTTGCAGCGGACCACCGCCACTTGAGGAGCTTTCTCCTTGACCTCATAGCCGAGGATAGCAGCCACCTTTTTCATCACCTCATTGCCGCCTACAGGACAATACTGGTGGTCAAGGTCGTGAGCCTTGACAGCAGCATCCGCAAACGCACGGCAGCCGGCAAAACCGCAGCCGCCGCAGTTGGCGCCCGGCATCACCTTCTCCACTTCATCAATACGCGGATCCTCCTCGACCCTGAACTTCCTGGCCACCCAGAAGAGCACCAGAGAGAGCAGAAGGCCAAGAACCGTAAGGATCACAACGGTCAGGATAACAGTGTTTGTCATTACTTCTTATTTATATTAAAAACATATTCATTCTTGAGCTTGCCCCGCAGCATCCACAGCACCAGATACCACAAGGCCACAGCACCGAGGCCGCCGAGACCCGCATAAAGCTCATGCACGCCACAGACGGTGAGGACAAGCAGCACCGCGACCAGCAGCAGTAGAGGAAACACATAAGCAAGCCAGACAGCCTTGTGCCCCATCGTGGCCTTGAGTGTCACATCCACCTCATCCCCGACTTTATAATTGTCCCATCCGCGCGTGGGCACCTCTACAGCCTTGGTCTTGGCATCGCCCAGACCGCACAGGCTGCGCGCATGGCAGGAGCCGCAGGCGGACTCCGACACGATCTCCACAGTCGTATACTCCGGAGTGATGTCCACTATCCTGCCCCTATGTGATATTTCGCTATTCGAACTCATTGCCTCCTGGTATAAAATCATCCGGAGACGGCCCCGGGTCATCATTCATTGCGGATCCGAAAGATGTGGCCTTCAGGTCCAGAGCATCGTCCATCTCCACGAACTTGAGCTGCTCGCCCTTATAGCGCATATCTATATCTCTGGTCTCGCCGTTCCTGTGCTTGGCGATGATGATCTGCGTCTTCTCCTTGTCTCCCTCATTGTCGCTCAGCCCGATGTAATCCGGCCTGTGGATGAAAATCACCATGTCCGCATCCTGCTCGATAGACCCGGACTCGCGGAGATCGGAAAGTTGCGGTTTACCTCCGGACCCTTGGCGCTGAACGGCGTTACGGGAAAGCTGAGAAAGCGCTATAATCGGCACATTCAACTCTTTGGCCGTCGCTTTGAGCGTGCGGGAAATGGCCGCAACCTCCTGCTCACGCAGCCCCCGAAGCTCAGAAGGGCCCTGCATCAGCTGAAGATAGTCTATTATGATCAGCCTGACACCCTTGTTCTTGACCAGGTTCTTCGCCTTGGTCCTGAATTCCATCAACGGCAGGCTGGGAGTATCATCTATGTACAAAGGAGCCTTTGAAAGAGCCTTCAACTTGTACTCAAGCTGCTGCCACTCGTAGTCTTCCAGTTTTGAGCCTCCCTTGATCTTGTCCGGATGCAGCCCGGACTCCGACGTGATGAGACGGTTGGCCAACTGGATGGCAGCCATTTCAAGAGAGAAAAATGCGACAGGCATGTGGTGATCCACAGCCGCGTTACGCGCTATATTGAGGGAGAACGCTGTCTTTCCGACAGAAGGACGTGCAGCCAGGATAATAAGATCCGAAGGCTGCCAGCCCATGGTGATGGTGTCGAGGCTCAAGAATCCCGACGGGACTCCGCTCAGCCCGCTGCTGGACTGCTTCTTCTCTATTCCCTCTATAGCCTCGTTGATAAGGCCGCCGATATCCTGCACCTCTTTGCGGACGTTGCTCTGGATAGCATCGTAAATCCTGCTCTGTGCCGCATCGATGAGGTCATCCACCTTGACGGTGTCATCATACGAATCCCTCAGAATATCATAGGAAGCCGTTATGAGATCCCGCTGTATCGTCTTCTGCTTGAGTATCTTTATGTAATACTCGATATGTGCGGCAGAACCCACCTTCTCTGACAGGTTGGCAAGTACCACCGTACCGCCGACGGTCTCAAGATTGCCGAGTTCCTTGAGTTTCGCATTGACCGTGATTATATCTACGGACGTATGCTCGAAAACAAGCGAACTCATGGCCTCGAATATCATCCTGTGCTTCGGATCATAGAAGCAGGACGCGGTCAACTCTTCCATAGCCTGATCCACGCACTCGGGTTCAAGCAGCATGGCACCGAGGACGGCCTCTTCCACGTCAAGAGCCTGAGGAGGCTTATTGCCTATCTCAAGCCCTATCTTGTCGAGGTCGACCCCCTGATCCTTCCTGCGTGAGGCTGTGGATTTCTGAGGAGGCATATAAAAACCTTATTATATTAGATGTCCGGATTGACTATGATGCGGCCGCAGTGCTCGCAGATGACCAGTTTCTTGCCGGAAGCGATGTCTATCAGGCGCT
>CAKVDS010000028.1 GCA_934726455.1 uncultured Bacteroidales bacterium
GGACCGCGCCGCATCAACACTCTCGACCGGGGAAAGGCAACGGATGCAACTCTCCAGGGCTGTGCGCAACCGCACCAGCGGAGTGCTCTACGTACTCGACGAGCCGTCCATCGGACTGCATCCGGCCAACCTTGAAGGCCTGTGCGGTGTCATGGACGACCTCATCGCCGATGGCAATTCCGTGATACTTGTGGACCATGACACGCAGATCCTCTCCCGCGCCGACTGGATGATCGAGATGGGGCCGGGAGCCGGTTCTCAAGGCGGAGAAGTGATAGCGCAGGGGAACATCAAAGACATCGAAGAAAACCCGGCCTCAAAAATAGGACCGTATCTTGCCGGCATGGAAGATATACCCTTGAGCCGCAGCACTTCAGAAGAGATTTTCAAGTACGGCACCATTTCAATGGCCACCGGACCGGTCCACACCGTGCAACCGCTTGAAGTCAGAATCCCCAAGGGACGCCTGACCGTGGTGACAGGTGTCTCCGGTTCCGGCAAGACCACCATGGTACTGGAAAGCCTCATCCCCGCACTTCAGGCCAACATCTCCGGCAGCAAACTCCCCTCTCATGTCAAAAGCATCGAAGCCGAAGGCATAAGACAGGTCAAGCTCATCGACGCCTCCCCCATCGGCATCAACGTGCGCTCGACGGTCGCCACGTACGCCAACATCCATGACGAACTTCGCAAAGTCTTCGCCGCAACACCGGATGCCAAAGCCCGCGGCCTCAAGGACGGAGACTTCTCCTACAACACAGGGCGGCTGCGATGCCCTACCTGCGACGGCACGGGGTCAATCAGTCTTGATGTGCAGTTTCTTCCGGATGTGGACATTACCTGCCCGGACTGCCACGGCTCCAGATACTGCCGCGCGGCATACGGCGTCAGGCGTGAGAACAGCGCAGGCGAGTTCCACTCCCTCCCGGAGCTGATGGACATGGACGTCAATTCGGCCCTCAATGCCTGCGGAGACCTGCGTCTGGTGAGCCAGAGGCTGAAAGTTCTCCGTGACCTCGGACTTGGGTACCTCACCCTTGGAGAACAGACGCCGAGCCTTTCCGGCGGCGAAGCCCAGAGACTCAAACTCGCCAGCGAGATGGGCCGCGGGCAGCAGGATTCCGTCTTCGTGTTCGACGAACCGACCATCGGACTGCACCCTTCTGATGTCCGGACACTCCTGGACGTGTTCAGAAGTCTCATAGACCACGGAGCTACCGTCATTGTGATCGAGCATGACCTCGATGTGATCCGAAGCGCCGACTACATCATCGACATGGGACCGGGCGGCGGCGCGGAAGGCGGCCGGATAGTCGCGCAGGGCTGTCCGTACGAAATCAGCCGCACGCCGGAGAGTGTAACCGGGAAATACTTGTAACCTCACATGGCAGGTATCACGAAACGGAACTTTTCGTATATTTGCCGGGATGAGAAGGTGGCTCAAAATACTTGTTATCTGCGTCCTGATGCTCTCATGCCGAGAAAGCGTCATGATGGAGCATGCCACACGTCCGTCAAAGCAGGCCATTCCTACAGGGGAAATCAAGCAGGACGATGGCACAAGCGCCAAAGATATTGAGTCTCGGGACTTCTGCCTCTACGCCCAAAGCGGTGAGTATGCACCAGTCGAGCACAGTTCCCAATCCGCCCGTATACGTGGCGGCAACATAAGACGGACAAGCGCCAGCACCAAAATTTTCATCAAGTCCGGAAGTCTGGTCAATCTTTCTTTACCGTCCGGCTTTGTCGCAGAAAGGAGCAATTTTGTCTCCGGGCTGCTTTCGGCATCTGCGCATTTCATTCTCTTGAGAAAATTCAGGCTCTGATTGCCCGACACATGGACAGCGACAGCTGTCCCACACATGAGACCGCCCGCACAGGACGGCCTCGCCTTCAGGGCGTATGCTACGGAAGATATCACCCATAAAACAATCTCTAAGACAATCACAATCATGAACAAAGAATTTTCTCGCACCCGCAGTGCGCAAGACATCGCCATATCTGTAATCCTGATAATTGCAGGCCTCGCCTGCGTAATCTGCAAGACCCCGGTTGGGGTAAACATCCTCGGATGCTGCGCCATCATTCTGGGGATTGTCCTCTTCTGCATGCTCAAGTCATGCCGCAAGGACAGGGATACCGGCATCTGCTACAAGATGAAAATCAAATACTACCCGGCCAAACGCCAGGAAGAGATACTCAACGCCCTCAAGACTGATCCTTCGAGCATCGACTGGACAGAAAGCGGCAGTGAGGAAGGCACCCGCGTGGACATATTTTATTCCAAAGCCGGCAACAAGGCTTTCGTGCAATGCTACCACTATGTCCCATACGAGTACCAGGTCTGCTCCGACTGGTTCGAGCTTCCGCTCGACAAGACCGGCAACCTTATAGAGTAAGTTTGACAGTTTTTTCGTATTTTTGGAAGATTCCCCGTTGATATCGCTTCAATGGGGAATCTGTTTCATCAAATATGTAGAAATGGAAAAATTGAATATGCATACACGGGACATCGCCGAGGGAACACAGGAGAGATACCAGTTCGATTATCAGCAATTGCTCAACAAGTTGTTGAGCAATTTGATGCGAAAATAACGGGACGATTCCAACAAGTGCTAAAAATCGATAAAATGAATAAATCTATTGACACCAGTCTCAATGCAACTCAGCAAGAAGACATCATAATATATAATACTGATGACGGTCTTTCTTCCGTTGTATTGATCAGTACGGACGGAATGGTTTGGCTAAGTCAGATGCAGATCGCAAAACTTTTTGCCACCTCTAAGCAAACCGTCAGCTATCATGTGGCCAACATATTAAAGGAAAACGAATTACCTAAAAAAGCAGTTGTCAAAGAAATTTTGACAACTGCAGCTGATGGAAAGTCTTATCCGGTAGAACACTATTCTCTGGATATGGTGCTGGCCATCGGATACCGCATAAAAGGTGTACGCGGTACGCAGTTCAGGCAATGGGCGACCAGAAATCTATCCGAATACATGGTGAAAGGGTTTGTTATTGATACCGAGCGACTTAAGAATCCTGATGGAAGACCTGACTATTTCGATGAATTGCTCGCGAAAATTCGAGACATACGCGCATCAGAGAAGAGATTTTACCAGAAATTGAGAGACCTTTTCAAATTAAGCAGTGACTATGTCGCAGAAGACAAGTCAACGCAGATGTTCTTTGCGGAAACACAAAACAAGTTGCTGTATGCCGTAACACACCACACGGCGGCAGAAATTGTGATGGAAAGGGCAGATGCTCAAAAGCAGAATATGGGACTGACTTCATGGAAAGGGAGTATTGTCCGCAAACAAGATGTTTTATCTGGAAAAGGAAGCATTTCCAATCAGCAGATGGAAAAACAAGTCTTGCGTATTTATGATAAATTCGATAAAAGACGCAAAGCGTTTGATGCCGCAGAAGCAGACAGACAAGACATGTTGGAACTTAGAGAATTAGAAGAAAGTATTAAACACCGTTAGTATTTGGCAGTGGACAATTTCAGTGCAGAACAAACAATATGTCACTCTATAACATAGGAGAATTCGGGCTGATCGCTGAGATCAGGGACGCTTTCAGGACAGAAAGGCGCGACACCCTGCAAAGTGCGGATACACAAGAGATAAGAGGCATCGGGGACGACTGCGCCGTGCTGCCGCAACACGACGGGATGGCCACTCTCGTCAGCACCGACATGCTGGTCGAAGGCGACCATTTTCTGTTGGACGAAATCACCCCATATCAGCTTGGCTGGAAGTCAGCCGCCGTCAACATAAGCGACATAGCCGCCATGGGCGGAAGTCCCTCTGCGACTTTCCTCGCTCTGGCACTGCCGTCCAAACTGGACAACGCCTGGATGAAAGAATTCATCCGAGGCTACCGCGACATCTCCCTGAGATTCGACTGCCCGCTGCTCGGCGGCGACACAACTTCCAGCCCTGAGGGCCTCAGCATCTGCGTCACCGTACTCGGGCAGTGCCGCAAAGGCGCCGAGCGCTGCCGTGACATGGCGCGCGAAGGGGATCTTGTCTGCGTCACCGGAAATCTGGGCGACTCCGCGGCTGGCCTCAGGATCATACTTGATAATACGCCGCGCGACACAGATGCCGCACGGCTTATAGAAAAACATTATCTCCCCATGCCGCGTGTGGAAGAGGGACTCAAACTCGCCGCCACCCCGGGAGTACACGCCATGATGGACATATCGGACGGAATCGGCTCCGACCTGCGCCACATCCTCAAGGCCTCCGGCAAGGGCGCCGAGATAGACGTCAAGTCCCTGCCGTTATCAGGAGAACTCAAAAGAGTCTGCGCCTGCGAGGGATGGGATCCGGTAGAATTGGCTACCTGCGGCGGCGAGGACTACGAACTCCTGTTTACAATAACTCCGGAAGCTGAGGCCGGACTGGACGTGGAGCATCACATCATCGGGCGCATAACTTCCGGAGAAGGAATAAGGTGGGCCGGGTCAGACCGCGACTATCTCGGATTCAGACACTTCTAACTGTTGTATGCGGTCTCGCCGTGCTCGTAGATGTCCAGTCCCTCCTCTTCGATACGCGGAGACACACGGATTCCCATCACTTTGTCCAGAATCTTCATGGCCACAAAGCCGATGAGGAACGACCAGGTGCATACACAGAGCGAGCCGAGAGCCTGAATCCCGAGGAAATGCCAGCCGCCTCCATAGAAGAGACCGCCGTCCACGGCGAACAGCCCGGTGCAGAGCGTGCCCAAGATTCCGCAGGCCCCGTGCACTGAAACGGCGCCCACAGGATCGTCAATATGCAGAACCTTGTCTATGAATGACACGGAGAGAGTCATCACAACTCCGCTCAGCGCGCCGATTACGGCCGAACCGCCGAGCGAAACCAGATCGCATCCGGCAGTGATGCCCACAAGACCGGCCAGAATGCCGTTGCACATCAGGGAGAGGGACGGCTTGCCATATAGAATCCATGTCAATGCCATTGTGCTGACACCGCCCATCACGGCGGCCATATTGGTGGTGCAGAACACGTGGGAGATGGCAGTGGCATTGGCCGCACCCTCAGCGCTCAACTGTGAACCGGGATTGAAGCCGAACCATCCGAACCAGAGGATAAATACACCAAGCGTGCCTATGGTCAGATTGTGACCGGGTATCGCCACAGACCTGCCGTCCTTGGTATATTTCCCGATACGCGGTCCGAGCACCATGGCTCCGGCAAGGGCGATTACACCGCCGCAGGAATGCACAACCGTAGACCCGGCGAAATCGTGGAAACCGAGCTTGCTGAGCCAGCCTCCACCCCATACCCAGTGGCCTTCAATCGGATAGATGAGCAGGGAGATGACAATCGAGATGATGATATAAGACGAGAATTTGGTCCTTTCCGCCATTGCGCCGGAAACTATCGTGGCCGCCGTGGCGCAGAACATGGTCTGGAACGCAAGAAAGCACTCCTTCGGGATGTTGGTGTCAGGATAGAAAGAGAAACTGAAAAGATGCGGAGTGCCGATGAAACCGTTTCCTGACGCCTGCATCAGAGAGAACCCCAGCATCCAGAAGAAAAACGTCCCTATCATAAAATCTATGAAATTCTTCATCAGGATGTTGGCAGTGTTCTTGGAACGTGTGAACCCGGCCTCTACCAGAGAAAAGCCTGGTTGCATAAAGAAAACAAGCATGGATGCCAGGAGCACCCATACGGTGTCCAGGCCGCTGATCGTAGTCATGATTTTTGGATTTTGGAAATGAAACTATTTTCTGTCTGCGAGCACCGTGTCTCCGTGCTCCCCTGTCCTGATGGACCAGGTGTCGTCAACCGGACTGACGAATATGCGTCCGTCCCCCACCTCACCGGTGCGGGCAGCCTTCATGATGGCATCCACAGCCGGCTGCACGAACTGGTCACGGCATACTATCGTGATTTCGATACGGGAGATGATGTCCGTGCTGTACATCACGCCACGGTAGATGCGGTCTTCCCTGTCCTGGCCGATGGCCTTTACTTCAGAATAGGAAAACCAGTTGATGTCAGCGGCGAAAAGGGCTGCCTTGACCTCCTCAAAGTGGGTTTTCCTGACAATTGCTTCGATTTTTTTCATAAGGAATACACTATTATTTGCTTTCTGAAAACAATAATCCCCTTTGGCGGCCTTTTGCAAGGCCGCCGCGCTTATGGTATCAAAGGGGATTTATAGAGTAATATTAGCTGATGAACAGCATTTCACGGTACTTAGGAAGAGGCCAGGTGCGGTTGTCTACGATCTCTTCGAGCTTGTCGATAGGTTTGCGCAGGTCGTAGAGCGCATCAGCGATCTTGTGGTATGCCACAGCCTTCTCGTATTCATCGGTGATCGCGTTGGCGGCTTTGCGCGCCTCTTTCATCGCTGCGGCCTTGAGACGGATGTCCTCCACATAGCCTGAAATCTTTGTGATGAGTTCAAGCTCGGCTGCGCAGTTGTCCGTACCTCCGAACACCTCCTTGCACAGGGCCACTTCCTTGAGCAGGCGTGACTTGTAGTCGAGCACCGCCGGGATGATGTGGTTGATGGCCATACGGACAAGCACGCGGGACTCGATCTGGACCTTCTTTGAGTAGGTCTCCCATTTCACCTCGTCGCGGGCTGCAAGTTCCTTTTCGGTGTAGACCCCGGTGGAGGTGAACATCTTGACAGAGTCCGGACGTGTGAAGACCTTGATCATCTCCGGCACGCTTGTCTCGACGTCAAGCCCGCGCCTGGCAGCCTCGGCCTTCCACTCTTCGCTGTAGCCGTTGCCGTCAAAGCATACGACATCGAGTACGGAAGCGATGATAGGCTTGAGGGTGTCCATCACTGCCACGTTGACGCTCTTGCCTTTGGCGATTTCCTTGTCCACATCGGCCTTGAATGCGGTAAGCTGCTCGGCTACGGCAGCATTGAGCGTAGTCATGGCGCCGGCGCAGTTGGCAGATGAACCTACAGCCCTGAACTCGAAGCGGTTGCCGGTAAATGCAAACGGCGAAGTACGGTTGCGGTCGGTGTTGTCCAGGAAGATCTCCGGGATTTCCACGAGTCCCACGCTCTTGCCCTTCTTGCCGGCGATCTCGATAGGCGTGTCAGACGGCACTTCGAGAAGCTTGTGGAGCACATCGGTCATTGTCTTGCCGAGGAATGCCGATACGATTGCAGGAGGTGCCTCGTTGGCGCCGAGACGGTGGGCGTTGGTCGCGGTGGCTATGGATGCCTTGAGCAGGGCGTTGTGCTTCTGCACTGCGGCAAGGGTGTTGACGAAGAAAGTGATGAACTGGAGATTGCCGGTTGCATCCTTGCCAGGGGCGAAGAGAAGTGTGCCGGTGTCGGTGCCGAGAGACCAGTTGTTGTGCTTGCCTGAACCGTTGACCCCGTCAAATGGCTTCTCGTGGAAGAGGACCACGAAGCCGTGCTTGCGGGCAAGCTTGTTCATCAGGTTCATGATTATCTGGTTCTGGTCGTTGGAGAGGTTGGTCTCCCCGAAGATAGGCGCAAGCTCGAACTGGTTAGGTGCCACCTCGTTGTGTCTTGTCTTGAGAGGAATGCCGAGCCTGTGGCCCTCGATCTCAAGATCCCTCATGAACGCTGCCACGCGGGACGGGATGGCCCCGAAATAATGGTCGTCGAGCTGCTGGTTCTTGGATGAGTTGTGCCCCATCAGGGTACGGCCGGTGATCATCAGATCAGGACGGGCGGAATAGAGAGACTCGTCCACAAGGAAATACTCCTGCTCCCAGCCAAGGTAAGAATAGACTTTGTTGACAGACGGATCGAACAGCCTGCACACCGGCACTGCCGCATCGGAAACCGCCTTGAGAGCCTTTTTGAGCGGGGTTTTGTAATCCAGCGCCTCACCTGTGTAGGAAATGAAAACTGTAGGGATGCAGAGGGTGTCGCCCTGGATGAAAACTGGAGAAGTCGGGTCCCAGGCCGTGTAGCCGCGGGCCTCAAAGGTCGCACGGATGCCTCCGCTCGGGAATGAAGAGGCGTCAGGCTCCTGCTGTGCAAGGGACTTGCCGTCGAAGGTCTCGATTACCCCGCCCTTGCCGTCATAGTCGATGAGAGAGTCATGTTTCTCGGCTGTGCCCTCGGTCAGCGGCTGGAACCAGTGCGTGATGTGGGTGACATTATGCTCCATCGCCCATTCTTTCATGCCCTTGGCGACCCCGTCCGCCGTCTTGCGGTCAAGCGCCACTCCTTTGTCGATGCACTCGAGAAGTGCTTTGAGGGTGTCGGCATCGAGGTACTTGCACATCTTGGCCCTGTCGAAGACAAGCTCTCCGTAGTAGTCGGAAGTCTTGCCGGCAGGCACTTCCACAGGTACTGCCTTCTTCTCGAAGGACTCCTTTACCAGATCTGTTCTGTCAATACTCATAATACTATAAGGTTATAACTAAATCTCTTTCTAAAAAAGCGAAAGCCGGACCTCTTGCAGGCCCGGCTTTCTTAAACCACTTAATAATACATATTATGTTTACCTACACCCGGGCAACGGAAAACACGATGAACTGCAGAACCTGCTGACGCTGGCCCTGCTGCTGGAACTGCTGCTGCGCATTCAATGGTGTAGTGTAAAGCACTTTCGTTTTAAACTTTAAATCGGGCTCAAATTTACGCATTATTTTTGGAATCGCAAGAAAATTTTCGCATTTTTCGGATTGTGATAAATACAAAATGAAATGAAACGATCCTCATATCTTCGGACAGCTTTGTTGGCCCTCTGCCTATCAGCAAGCACAGTATCCTTATCATCAAGGACTTATACAGCCAGGGGCAAGACTGAGGAGTACCGTCCGAGGTTCGTCTATGATGTGGAGTTCGCCATGAACTTCGACAACCGCGAATACGGCGACGAGACTTTTTCGCCCTCAGGCACCATCTTCGGTGCCAGGCTCGCCCCGTCCGTCGGTTTCGTAAAAGGAACCTACAATTCACGGCACAGGCTCATGGCCGGTGCAGAGTTCATGAAAGACTTCGGGGATGTCCGTGCCGATGGGAGCGGGCTCTTCAGGGAAACGTTCTTTTACTATGGATATGAGAAATTGTTTGACGTCGGCACCTTTTCCCTCACCGCAGGCATATTCCCGCGCGGCAGGAGCCAGGAGAAATGGTCCACCGCCTTCTTCTCTGAAAATTATCTGTGGTACAATCCATATATGGAGGGGATGCTGATGGGCTATGACTGGAGAGCCGGACATGTCGAGCTCGGATGCGACTGGATCGGGATGCACGGGGCCTCGCATGACGTCAAGGAGCAGTTCCTGCTTTTTTCATCAGGGCGCATCAGCCCGCTTTGGCACTTTAACATTGGGTACAATGCCTATATGATGCATCTGGCCAACTCCGCCGCAGCCCCTGGAGTAGCAGACAATTTTCTCGGAGAAGCATACGCTGAGATTGAACTCGGGGAGCTGCTGGGTATTTTCAACGAATTCACCCTGCGCGCCGGTTACATCCAGTCGCTTCAGCGCGACCGGGAAGTCTCTTCGGATTTCGAGGCCCCGGGGCTCGGTGAAGCCACTGTGAGGATATCCAGGAGCGGTCTCGGGATCGTCAATTCACTATATTATGGCAAGGACACCATGCCACTTTATGGACGGAGCGACACCGCCGGTGAAATCTACGGCGGCAGACTGTATCTCAACGACCCGTTTTTCCGTATGCGCACAGACGGCAGCTCCGCTCCGGGAAGTTACGACCGGCTTGAAGTATTCTACGCACCGCAGACAGGCAGAAGCCTGCGCCTGAAATTTTCCGCCGTCTTCCACTTCAACAATCTCTCCTTCAGCGGCAGCCAGCAACTCATAACATTGAGTTACAATCTTTTGTAGTCACTTATCGCGCCGTACTCCCCTTACCGCCTCAGCCGCCATGGGGTCATCCGGCCATGAATGCTTCGGATAGCGGCGTCGCAGTTCCTTACGCACCTCGAAATACGTCCCGCTCCAGAAGCTCCGCAAATCCGAAGTGAGCTGGACAGGCTTGTATCCAGGAGAGAGAAGTTCCATAAGCACCGGCACGCGACCTCCGTCCACCCTCGGGGTGTCCGTCAGGCCGAAACACTCCTGCAGACGCACGCGGAGCACCGGAGAGTCGCTCCCCTGTCGGTATTCAAGCCTTATCCGGCTCCCCGTCGGTACCGCCAGATGCGAAGGGGCCAGACGGTCCACAGCCTCCTGCTGAGTGTAGGACAAGAGTGAGCGGAGCACAGAGACCATGTCAATTTTCTTGAGTTCCACGGCCGAACTTGCACGTCCGGCAAATGCCGGCAGCCACTCCCCCGCTCTCTTGAGCACTGAATCAGTACCAAGATCCGGCAATTCCAGTTCCGGATGTCGGGATGAGACAAAAGCGACCCTCCTCTGGTAATCGGAGACCTCGTCCGAGAAGTCAAATATGCTCCGCCCCTCTTTCAGTGCGGCCTCACATATTATAGACAGTACTCTTTCGCGCGGCACGTCATTGAGCGGTTTTTCCGCCAGCACGAGCGAGCCCAGGCGCATCTGGGAACTTGCCACGACGGCCTTGCGGGCCGGGTTCCACGACAGGTTGTCATATTGACGGGCAAGCGGCAGCAGATCATCTGGATGTACAGGGGCCGCCAGGAATATGCGGCCGGAGCGCTCTTTGGATGAATTCATCGAAGCTACAGCCAGATATTCGCAGGATGAGAGAGGATCGGAGCGGTCAACACTTGCCCTGCCTCCTCCAGCAAGCTGGAAATTTCCGTTTCCGTCTGACTTCGCCACACGTTCGGGATATGCGGCTGCAATCAGCGCCCCGGCGGCAAAAGGGTCATAATAGTCAAAGTTTCTGTCCACACCAAGCTGACGCCGATATTGCTCTGCGGCCCTCCGGATATACGACCAGCGGGCTCCATGTGACGTGCCCAAAGCCCTGATGCGGATTCCGATGTCCGCGCCGTCATCCGGGAGCGTGTCCCTCTCTTCAAGAAGAGCCGCCATATCAGCAGCGAGGGCCTTTTCCTCTGGCGTGCGGGCCCGCAGAAACATGCTTGCCAGACGAGGATGGCAGGGATATGCGGACATCTTCCTGCCACCCCGGGTAAGTTTTCCCTCTGCATCCACAGCACATAGTGTTTCAAGCAGTTTCGATGCCTGCTCCACACTGTAGGCAGGCGGCGGGGTCAGCCACGGCAATTCCCCGATTCCGCTGCCGCCCCAGGACAGGATATCGAGCAGCAGCGGTGCAAGGTCAGCCTCAAGGATCTCAGGCCGGCGGTTTTCCGGCATAAGTCCCTCTGTTGCGGGAGTCCATAGCCTGTAGCAGACCCCAGGAGCCACACGTCCGGCACGCCCGGAACGCTGCGATGCCATATCCTTGCTTATTCTTACCGTTTCCAGCCGGCTCAGCCCGCTCTGCGGATCGAATACCAGCTTGCGGCAGAAGCCCGAATCCACTACGACCCGGACACCCTCGATGGTTATGGAAGTTTCCGCAATCGGGGTCGCCAGCACCACTTTCCTCTCCCCCTCCCGGCTCGGGGCGATGGCGGCACGCTGCTCCTGGGACGTGAGCATGCCATATAACGGGAATACACGTGTCGGGCCGAGAGAGCCGCCGAGAATCTCCGCGCAGCGGCGTATGTCCGCTTCGCCGGGAAGGAAAGCCAGAATATCGCCCGCATGCCTTGAGTGCGCCTCCCTCACCGCCGCCGCGACAGTTTCCGCCACAGTCCGCTCTCCTGCGTCGGTCCTTGAATGGATGAGCTCCACCGGAAACATCCTTCCCCCGCTTTCAATCAGCCCCGCCCCAAGGCCGGCGCATATTTCCCCGGTGTCAATTGTGGCGGACATCACCACTATCTTCAGATCGGGCCGCAGCACATCCCGGGTCTGCCGGACAAGCGCGAGAGCCTCGTCCGCGACAAGGCTCCTCTCATGAAATTCATCGAAAATGACGGCGCCGACACCGTCAAGAGTCGGATCATCGATTATCATCCGGCTGAGAATCCCTTCGGTAAGGACTTCTATACGGGTGGCTCGCGAAACACGGCTCTCAAAACGGACGCGATACCCGACCGTCCCTCCGACATCTTCCCCGGCAAGGAATGCCATCCGCTCTGCCACCTGCCGCGCCGCTATCCGCCGCGGCTCAAGCATCAGCACCTTCTCCCCCGACGGTACGGCATCCAATACGGCAAAAGGGAGCACCGTCGATTTGCCTGCTCCGGGAGGGGCGCATACCACGAGACAACCCTCATTCTTCAGCCGCTCTGTCACCTGCCGGGCAATGGCTGCGGCCGGCAGCTGTTTTATATGCGGATCAGTCGCAAGCACCTGCCTTAAATTTGCGCAGTTTGATGGCAAATCCGACTGCAGGCTCATGGACAGCAGACGACGGCTCGACACGCACTCCGCCGTCTATATCTGTGAACGCGACATCAGCCCCATCCGACATATTGGTGACACTTTCGATTTCATCATAGCCGACAGATCTGATTTCAAATGGTTTCCCGTCCCAGTTCAAGACGAAAGCATAGAGATTGTCACCCTTGACGGTGTATCTGACATTCCCCTCACCGAAAACGCGGAACGCCCGGGTACCATACACGCCTTCGCCATATTTCTGAAGCCAGGCTCCGACCTCAAGGAGCACTTTTTGCTGGTCTTCCGGGATTGTTCCGTCCGCCATCGGCGACACGTTGAGGCAGAGGTTGCCGTTCTTGGATATGTTTTCAACGAGTGAACGGATCACATTGTCTGAAGTCTGCAACTGCAGGCCTTCCACATATCCGAATTTGTGGCCTATGGGATCGTCAACCTGCCAATAGAAATCCGTCAATTGTTTCGGTGCCCGGCTTTCGCGCTCGAAATCCCTGATCGATCCTGCGAGATAGGCATTGCTCTTGGACTGGATACTGACTTCCTTGCCCCAATGATATGCACTATTGTAATAATATTTTGCGATGCGCAGTTTCCACGGGTCAAGTGAGCGATAGTTGATGCCGTTGTCAAAATACAGCAGGTCAGGATGATATTTATCGATTATCTCCTTTACACGCAATTCCCACTCATTCAGAAAAGCATCACTTTGTGGATGACGGCCTTCAGTTGCTTCTGCATCTATCGTGGCTTCCGTCGCTCCAGGTTCGGCGACAGCCACGGCTTTAGGCCCCATCCCGCTCTGCTCCGTCGGTTTCTGAGGAGGCCCGTAGAGAGAAGCATATCTGCGGTCAAAAAGATCCGTGCTGTCAGGAGACATGCTGAGAGGATACATGAAGTCCCAGTTTTCTATCCTGTGGTTTGACACACCGAACTTCATCCCCTCCGCCCTCACGGCTTCGGCAAGTTCTCCTATCACATCACGCTTGGGGCCCATTCTCCTGGCGTTCCACTTTGTCAGCCGGCTGTCATACATGGCGAATCCGTCGTGATGCTCCGCTGTCGGAATCACGTATCCGGCACCGGACTTGCGGAAAAGCTCCGCCCACAGGGCAGCATCGAACTTCTCCGCCTTGAACATCGGTATGAAATCCTTGTAGCCGAATTCACGCTGATTTCCCCACCGTCTGCGATGCTCGTCCCTCATTCCGTTATACATATGCTTCGGATACCACTCGCTTCCGCTGGCGGGTACGCTATAGACACCCCAATGGATGAAGATGCCGAATTTCGCGTCTTTGAACCACTCGGGCACATGATAGTTCTCGCTTATAGACTCCCAGTCCGCCTCGAAGGGACCGTCAGGACTTTTTTCAAGCTGCTTCTGCGAAACTTTGACGGTGACACGCTCATGGTTCTGTCCAGCGGCCACCGACAGCGATGCCAGCAGAGCACAAATAAAAGTAATATATTTCATCTGGATGTGTTTTTCCTTGCAAAGATACTTATTATTTCCCTATTTTTGCGGCATCAAGATGACGATATGAAAGACAACTACGGATATATCAGGGTTGCGGCCGCAATGCCGAGAGTGCATGTGGCCGACCCGCAGAGCAACTGCGAAGAGATGGTCGCACTGGCCATGGAGACAGGCGAAAGCGGAGTTTCCGTCGTAGCGTTCCCGGAACTGGGCATCACAGGCTATACCTGCGCCGACCTGTTCGGGCAGAGAAAACTCCTCTCGGACGCACAACTCGCCTCGAAAGAATTCCTCTCACGCACTGCCGCGCTTGAGCCGCTTCTGGTCTTCGGCGCCCCGGTCGAATATCGCGGCCGGCTCTTCAACTGCGCCGTAGTGGCCCGCCGGGGAAAGATCCTCGGCATAGTCCCGAAGACCTACCTTGCCGGCAACAACGAATTCTACGAGCCGCGCTGGTTCGAATCTGCAAGGGTGCTGGACGGCAAGTGCTTCGAGATCGACTACGCAGGCCAGACGGGCATACGCTTCGGCACACGCCAACTTTTCCGTATCGGGGAGGCCACGCTTGGAGTTGAGATCTGCCAGGACCTCTGGTCTCCGGTGCCGCCTTCCACCTGGGCCGCCCTTGCCGGAGCACAACTCATCGTCAACCTCTCCGCCAGCAATGAGGTGCTGATGAAGCACGAATACCGCAAACAGCTCGTATCCGCCACATCCTCAAGACTTTTCGCCGCTTACATCTACTGTTCCTCCGGTTACGGGGAGTCAACCCAGGATCTCGTGTGGGCCGGTTCATCTTTGATTTGTGAAGGCGGAAGCATACTGCAGGAAAGCGAGCGCTACAAAAGGGAATCCCACTACATCATGGCTGATGTGGACATAGAAAAACTTGACACTCTCCGCGCCAAGGAATCCACTTTCCGTTTTGAGGGCAACACCGGGGAATTCTGCCTGACCGAAACTGGAGAAGCCTGCCCTACCGACTTCAGCGTGACACTCTTAAGGTATATAGAAGCGCATCCATTTGTCCCGCAGGGTGAAAGTCTGGACGGAAGATGCCGGGAAATATTGTCCGAGCAGGTGGCAGGACTCACCACCAGGATGGAGCATATCCGCTGCCGCAAGGCCGTGATCGGAATCTCCGGGGGGCTCGACTCCACCCTCGCCCTGCTCGTGACAGCCCTCGCATTCGATGAGATGGGTCTGGACCGCAAGGGCATCACCTGCGTCACAATGCCGGGATTCGGCACCACCGGCCGCACATACAACAACTCCCTTGCCCTCATGCGTCTGCTTGGCGTGAGCGCCAGCGAGATCTCAATAGTCCCGGCCACACGCCAGCATTTCTCAGACATCGGCCACGATGAAAGCATACACGACCTCACCTACGAGAACAGCCAAGCCCGTGAGCGGACCCAGATCCTCATGGACATCGCAGGCAAAGAAGGCGGCATCGTGATCGGTACCGGCGACCTGTCTGAACTCGCGCTCGGATGGTGTACCTACAACGGAGACCACATGTCGATGTACGCGGTCAATGTGAGCATCCCGAAAACCCTTGTGCGTACGCTCGTCGTGTGGGCTGCCGACAACAAGTTCGGGGGCGAGGCGAGGAAAGTCCTGCTTGACGTGGCCGACACTCCTATAAGCCCCGAACTTATCCCGGCGGACGAAAACGGCGAGATCAAACAAAAGACGGAAGACCTCGTCGGCCCTTACGAGCTTCACGACTTCTTCCTCTACAACTTCTTCCGCTTCGGCTACAGGCCCGAGAAACTGCTTTTCCTCGCATCAAAGGCTTTTGCCGGAATTTATGATGGGGACACCCTTCGCCACTGGCTCAAGACCTTCCTGCGAAGGTTCTTCACCCAACAGTTCAAGCGCTCCTGCATTCCTGACGGCCCTAAAGTCGGTTCGGTCTCCCTCTCCCCCCGCGGTGACTGGAGGATGCCTTCCGACATCGAGTCCCCGTGGGGACTCTAATATCCGTAGCGGGGACGGAAACGCGCAAGCATCACAGCGCACAGCACCAGATTGCCGGCCTCGGCCACAATCACCGAGAACCATATACCGTCGGGGCCGAATATGGCCGGCATCAAGAACACGCAGCCCATTTCAAAGACTATAGAACGGGTGAAAGCGAGCGCAGCCGAGACGACCCCGTTGCCAAGACCGGTGAACCAGGCCGAAGTGAAGAGCGTCACTCCGGTCAACACAAAGCTGAGCATATAAATCCTCTCCGCGTGGACTGTAAGCGCGAACATCCCCTGGTCGTACCCGACGAACAGCCTCGCAGCCGGGGCGGCCAGCACCTCAGCAAGAAGAGCAAGCACAACACCGAGAGCGAAGAGCAGACGCAGGCTCTTGCAGAGAAGACTGTGCAGCTCATCACGCCTTCCGGCACCGTAATTATAGGCCGCGACAGGCGCGACAGTGAGATTGTATCCGGAAAACATGGCCACGAACACATATCCTATATACATGATTACAGAATAGGCGGCGACCCCACTCTCTCCATAGAGACGCATCAACTGGAGATTGTAGCACATGCTCACAAGGCTGAAGGCTATGTTTCCGACATATTCGGAACTTCCGTTGGTGCAGGCCTCCACTAGCACCGGCCGTTCGAACTTCACTGACGTGAGCCGCAGCCGCCCCTCTTCCCTGCGGCGGAAAAAATACCACAGAGGGAAAAACCCACCGACGCAGCAGGCCAATATCGAAGCGAGTGCGGCACCGAAAAGCCCCATCTTGAAAACGACCATGAACGTGGCGTCCAGCACCATGTTCGTCACTCCGCAGGCAAGTGAGACCGCCGTGCCGAGCTCAGGCTTCTCCGCCACCATGAAGAAAGGCTGGAAAGTCATCTGGAGCATAAACGCCGGCATCCCCACGGCAAAGACACGGCCGTACAGGACAGCATTGCGTATCAGGTCGTCCCCCGTGGCGCCGAGCAGCAGGACAATCTTCGGCATCAGAAGAAACATCAGAGCGCCGGAAAAGACAGCAAGCAACAAGCAGAATGCCACCAGTGAGGTGAATGTGCGGCAGGCGCGGTCCAGATCACCCTGTCCCAACATCCTCGACACGATAGCGCTTCCTCCCGAACCGATCATCAGTCCGAGAGCCCCGACGACCATTATGGCCGGCCAGACAAGGTTGAGCCCCGCGAAAGGGGTGATTCCCACACAGTTAGATACGAAAAGTCCGTCAACTATGCTGTAAAGGCTTCCTATTATCATCATCGCCATCCCCGGCAGAGATGACACTATCAGTCTCCTGTAGCCGTAATGGCCCCCAAGTTCTATCTTCACTTCACAAAAATTGCTATAAGACAAACGGCTCCAGCAGAGAGCGGAGAGTCTCGTGCTCGATAAGGAATCCGTCATGTCCGAAAGCCGAACTCATCTCGTGATACTCCGCCCCGGCGATCTTGGACGCCGTCTGCCGCCCGAGCTGCGGCGGAAACAGGTTGTCACTGTCAATGTTAATGACAAGACTCTTGGCCTTTATACGCGACAGGGCCGCCTCTACACCTCCCCTGCCCCGGCCTATATTGTGGCTGTCAAGGGCACATGTCAGATACCAGTAACTGTATGCATCGAAACGGTCAGCAAGCTTCTTTCCCTGATAACGCTGATAGGACGCGGCCCTGTCGGCAAAAAGCGTGTCCGCATCGGCCTCCGCCTGAGTGCTGTTATATCCGGCGAAAGTCCGGTATGAAAGCATGGCTATCGAGCGTGCGCATACAAGGCCGTCCCGGCCTCCGGACAAAGAACCCGCTTCCATGAAAGTCGGGTCGGCAAGAAGGGCGAGCCGCTGCGCCTCGTTGAACGCGGTCATGTAAGGGGTACACCTGTCGGTAGTGGCGAGAAAAACGGCACGGGAGATGACATCAGGTTCTGTCACAGCCCATTCATAAGCCTGGAAGCCTCCTATCGACGGGCCTATCAGGACATCGATTCTTTCTATGCCAAGATGCCGGCGGACCAGAATATTGCCGGCTACAATGTCGCGGATTGTGGTTTTCGGGAAACTCATCATATACGGCTTCCCGGTCGAATGGTCGAGTGACGAGGGCCCGGAAGAGCCGTAGGGAGAGCAGAGCATGTTCACGCAGACCACGAAACACTTGTCGGGATCTATGAACTTCCCCGATCCCACCATCTGCGGCCACCAGTCTTCCGGATCAGAGTTGGCAGTCAGGGCATGGCAGATCCACACCACCTTCTCGCCCTCGCGGTACTCCCGGTCAGAGCAGTGATAGACAAGTTCGAGACCGGAGAGTTTTCCTCCAGCCTCGAATTCATAAACTCCTGTATTCAGGACACAGCGTCTCAACATACTTCTACACACCAGCCATGAATATCCTCCTCAGTGCCGTCCTGAATACCGCGTATCCTGTCATAGAGGGCATGGCTCTTCTTCCCGCAGACGCTTCCGGACGGGATGTCCCATCTGCGGCTGATGGCAGTGCCTTCAAGCACCGGCTTGTCATCAATTGAACGTATCGGAGTGATCACCACGGCAGTACCGCAGGCATTGACCTCATCGAACTCTGAAAGTTCCTCCAGCGGGACAGGCCGCATCTCGACTTTCATTCCGAGATCCTCGGCAATCACTCTGAGTGACTTATTGGTGATGGACGGCAGGACACTGTCAGAAAGAGGGGTCACATAAGTGTCACCTTTGATCCCTATGAAATTTGACGAGCCGAACTCATCAATCCTGGTCTTGGTGGCCGGATCGAGGAACAGCAACTCGGTATAGCCCTGTGAATGTGCCAGATTATATGGGTGGAGCGACATGGCGTAGTTGGCGCCTATCTTATAGGAACCTGTCCCGTTCGGGGCGGCCCGGTCATAGTCGCGGGAGATGACAGCCGAAACCGGGGAAAGCGCTCCAGCCTGAGCATAAGTGCCTACAGGTACGCACATCACGGCGAAGAGCACCTCACTCGAAGACACAATGCTTATCTGAGGATCAATGCCCTCAAGCACCGGCCTTATGTAAAGCGAGGCGTTGTGTCCGTAAGGCGGGAGAAAATCCAGATTGGCCTTGACGCACATAAGACACATCTTCAGGAACATCTCCTCAGAAGGACATGCCATCGAGAGACGGGCAGCACTGCGTTGCAGACGCTTGGCATTCTCCTCCGGCCGGAACAGACGGACTTTCCCGTCCCTGCCCCGGAATGCCTTGAGCCCCTCGAAGCAAGAGTTTCCGTAATGGAAAACTCCGGCGAAGGCATTGAAGTGGAAATCAAAATCACCGGTCATCTCCGGCTCGGACCACTGTCCGTCGCGATAGCGGCTATAGACGATGGCGTTTGTCTTTCTGTAGTGGAAGCCCAGGCTTCCCCAATCAAGATTCATCATTGTCGTTTTTATTTATCGTTCTCTATAAATTCAGCCACCTTGTCCCCGACCTCGGAAGTTCCGAGCGGGCGTGCCCTCTCAGGGGCGAGATCCTCGGTAACAAGGCCCCTCTCTATGCTCTGGGCGACCGCTTTGCGGATTGCGGCTCCTTCTTCCTTAAGCCCGAACGCATACTCGAACATCATCGCTGCAGAAAGTATGGCGGCAAAAGGATTGGCTACGTTGCGGCCGGCCGCCTGCGGATAAGACCCGTGGATTGGTTCAAACACGCCGGTATGTTCCCCGAGCGAAGCGGACGCGAGCAGCCCCATTGACCCGGAGATGCAGCTCGCCTCATCCGTCAGGATGTCGCCGAAAGTGTTCTCGGTGACCAGCACATCAAAAAAGCGTGGCCCGGTGATGAGTTTCATCGCAGCGTTGTCCACATACATGAAGTCTGTCTCGACTTCCGGGTATTCCGGCGCCATCTCCTGCGCCACCTGCCTCCAGAGCCGTGAAGACTCCAGCACATTGGCCTTGTCCACCACGGTCAGATGCCTCCTGCGGAGCATAGCGAGAGCGTAGGCCTTACGAAGGATGCGTTCCACCTCGTAGCGATGATATATGTTGGTGTCATAAGCGGTGTCACCCCCGTCAAGACGACCCTTTTCGCCGAAGTACATGCCACCTGTCAGTTCGCGCACACAGACGAAATCCGTCCCGCAGGCGATCTCCGGCCTCAGTGGGGAGCGGTCAAGCAGACTCTGGAATGTCTCCACAGGCCTGATGTTGGCATAAAGTCCCAGTTCACGTCTCATGGCAAGCAGCCCCTGCTCCGGGCGCACTTTTGCTGAAGGGTCATTGTCATATTTCGGATCCCCTACGGCCCCGAACAGCACGGCATCACTGTCAAGACACATCTTTAACGTCTCCTCCGGGAATGGAGAGCCGGACTTGTCGATGGCGCAGGCTCCTATATATGCTGAATGGTATTCTGCTTCGTGCCCGAACCTGAGGCATACCGTGTCTATGGCCTTGACGGCCTGTTCTACCACCTCCGGCCCTATTCCGTCACCTGGCAATTTTGCGATGCTGAGCTTCATATTTTTCAATTTTATCTTTATGCGCGAGCAGATAATCTATATCGTCCAGCGCGTTTTCAAAGCAGTATTTTTTGTAAGCGCTTATTTCAAAATGCTCATGGCTCCCGTCCGAAAGAAGCGTCACCTCCTGCGCAGGAAGGTCGATGCGGAGCCTCACTGACGGATCGGCTCCGATGGCCGCGAAAATTTTCTTCAAGAAAGTCCCGCTCACCTGGACCGGCAGCACAAAGCTGTTGAGTTCGTTGTTGCGGTGTATGTCGGCGAACGAACTCGAGACCACGGCCCTGAAGCCGTAGCCGGCCAAGGCCCAGGCCGCGTGCTCACGGCTTGAGCCGGAACCGAAGTTGGCCCCGGCTACGAGGATGCATCCGCTGTAGCGGGGATCGTTGAGCACAAAGTCTTTTTTCAGACTCCCGTCCGGAGCATACCTCCAGTCGCGGAACAAGTTCTCCCCGAAAAATTTCTCGTCCCTCGTGGTCGCTTTCAGGAAGCGCGCGGGGATGATCTGGTCCGTATCCACATTCTCTATGGGCAGAGGGATGCAGGAACTCTCTATTATATTGAATTTCTGTTTCATATCATTTCTCTAGGGTCTGTGACGCAGCCGGTCACCGCGGCTGCGGCTGCCGTCAGCGGGCTGGCGAGCATCGTGCGTGAGCCCGGCCCCTGACGTCCCTCAAAATTGCGGTTGCTGGTCGAGACCGCATATTTGCCCGAAGGGATTTTGTCGGCGTTCATGGCAAGGCAGGCGGAGCAGCCCGGCTTGCGGACTTCGAATCCCGCAGCCTCAAGGACTTTTCCGATTCCCTCTTCTTCTATCTGCCTGCGGACAGCCCACGAACCCGGCACAAGCCAGGCAGTTACTCCCTCAGCCTTGTGGCGGCCACGCACTACGGAGGCGAAAGCACGGAAATCCTCTATCCTGCCGTTGGTGCAGGCCCCGAGAAACACATAATCAACCTTGTGCCCGAGCAATTTTTCTCCTGCAGCGAATCCCATGTAGTCGAGGGCCCGCTGCGCACTTCCCTCGGGGATGATGCCGTCCACAGCCATTCCCATCCCGGGGTTCGTCCCATAAGTAATCATAGGGCTGATGTCAGCAGCATCGAATACGTATTCTTTGTCAAAGACCGCATCTTCTCCACTGTACAACGTTTTCCAGTACTCGACTGCCCTGTCCCAGTCCTCACCTGCCGGGGAATAGCGGCGACCTTTGAGATATGCGAATGTGGTCTCGTCAGGGGCTACAAATCCTCCTCTGGCCCCCATCTCTATAGATAGGTTGCAGAGGGTGAGACGCCCTTCCATGGAAAGGCCGCGCACGGCTGAGCCGGCATATTCGATAAAGTGGCCTGTGCCTCCGGATGTAGTGAGACGCATCATCAGATAAAGCGCCATATCCTTGGCTGTCACGCCTTTGCCAAGTTCCCCTTCGACCCTTATCCGCATTGATCTTGGCTTCTGCTGCAGAATACACTGTGTCGCAAGAACCATCTCAACCTCACTCGTGCCGATTCCGAAAGCAATCGCCCCCACAGCCCCGTGGGTGGAAGTATGAGAGTCTCCACAGACAATCGTCATGCCCGGCAGGGAGAGCCCCTTCTCCGGTCCGACAACGTGTACGATACCGTTGTCGGGGCTCATCATAGGGTAATGTACGAGACCGAATTCGGCCGCGTTGCGCTCCAGAGTCTCCACCTGTCTGCGGCAGACATCATCCGCAAAAGCTGTCCCGTCAGTGGGAATATCATGGTCCGGCATGCAGAACACCCTCCCGGGACGCAAAATGCCGCAGCCGCGTGCGCGAATGCCGTCAAAAGCCTGCGGGCTGGTCACTTCATGGCAATAGAGCCTGTCTATATATAACTGGTCGGGGCCGCCGTCTATCACGGACACGATGTGGCTGTCCCAAATCTTGTCGAAGAGCGTGTTCATCTGCGGCTGCTGTTTACTTGTCCGACGGCTTCGGCGAGCACGAGCAGATCCCTGTCACTCACCAGTTTCTTTTCGTCGGCCAGCTTGAGAAACTCATTATAGACGGCATCAAGTTTCTCTCCATCCATCTTGATGCCGAGCACTTCAAGGCGGTATTTGAGAGCCGCATGGCCGCTACGGGCCGTCAGGACTATGTCGTTGTCGTCAATCCCGACTTCCTTGGGGTCGATTATCTCGTAGGTGCTGACATTCTTTAGGACCCCGTCCTGGTGGATCCCCGAAGAGTGCGCGAAAGCGTTGCGGCCGACTATGGCCTTGTTGGCCTGCACAGGCATGTTCATCAGGTTTGACACCATCCTGCTCACCGGGGTGATTTTGGCTGTATTGATGTTGGTCTCAAGCGGGATGTCGCTGTGGCTCTTGATGATCATGGCTATCTCCTCCAAAGCGGTGTTTCCGGCGCGTTCCCCCACTCCGTTGATCGTGACCTCGCACTGGCGCGCCCCGGCAAGAAGCCCGGATATGGTGTTGGCGGTAGCCATGCCCAGGTCGTTGTGGCAGTGGGTGGAGAGTATGGCCTTGTCAATCCCGTCCACATTATCCATGAGGTACTTGATCTTGGCGGCGTACTCTGACGGGAGGCAGTAACCTGTGGTATCCGGAATGTTCACGACCGTGGCACCGGCTTTGATGACGGCCTCGACCACGCGGGCAAGATACTCGTTGTCCGTGCGTCCCGCATCTTCGGCATAGAACTCCACATCTTCCACATACTTTTTAGCATATTTCACCGCGCTCACAGCCCTCTCGAGAATCTCTTCGCGAGTGGAGTTGAACTTGTACCTTATATGGGAGTCCGAGGTACCGATACCAGTATGTATCCTCTTGTGCTTAGCATATTTGAGTGCCTCGGCCGCCACGTCTATGTCTTTCTGGACGGCTCGCGTGAGGGCGCATATCACAGGCCAGGTGACAGCTTTGGAAATCTCAACCACGGAATTGAAATCCCCGGGGCTGGATATCGGAAAACCGGCCTCGATGACATCAACGCCCAAACCTTCAAGCGCCTTAGCGACCTGTATCTTTTCAACAGTGTTCAGCTGGCAGCCGGGCACCTGCTCGCCGTCACGCAAGGTGGTATCAAAAATGTAGACTCTGTTTGAACTCATTTTAATGCGGCAATAAAACACTAACTGCTGGCTAAGTTCGCATTCTATTCTGTAAAAAACAAGATTTGGCATGGATTTTTTGCCGCTATGCCAATAATGTCTAAATTTGGGCCGCAAATCATAATATATGGAAGTCCTCAAATTCGGCGGCACCTCCGTGGGCACACCAGAGAGTCTCCGCCTTGTCAAAAATATTGTCACCGCGCGTCAAGGACGCGTAATCGTGGTAGTCTCGGCTCTCGGAGGCGTCACTGACAGCCTCGTCAAAGCCTCCTCGCTTGCGGAGAGCGGAGACGCGTCATTCAATCAGCTTCTGGACTCCATCCGCGACAGGCACCTGATGATGTGCGACGAACTTATAGCGGACGGCGAGACACTCCGCATACTGAAAGAAAAAATCAATGCCCTCTGCGACCGGCTCACGGAAATCTGCCGTGGAGTCTACATGCTCGGTGTCCTGCCGCGCAAGACCCGTGACGAGATACTGAGCTTCGGTGAAAGGCTCTCTTCCCTGATAGTGACGGAAGTAATCCCGGGGGGCTGCCTGTACGATTCGATGCAGTTCATACGCACCCGCCGCTCCGGCAAATCGGACACTGCGGACATCACGGCAAGCTATCCGCTCATACGCGAAGCGTTCACAGGATATGAGATGTCGGAGACGGTCGCAGTCGTCCCGGGCTTCATCTCGACCGATTCCGTCAGCGGCGAGATCACCAACCTCGGACGCGGAGGCTCCGACTACAGCGCGAGCCTCATAGCAGCGGCGCTGGACGCGGAACAGCTTGAAATATGGACAGATGTAGACGGATTCATGACAGCCGACCCGCGCATCATCAAGACGTCTTACGTAATAGACGAGATGAGCTATGACGAGGCCATGGAGCTCTGTAATTTCGGCGCGAAGGTCATATATCCCCCGACTCTCTATGCCGTATGCCGCAAGGAGATCCCCATAGTCGTCAAGAACACCTTCAACCCCTCCGCGCCCGGTACGACAATCCGCAGACGCCGGACAAAGGCGGACAGCCGCCTGATCTGCGGAATATCCTCCATTGATGACATCTGCCTTCTGACCCTGAGCGGAACATCCATGGTCGGACTCGTCGGGGTGGACAGCCGCATCTTTTCCGCTTTGGCAGCCGAAAGCATAAGCGCCTTCATGGTGACCCAGTCCGCATCCGAGACAGGAATCTCGATAGGAGTCAGCAAAGGTGACGCGCAGCCGGCGCGTGAGGCCCTCGACGCTGAATTCAGCGCGGAGATAGCGAGCGGGGCCATCGAGCCTGTCAAGATAGAGAACGACCTCGCCGCCGTGGCAGTGGTCGGAGAGAACCTCAAGCACGGGATCGGAGTGGCCGGCAAACTCTTCGGCACGCTCGGACGCAACGGCATCAATGTGGTGGCTTGCGCACAAGGGTCGTCATCCACCAACATCTCCCTTGTGGTGGACCGCAACTACCTGCGGAAGACCCTCAATGTCATACATGATTCCTTCTTCCTGTCCGAATACCGGGAAGTGAACGTCTTTCTCTGCGGTGTCGGCACAGTGGGAGGACAGCTCCTGGACCAGATATCGCACCAGAGGGAGAAACTGATGAGCGAGCGCAATCTCAAGATAAATGTCGTGGGAATAGCACGCAGCACGAGAGGCATCTTCTCGCGGGACGGAATTGATCCGGCGCATTGGAGGGAAGCCCTTGAAAGCGGCGTCAGCATCGATCCGGGCAAGCTGAGGGACGAGATCATCGGGATGAACATCTTCAACTCCGTGTTCGTGGACTGCACCGCAAGTCCGGAAATAGCCGCCCTGTACAAAGAATTCTTCGAACACGGCATTTCCGTCGTGACAGCCAACAAGATAGCTGCATCCTCCGACTTCCGCTCATACCGGGATCTCAAGCAGACCGCCCTCCATCGCGGAGTCAAGTTCCTCTTCGAGACAAACGTGGGAGCCGGACTTCCGATAATCAACACGATCAACGACCTGCGCGACAGCGGTGATCACATCCTCAAGCTGCAGGCTGTACTGAGCGGCACACTCAACTTCATATTCAATACGATCTCCGCCGACATTCCGTTCAGCAAAGCTGTCCGCATGGCCCAGGAACAGGGATTCTCAGAACCGGACCCGAGAGTGGACCTCTCCGGCCTGGACGTCATTCGCAAGCTGGTGATACTGGCCAGAGAATCCGGATATGAGGTGAACCAGGAAGATGTCGACAAACAGCTCTTCATCCCGCAGGAATTCTTCGACTGCAGCCTCGAAGAATTCTGGGAAAAGCTCCCGTCGCTTGATGAGGATTTCGAACATCGCAGAGCCGCCCTTGAGCAGCGTGGGCTCAGATGGCGTTTCGTGGCCAGGATGGACGAAGGCAGATGCAAGGTCTCCCTTGAAGAACTCGGCCAAGACAGCCCGGCCTGGAAACTGGACGGGTCAAACAACATAATCCTGCTCACCACAGACAGATACGACAAGCATCCTATGCTCATCCAGGGCTACGGTGCCGGAGCGGGGGTGACAGCCGCAGGCGTATTCGCGGACATAATGAGAACAGCTAATATATAGGATTATCAGTTTAAATGTTTCCTTGCAGAGCCTTTAGCAGGCCGGCCTCGGTGAGGGACATCGCGGCGGCGAAGTCGCGGTAGGTGGAGGGAGAGCGTGGGATATTGAGGCCGATGATGAGGATGCGGCCGCCATCACCTGAGAGGTCGCCGACTTTGTAGACGAAGAGTTCGTCCTGGCGGAGGATGAAGTCGGTGTCGGGATAGTATTCGCCGTTGTCGGGATTCATCACCAGGAGTTCGGAGGGGCAGATGAAGATGCCGGTCTTGGAGGAGGTGATGTGGAGGTAGGAAATCATCTGGCTGAGGTCTTCGCGCCGGATGTCATCGTTGAAGCGGCGAGAGTCCTTGGGGTCAGAGAGGCGTTTGTATTTGGCATCGGCAATAACGTTGCCCTTGATGAAGTCCGGGAAGCGTTTGTATTTGTTCGGGCGATCGAGGAACGGGAAGATGGCTCCTTCGCCTGTCTTGTTTTTAGGATGAGTGAAGCCCGCTTTCGTGAGGGTCAGGTTCAGATATTCCTCCCAGAGCCAGGCTCCATCGAAGAGGACGCCATGGATTCGGCTTGGGGAGGATTCGCCGTAGCCGAGTTTCTCGTGGCGGAGAATCTGGAGGCAGAGTTTCTGAAGCGGACGGTATTCGGAATAGTACGGGTGAATCTTCGGCTTGGAGTTCGCCAGCATCACTTTCCCGAGATCTCCACGTTTGTAGGTCGGAGTGGCCTGGATTATCCGCTTGATGTAGTCCTGGGTTTCCGGCGTGGAGTAGAGGATGCCTTTGGAATCGGCCTTGCTCCGGAGGTATTCTATGGTGTGGCGGATCAGCTCCGTGACGGAGTTGTCGTAGTCGTACTCGCGGGTGGTGTAGGCGATCCTGCCGTTGCGGAAAGGATAGTTCTCTCGGATGTGGGCGCTGATGTCCATCGTTCCGCGCACGCGGCTATCATTGTGAACGCAGCGGATGTATTCGCGGTAGATGCCCTGAAGAACGGCCTTCTGGAGGAAGTACGGGAAAAGGAGGGCGGCGATGTCGAGGGCGCTGTCTTCACCGAGCTTGTGACGGAGGTCGAAAATATTGATGGCGAAGACCTTCTGGAGCATATACTGCATAAACCAGTCGTTGTCCGCCGATTTGGAGAAGCGTGAGCGAATGGTCAATTCAGTATCTCCGCAGCCGATGAAGCCCATTATGTTGCCGGTGGTGAGGCGACCGTCATCGGTAAGGGACAGTATCAGCTCTCCATCAATCTTGTCGTCGTAGTTCTCCTCGCGGCTCGGGAAGAGCCAGACACCGTTCTTGTTTTTGTCAACGAGAGCGTCAATGCGGCAGTCGGCAATGTTCCGCAGGTCGCGGGCGGCCTGAGGATCGCTGACAATGAAGTTGCCGTAGTTGTTGTCTGTCGTTACGATGCGCATTATTCGGCTGACGGTTTGCTCTCGGATTCAGAGGTTTCGGTGTTTTCTGAATCAGATGCCGTGTCCGGTTTCTTTTCTTCGGCGGCATCGTAAGCGACTTTGATTTCCGCGATGCGGGCTTCGGCTTCCGGCTCGCCCCGGAAGTATTCTGTAACGATGCCGCAGAGGTGGTTGTCCCAGAGTTCACCGAAGTCATCGCCGTTCAATTTCCGGAAGTAGGCTCCGCCGATGCAGTAGGCCGCACCGAGCCTGGACTTGATGACCGCGTTGACGGCATTCATCTTGGCGAGAGCGGCACCTGAGATGTCCATATTCAGTGCGCTTTCTTCGGCGGTGACTTCCTTCCACGCGAAGCGGCGGCGGATGGCGAAGTCCATGGCCTCGACGCCCCGGTCCACATCGTTCATCGTGCCGATGATGAAGACATTCTCCGGAATGTAGAAGCCTTCGTTGAATTCGTCACCATCCTCGACCATATTGATGTACTGCGTCTTGACCCGCCCCTCAACGCCCCGGTAGTCCGGTTCGATGGAGTAGAAGAGTTCGCCGAATATCTTGGACAGCTCCCCTCGGTTGATCTCGTCGATGATAAATATGAAGTTATCTTCCGTGTTCTTGATGGCTTTCTTGCAGAATTCCTTGAATATGCCGTCTTGACGCGAGAAGTTGCCGTCTTTGTCCGGGCGAAGTCCCTCAACGAAGTCTGTGTAGTCGAATGATGGGTGGAACTGCACAAAACCCACCTGCCCGCGCTGCGAATCATCAAGCTCGCTCCATTTCTTCGCGCCGTCTGATACTATCGATGCCGCCACCTGCTTGGCGATATATGTCTTACCAGTACCCGGAGCACCTGTCAAGATGAGGTTTTTCTTGGATTTCAAGAGATTCTCAATCTTTTGGACAAAGGACTTGTCATTTTCATCCTTTTTCTTTTGACTCTCAAGCGCAACATTCTCAAGCTCCATTCGTTTCAAGGATTCAGTGTCTTTCCACTCCCGTAATAAATTTGGATCATGCCTTTTCGATGGTATCCATACTACATATTTTGCCCGATCTTGCTGAATCCAATAGAATTCTGACGTGTGAGCAATAATGGATTCAATAACAGGCCGATTAGACCCGCTATTATTCATCAGTTGACTGATATTGAACGGGACATATCTTTTTATGCTGTCCGCCAGTTTTGTAAGATATGAACCGGCAACGCTATGGTTTTCTCCAGTCGGAGTTAGCGCATTGACTCGTGGTTCTTCCTCCTCGACACCCACAAAAGTACAATAATCCTCACCCCTGACATACTTACATCTTGTGTCAGGAGTCAACTCCTTTATCAGGCTAATCAAGTGTTGTAGTTCCATAACATTAGTGTTTGCGGGTTACATAATCATAAATATCAAGCGCAATGCCCTTAGCCGCCAAATAGGGAACGCCATTGCCAATTGTCTTAAATGCATCTGTAAGAGTAACATCATCAGGTATCACATAAGATGCCGGAAGCGATTGTATGGCAAGAGCTTCAGCTACAGATATTCTCCTTGGTAAATACGGATGAATATGAACCTCATTATTGCCATACGCGGCTGTTGGGGAGTAGCGCCAACGATGTAGCCTCTTGTAGCATTTCTTTTCATTATCCCCCTCATCTTTGGATTCAAACCTGTACAATCCTGCTCGTGGCTTAAAATACATAGACTCGTTGGGATGATTGACCACGTCATTTTTCTCCCACCAATATTGTACCGTCAGCTCGGGGATAATACCCTCAGGCATAGACAGCTCTCCATTCTCTACATACCTTGATGTCGTGGGCCATTGCAAATTAAAAACTTCCCTTGAGAACTTCTTGTTTTTATCCCAATCAAAGTTTGTAATCGTGCCAGCCTTTGACACAATGCCCAAGGGTTTTGAGAATTTTCGCTGAAAACCAATCAAGATAATTCGGTCTCTATCTTGCGGCGCACCAAATTCAATGGAGTTAATAAGTTGCTCAGTCATATTATAGCCAGCCGCTCTCAATTGAGATTTCAACTGTTCAAAGAACTCTCTATGTTTAGCCGTTCTATATAAGCCCTTTACATTCTCGAAGACAAAGAAGTCCGGCTTAATGTCACATATGAGATTAACATATGTTTGAGACAGTTTTCCGTTATCCCCTTCCTTTCCTTTATTTTTTCCTGCAACAGAGAAATCCGGGCACGGAGGCCCTCCGATGAAGCCCACCATATCGATGCCATCCAAACACCTTGATTCTTTTACCCAGTTATGCAGTTTATTGTTCTCATTCTTATCGTCAAGCCATACCGCTATATCCCCGACATGGTGTCCGTATGTCGGCGAAGGAATCCCCATTCTTTCTCTTGAAAACTGATAAATCTGATTAAAGGATTCTTTAAATTCATTGACAAACAATATCTTATAATGTCCGGTGGTCTCAAAACCCAAATCGAGGAAACCTGCCCCGGCGAAAAATGAAAAAATACCTATCATGCTTATAGTATCCCTATGCTATAACAGTAAAC
>CAKVDS010000029.1 GCA_934726455.1 uncultured Bacteroidales bacterium
GCGAAATGAAAGCCGGGCAGGAAGGTTGCCTCAGCATCACCGGTAAACGAGTTAATGTCGAACGGTATCAGGACATCGACATCCGGTACACTTCACTCAAGACATTGCATGATACGACCGAAACCGTCAAAGGATTCACGGCAGTGATTTTTCAGCACGAATGTGACCATCTTGACGGAATCCTCTACACGGACTATCTGAATGACCGCACAGAATACCGGACAAAATGAAGATCATCCATACATCAGACTGGCATCTGGGTCATACCCTCTACAATTTCAGCCGTAACGAGGAGCATGAGGCGTTCCTACAGCAACTTTGCGACATTGTCAGTTCCGAGAAGCCTGACGCCCTGCTGGTCGCCGGCGACATCTTCGATTCCGCCCAGCCGTCGCTTGCGTCACAACGCCTGTACAACCGCATGATGGCTCAGATTGCAAGAAGCAATCCATCCACTACAATCGTCGTCACCGCCGGAAACCACGACAGCGCATCCCGGCAGGAGCTTTTCTCGGAGTTATGGGACGAGGCGTTCAACGTGAAGTCCATCGGCAAAATCAGTTCCCGGGATGACGGAACCACGGATATGGAGAAATTCATAGTGGAAATTCCTGGAAAAGGGTTCATCATAGCCATACCGTTCATCTATATTGAGAATTATCCTGCCAGTACCGATGAGAACCGCCTGCCGGTTCAAGACTTCCACCAGCGGCTGCTCGACATGGTCGCGGAACGGAATGTGTCAGGACTTCCGGTCATAATGATGGACCACCTTGCCGTGGCCAGTTGCGACACCGCAGGACTCGATGCCTCGAAATCAAGGCTCGTATTCGAGGAGATGGAGCTGCTCGGACACGGGTGGGACTATCTTGCCCTCGGGCATATCCACAAGCCGCAGACGCTCAAGGGCACGGCAGCCCGATACTGCGGCTCCCCTGTCCCGGTCAGTTTCGATGAAGATTACGAGCACTCCGTATCCATAATCACAATAGACCGCCACGGCGCAGCTCCGGAAATCCGGACCGTGCCCATCAATAACATCATGCCGATCTGGAACCTCCCCGAGAAAGCTGGAGATCTTGAAGATGCGCTCACCGCAATCCGGGCCATTCCCTCCGGAGCCCGAGGCTATGCCCGCGTCAACATCAAGGCCAGGGACATCCTGCCGATGGAACAGAAAATCCGGATCGAGTCCCTCATGAAAGAACATGAGGGCATCAAGTTCTGCACTGTCAATGTGGTGAGGGAGGACGCGGCCACCCGCAGCACCCTCAGATCATATACGCCGGAAGAACTCCGACGGACCGTGGACGCTGTGCAGATCGCAAAAGAATATTACTCGGCGTGCCACAATGGAGAACCTCTCCCGGAGAGACTTGTGCGGATCATTGAAAGCATTGCCAATGAAGTCGAAAACGGGCAGCAGCAACAGTAAAGATGAAATTCAAGAGACTTACCATCAACAACATCGGGCCAGTAGAAAGCAAGACGATTGATTTTACTGCCGCCCCGCTCGGCAGCGCATCCCTCTTTCTGATAAGTGGTCCGACAGGCTCCGGCAAAAGCATCATCCTCGATGCCGTGTGCCTCGCCCTCTACGGAGAAGCCGCCCGCCTCAAAAAAGTATCCCAGGACAAATATGCCGATCCCCTGTTCAATTGCAGCCAGGACGGAAGCATCACACTGGGCGATCCGCGTCAGCTGGTAAGAAGGGGGACGTCCGGAGCTTTGGCCGAACTGGTGTTCATCGGCAACAACGGCAAGGAATACACGGCATCATGGGTAGCCTCCCGCGGTGCCAAGGGCCGGCTCAGCGCACAGCTCAAGACAAGCCGCAGTGTCAGATCCTCAGACGGGACCGAAAGTTACGACAAGATTGCTGACTGCAACGCGTGCATCGCTTCAGCCGATGTCGTCGGATTGCAATTTGATGAATTCTGCCGCACCACCCTGTTGGCACAGGGGGAATTCACCCGTTTTCTGGATTGCGGAGCCAAAGAAAAGGCCGAAATTCTCGAAAAGATCACCGGCACGGAGAAATTCTCAAAAATAGGAGAGAAGATCAACGAGAAGTTCAAGGAAATCCAGTCTTCCGCAAAAGGGCTGCTCGACAGCATCAATGATCCGGAAAAGCAGCCGATGTCAGACGAGGAGCGAGGGGAGCTCGAAGAGGAATCGGCCCGTCTGGACGAAGAACGCGCGAAAATCATCGCGGACAGGGACATGAATGCGAAGAAGAAACAGCTCCTCATGCGCCGCGAAGACAATAAAGCCAACATGACAAAAGCCGAAAACAATCTCTCCAAGGCGGCGCAGCAGAAATCCACAGACGGCTACCGGTCGGCCGTCAGGATTTCATCTGACTGGAAAGCCTCGATTGACGTCCGTGCCGCACTCAGAAGCAGACTGGAGGCCGAACAGATGATGCAGGACGCAATGGACAGAAAGACACGGCTTCGCGCCGATTACGCATCACTTTCGGGTGGACTCCTGTGGCTCAAAGAGTCGCTCGGGCGGTTCAGTGAAGTGGAGCGGAGCATTGCCGGCCTCTCCGATGAAATCGCGGCTGTGCAAAGAGATTATCAGAATCTTGATCCGGAAGCTCTTGGACAAGAAGGCAAAAGGCTCATTTCAGATAAAAACATCCTGGACCATATTCTGAATCAGGCCCGGCGATGGCTCTCTGACAATCGCTTCGTCATAGCGGCTTCGACCCTCAAGATGTTCTCTCCCGGGCAGTCCGCACTTTATGAGGACGCACTTTCAAAATCGGAATTCCTCTGGGCCGCCGAGACGAAAGCCGCTGCCGCAAAGGAAAAATACGAAAGCGTGTTCTCCGGTTTCAAAGACCACGCGGCCGCGGTGCGGTCACGCCTCAAAGAAGGTGACATCTGCCCTGTCTGCGGCAATGTAATCAGGACGCTTCTGAACGACGAGTCCATCTCCAGGATACTGAAGCCCTACAGGGATGAGCTGGATGCGGCTCTGGCTGCGGCGGACAAGGCGAAAAAAGACTGTCTGGATGTCATCGATTCGATTTCAGGAAAGATCACGGAGAACGGGTTGAGTATGACAGACTGGCAGACGAGGAACTCGGCTGCGGCAAGTCTTGCCGACCGGATTTCCAAGTTGCAGACCAGACTCGCCTCTCTTCAGAAAGAGCTTGCCGCCAAGGCTTCAGTGACGGAATCCATAGAGCGGATCTCCAAAATCAAAGAGCGGGTAAAGACTGAACTCGGGGCGGAGGAGCCCGAATCCCCGAGAAAAGTCGAGAATGCGAACCTTGAGGCCCGGTGGAACAATCTGAGCTCAGGAGTCGAGCGCTGCCGCATCGACTATGACAACGCAAAAGACAAGGAGGCCAAGGCCTGTGCTGAAATATCTGCGTTCATGGAATCCAACCACGGATTTGATGAAGAATATTTATTGCGGCTGTCTGCCATGAGCATGGCGGAAATCAATGAACTTGACCGGGAAATCAAGATCATGGATGATTTGGAGACAGGTGCCAAGGCTCAGATAGAGGCCTGCCGCGCAGAGCTTGAGAATATCGGAAAAGAAATTTCCGACAATGGATATGTCTTCTCCGAGTACGATACAGCAGAGGCCCTCAGTGACTCCATAAACGCCTCGGAGACCGAAATCAGCCGGATTGACACCCGCAAGGGTGAAATCAGAAAGGCCGTTGAAGTCGACGAAAGAAAGCTTGCGAACAGGAAAAGGACTCTTGAAGAATACGAAAAGATCCGCCCGGTGCTCACCGACTATGAGACCTTGAACAGCCTGTTCGGGCAGAGCGGCGGCGCGCTATTCAAGAAAATCGCCCAAAGCCACCTGCTCGGAATCCTTCTGGAAAATGCAAACTTCTACCTCAGCCAGTTCACCGGGCGCTATGAACTTATGCGTCAGGAAGGTTCGCTTGTCGTTCTGATGAAAGACAAGCTGCAGGACGACATCCCGCGCCCGGCCAACACCTTGAGCGGCGGGGAGAGTTTCATGGCATCACTCGCACTGGCACTCGGTCTGAGCTGTTTCAGCGGCAGCGACTTCAGTTCCGACACCATCTTCATTGATGAGGGTTTCGGCACTTTGAGCCCGGACTGTCTTGAGAATGTCTACCAGACGCTCGCCTCCCTCAAAAAGGTCACCGGCAAGAGGGTCGGTATAATCAGCCATGTCGAGGAACTCAAAGAGCAGATCCGTCCGCAGATCGCAGTGGAGCCGGCGGGCAACGGGCTGAGCCGGATAAATGACCCGGAATGAGGCGTCACGGCAGCATTTTTTTGCACAAAACAACCGGATTCGTTATATTTGGTAGATATGACTGATCCGAAAACAAAACTGCTTGTGGCCGTCGATGTCCAGAGGGATTTCTTCGACCCGTCCGGCTCGCTTTATGTGGGCGGAGCTGAGACTCTCCCGTCCCGGATTGCTGCTCTCTCCAAGGGTTACGACAAGATAATCTTCACGCTCGACTGGCATCCGGCCGATCACTGCTCGTTCGCGGGTCAGGGAGGCCTCTGGCCGTCTCATTGTGTCGCATATACGCAAGGTGCCGGATTGCCGGACCTGTTCTCCCTCATTCTGGAAAGAGGGGAAGAAGACGTCTGCCTGCATTTAAAGGGGCAGGACAGAAACAGGGAGCAATACGGGGCATTTGAGAATCTCTCCCCTGACAGCACCGAATACCGCTGGCTGACTTCCTGCGACAGCGTGGACATCTGCGGCATCGCCGGAGACTACTGCGTCAAGGAAAGCACCTCCAACATCCTGAGACTTGTCCCGTCATCCAAAGTAAGTATCGTCATGGACTGCGTACGCAGCATAGACGGCGGAGCAGCCCTCGAGGAGTTCATAAAAGAAAACCGAATTACAAAAAAATAGCTCATGAACACACGTGCAGTTCTCTTCCTCAGCATGGCGGTCTTGACCGCTGCGCCATGCGCATCCGCACAGTCTTTCAGGGAAAACCTGAAGAAAGCGGCGGAGAAGGTCGGAAAGCAGGTCGAACAGGAAGTATCAAAGAAAATCCCCGTAAAGAAAGGGCTGCCGACGAAAAAGGCCGGCGGCAAATCAAGCCGGGACGCGGAACTCGAGAAGCAATACGAAGCCATGCTCGGCCCGGGTGTCGGCAACGCGGAAGACGAGGCTCCTACCGTGAGGCTTCCGGAGCAGCACACGGCACTTTTCGCACCGCTCGGCTATCCGATCGAAGCTTCCTATGGATTAAAAAAAGCAAAACCGCAGCTGCCACCGAAACAAGCCGAGAAGCAGGTTGACTGGGTCGACAAGCAGCCCTATATCTATGAGCTTGACAACCAGAGCCTTGTGGATGAGTTTATACAGCTCGACCAATGCGTCGAGGACGGGTATATCAAAAATCTCACCCCGGCCATGGCCAGATATGACAACGTCAAAGGCGAGGTCTACGCCCGTGCTGAAGCCCTGAACGGGATGGTTGAACAATACAACGAGGCCAAAGACGAATACAAGATGGACGACACTTACCAGTGGGTCATCAACGGCATCCACCGCAAACTTGCAAGCATCCTTGACTCCAGAGAATACAAGACTGTGATCCGCACCTCGCTCTCTCCCCTTTTCACCTTGAAAGACAACTTCTTGAATGAAAAGACAAAAGAATACTTCAAGGCACATGGAGGATATGAGAACGCCATAAATGCCAAGATGACCGTCTGGGACCCTCAGCCCGACAAGAAAAGCATCGGCACCTCGGAGGACGGCCAGAGCGGCAAGGTCGTGGACGAAAATGCCTCCGGGGCGACAGTTGATATCGGAGGGGTAATCTATGTGCTCCACAATACCAACAGCGGCAAAGCCGGACGCGCATTCATCTCGGAGGCTGTCAAGACGGCGGTAGCGGGTAAAGACATCGTGATCCCTGACTACGTCAACTACAAAGGCAAGAAATATCCGGTGAGAGACATGCGTGCCGATCTGTTCTGGGGCGCAAACATCAAATCCGTAAAACTTCCGTCCACATTGACTGAAATCTCGAATGCCGCCTTCCGCGAGACCCCGATCACTGAAATCATCATTCCTGCTTCCGTCGAGAAGATCCAGGGTTCGGCCTTCTACGGGTGCAAGAACCTTTCGAAGGTCGTCTTCGAGGGCGATTCGATGGAAGAGCTGCACGGCTGCTTCCAGAAGTGCACAAGCCTGAAGAGCGTAAAGTTCCCGCGCCGGGTCGGACTGATGAGCTACGACATGTTCGAAGGCTGCACCAACCTCACAGAAGTGATACTCCCGGAGAATCTCAAGGAGATCTACTCTTCCATGTTCCAGGGCTGCAAGAAACTCACCCGTCTGGATGTCCCTCCTACCGTCACCAAGGTCGGCATGCACGCATTCGGCGACAGCGGCATCACCGAACTCGACCTCTCCCATGTAAAGGAGTTCGAGGGCTTCTGCTTCTCCGGCTGCAAAGCGCTCAAGACAGTCAAACTCAACTCCAGCCTCAAGGAAGACTTCCTCATGGAGACCTATGATGAATTCATGGAATGCCCGCTTCTGCAGGTCAAATATGTCAACAACGAGTACGTTTACCCGGCAGGGTTCATATTCGTGGATACCGACTAGGCCATGAAAACAAGAAGATTGCTGACGCTCATGCTTGCGGCGCTCCTGCCGCTGCTGAGCCTTGCCCAGAGCAAGCCGAAGATAAAGTCCGTGGATCTGACCTTACCCGTCCCCGCCCCCGGAACATCACTTTTTGACGCGCGGGAATACCAGTTCTCCTCTGCCAAGACCGAATACGGGGATTTGGCCCCCACAGGCGGGATAACGGTGCAGGAGCTCGACTGGATCGGGGACTTCCGCGAGGACGATGACGGGGACATGTTCTTCAAGGACGGGTTCACATACAAAGTCCAACTCAAATTTCTCGTGGATCCGTCAGGCAAATATGACACCGACTACATATTCAAGAACAACGAATACTACATTGACGGCACCCGCATCAGCGCCACGGTCAACGGGATCAAGGCCAAGGTGGGGTACAGCGCCCCTTATGTCATCAGCGTTGAATTTTCATTGCCTGTCGGTACCGGAGGCTCCGGCTCGGAGCGGGCTCTCGCGCAGAGCAAGCCTACTGACTACGAACTCAACAAGAACTCGTCACGCGCATCACAGAAGGCTTATTCAATTGCCGAAGCCGATGCCGCCTGCCCGGATGTCAGCCCGCTTGATGTCATCAACATCAACGACGACTACCATCCGTACTTCTCCGCCAACGGCCATGGCATCGACCACAAGGAGTACATGGGGCAGAAAGCCATGCTTGTCACCAGAATAGTGGTGGATACCGACAATGAATTCATCTGTAGCCATACTGCAGCAGATGTCAACAACACAATACAAGGAACATACAACATCCGTGAAGTGTGGCTGAGCGACAAGGTGGACGTAGTGAAATTCCTCCGGACCATCTTCGAAGCGATGCATGGTTTTGACGATTATGATGACAACATCTACTACCCTTACACGAGTGTCCTCTTCCATGCACGGCGTGCAACCCTTTTTATCCCTGAGAGCACCAAAGAGGATGTGATGGCGATGTTCAGCCGCTCCACCTGGAATCACCACGTGCTGTTCACGATCAAGACCTACACCGGAGACGTGCACTTCGCGCAGAGAGCCGGGGCGGCAGAAGCAAAACCATTCTGTACAGACCACAAGTTCACCGACAAGGTGGCCGCCGCTGACAAGGTCTACCGCTATGAGACATGCAGCAACTGGCCGGAATATTATTATTCCTGCCGGATCTGCGGAGAGAACGAACATGACCCGAAACATATCTTCAGCCCTTCAAGGCCGAAATGGGAAGTCATGGTTCACCAATATGACATGCCTCTTGCCGATGATGCGGCTTATATAGGAGTCAATGCTGCAGGTCAGCATGTGTGGTGGAACAGTTGCATCTGGTGCGGTCAGTCACACGGATACGGCGAAAAGCATATAACTAAAGGTGAGTGGAAAGCCAGCGGCAACGAGGCGACTTATGAGCAGTTCCGCAAGGCCATGGCAAAACAGGCCGTGGCGTTCGAGGAAGACGCGCTTCTGACCACGACTGCCCAGCCGGGTACTTTCATCTTGAAAAGAAAGTCCGAAGCCAAAATGAGTCCGGAGTACCAGAGCAGCGTCAACTATGCGCTCAATGACAACCTGCTTGATGACAACATCTTGGGAGCAGACTATACTCTCCCGCTCAATCATGGTCAACTCCGCTCTCTATCCGTTCGTCTGGTAGAAGAACTTATTGGAGGCGAAGTCAAGCCGGGACGTAAATCGCGAGGCAAGTCCGATGTCTCAAAATCATCCATAATCGGGCTGGACTCTGTCTTCGGAGGAGAAAGCCGTCAGGATGAATCCCCTGCCACACGTCAGGAAATGGCATCTGTGCTCTACCGGGCCCTCAGATATATAGAAGAATCAAAAGTCTACTCATATACTGAATACAACTCCCGTCTCGACAAATACTCCGACAGTGCCGGCATCGCCCCTTGGGCGACCGAAGCCATGGCTTTCATGGAAGCGCTCGGGCTTATGGAGGGAACGGCGGACGGCAAAATCTCTCCGGAGAAGCCATGCACCATCGAAGAAGCCATAGATCTCGCAGAGAAGTGCACGCATGCCCAGCAGCTCGGCTGGTACCAGGCGAGGTCATGGGGCGAGGGAACCGGAAGATCCTACTTCGGAAACGCCTGCTATGTTCCGGACGAGGCCTTGAGCACCTGGCGCATCTTCGCACCCGGGGAGAGAGTATGGGTGACAGGACCAAGAGCGGGCGGCGCGTCAAAGTTCCTTCCGATAATTGAGCCTTACAGCGGCCAGACGATGTACGTAGATGCCGAATGGTTCCGTCCGATCCGTAAATTTGTCTACACATCAAAACGGACAATCACCGGGCCGCTCATCTTCCAGGACTACTACGAAGGGGTCAAAATGCTCTGATAAATAAAATTATATTGTGACTGAAAGACGGAGGTGCTGCGCGATACTTTTGTGTTGAGCGCAGCACCTCCGTCTTTCAGTTACAATGAATGCTGTTTGCTGGAGATCCGTATTATTGCTGTCTTTTCGAATCAGCGTATCTGAGGAAGTCAAGTACTGTCCGGTTGAAGATCTCCGGCCGCTCCATATTGGACATGTGACCGCAGTCAGGAAGCTCAACCTGCCTGCTGTCAGGCAGATAGTCAAGCATCTTCATGTGCCCCTTATGCTCTGTCTCACCGGAGAGGTACATGGTCGGCACGGATGGCCGTCTGCTCTTGAGACGGTCGAAAGCTTCATGTCCGTAATACAGTCTGGATTCGATATGAGAGAGCTGGAATCCGTCCCAGTCCATCACCATCTCCGTGACTGCCGGCCGTATACGTCCTGCCTGTGAGCCGCCTCCATATACGAGCTTGTCGATCCATTCATATTTCCAGCGGTCAACTCCGAGAGCTTGCACTTCGGCGATCGACTCCCGCTTACGGGCGATTTCCTCCGTTGTCATCGGGTCTGACGGGCTTTTGTAGTCCGTCTTCATCGCACCGCTGCACATAACGCAGCTAAGCATACGCTCCGGATACATCCCGACCATGTCGCCCGTGACGAATCCTCCCATGGAAAGGCCGACTATATGGGCCTTGCTTATGTGGAGAGAGTCCATGAGCGCGATGACATCATCGACATGGGTAAACTGCTCTCCCTCTTTCTGGGCTGAAGACTTGCCGTATCCCCGGAAATCCGGAGTGATGACACGGTAGCTCTTTGCAAAGTCCTTGAGCTGATCCGTCCACATCCGGCGGTCCAGCGTATGCCCGTGAAGCAGTATCAGCGGCTCGCCCTCACCATACGACTCATAATAGATACGCCCTCCCCCGGAGACCGGGACATAGCCGCTCTCGCGGGCCGGGCCGACAGCGATCTCCTTGACAAACGGCTTCAGGAACCCTTCGACATAGACGATCACGCGGGCAAGTCCGCATTCAGAAGTGGACTGGACTCTGATGAGCCCCTCACCGAAGTATGTGTCCATCTCCGTGGTCCTCCAGGACTCCTCCCTCCGCAGGTCGCCGGTCTCGACTCCGAGAAGACGCAGCGGCCCTTCGACCTCGACGCGGAAACGCCTCGGCTCCATCTGCTGGAGTCTTCCCAGGCTGTCAACGAGGCTCAAACGTATGT
This sequence comes from uncultured Bacteroidales bacterium, assembly GCA_934726455.1. Lineage (GTDB taxonomy): Bacteria > Bacteroidota > Bacteroidia > Bacteroidales > UBA932 > Cryptobacteroides. The sequence goes on from CAKVDS010000029.1 coordinate 10,192, forward strand.
GAGACACCGTCGAAGCCATCCCGCGAGGGCTGTAATCGCCCTTCAAAGGATCCAGGAGGTCATAATCTGCATCGAGCCTCACATCAGCCACAGGTCCGTGGTTGACGAGGGAATCCCGCAGGACTTCCTTGCCGCCCTTATAGCCTATCGCGAGGATTTTGCCTCTCTTGGCAGGAAGCTGGACTTTGATGCAATGGTCAGGATAGTCTGCTGTGACGCGGGTCTTGAGCGGCATCTGCGGATTGCTCCACATCGGGAAGAAGAAGCGGACAGAATCACAGGTAGTGTAGCAGCGAACTTCAACGCAGCGCTCGTCAATATACGGAAGATCCCAAGTGTCGGCCATTGGCGGGTACTGCCAGTGGTCCTTGCCGGCCGGCTGGTCAAAGCAGTTGTCCCGGACAACAAGTTTGAGATAGTCTCTCTCCGGAGTCCATGCCGGGTGATAGAACGCGGCTTGCGGCTTCTCTTTCATAGTGATGTCGAAAGGAGAAGAACACCATCCCTTGGCCGGCCAAGGGGCCGCCTCCCCCAGATAATCCACCCCGGCCCACACGAAAGAACCGGCTATGAACGGGTTGTCCTCCACAAAATTCCACGGATTCAGCTCCACGAAATCCCGGACGTTGTCCACTCTCAGCCCCGAGTAATACGGGAAAGCTTCGGTGACAAGCATCTTCCTCCCGGGATGGCGCTTGTGATCCTCTATCATCCTCGGTTCCATGTAGTTGTACCCGACAATATCGGTCACGTCCCCGAACTTGTCCGCGAACTTGCTCTGGCAGGCGACAAGCGTAGGACGGGTCGGGTCGAGCGACTTCACTATATCATTGAGGAAACGTGCGCGCTCCACTCCCTCATCGCTGGTAAGCAGGGCTTCCGTAACTTCATTTCCGATGCTCCAGACGATTATTGACGGGTGGTTGCGGTCACGGAGAACCATGTCCGTGATGTCCTGCCGGGCGCGCTCATCAAAAGAAGCCTCATAATATCCTGACTTCCACTTGTCGAACGCCTCGTCGATCACCAGAAATCCAAGCTCGTCACAGAGGTCAAGAAACTCCGGCGACGGCGGATTATGCGAGCAGCGTACCGCGTTGCAGCCTATCTCCTTGAGTGTTCTCAGGCGGCGGGCCCAGACCTCGTCCGGCACGGCGACACCCAGACTGCCGGCATCCTGGTGCAGGCAGACACCTTTGAGCTTGATGTTTGAACCGTTGAGCCAGAACCCTGTCGCGGCGTCAAAGCGGGCATCGCGGAAGCCGAACTTCGTGGTCACTTCATCAGACAGTCTCCCTGAGGCATCGTAGACGACAGTCTTAAGCGAATACAGGGCAGGAGAGTCAGGACTCCACATCCGTGGATTCTCCACTTTCAGCGAGTTGTTTCCCGTGTTGGCAACCAGCTCCCCGTCAGGGCCATAGACTGTGTGCTCGATACGGTAGCGCCTGCCGCCGTCCACTTGAGTTGTGACCTCCACGTTCCCGTCAGCGGACGGGTTTACCCACAGACCGTTGTGACGGACATGCAGTTTGCCCGAGGTTCTGAGCCAGACGTGGCGATAGATGCCGGCACCCGTATACCAGCGGGACTGCTGTTCCATGTCGACAAAGACTGCCAGCCGGTTCTGTCCATTTCTCTTAAGATGCTTGGAGATGTCGAAAGAGAAATCAGTGTAGCCGTAGACATGTCGTCCGAGTTCCTTCCCGTTCAACCATACGGTGGCATTGTGGTACACCCCGTCGAAAACGATACTGATCCGCTCGGCTTCCGATATGGAAGACGGGAGCGTGAACTCCTTGACATACAGTCCCAGTCCGCCGGGCAGATACCCGGCAGATCCGCCGGCCTTCGCTTCGAAAGGAAGTTCGACACTCCAGTCATGCGGGATCTGCACCGGACGGAAATCAGCCCCGTCTGATGATTTCACCAAAGACTGGACTTCATCCCTGTCTGAGCAGAGACGGAACTTCCATCCCTGATCGAATGTGTACTGCCCCGCAGGACTCTGCGGTGCAGAAGCATAAGCGGCTGTCCCCGCAATAAGCAGGGACAGCGCGCACAGAATGCCATTGAGTCTCATATATGCTGATGTGCTAAAGTGTAAGTCTTATTGAATGGTCGCCCTCCCCGTATTCTGCCGGGGCGCTGCCGTCAGGCAGAGATACGGTCGCGCTGCATCCCTGCGGAATAGAGAATTCCCATACCCATACATCTCCTTCATATTTCCACTCGCTGCGGATCAGGCCGGAGGCGGATCTGTACTCAGCCTTGAGATGCCCGAGTCTGCGGTCCGGGACAGGTTTCATCATTATGTGCTTGAATCCCGGTTTTGCCGTGTCCGCCTCGATCCCGGCAGCCGTGTTCCACAGCCACTCGCACACGCATCCGTAGGCGTAGTGGTTGAAACTGTTCATGTCTTTCGGGCCCATTCCGTCGCTGAGGGTGTAACTGTTCCAACGTTCCCAGATGGTAGTTGCGCCATTGTCTACGGAATATAGCCAGCTCGGGTTCTTCCTCTGGAAGAGAAGCTCATAGGCGATGTCGGCCATGCCGTTGTCCGTCAGTGTGGACATCAGGATGGACGTGCCGAGGAAGCCTGTCTGCAGGCAGTTGCCGTGTTCTTCAAAGTTCTTGCGGAGCCTTGCGATCATGTTCTCTCTGGCCTCGCCTTCCACAAGAGAGTTCTTGAGGGCGAACAGGGCCGGGGTCTGCATGGTGTTGAAAATCGCTGTCTTGAAATTGCCCTTGCCGTCAAGGAAACGCTCTTTGAGGTAAGACTTGGCATTGGCGGCCATGATCTCGTAGTCTCCGGAAGGGCGGCCGGTGGCCTTTGCCATGTCAGCCATCATCCCGGCATCCATCGCCCAGTAGCAGGCTCCCAGATAGTTCCAATATTCTATGGCTTCCTTGCGGAGGATTTTCTTGCTGTTGTCGCCGTTCTCGTAGATGCCGGACCCGCGGCTTTCGAGAGGCTCGTAGCTGAGCCAGTCTCCCCATTGGTAATTGCCGTTTTCGCCGCTGAGAGCGATATGGTCGTATCGGGTCTCATTGACATGGCCCATATATTTGACCATTGCATCCCAGTTTTCATCGATGATCCGACTGTCTGCGAACTGCCGCCAGATGACCCACGGTACGATCACTCCCGCATCGGCCCAGCCAAGTCTCATCATCTCATGGCTGCTTGCGCCATATTGGGCAAGCGGCGCCACTCCAGGATATGCCCCGGTCGGAGACTGCGTGTCACGCAGGTCACGCGTCCACTTGTGGAAGAATTTGTCCGTGTTTGCGAAGAATGTCCCTGTTTCTGCAAACACTTGTGTGTCAGCCGTCCACCCGAGCCTCTCGTTGCGCTGAGGGCAGTCGGTAGGCACTGAGAGGTAGTTGGATCTCTCTCCCCAGAGAGTGTTGGAAATGAGTTTGTTGACAAGTTCGTTGCCGGTAGTGATCTGCCCGGTCTCCATCTCCTGTGTGATGGAACTTACAGGAAGAGTCACGACTGAGCGGATTTTGACTTCAGCTGTGGCGCTGACGGATGCATAGCGGTAGCCGAAGAAAGTGCAGGAAGGATGGTAGGTGCTGTACCCTTTCTGAGGGCCGAATGTGTAGACAAGTCTCATTCCGCTGTCCGGAGTGCGCAGGTTGGTCCGGTGAACGCTTCCCTCCGGGCCGTCCATACCACGGGAAAGGGCACCGTTGCCGTCGTTGAGCAGTTCTGCCGGCAGGAAAGTGAGCACTGTCCCCTCGGCTGCGGAAAACTCAAATTCCGGCACACCGGCGCAGTTCTGCCCGAAGTCTATCACGAGGTTCTCGCCCGGCTTGACAGTCATCTCCTCCCCCGTCTTGTAGGTCTTGGAAATCACCACCTTGCCGTATTCCTTGTCTTTGGTTCCGGAGACTTCACTCCAGATATAAGCCTGCTGCGGCTTGAGGGTGAGGTCGCGGCGCAGGTAGACTTCGGCCCCGTCTGACGGGATGATCTCTCCGGTGAATTCGGTGTTGACCTCGGGTGTGGAGAGTTTCTCCGGGGTAAGGTTGCCCTGCGGCATGCGCGCGTCGTATTCTTCGCCGTCGAATATGTCGGCGTGGGTGACAGGACCGGCTATGCCCGCTTTCCAGTCTGTGCAGTTTGTTCCGAAAATTTCCGTGCTGCCGTCGGAATATGTGAGTTTCAGCACTCCACGGAACGCTGTCTTGCGTCCCACCATGCCTTCATGATATTTAGGAGTGACTATCTTGTCGGCCCACCAGCCCGGAGTCAGCTGCGCCGAGAGCTGGTTCGACTGCCCGCCGCCCTTTCGGAAAGCGCCGGTGATATCGTAGGTGAAAGACAGTTTTGTCTTCTGGTAGTGCGTGAATCCTGGCTTCAGAATCTCTTCTCCAACCTCGCTGCCGTTGAGAAAGATTCTGTATACCCCAAGTCCGCTTGTCATCCAGAGGGCCTGCGTCACCTTTTTCGGATTGGTCACTTCGCTTACGAACCAGCTGGCCCCGTCCGCGGCCCTTTCCGTGGCCCCGTTGGTGACGATCCTGTCCACCACCGGAGCATCGGCGGCCGATATCCATTGTGAACTGTCCCAAAGAGAGCTGTCAAGCGCGCCGGTGCGGGTGCCGACATTTCCGCTTTGCTCATGAGTGCAGGCCGCGAGCGCCGTGATGGCGAGTGCGGCCAAAATCAAGTGTTTCTTCATTATGTGAGTGTTTTACTCACAAAAATAATGAATATTGTCTAGAAAGCCATATTCCAGGCGGCTTCCTGGGCACGGCGGCTGTGGGCTGCGTTCATCTTGCCGAAATTCCACTTTACTCCGAACATGGCGTATCTGCCGGTGATCAGACGGTAGCTGTCTTCCACATAGTTGGAGTTGACGGTATGGGAGAGGTTGCGCGCGCTGTCGAGGATGTCGTGAACTGTAAGGTCCAGGGTGAATGCGCCTATGTTCTTGGATATTCCTATGTTCCATTCCCACTCCGGCTCCCCGTAGCCATCGGCGTAGCCGTTGTAGAAAGTGTAGCTGATGTCGCTGCTGAACTCGAACTCGTGCCTGGTCGTGTAAGTGCCCCTGGCATTGATGTCGTTGTCCAATGTTTTCAAGCTTACATCCGGATAAAGTGAGTAATGTGAAATCCGTCCGGAACTGCCGGCTCCGAGGCTGAACGAAAACCTCTCACGGTTGTACTTGACGGAGATGCGTGCATCCGTCCCGAAAGTGCTGGTCCTGTTCTCCTTGAACCCGCTCAGTCCGCCATAGAAGCGGTCTCCGTCCGGGCTGCCCCAGAAATCCTCGATGAACGAAGAATAGTCGAAGCTGTCCCTGTCAAGTCCCGCGAGCGCCCCGCTTGCCTGATATCCGGTCGAAGAGTAATAAGTCCCGGACAGACCAAGGGTGAGCGACCAGATCTTGTCTTTGTCGAGCGGCGTCGTGTAGCTGCCGTTGAACTGCGTGACAAGGCTCGGACGGCGTGAGTTGACAGGGACGGAGTACAGTATGCCCGAGGCGTCACGCCACTGGGCTGAAGTAACCGGGGACGAGCCCAGGTTGCCGAACCAGTAGAGCATCATGGTGGAGAAGCGCTCCCTGTTGTTGATGCTCCAGCTCCCGCTGACGGAAGTGGTGAACGAAGGGCGCAGATACACATTGCCGGTGCGCAGGCTCGACGGGTTGGAGATGTCCAGGGAGGGGCGCATATTGGAGGATGACGGCCTCTGGTTGTAGCCGTAGATGGAAAAGTACAGGCGGCTGATTCCCCGGCTGAACTGGAAATTCATCGTCGGAGCCACGAACCAGTTCCACTCCCCTTCTCCGGTCACGGCATCGGTCCCGTAGCTTCGGGAACGGGTCTCGTTGAGCATTCCGCTGGCCTTGGCGCCCAGCGAGAGGAAGCTGCTCTTGCTGAACGTGTACTGAGCCGTCAGGTCGTAGTTCTGGGCTATGTATTTTGAATTGGAACTGGACGAGTAGTAGTCGTTGCGGCCTGATTCGTCAGATGCATCGTGGTTTGAGCTGCGTCTGGACAGGTTCAGCTGGGCGGAGGCGGTGATTTTCCACTTGTCGCCGAGCGGCTCGACATATCTAAGAGAGCCGCCTGCGGAGTAGTTTTTCTCGTCGTTGACGTACCCGAGATTGCGGCTTTCCTCCATGAAGGCATAGCGCAGGGTGGAATTCTCAAAGCTCTCCCCTCCCTCGTCAGAATATTCGCCCGTAAGATAAAGGCGGAGCGAGCGGCCTTTGGTCCCGAAAAGGTTGCGGAATGTCACATCGGAGTTGAGCGCGGCGCTGCGGCTGGTTGAGAAATCACGGGTGTTTCCCTCTGCACTGTTGAGCCGCTGCTCTCCGCGGGAAGTCAGGGAAGATGTCTGTCCGAATGTGTCGGTCTTGCCGTATTTTATCTGCGGACTGACGTGGAACCAGACATCCCCTTTTTCCTTTTTCATCTCGGCGTTGGCTGTAAATGACTGTGTATACTGCCTGCCGTTGTCATCCTGCCGGCTCACGATGTCACCGTCCTGCTGGAATGTGGTGCGCTCACGCCTGCTGCCTGATTCGGTGTCGGCATATTTATAGTTCGCCGCCACCGTGGTCTCGACATCCTTGATGCGGGAGGTGTTGGCATTGATGCCAAGCTGTGCTGAAGTTGACAGACCCTGGTTTGGAGAGGAAGTGGTCCCGTCGGAACTGACGAACACGATGGTGGCGTTGGAGTCGTTGATGTTCTGGGCATTGCCGATCACGGTGATCTGGTCCCTTTCGGTGTAGGCTGAGGCGAGGGCGTTGCCGCTGAAGAGCATGCCCCGGTTGTCTTTCAGGGGTTCGTCCTGCCCTTCTGCGTACGTCGTGCCGCCCTTCAGTCCGACGTTGCCGAACCACCCCTGCTCGTACTCTTTCTTGAGGGCCACGTCCAGTACCTTTTCCCGGGAGCCGTCCTCCACTCCTGTGGCGCGCGACGCCTCGGAAGCACGGTCAATCACACGGATCTTGTCTACCACGGCTGCCGGAAGGTTGTTGAGTGCTGTGGACTGGTCGTTGAAGAAGAATGTCCGCCCGCCTACTGTCAGTTTGTCTATCTCTTCGCCGTTGAACTTCACTTTGCCGTCCTCTGTAATCTCCATGCCCGGCATGCGGCGGATGAGATCCTTGAGCATCGCGTTGGTGCCGACCTGATAGGAGGCTGCGTTGAACTCTACCGTGTCTTTCTTGACCACTATGGGGTTGCCTACATCTGAGACCACCGCCGCCTTGAGGAAGTCCTCGTCCTGCCGGAGCAGCACTTTCCCGAGATCCGTCTGCCTGTCCCTGAAATACAACTGTTTGACATAGGGCCTGTAGCCCATCATCTCGATGTGGAAAGTGTAGCTGCCGAACGGCACTTCTTCCAGCTTCGCGGCGCCCTTCTCGTCCGAGAGAGTGAAGTTGGTGATGGTCGTGTCCTTGGCGGGGATGACGTAGACGGAGGCAAAGGCCACCGGCTCATTGGTCAGAGAATCGAGGACAGAGACCTTGATCTCGGTCATCCGGGCGGAAAGCAGATTGTCGTTGATGATGACGACCTGGGCGTGCGCACAGATGGCGGAAATGAAAGTCAGCGCAAGTGCAGAAAACATTTTTTTCATTGGACAGCATTTTTTTGACTTTGCAAGATACGGATTATATGCGGAATGCGCAAATGACTCCGCCGCCTGGAATTTCAGGATCTTTGTCAAGCGTTTTTTTACACGACAAGAAAAATCCTTATATTTGGCAAACTATCGACACATATTATGATCAATACGGCTATCACCCTTGTCATCCCGTTCATCTGCGCTGCCATGGCGCTTTGGGGCAGTGTTTTTCATGAAAAAGAAGGTTGGCACAAGGCGGTCCGCTTCTTTATCCTGCTGGTCGCTTCCGCCGGACTGGCATTGTCCGTGAGCAAGATGATGCCGATGCTGAGGGCGTTGTGCTCCAGCGAGATGCTGGATGAGAGCATTCTCAAATATGCCTTGGCTCTGGTCTACACGGGGATATTGTCCTCGATGGTTCTGGCATCGTTTTATCTGGTGGTCATCGACGGCTTGTTCGGGGGTCCGATAGGCTGGTTGCCGGTGGTCGGCTGCATCCTTACAGGTCTGCTGCTCGCCGTCCCGACATTCAGCCTCGGCATTTTCGTCATAAAGAATTTCTGGTGGCTCGCGCTTGCTGTCCTGGCTGTGCTTGCTATAATAGGTGCTATTGTCGGGGGAGCATCCTCACGAGGAGTCAGCGCATCCTCGCAGGGAGATGTCTTTGTGGACAGGTATGGCAACGAATATATCAGGACTTCAGACCAGACCCGTATATACTCCGGGAACGAGACCTGGAACACCACCAAGGAATATCACATAAAAGGCCAGAGCGGCAGTTTCTACAGGAAAATCAAATAGCCATCGATTCAGGATCAGACTACCGTCTCAGATGGACAGGTACACCGAACGTGTCCTTGACCACGCCCATGACGAAAGAACTGTTCAGACTTCCTATGCAGTCAAGGTCTCCCATGATCCTCAGGACAAAACGCTGATAGTCTTTCATGCTCGAGACATATACCTTCATCAGGAAGTCGTAGTCACCGGAAATGTTGTAGCACTCCGCGACCTCGTCTATCTGCGCCACCGCGTCCATGAGCCGTTTGGCGTTGTCGAACGTGTGCTGCTTGAGCTTGATATAGCAGAAGGCCATGAATGAGCAGTCCAGTTTGTCAGCGTCAAGCACGGCCGCGAATTTCTTGATATACCCTTGAGTCCTCAGTCTTTTGACTCTCTCGAACACCGGTGTCGGAGACAGGTGGACCTTGGCGGCTATCTCCTTGTTTGTCAGATCTGCATTGTCCTGGAGCAGTCGCAGGATCTCGACATCCTTCTCATCTATCATAGAAAAATATTCTTTTAGAAATGGTTTTATTCAGCCATTTTGGGACACTTATCCTGTTGCACGTACAAATATAGATATTTTATCCAAAAATCGAATAATGCTTGGACATTATATCTAAGAGAGCGAAATTTGCGCTGAAAAATAAAGGACAACAAAACATGAGCACTCAGAAACTTCATCTTGAAACATTGGCCCTGCATGTGGGCCAGGAGACAGCCGACCCGGTGTCGGATGCCCGTGCCGTACCTATCTACCAGACAACATCTTACGTATTCCATAACAGCCAGCACGCAGCCGACCGCTTCGGCCTCAGAGACCCGGGCAACATCTACGGGAGGCTGACCAACACAACCCAGGACGTATTCGAGAAGAGGATAGCCGCACTCGAGGGCGGAGTCGCCGCACTCGCAGTCGCGTCCGGAGCCGCAGCCGTCACCTACGCCCTCCAGAACGTCCTCCAGCAGGGCGACCACATCATAGCCGCCGACAACATGTACGGGGGCTCGTTCAACTTGATCACCCACACCCTCACGACTATGGGGATCACCAACACCATCGTGAAAGTCAATGACCTCAAGGCTCTTGAGGATGCCATAAGGCCGAACACGAAAGTGATCTATGCCGAGACTTTCGGCAACCCCAACTCCGATGTGACGGACCTCGACGGCATAGCCGAAGTAGCCCACAGGCACGGGATCGTGTTCATTGTGGACAACACATTCGCGCCAGTGCTCATAAGGCCGATTGAGCACGGGGCTGACATCGTAGTGCACTCGGCGACAAAGTTCATCGGCGGACACGGCACGACCCTTGGCGGCGTCATCGTGGACGGTGGAAAATTCGACTGGAAAAAGACTCCGGACAAGTACCCGACGCTCGCCAAGCCTGATCCGAGCTATCACGGTGCAGTGTTCGCGGACGTGGCGGGACCGGCAGCATTCGTGACAAGGGTCAGGGCCGTGATACTCCGCGACACCGGAGCCTGCATCAGCCCGATCAGCGCATGGCTTCTCCTCCAAGGCACCGAAACCCTGCCTCTGCGCATCGAACGTCATGTGCAGAATGCCCTCAAAGTGGTTGATTATCTCGAACATAACCCTAAGGTAGCCAAGGTGAACCATCCTGCTGTAGCATCACACCCGGATCATGCCTTGTACGAGAAGTACTTCCCGGACGGCGGCGGCTCCATCTTTACATTCGAAATAAAGGGGACACAGCAGGACGCCTGGAAATTCATCGACAGCCTCAAGATATTCTCTCTTCTGGCCAACGTGGCTGACGTCAAGAGCCTCGTGATTCACCCGGCGACGACCACCCATTCACAGATGTCCCCGGAAGAACTTGAGCAGCAGCACATCACCCCGACAACCATCAGACTTTCCATCGGCATCGAGAACATCGACGACATCATCGCTGATCTGGACCAGGCTTTCGCAGCGATATAAAAATGAAGCAATACCCCTCACTTGAAATAGTCCCGCCTCTGACAGGGATGACAAAAGCCGAACTCCTTGAGGACATCAGGCCGTTTATCGAGTTCAAGCCCGAGCATATAAACGTGACCTGCCACAGGGACGAGGTGGTCTACGAAGAGCAGCCAGACGGAAGTTACAAGAAACGTCTTGTTCGCCGGCGGGTCAGCGAGACTGCGGTCTGCGCGGCCATCCAGTCTGAGTACAAGATAGATGTCGTCCCCCACCTTATATGCGGGGGCTTCAGCGCCGAGCAGATAGAATTCCAGCTCCAGGACTTCAAGTTCATGGGGGTTTCCAATGTGCTGGCACTGCGCGGGGACTGCCTCACAGGAGAGAAGCGCTTCACCCCGGTACCGGGCGGCTACACCCACGCGAGCGAACTCGTGGAGGCTGTCCGCCGCTTCGAGAAGGACAACAGTTGTGACGGCTTTTTCAAAATAGGGGTCGGGGGCTACCCAGAGAAGCATTTCGAGGCGCCCAACCTCGATGACGACATAGCCAACCTCAAGCACAAGGTCGATGCCGGCGCAGACTACATCACCACCCAGATGTTCTTCGACAACAAGCTGTTCTACGATTTCGTGGACCGCTGCCGCAACGCTGGCATCAACGTCCCGATCATCCCGGGGCTGAAACCCATCTCCACCCCGAGACAGGTGAAACTCCTCCCGGAATCGTTCTCCATAGACATCCCGCACGCACTCACGAGCGAAATCGCAGCACACCAGGACGACAGGGAGGCCGTATACCGGATTGGCCAGGAATGGGCCACGGCCCAGTGCAAAGACCTTCTCGCCCACGGAGTACCTGGAGTGCACTTCTACACCATGGGCAAGTCAGCCAACGTCATCGGAATCCTCCGGGAATGTTTTTAAAGAATGTACGACATAAGGGCAGAAATATCAAAGCGCATCCTCATACTCGACGGAGCAATGGGGACAATGCTTCAGCGTAAAGGTCTTCAGGGCAACAGCGAGTCATTCAACCTCAGCGACCCGGAAACGATACTTGGAATCCACCTCGAATACATAGAGGCGGGAGCGGACATAATCACAACCAACTCTTTCAGCGCCAACAGCATATCCCAATCCGAATACGGTCTTTCCGACCAGGCCGGGCAGATGGCTGAGGCTGCGGCGCGCTTAGCAAGACAGGCAGCCGATGAAGCACCGCGCAAAGTATGGGTTGCCGGCAGCATAGGACCGACAAGCAAATCCCTGTCTCTGGCCCAGAACATTGAAGAGCCGCTTTTCAGACCATATTCTTTTGACGATATGGCCGCCGCCTTTGAGATCCAGATAAGAGGTCTGCTCAGGGGCGGAGCCGATCTGCTTCTGTTTGAAACGTGCTTCGATGCCCTCAACACAAAAGCAGCCCTCTATGCGCTCAGCCGTATTCCCGAGGCTGCCGGAATCCCTGTCATGATCTCGACATCATTGAGTGACAAGAGCGGGCGCACCCTCACAGGACAGACTATGGAGGCGTTCTACCGCTCCATACAGCACTGTGATCCGCTCTCGTTCGGCCTGAACTGCTCGCTTGGGGCGGAAGAGATGATCCCGCTGATCGCGGACGTGTCCGCATGGGCGGAGTGTCCTGTCAGCTGCTACCCCAACGCCGGTCTGCCAAACGAGATGGGCGAATACGACGAGACTCCCTCCCAAATGGCCGAAGCGGTGCGCAAGATGGCCATGGCAGGCTCTGTAAACATAGTGGGAGGCTGCTGCGGCACCACTCCCGAGCACATAAAGGCCATGGCGGAGGCAGTAAAGGGAATTTCTCCGAGGCACATCCCCGCCCCCGACAACACCTTGCACGTCAGCGGTCTGGAGAGCGTCGCCGTAGACAGGAAGAGAAACTTCACCAATGTCGGAGAGAGAACCAATGTGGCCGGCTCACGCAAGTTCGCCAAGCTGATCGCCGCCGGAAACTACGAAGCGGGGCTTCAGATAGCCGCACAGCAGATCGATAACGGGGCGGACATAATAGACATCAATATGGATGATGCGATGCTTGATTCGCGTCTTGAGATGGAGAAGTTTCTCCGTTATGTCTCAAATGATCCGGCTGTCGCAAAGGCCGCCATAATGATAGATTCCTCGCATTGGGAGACTCTGGTCACTGGGCTCAAAAACACCCAGGGCAAGAGTATCGTCAACTCGATTTCGCTCAAAGAAGGAGAGGATGCGTTTCTGCAAAAAGCACGTGAAATCAAAGCCTTGGGGGCTGCGATAATCGTGATAGCATTCGACGAACAGGGTCAGGCGACCAGCTATGACAGGAAAGTGGAGATCTGCAGCAGGGCCTATTCTCTGTTGACCGGCAAGGTCGGGTTCAGTCCATCGGACATCATTTTTGATGTTAACGTTCTCCCTGTGGGCACAGGCATCCCGGAGCACGCACGCTACGGGGTGGATTTCATCGAGGCGGTGAGATGGATAAAAGCCAACCTGCCCGGTTGCCGCACCTCGGGAGGCATCTCCAACCTTTCGTTCTCGTTCAGGGGCAACAATGAGGTGCGGGAGGCCATGCATTCGGTATTTCTCTATCACGCCATCGCCGCCGGGCTTGACATGGGAATCGTGAATCCGGGCATGCTCAAGGTCTACGATGAGATCGAGCCGGAGCTGCTCCGCTGCGTAGAGGATGTGATCCTGGACTCCGATCCCGGGGCCACGGAGAGGTTGATCGAGAAAGCCTCACGGATTCTGGAGGCCAAGGACGCAGTTCCCGCCCAAAGTTCCACGGGAGGAAGTGAAGTTCCGGCTGACATCGGCTCGACTGCGGAAGACAGGCTCATAAGGGCACTGGTGAAGGGCGACACGACGGGACTTGAGATGGACATAAAGGAATGCTTGGAGAAATACGCCCGTCCGGTGCAGATCATAGACGGACCGCTCATGAGCGGAATGGCGAAGGTCGGTGAGCTGTTCGGGGCGGGGAAAATGTTCCTGCCGCAGGTTGTCAAGTCGGCGAAGACGATGAAAACCGCTGTCGCGCTGCTTCAGCCTTACATCGAAGAGGACAAGGACGAATCAGCATCAAAGAAGCCGAAAATCGTGTTTGCCACAGTCAAGGGAGACGTACACGACATCGGGAAGAACATTACAGGCATAGTCTTGAGCTGCAATGGTTTCGAGGTTATCGATCTTGGGGTCATGGTGCCGAAGGAGGAGATTCTCCGGAAAGCCGCGGAGACCTCGGCAGACCTCATCGGTGTCAGCGGTCTCATCACCCCGTCTCTCCATCAGATGGAAGAAATCTGCAAAGAGATGGCTTCAAGAGGCATGGATACTCCCCTTCTCGTAGGCGGGGCGGCCGCCTCCGCGCTGCACACGGCAGTGAAACTCGCTCCGCTCTACTCCCATGTCTTCTACGCCAGCGACGCCTCGGCAAGCGCTGTCCTGGCAAACCAGCTTGTGACAGACAGGGAGACAAGCGAAAAAGTTGAACATCAGAAGCAGGAGCAGCTCCGCAGTCTTTATGAACGCTCCTCACAGGACAAAGCCTTACAGGCAACTGTCGTGAAGCCTTTCCCGGCATCAAGTTTCATCCCGGGCCAGCCTTTCAGTAACATCGTTGCCCGGCAACTGAGCATTGAAGAGGTCGAACCCTTCCTTGACTGGAACCTTTTCGCGGCAATCTGGGGGATAAAGAGCGGGACGGGGCAGGAGGAGTTCAGCCGACTGCGCTCCGATGCGCTGGACGAGATCAAACGTCTCAAAGCAGAAAACGCTTGCAGGATAAAGATTTGTGCAAGATTTGACGCTTGCCGCAGCGTGGGTGACGACATCGTGTCAAAGGATTTCAGGATACCCATGTTCCGTCAGGAAGGGGGACGGTCGCTCGCCGATTTCGTCGCACCCGAAAGATATGGCTTCGACTCTCCAATGGGGATGTTCGCGCTGAGCGTCCATTCTCAAGGCCATCCGGACGACTGCGGCTGCCCTGCATGCAACACGGAATACGGGCCCATGCTGACACGCTCCGTACGTCTGACTATGGCGGAGGCCGCATCAGAATGGCTCAGCGCACATATCAGACAGGAACTGCCGGCGGGATTCGGGAAGGCGACGATCATCAAGCCCGCATCGGGCTATTCAAGCTGTCCGGACCACAGTTTGAAAAGGGACATTCTCAGACTTCTGCCCGGTTCGGAAGAACTCGGGATCACGCTGCTCGACAGTTGCGCGATGGTCCCGGACGCCAGCATCTGCGGCCTTATATTCATCCATCAGGATGCCTTCTATCCGGAGATCCGGAGGGTCAGCCGGAAGACAATTGACGACTACGCCGCCCGCCGCGGCATGACCGGCCCCGACAAGGCCCGCTTCCTCGGGCACCTGCTGTGATTGTCCAAGTACCTGCACCATCGCTTTCCGGATATTTTTGCTACTTTTGCACCCGTATGGACAACAGAATCAGCCGGGATGCGGTCGAGTCGGCCTACTGCATCTTCCACCAGAAATACAGGGTCTACGAATATTCAACCAGTCCCATTCAGCGTGACGAAATTGAGTCTGCAGTAGCCTCGTATGTCATGGAGATGAACAAGAACCTCTACCGCGAACTGTCCGGCGGGAAAGAGGGATTCCTCATGGAGCATGTGAGCTTCGGCTCCGACCTGAAGTCCGCCATAGACAAACTTGAAACAATGATGCAAGATGGACCATCTTCCGCAGAATGACATGCCGATGCTTGTCTCGGCGATCAATTTTCTCCTGAGGGACAACATGTTCGACAGCCTCGAGGCTGTCTGCGACTACTACCACGAAGACAAGGCCGCCCTGAAGGCAAAACTCAAGGCAGCAGGCTACACATATTCCGAAGAACAGAAGAGATTTATCTGATCCTTTCGAGCAAGATACAGTCGATTGGGGGCATCAGGGTGAGAGGGCTGTAGAGCCTGAGTGTGTTCAATCCCTTATTGAGAGTTATTACAAATTCAGCTGTCTTCAGAGGGGCATTTTTCTCATCAAAGCGCTGCCGTCCTGTACTGAATGAACCGGCCACCTCCCCGTTCACCTCAAGAGTGGACATAAGGCGTTGTGACTCTTGATAACGGATGCTTATCTTGTATTTACCACCCCTGTCGCTCCAGACTCCAGGCCAGACTATGGTGTTGTCCATGTCGCCGCCTGTGTTGGATACGCACACTCCACCGCTGGCGCCGGCGACCTCCATGTGCCTCACCGGAAGTTTGCGTTTGCCGAGATCGCTGAATGCCGGGAGATATGCCCACTCGGCCTCATAGCGTACCGGTTCCAGACGCTTTGCGGCAGTGACCTTCATCACTTTGATTCCATGCGGCGGGACTGTGGCCTCGATGAACCCTCCCCTTACTGGCTCGTTTTCGCGTCTTATCACGTCCCTTGCCACAGCTTTGCCGGAGAGCTCAAGTTCCGTAAGCGGAACACGGAACGCGATGGCAGTGTCGGAAGGGTTGTACAGAGCCGCGGCACGCGTGAGTCCGCGTCTGGCCGTGAGGTCTTTAACCAGCACATAGCCTTCTCCCTGCCTTGCAGCGACATGTGCCTGAAGGCCGAGACGGTCCTGGTCGATGGAGAGGAGCTCTCCGTTTTTGAGCAGATCAAGCGAACTCTCCGAAAGGCTGTTGAGATCGCACCCTATCAGGAGCGGCGAACTCATCATGCACCACATGCCGAGATGAGTCTCCTCTTCCGCGCGGCTGAGCCCGCGGCCGATTTCGAGCATGTCCATGTCGTTGTAGTGACCTCCGGTGGCAAATGCCGAGAGATATAGATTCTTTTCTATGATGTGCCTGACCGACTCCCAGCGCGGACGGATATCGCTGCTTATCCTCCAGGAAGTGGCCAGATCCGCCGCCCAAATGCCCGGGAAAGCCCAGCGGCAGATATTGATCGAGACAGGATGGTCCGCGGTCCTGCGGATGGTCTCACAGATGGTCGTATACCTTTCGCGTTCGTCGAGGTCAAGCCATGTCCCCGCTCCGCAGTAGTCTATCTTGATGAAATCAAAACCCCAGTCGTTGAAGTAGAGTCCGGCATCCTGCTCTTCATGGCCGTAGAGTCCCGCTCCGAATCCGTTTTCGTCATTGTCATATTTGGATCCGCAGGTATTGGCTCCGGCATCAGAATAGATCCCGGCCTTCAGACCCTTGCTGTGAATGTAGTCAGCCACGGTTTTCATGCCCTTCGGGAAGCGCTCCGGGTGCGGGTGCATCAGTCCGGTTGAATCTCGCCATCCGAAAAAACCGTCATCGATGTTGACATGGTCGTACCCGAGTTCACGCAGCCCAAGTCTCACCATGGCATCGGCCTGGGTGCGGATGAGCGAATCGGAAATGTTGACGTGATACGTGTTCCAGGAACTCCAGCCCATGACAGGAGGTGCAAAACCGTCCTCCTGTGCCATAAGGGATGCCACGCACATGAACGTGGCGAGTGATGTGATGATGGTTTTCATATTTCTTTCTTTGACATTCGTTTTATACTCTCCGGTATTGCCGCGCCCAGACTCTCCGCAAGTTCGGCTTCCACCAGGGCTGCGATTTCCCTGCGCCGCCGGGCCTGCTCCATGGCGAACTGCCGATCCTCGCGACGGCGTCTGCGGTACTGTTCCCATTTGAGCATGTTTGCCTTGAGTTCCGACTCAAGGCGGTCCAGAGTTTTTTCGAGTCTGGTTTTGCTCAGTTCACATTCCCAGACCGTGACGGTACTCCAGCCGATGGATTCGAGCCTCTGAGCATCAAGCAGATCCCTGGCCCGGTTGCGCTCCACCTTCTCCTTCCAGAAAGCGGTGTTGGTTTTGGGGACGGTGTAGTTCCGGCAGTCATGGTGACCGTGCCAGAAGCAGCCGTTCACGAAAACAGCAGTCCGGTATTTGGGGAGAACTATGTCCGGTGTGCCCGGAAGTGAACGCACATTCACCCGAAACCGGTATCCCCTGCGCCACAGCCCACGTCTGGCTTCCAGCTCGGGACGTGTGTCCCTGCTGCGGATGTGCGACATACAGTCATGCCGCTGCTGTGGGGTGAACCTGTCTGGCATCTGCTTGATGGTTAGTCGGATTGCTGCAATAATCAAGCCGTGTGCACAGGAGCAAAGAGGTATAGGTTATAGAGCTTTTAGCCGGATCCACTCTAACCTGGCCGTATGGCCTGCTGCAGAATCCTCCGGGCATAGGGTCCTGAAATTAAAAGAACAGCCAGGATGATACAGAATCATCGGAAAGTCCCTAACTTCGCATCCGATTATGGAAAATAAGCCTGATAAGATACTGATCCGCGGAGCGCGGGTGCACAACCTCAAGAACATCGACGTTGACGTGCCGCTCGGCGAGATCGTCGGGATAGCCGGAGTGTCCGGCTCCGGCAAGTCTTCCCTTGCTCTCGGGGTGCTGTACGCAGAGGGGTCACGCCGCTATCTGGAATCACTCTCAACCTATACCAGACGCCGCATGACACAGGCCCCCAAGGCTGATGTGGATGAGGTTCTGTACGTGCCGGCCGCCCTTGCCCTGCACCAGAGACCGGGCATCCCAGGGATCAGGAGCACTTTCGGCACAGGGACGGAACTTCTCAACAGCCTCAGGCTGATGTTCTCCCGTCTCGCGAGCCACCGATGCCCCAACGGGCACTATCTCCCTCCTACCCTGCTCGTCGCTGCCGGGAAGGAACTGGTCTGCCCGGAGTGCGGAGCGCATTTCTATGCCCCCTCTGCCGAGGAACTCTCATTCAACGGTCAGGGCGCGTGCCGGAAATGTGACGGCACCGGCACCGTGCGCACAGTTGATGAATCCACCCTCATCCCCGATGAAAATCTCACCATCGACCAGGGAGCCGTGGCCCCTTGGAACACGCTGATGTGGTCGCTGATGAAAGATGTCTGCCGCGCCATGGGAGTGCGTACCGACGTCCCGTACAAAGACCTCACTGACAAGGAGAAAGACATAGTCCTGCACGGACCGGCGGTCAAAAAGCACATCCTCTACAAAGCCAAGGACTCCAACGATGCCGCCGAACTGGACTTCACTTACTATAATGCCACATATACTGTAGAGAACGCCCTCGCGAAAGTCAAGGACGAGAAGGGCATGAAGCGCGTGGAACGTTTCCTCAAGACGGGCATCTGCCCTGACTGCCGCGGCACAAGGCTCTCGGATGCCGCACGTGCCCCTCTGATAATGGGGAAAAACCTCGCCGACATCTGCACCCTCACCCTTACACGGGCCGTGGAATGGGTCAGGAGCGTCCCCGTCTCCCTTCCGGAAGAGATGAGACCCATGGGAGAGAACATCTGCGCATCATTTGTCGAATGCTCGAAAAGGCTGCTTGACCTGGGAGTGGGGTATCTCACAC
>CAKVDS010000030.1 GCA_934726455.1 uncultured Bacteroidales bacterium
ACAAAACAGGCTTGAAACGTTAACTCAAGTGGGTGGTTATCGCCGAAATGCCTGGGTGGTCATCACTGAAATCCGCAACGGAACTGGGTATGAAGGGGAATTCGAAGTCGAATAAGAGCTTGTTTTATGTCAGTACAAAGCCTTTTGTTTAGTATAAGATAATGGGAAGAAATCACATCTTATACCGCCAGCACGATTCGATGGACTGCGGACCTACATGCCTCAGGATGATTGCAAAATTCTATGGCAAGAACTACAATCTTCAAACTCTTCGTGAGAAATGTCATATCACGCGAGAAGGTGTGTCTATGTTAGGGATAAGCGATGCAGCGGAATCTATCGGTTTTAGAACAACTGGTGTAAAACTGACTTGGAAGCAACTTCGCGAGGAGATGCCCCTACCTTGTATAGTCCATTGGAACCAAAAACATTTTGTGGTACTCTATGATGTCGACAAGAAAGGAATGGCTACGGTGGCTGACCCCGCATCCGGTCTTCTTAAATATAAAGCGGAAGATTTCCTTAGGTGTTGGCTTCAGTCCGAGAATAAAGAATATGGTCTGGCGCTGATGCTGGAGCCAACACCAGCATTTTATAAAGAAGATGGAGAAGAAGAGTACAAATATGGATTTCTATACATCCTCCAGTACCTTAGGCCCTATCGCTCTTATATCTTCCAACTTCTGTTGGCTATGCTCACTGCCAGCATTATCAGCCTAATACTTCCGTTCATTACTCAATCGGTGGTAGATACCGGTATCAGCACCGGGAATATGTCCTTTGTTGCGATGCTTCTTATAGCCCAGATTGCGCTTACGATGGGAGGGATGGCCAATAATCTCATAAGAAGTTGGCTGATGCTGCATACAACGTCCAGGCTGAGTATTTCCCTGATATCTGATTTCCTATGCAAACTGATGAGACTTCCAATTGCCTTCTTCGACAGTAAAATGGTTGGCGACATTATGCAACGGATTGGGGACTACAACCGTATCCAGACATTCCTTACAGGATCTCTTATGAGTATGTTTGTTGCGGTGGTTTCCTTGCTGATTTACGGTATTATTATGGCAGGCTACAATGTTCTCATCTTCGCCGTCTTCCTTGTTGGCTCTGCCCTCTATATCGGCTGGGTGTTGGCCTTTATGAAACGTCGTAAGAAGCTGGATTATATGCGTTTCCAGCAGGCAGCGGCCAATCAGTCCAACATTGTGCAGATGATAGGTGGGATGCAGGACATAAAACTGAACAATTGTGAGCGGCGGAAGCGTTGGGATTGGGAGAACATACAAGCCAAATTATTCAAAGTCAGCATTAAGAGTCTATCCTTGGGTCAAGTGCAAGAAGTCGGAAGCACCTTTATCGATCAGACAAAGAACATTCTGATTTCGTTCATCGCCGCAAAATCGGTCATTGACGGCAATATGACCCTTGGAATGATGATGGCTCTGCAGTATGTTATTGGTCAGATTAATGCACCGATAATGCTGATATCGTATTCAAAAATGTGGATTTCCAGTACGATGGTCCCCACTCAAGCATGGTTCTGAATGATGTTTCGCTGACCATTCCCGCTGGCAAGGTGACTGCCATTGTCGGCGCCTCAGGTAGTGGGAAAACCACAATGTTGAAGATGATTTTAGGGTTCTATCAGCCCGTTTCTGGGGAAATCTATCTTGGTAAGACACCTCTGAAAAATTATAGTGAGAGTTGTTGGCGGCGTGAATGTGGCTGTGTGATGCAGGAAGGCTACATCTTCTCGGATTCAATCGTGAGTAACATCGTTGTTTCGGACGAGAATCCAGATATGTCAAAAGTTCATGCCGCTGCCGATATCGCGAACATTGCCGGATGGATAGACAATCTTCCCCTTGGATACAACACCAAGATTGGAGCTGAAGGCCAAGGCCTGAGCACGGGTCAAAAACAACGGGTGCTCATAGCACGTGCCGCATACAAGAATGCTCGGTATCTCTTTTTTGACGAGGCAACTAACTCTTTGGATGCAAATAATGAACGCGTGATAATGGAAAATCTGGACAAACTGTTTTATGGGAAGACGGTAGTTGTTGTAGCGCATCGACTTAGTACTGTCAAAAACGCTGACAATATAGTGGTACTGGACGGAGGACATATTGTGGAACAGGGAACTCATTCGCGACTGACGGCTATGCGGGGGAAGTATTATGAACTGGTCAAAAATCAACTTGAACTGGGGCTGTGATTTTATATATCCTTGGCCAAGGCGGAGTAATCCCGAAAATCCGTAAAGAGAGTAGGGGAACATATATTAAACCATTTTAAATGAAATCATTCTTGGAATTAAGAAAGAGAAACATTCTCTCTCTTGAAGTGATGTCCAATATTATCGGTGGATATCACGAACTCGATGCTTATGGGACGGGGACATGTGGTTACAGAACCCTCTCTGGGACTGTTGAATGTAATGTTTCAAAGGCGGAAGCGCTGTTTATGATCGAAGAGGGAGGCAGTTGGTGTTGTGAATCTTGCTATTTAACTTCTTATTGTGGAAGGTAGCAGTGTGGAGGCGAGAGTTCTCGCCTCCATTAACCTTAATAGAACATAGCGTATGCAGATCTTTTATTACGGAATCCAATATGTGGCATGTAGAGTCAAGCAACTGATTATTTTTGTTATGGCCTTTTTAGCTGTTTTATCATGCACGGGAAATAAAGCAAGTAAAAAACCGGAGACAGGGAAAGTCACCGTTATAATAGAGAATTGCCCGGATCAAAGGAATACAACAGAATTTGCCGGACACTTGACTCAAATTGATTATTCCACAATCAATTATATAGATACAAGTGGCGTTCTCATTAATTATGATCCCAGTGATACGAAGAAAGACACAATCATTATACCCACATATAATGGATATGCCGAGATTATGCATCTTTACAAGGCGATAGAGTATGACACATTTCTATTGAAAGACGGTGATACAGTTCGTGTAACATATGATTTGCAAAAACGGCCTCATCTAACAAGTTCATTATCGGAACTGTACACATTTATTTACAACTTGCCTTATGCTGTGGATGGAGCGATCCAATCACGGGGGTATCACATAAAAACCATTCTGACTAACCAACAATTTGTCGGTCCTTATAGATATTATAAGGATGCTGCATTACAGAGGAAATACCCAAGCCTTAAACAGACATTTAAAGAAAGATATGTGGATCTGGATTCGCTGAAGTTGGTGTATGAGCGCTTTGCCATGTCATTTAACTCTATAGTTGATTCATTGAGTGCATCTTCTTCAATAGAACCTGAATACAGCAATTACCTTAAAAAATCTATCTTGCTTTCCGCTCCGGTCTCTCCTCAAGATGTTGTCAGATCAGATAGTCTGATGCATTACATATCAAACCATCTCATAGCCCAGAAATATTGTGTGGGTGAGGATGCGATGGTTCTCTTCGAT
Source organism: uncultured Bacteroidales bacterium (assembly GCA_934726455.1). GTDB lineage: Bacteria > Bacteroidota > Bacteroidia > Bacteroidales > UBA932 > Cryptobacteroides. Next base: position 3,449 of record CAKVDS010000030.1, read on the forward strand.
GAAATAACCAAAGACACAAGTATCACGGAATTTGCAAAAAAAGGCTTATTGAAAAAACTTACCCGCAGGATTGTAAGTGGAGAATCCGGCTGGCATCTTTATCTTGAAGCTGCGGTCAAACGCTATGTTGCCGAATACTATTCCATTACAGGGGATCCCTCATTTGAGAACACACAAGCAAGTCGTATATCCGATTTTGGAATGTCTTTATATGATGCTTTATTGGAGGATAAAGATGGAAAAGAACTCACTCTTAAGGAAATCATAGATATGAATAAAGGGAATTGGTTATATGTCGATGTATGGGCGTCTTGGTGTCCTCCTTGTCGCGCGCAGATGCCAAAATCAAATGAACTTCAACAAAAACTGTCCAATGCCAAAATACGATTTCTTTTTTTGTCAATAGATAAGGATGCTCATGCTTGGCAAGTTGCCGTCAATGAAGAGTCATACGCGATGAAGCATACATATAGATTTGTAGATCCGGACAATAATTTTACTAAAGGGCTGCAAATCAAATCTGTGCCTAGATACTTGATTATAAATCCCAAAGGCGAAATCGTAAACCCCGATGCAGACAGGCCATCATCTCCGAAAATCGAAAATGAGTTAAAAAGACTTTTGGATGAGAAACAGAAAACTGATCAGAGATAATGTTGATACAGTGGTTCGCATACTGTTCAAATATCATAAGCTGAATTATGACGGATATGCAAATCATCTACATCACTCGCACCCTCTATACCCGAGTCTACAATCGGTTTCATACATTGGTTCTTTATTTGGTCTGGATTATTCTTTAATACAGACGGACTGCGAAGAGATCAATAATCTGCCCACTCCATTTATTACTGCGTATGATGGACTTCTCCTTCCTGTCAATAGTATTGACGAAGATGGAACGTTTGTCATAATCAATGAAAAAGGTCAGAAAGAGAAAACCAACTTGAAATGCACAGATCCCTATTGGAGAAATACGGCGCTCGTATTTAACAAAGATGGTATAAACCAACGCGATACTTTAGGCCGGAAAACCACGTGGAGGCTGGAAAGATATTCGCAATATTTTGTTAGTATCATACTCTTCACCTCGTTGGCTTTTGTCCTGTTCCACTATGTAAAACATAGCGGACTGTTCACATGCCTTTTGCTGGTTACATCTCTATTCGGCGTAGCAATGAGCATTCTGTTTCACGTGCAAAAACTGAATAGAAGCAACCCATTTGTAAATAAACTATGTCATTCCAATAAGCAGGCTTCGCGACGGGATTGCTCTTCAATCTTAGATTCCAAGGCATCAGAAGTTTTTGGAATCGCTTCTTGGGTTGATGTGGAGTCCATTTATTTTCTGCTCTTTCTCTGTACCGTTTTAATGTGCCCATCTGGTGCTTGCATGCAATTATTGGCTTTTTTGTCTATTTGTTCGTCGCTGTATATCCCATATTCTTTATTTTATCAAAAATATGTGGCCCGCAAATGGTGTACATTGTGCCTCATGGTCCAAGCTGTTCTGTTTCTTAATGCCTGTTTCTCTTTTATTTATTTAAAACATAATGTGATTGACTTTGAAGTGGTTCCAAAGGCATTATTGCAAATCCTCCTTATTACGATAGTGATTACTTCGATTTACTTTGTGCTTATACCTGCTATAAAGAAAAGTAGTCTGCAGCGCAAGAGCAATGCCCAATACCGTAGGATATTATTCTCTAAAAGCGGGTTAAATATGCTGGTTTTTAACACGAAAGGATATAGTTCTCCTCCTGTCTCGAAAATTGACTTGATTGTTAAGGCGGGAACTGATAATGTGTTGTTGGTGGTAAATCCTAATTGCAGCCCGTGCATTAGTAAATTGAGAAAGGCCCTTGCGATAATTAACAGAAAACGGTATACAAGTTTGTCTGTTGTATTCCTAATTGATGAAAACGATGCAGATGGTATCAATCTTGCCAAATATCTAATAACCGAATCTTTGCAAAAAGATGCCTATCAAGTATTTAAAGCCTATGCCGATTCTTTCCCATCATTCAAGAAGATCACTTTCGATGATCCAAGTACAGCTGCCAACATTATCAAGACACATAGAGAGTGGTGTCGTGAAAATGGAATCACTTCCACCCCGCAAGTGCTGTTAAATGGGCATTTGCTTTCCAATATATACTCCACCGATGACCTTGACTATTTAATTGATTAGATGAGTGAAAGCCAGAATGAGGCTTATGCAAGGACAAGAATACCATAGCGAACCTGTCCAAGAAATAATGGGTACCAGCCCCTCCTGGATAATCAGGTGGGGTGTAACTGTCATTGCCGTTGTGTTCGCCCTTATAGTAATAGGGTGTTGTATAATAAAATATCCCCAAACTATCGTCTCCACTATTTCAATTATCAACACCAATCCGCCTTCCAGACTTGAGGCCAGATACTCTGGTATTATTGACACGATAGCTGTAGCAAACGGACAACCTATAAAACAAGGTGGGCTTATAGCGTTGCTGAAAACCCCAGCAGTTTATGATGATGTCGTAGCGGTGAAAGAATTCGTGGAACATGCGTGTAATGCCTCTCCGCTTGATGTTTGCGTCAGTAAATTATTTGACAGCCCTCTTGCCCTTGGAAGTCTCCAGAATAAGTGGACAGAACTTCGCAGTCTCTCAAGAGAATATGCGTTATATTACAATCTGGATCAGTTGGGGAAAAGACGCTTGCTTCTTTTCGACCAGATTCAGAAAAACCAAGAATATTACGAAGCCCTTCTTGAACAGAGAACCTTGGTAGAGAGGGACGCTAAGCTCCAACAACTCTCTATGCAAAGGGATAGTGTCCTTTGGGGAGAAGGACTCACTGCACAAGCGGAATATGAAGCCAGCCAGCAAGTATACCTGTCTAAACTTAATAGCCTATCCTCTTTCGATGCAAATCTGAAGTTGACGAAACTCAATATGTTAACCCTTGAACAGGGACTGAACGAATTGGATATCCAACGGCGTTCTGAAGAAGACGAATTCTGCCTCAGATTCTCCCGGGCTACACAAGAGATGCTGGCACAGATTGCCGACTGGATGGAGACATACGCTATAATCGCGCCTTTTGATGGTACGGTCTCTTTGCAAGACTTTTGGGGCGTTGGGCAGCACGTGGGTGTTGGTGATGTTCTGGCCAGTGTGGTGCCTAATGTGGGAGCTGAAGTAGAAGGACGGATGAAAGTCTCATCCATCGGTTTTGGACGGGTAGAAAAAGGACAGATTGTCAATGTGCGATTGAACGGATTTCCTTATATTGAGTTCGGCATCCTGAAAGGAGTGATTTCAAAAATCTCTGCGGTTCCGGAGAAACTGCCGGAAGGGAGTGTGGTTTATAATGTGGAAGTGTCATTCCCCGAGGGTCTTGTAAGTACTTATCGAAGAACTTTTCCGTTCATTCAAGGCATGGATGGAGAGGCGGAGATTATAACCCGGGACCAGAGATTGATAGAGCACTTTATTGAGCCGGTCATATCTTTGTTCCGGAATAGGTGAGAAAGCCAGTTCAGGCGCGTGATCTGGTCAGGCGCTGAAGAGGTCATCGGAGGTTATTATGCTCTGGAAGCGTCCCGAGTATTCGTTCTGCTTGAGGCCGAATGTGGTCACCAGTGTCATGATGGTGGGTTTGCGGGTCTTTGTTTCTTCGGCAAATGCTGACTGGCGCTCCCTGAGCTTGCGGTCATATTCCTTGTCCACCGTGAATCCGCTTGAGCAGAACTTGCATTCGCAGAGGTTTATCAGTCTGTCTGCCCTGTCTATCAGCATGTCTATCTGGCTGTCACTGCCGCTCCAGGAATAGGTCTCCGTATGGACACCGGCGATGCCGAGGGCTTTCTTGATGTTGTCTATGTGCTGGAAGCAGACATTTTCGAACGCGAATCCTCTCCATGAATTGATTGAGGGACTGCTCTGGTTGTGCTGCCAGAATCCAGGGTCATCAGTCTCTTTGCGGTCGGCAAAGTACTTATAGAACAGGCAGAAATTATCTGACAACCTGTATCTTGTGTTTTTGGCCGGCTCTCCGAAATAGCGGGATTTGGTGACAAAATCGCTTTCCACCAGAGAAAGCAGCATCTTCGAGAAGGCCCCGCCGTTGCCGATTCCTGTCTTTTTGATGATTTCGTCTCTTGTATACCCGATTCTTTTGCCCGAAAGCAGTTTTATTGTTTTTTCAGCATCTTCGGGATTCTTGAATATCGAGGAGAACAGCCGCTCATACTCGTTGGCCAGTTTGCCTTTTCTGTTGAATATGAGAGAATCTATGTTCTGTGCCAGACTTTTGCCGGGGACGAAGAGGTTGAGGTAATATGGAATCCCTCCGAATACCATGTAGCTCTGGATGATATCATAGCGGTCATAGACGATTTTGCGGGAACGGAAGAACTCTTCACATTCCCTCAAAGAGAACGGTTTCAGTTTTATCTCTGCGGTGACCCGGTCGTAAAGGCCGCCTTTGCCGTTGATGAGCTCATCTGAAATCCATGAGACGGCCGATCCGCACACCACGAGCATTACGTCATCACGTTTGGCACACCAGCCGTTCCAGAAAGCCTCGAACGCGGTCACGAAACCGGACCGTGGTGTGTCCAGCCATGGAAGTTCATCGATGAATATCAGCTGCCTTCTGCCGTCGGCCCGGCTTTCAAGGAGCTGTTCCAACTGGAAAAAAGCGTCCAGCCAGTTGTCCGGGGTGGCCTTCATGTCCGCTCCGGCCTTTATCATGGAATGGCAGAAGTTCTGCAGCTGCATCTTCATCAGCTCTTTCCCCTCAATCTCCACAGGAGACAGGGCTGTGTGCGAGAAAGCCATCCTGTCACAAAACAGTTCGTTGACGAGGAATGTCTTCCCGACGCGCCGCCTTCCGTACAGTACGACAAACTCAGAGCGGCCATCATTGTAAAGCCTTTCTAATTCAGATATTTCCTCCTTTCTTCCGATTATGTCCATGGGTGCTTATTTTTCTACAAAGATATAAAAAGTCTTGTTTTAGAAAAATAGTCGGTGACTAATTTTCTAAAACTGACCTGTTGACCCATGTTTTAGAAAAATAAGGGTGGTGATGAAAAATCGAGGGGGAGTGGCCGTCCGGCCGCTCCCCCTCTTTGAAAAGTGGTTGTATAGCAGTTGAGAAAGCTTCAAGTTACTTTACGTCCCACCAGATATGATGCTCGGCATCGTTTGTGCCGGCGAATGCGGCACTTATGGCCGACTCGTAATTGACCTTGTTGGAGGCTGAGATGGCTCCGGAATATTTCAGCCTGTAAGGTATGTGGCTGATTACGACCACAGCCGGGCCGACTTCTATCTTCGGCACATCAAGACGCCTCATGTCAGACCATGCTTCAACTCCGTCTGCCATGAATCCGGCCAGCCAGCGCTGGAATGCGATCTTTTCGATCTTTTCGGCTGAGGTTCCGCCGAAGGCGACTTTGTCGGAGGCAAGGTATGCTTCAGCGCCATCGGCGCCCCACTGTGCGAATGAAGCCTTGACACCTGCTTCGTAGAGGGTTTTGGCATCGGCTGAGATCCATCCCCGCTCCGCTGCTTCGGCTGCCACGAGATTGACTCTTGCAGCAGTGATCAGCGGCAGTATGCCTTCGGCGGCGCTGAGGGTCTCGGCAAAGTAGCAGGCCTTGCCCTCATAGTCAGAGACATTCGGTATGCCCAGCGGAATTCCGATATAGGCTTTCGGGTCGGAAGGATCCCCTATAGGCTCGGACTTTCCGAAAGGTACGAGGGAGAAGTATTTGAACAGCCTCGGGTCATTGTATTCCTTGAGAGTCTCCACGAGATATTCATTCGGACAGAAGTTGCTGTTGTAGTTGACGCCGTTGGTGTATAGCGGCGACGGGGCGTTGGAGTCGAAATGATAGATCATTGAGTCGCTGTCGTCCATGATGCCCCCGTCGGCGTATGCCTGGGCGAAGCGTGCCTTGCCGACGCTCTCGGCGACATCGCTGAGTTTGATGGCCATCAGCATGCGCAGCGAGGCGTTGAGCTTTTTCCACTTGCTGATGTCACCATTGTAGATGATGTCGGCCGATGTGAGGCTGCCGCTCTCGTCGAAGAGGGCGTAGGCTTCCTTGAGCTTATCGTCCAGATAGGTATAGATGTCCTCCACGGAGTCGAATGCGGGAGTGTAGTTGTCCTCTCCCGCTCCGAGGGCTTCCTTGACCGGGATCGGGCCGAGAATGTCGGCCAGGTGCATGTAGAAGTAGGCCTGGAGGGTCACTGCCGTGGCGATCTGGTTTGCACTGCTGCCGAAGCGGGATACTGACGCCTTGTTCTTCGTGGCTTCATCGGAGTTGAGGTCGATGATGTACTTGAGGTTCTTGAGCGGGTACAGGTAGTAGGAGCTCGTGTCGAATTCGAGGATGTTGAGCTTTCCGTACTGGAGGGTGTTGCGCTCCGCCATGTAGCCGTTGTACATCTGGGTCCACGGGTTGTAGTAGTAGCTGTTGAGGGTGAAGTTGTAGGTGTACCTGCATGCGTATGTGAAGAACATGTCGGTCTGGGCCTCGGAAGGCTTGTTCGGGTTTTTGTTGAGCTCGCCGAAGTCCCCTATCCCGCACCCTGTCAGAAGCGCTGCGCCCAGGGCTGAAGTGGCCAAAAATGCTTTTATGTTTCTCATGATAAGATTCGTTTGAAATTGTTTGACAGCATCAGAAAGTGAGTTTCAAGGTCATGCCGAATGCCCTTGTGGAAGGGGCGGCGCCGCCTTCGATGAAGTTGGAGCCGAGCTCTGAAGGGTCGATGTTCGGCGCTGCGGAATAAATCAGCCAAGGGTTGGTGGCGACGAAGGAGACGCGGGCTGCGCTCAGGCCGACATCAAGTCTGCTCAGGAAGGTCTTAGGCACATCATAAGAGAGGGACACTTCCCTGAGTTTCACGTAGGTGCGGTCGAAGATGGTGGTCTCCCACACCTGGCATGCGTAGTCCTGGAAATATTCGGCTGCAGGGACATAGGTGTCCACAGCGTTGCCGTCCTTGTCCACTCCGGTCATGTGGATACCGCCGCCGTTGGCGACCGGCTCACGGATGTTGACTCCCTTGTCGTTGACGGTGGCTGTGGTGGCCAGCAATCCTGAACCGTTGCCCCAGAGGTTGGTCCATGAGCATATCTGTCCGCCGACAGAGAAATCGAGCGATGCTGCGAGGCTGAAGCCCTTGTAGCGGAGCCTTGTGGAGAATCCTCCGGTGAAGTCCGGCTGATAGCAGCCGAGTTCCCTGTCCACATCAGTGTTGAATGCAGGACGTCCGTCCTCGTCGAAGATGAGATGCCCCTGCTCGTCGCGCTCCCATGTGTTGCCCCGGATGATTCCCAGAGGACGGCCTTCTTCGGCCCAGAGGTAGATCCTGCTGTAGAAAGAAGTCCAGTACATCTGATAGGAAGATATGCCTTCGGTGAGGCGGACGAGGGTGTTGACGTTCTTTGCGAGGTTGAAATCGAGATCCCAGCTCAGGTCCCTGGTGTCCACGGCCCTTGCACCGATCATGAATTCCACTCCGCGGTTGCGTACAAGTCCTGCGTTGAGCTTGCGGGTTGAGTACCCGGACTCGGCAGCGGAGCTGGCGTTGATGATCTGGTTGTCGTTGTCACGGTTGTAGAAGTTGATGTCTCCGTAGAAGCGATTGCCGAACATCTTCCACTCGGTTCCGACCTCATAAGAGGTGGAGATGGTAGGCTTGATGTTGTAGTTGACCTGGGTCGCGGCTTCGTACATGGTGGAGTTGGTGCCGTACTTGGTGCCGATGGTGTAGGTCGGATAGATGTTGTATGCTCCCATGGATGAACCCAGCTGCGCCGCGCTTGCGCGAAGCTTCCACATGTTGAGCCAAGGGGCTGAGAACCAGTTGCTCGCGATCACGGACAGTGACAGGCCGCCGTAGAGGTAGCTGTTGTTCTCCGGGGAGAGCGTTGATGACCAGTCGTTGCGCAGGGAACCGTCCACGAAGTAGGTGTCGTCCCAGCCGACGGTGGCGGTTCCGTATATGCTGCGTTCCTTATAGTTGGTCTTGGTGTTGGTCACGATGGCTGTGGTGCCGGTGGACGCGCTCAGGTTGTAGAAGTCGTCGATGGACAGGTCGTAGCTGTCGTTGGTGTAGGCTTCGAGGATGTCATACTGGTAGTTCCTTGCTTCGGCGAAGGCTGCCGCCTCGACAGTGAGCTTGTCGTCCACGAAGCTGCCGTCCCAGGTCAGATGCCCCTGCACGGTGTCGTCCATGATGCCGCTCTGGCTCTGGCCGTAGTAGGAGGTGAAGTTGATTGAGCCTGATGGCCTTTCGGTCTCGCCGATGTAGTTGCGGAAATTGGCGTTGTAGCGCACGCCCGCCCTGATGTTGAACGGCAGCTTGACTGTGGCGTCAGCGGAGAACACGTTCCACTGGTAGGTGTCGTAGGTGTTGTATGCCTCGAAGAGGGCGTAAGGGTTGTCGTGGTAGTTGGCCCTGTTGTTGCTCAGGCTCTTGACGTTCCACGAGCGCCAGCTTCCGTCCGGGCGCTGCCAGTCTTTGTAGTCGGCCAGGTTGACGTTGGTCTGTCCCCACTGGGTGTACTCCTGGAGGACGGTGCGGTTGCCGTTGTAACCGGATGATGCCGGGTTGTGGTCGCGGCGGTAGGTGTAGAGGTAATCCACGGATACGTCAACCCATGATGCGGGGCTGTATTTCGCCTTTATGCTGAGGTTGCGGCGTACGGCGTCGGAGTTCGGCTGGATGCCGGTGCGCTGGTTGTTGGTGAATGACACCCTGGCGGAGAGATCCTTGTAGGACTTCGAGAAGGCGATGTTGGTGACGTTGGCCACTCCGGTGCGGTAGAGATCCCCGAGGTTGAGGTGGCTCTCCCAGGTGTCGGGGATGCCGTATTTGCTGCTCGTAGGGTCAACGGAGAGCGGGGTTACATATTTTACGGACGGGTCGAAGCGCGGTCCCCAGGAGGCGTCGTTGCCGTAGTCCATTATCTTGGCGCCCTTAAGGCTCTCGATGTTGCCGTTGTAGTCCTTGAGCAGTTCGGCTGCGGAAGTGGTGCCTTTGGCTTCCCCGTAGAGGTAGCCGTACTGGCCGCCGCCGTAGAGGGTCTGGAGGTTGACATGGTTGTAGTAGGTCTCCACTGTGGTGGTGTGGCTGAAGTCCACAGTGCCCTTGCCGCTCTCTGCGGATTTGGTGGTGATGATGATGGCTCCGTCGCCTCCCCTTGAGCCGTAGAGCGCTGTGGCCGCCGGGCCTTTGAGGACATTGATGGACTCCACGTCATCCATATTGACTGCGTTCTTGTTGGTGATGGTGCCGTCCACCACGTAGATCGGTTCGTTGACGGAAAGGTTGCCGCTGGACGCGGTGGAGAGTGTACCGGCGCCGCGGAGGACGATTTTGCCTGATGAGAACGATGAGCCGGCCCCTCCGAAGAACTGTACTCCGGCCACCTTGCCGACGATGGCGTTGCTCAGGTCGGACTGGCGGGCGATGGTGAGTTCTTCAGACGTCACTTTCTGGGTGGAGTAGCCGAGGGCTTTCTGCTTGCGGGTGAGTCCCTGGGCGGTCACGACCACCTCTTCGAGGAACTCGGTGTCCGGCTCCAGAGCGATTTCGAGCCTGCTGCGCCCGGCAGTGGATACTTCAAGGGTGTGGTAACCCATGGAACTGACGACCAGGACGGCGTTGCGCGGTACGGAGAGGGTGAATTTGCCGTCAAGATCTGAACTTGTGCCGTGGCTGCTCCCCTTGACGAGGACCGAAGCGAAAGGCAGGGTTTCTTTTGTCGAGGCATCGGTCACCGTGCCTGTGACGGTGACATCCTGTCCGTATGCCCACACGGAAAACAGCATGGCCACGACTGTGAGGAAGGATCTGATTCTTTCCATAAGATCGTTTTGATTAAACTATACTACTAATAACATTTGTTGCGGTGTTGCGCGCTGACACCGGATGCAAACCTAAATATTTTTATAATAAAATCAAAACATGTAAATGTTAGTTAATCAAGTCGATATGAGGATTTGTTACAAATATTAATATTAATGCTTACGATTTGAAATTAAATGGGGGGGGGGTAAAAATCAAATTTACGCAAAAAGCGGCTCGAAAAAATCATGATTTTTTTTGAGCCGCTGAAATTGAGGTGCCTGTCCGGGCTGATTATTGCCCGAGCAGATCGAGAAGGTACTCGACCTTGCGCTGGTTGCCGAGGGTCTTGCCCTTGGTGCAGGAGAGTTTGACGCAGTCGTGCCACTCGCGGAGCTCGGTGATGCGGCCGCGTGTGAGCTTGACCACTATGTTCATCGGCTCGCAGCCTGTCACATCGCAGGTGAGGAAGGTGCCGACCCCGTAGGAGTCCTGGACCCTGCCGGCGCAGTAGCGGTGGATCTCTATGGCCTTGTCGATGTCAAGCCCGTTGCTGTAGACAACCTGCTTTGTGGCCGGGTCTATGCCGAGAGAGCGGTACTTGGCTATGATCTTGTCCGTCTGTTCAAACTCGTCGCCGCTGTCCACCCTGAGGCCCTTGTACATCATGGCCATCCTCTTGGAGAGATTTGAGAAGAAGACCTTGTCCCCGAAGCAGTCATAGAGGTAGATGCCGTTGTCCCCGTCGTAGACATCGCTGAACTTCTTCATCACGTTGAAGTTGCACTCGAACACGCCGCTGACGTTTTCCTCGAATGATATCAGCTGGTGGGACATCGTACCGAGCGGGGTGCACCCGTATTTCATGGCCAGCCAGACATTCGAGGTGCCGATGAACTTTCCGGGGCCGTCCATCTGGCGGGCGGTCTGTTCCATTACTCTGACGACCATGTCCTGATGGGCGAAACTGAAGCGGCGGCGCGTGCCCATGTCTCCCAGTTTCAGTCCGTTCTCGATTATCTTGACTGTCTTCTGCCTGCTGCGGTCCTCCTCCAGAGCGGCATCGTACTTGTCGAAGTCTCCGCGGATGGAGTGTATCAGTTCCGAGATGCAGGAGAGCAGCGGCATTTCCCACATTATGGTGGAGAACCATTTGCCCGTGACGCTGATGTCAAGATGCCCTTCGGCATCCTGTCTGATGCTGACTTCATCCGGGTTGAAGCGGTAGCCGCGCAGGAAAGTGAAATACCAGATGGGCAGGAATATGCACCTGCGCTTCATGAATTCCACTTCCTCGTCGCTGATCACCACGTCCCTCATCATCTCCACCTGCTCCCGCAGCAGAAGGTCAAAGCCCTTCGGATAGCGGTAGGCGTTGCGGTCGTAGAAGGTATATTCAACTTCCGCACGCGGGTAGGTCTCCAGTATATAGTACTGGCAGGTGAAGGTATAGAGGTCGTTGTCAGTGAAATGACGTATTATCTGCTCCATTACTTTTCTGTGTTGTACGGGAGAACCCTGCCCGGTTTGTCGAATTTCAGTCTTGCGCCTTCCTGACGCACGTCATCTGCGGAGTAGGTGATGGTCCACGTGTCCATGGTCATGAGTTCCCAGAGCCTGTCGGCCGTCATAGGGGCGGCAAAGCGTATCTGGATGCTCGGCACGAGGCTGTCGTTGAGCCTGAGGTAGAGACCTATCACACCCTCTTCTTTTGAGAGATGGTTGCTCAGGAACGGAAGAGCCCTCTTTATTATAGGCTTCTCGTAGTTCTGGTCGGCGATTTCGTAGATGAACTGCGGCTGTCCGGCGTAGACTTCACTGCGTCTGCGGATGACGGTCGTGTCCCCCTGCGGGTATTTCCCGTTATATTCTGCGGTGAACGGGTCGAACATGCTCTCAAGGTAGTCGGCGACAGGGATCATCTTCTCGCCCTTCTCCATCCTCACGAACTCGAAGTCGACAGGGGTTGACTTCACCCCGCCTCCGTGCACCGGCATGTCGAGCGTCTTCTTTTCAACGATTTGGCGGAACCACTCCTCGTCTGCCTGTTCGGCCGGATCCATGTAGACTCTCACGATGAGCGGACAGTCGTACTCCGACTCCAGACCGAATATCTTCTTGCCGCTGAGTCGCATCTGGATGCCGAGGTAGTTGAGGTCGAGCTTGTCCGACATGTGCTCGGTGCGTATGGTGACGCACTTGATTTCCGGATATTTGGCCGGGTCCGGGCTCTCCACCCTGAAGTGGGACGGCACGAACACCTCCGCCTGCACTTTCTCGGCTGTGGTCACGGAAGGATCGTAGCTGATGACTACGGTATGGCTTCCTACATAGGTCTTGACACCGTGCACGCCGCGCACCTTTTCCATACGGGCCTTGAACGCCATCGAGCTTCCGTAGCACTTGACGGAACGCAGGTTCTTGATGGTCACGGTCTCAAGGGCCATGTTTTCCGTGGTGCCCCAGGTCTCGTTGATGGTCGGGAGTTCGAACTTGCCGCCGGCAATGGCCGCCACGACCACGAGCACCACTGCAAGTATCGCAGGCAGGAAGCGGGTGAACCTGCGGCATTTCTCGCTTTCTCCCGGCTTGACACCGATGGCGAGAGCCTTGGTCGGGCAGGCGGCTACGCACTCTCCGCAGAGGGTGCAGTCCACAGATGTCACCTTGTTGCCGAATGAAGGCACATCGATGCCGTAAGGACAGTTCTTGCGGCAGGAGTAGCAGCGGTGGCTGCACTGGGCCTGGTTGATGGTGATCCCGAGAATCTGGAGTTTCGGGCGGCTGTGGAGTATCTCAAGCAGATAGCCTGCGAGGCAGTATGCCCCGAGGTACCAGATCCATGCGATGTGCACTCCGAGCAGGTTCAGCGCCCAGCAGATACCGGCGAGAAGCACAAGCCATACCCAGTATTTGAGCGAGTTGGACACCGCCCCGAGAGGGCAGATGTATCTGCACCAGAAACGGTCTATCACGATGCCGAGCAGCAGCACGACACCGAGGCTGACGAGAGACATCCAGAGGGTTATCTCCCCTTTGAATCCTGTCGCTACGGCGTAGTACGGGTCGAGGTTCTTGCAGAAAAGTTCGCTTGCGCTGACCGTCATGTAGACAATCCAGAAGAGCAGGGCGTATTTGACGATGCGCAGGATCTTGTCGGCGATGCTGCCGTTTGTGATTGCTATAGCCTTGAGGCCGATGGCCTCGCGCAGTTTCTTGAGCAGGTCTTCGACAGAGCCTATCGGGCAGAGGTATCCGCAGAAGAGCTTGCTGAAGAATATTACTGCTGCGGCGAGGGCGATGCCCATCATTATCTGCATGGTGGTCATCGAGCATGGGAGCGAGCCCTTGACGAGGAAGGTGGTCAGTGCCTGAAGCCCGCCGAACGGGCAGTATTTCTCCGGATCAGGAGTCTCAAGCCCGAGGACTTTGGCCCCGAGGCCGCTGAGGAAGAAGAGGAGGAGTGCCAGCACGCCCCATTGGAGGGCATATTTCTGCCAGTTTGTGCAGAAGGTCGATTTCTTGGCCATGGTGGGTGTTTATTTTTCTGATGTTATTCCGAGTTTTCTGAGAAGGGCTTCCGGCTGCGGGTCGTGTCCGCGGAAGTTGCGGTAGAGGACGGCTTCGTCCTCCATGCTGCCCTTTGAGAGGATGTTCTTGCGGAAAGCTTCTGCGGCTTCGCTGCTGAAGATGCCTTTCTCCTCGAAGAGGGAGAAGGCGTCCGCCTCAAGGACTTCGGCCCACTTGTAGGAATAGTATCCCGCAGAGTATCCGCCGGAGAAAATGTGGCTGAAAGAGGTCGAGATACAGGTCCCTTCCACGCGCGGCAGGGTGAGGGCCGGTGCAAGTGCCGCCTTTTCAATATCCACCGTGCTCTTGCTCACCGGAGAGGAGATGTCGTGCCATGCCATGTCGAGCAGGCCGAACTGGAGCTGGCGTACCTGCAGGTAGGCGGCAAGGTAGTTCTTGGAGGCCACGAGCTTCTCTATCAGGGAATCCGGGATCTCTTCTCCGGTCCTGTAGTCCTTGGCGAACGGCTTGAGATATTCCGGTTCGTAGCCCCAGTTTTCCATGATCTGTGACGGGAGTTCCACGAAATCGCGGGCTACATTGGTGCCGGTGAGAGACGGATACCTGCCTTCGGCGAGCATGCCGTGGAGGGCATGACCGAACTCATGCAGGAAAGTCGTGAGTTCGTAGTGTGTGAGCAGCGACGGGCTGTCGGATGTCGGCTTGCTGAAATTGGTGACTATGCTGATGAACGGCCTGCATTCGCGTCCGCCACGGATGCTCTGCTCGCGGAATGCGGTCATCCAGGCTCCTCCGCGCTTGCTTGCGCGGGGGAAGAAGTCGGCATAGAAAAGGGAAAGATGCCTTCCGGCCGAGTCGCTCACCTCGTATACTTTGACATCCTTGTGGTAGCCCGGGATGTCGGGTCTTTCCGTGAAGCGCAGTCCATAGAGTTTTGTGGCAAGCCCGAACACGGCGTCGATGCAGTTCTCGAGCCGGAAATACGGCTTCAGAGCCTCGTCGCTTATGGAATATTCGGCGGCCTTGTATTTCTCTGACCAGTAACTGAAGTCCCATGCCTTGAGTTCGCGGCCCTTGTAACCGTTTTTGCGGGCGTAGGCGAGCACCTGTGCCACTTCTTTGCGTGCGGCAGGCAGCGACGGGTTGAGGAGGGCTTCGAGGAGGGCGTTGACATTGTCCATGTTTTTGGCCATCTTGTCTTCAAGCGCGTAGTCGGCGTATGTCTTGTAACCCAGGATGTTCGCGATCTTCAGGCGGAGGTCGGCTATCTGGCGGCAGACTTCAGAATTGTCATACTGTCCGCCGAAAGCCCTTGAATTATATGCCATGTAGAGCTTCTTGCGCAGGTCGCTGCGGGTGCTGTACTGCATGAACGGCGAGTAGCTCGGGTAGGACAGGTCGAATGTCCATCCGCTCTGTCCTTTCTCCGCAGCCGTGGCTGCACCCATCTCGCGTACATACTGCGGGAGTCCTTCCAGATCTTTCTCGTCTGTGAGGTTGAGGCAGAAAGAGTTGGTGGCGGCTAGAAGGTTCTTGCTGAACTGGAGCTGGAGCAGGGAGAGCTGCTCCTCGAGGGAGCTGTATGTCTTCTTGTCCTCATCGGAGAGCAGTGCTCCGCCGCGGACGAAATCCTTGTAGGTGTCGTCCAGGAGTTTTAGCTGGTCCTTGTCGAGCCCCAGACTTTCGCGCTTGTTCCATACTGTCTTGATGCGGCTGAAAAGGACCGGATTCAATGAGACGTACATAGAGTATTCAGTCATCATCGGGGAGAGCTTCTCCGCAATCTCCTGCATCTGGTCGTTGCTGTCCGCTTCCAGCAGGTTGTAGAAGATTCCCGACACATCGTTGAGGGTCTGCCCTGCATATTCCAGAGCTTCTACGGTATTGGCGAATGTCGGTTCTTCCGTATTTCCCGTTATCGCGTCTATCTCGGCCTTGGCCGAGGCGATGGCCGCCTCGAATGCCGGCATGTAGTGTTCTGTCCGGATCTTGTCGAACTGTGGCGCCCCGTACGGGAGTGGGGATTTTGTCAAAAGAGGATTTTCCATCTCACAATTGTCACACTGGTTTATTTCTCTGAGCAGGTTGTGCGCATGGGCATAGTTCCGCAGTGTCCAGAGCACGAAACGGATGTCCACGTTGACGCACCTGTTGTAGTCTTCTGTCCAGCTCACGTCTCCGGCCAGAGATTCCTTGTTGCCGTCGAACGCGAGGCCCACGATCTCTCCACGGGCATTGAGTACAGGGGAGCCGGAGTTGCCGCCGGTGATGTCGTTGTCACTGAGGAAATCCACCGGCAGATCGCTGCCTGATGCGACCGCTTTGCGGAGCATGTCTCTCCATTCCGGCAGGAGGTGGAAGTCGTATGTGCTGTCTTCCTTGGCCAGAATCTGCGAAGCGAAGGTCTGCCACGGCAGCATGGCCCCGTCACGCTCATAGCTCTTGACGTTGCCATAGGTGATGCGCATGGTGGAGTTGGCGTCCGGGTACTGCGGGATGCCCCTCTCTTCGCGGAAGCGGTAGAGGGCTGCGGTGTATTCCCTTTCTACGGTGCGCAGCGGCCTGTCTCCCTCTGCGGCCTCGACATCCTTGTTGAAATCCACAATGTTCACATCTGTGAAGAACTTGTATATGCGGTCGTCAACAGTCATCTGCGAGTCAGTCCACAGCCAGTCCGTCATGGCATCCCAGTCTTTGCCGAAGCGCCCGTAGACCTCTTTCTGGAACGGTCCCCAGAGGTGCTTGTCCACATTCTCATAGTAGTTGCGGACGCAGTAGCGGAAGAGTTCTTTTTCCAGACGCATGTCGAGGGTGGCGTACTCGGAGGCCTCGTCCCTCTTGGCCTTGTTCTTGAGGCGGGTTGCAATGAGGGCCAGCCTGGTGCCGCGGATCATCGTTTCCCTATACCATATACGGTTTTTTTCGGCTTCGCTTACGGCCTTGTATTTCTTCTGGAGCTCCTTGGCGAGGGCTTTGCCCTCCTTGTCGAGGCCTCGTTCCAGGGCCTTCTTCTCCTTGACTACCTCGAACCTGCGGCAGCACTGCTCCAGACCTTCATTGTTCTCCTGGACATTGCTCAGGGAGAAGTAGCGGTCGGAGTACTTGAGCCGTACATCCGGATCGGCGTCCATCCATTTCTTCATTATGGCCATCTGGTCGGCGCGCACCTTGTTGGAAATAGGCAGTGATACGGACAGGAGGTAGTTGACCTTGGCCGAGGACGAGTAGCGTGCCGTGGAGCCGGGATAGCCGAGGATCATCGTGAAATCGCCCGGCTTGACACCCTCGGTACTTATGGCAAGGTGGCGTTTCGGGTGCATCGGCACATTGATTTCTGAGTACTCGGCCGGTTTCCCGTCAGGGGAGGCGTATATGCGGTACATCGCGAAGTCGCACTTCTGCTGCGGCCATTCCCAGTTGTCGATGTCCCCGCCGAAAGCGGCTATGCTCACCGGCGGTGCCGCTACGAGGCGCACGTCGGCATATACTTCATACAGAGCAAGATAATATCTTGATCCTGCCCACATTGAGCTGAGGGAAGCCTCATAGCCGCTGGCTGTGCGGTATTTGCGCTCGATCTGGCCGCTGATGCGTCTCATCCCGTACGGCCTGCCCGCCGCCTTCTCCTCTTCGACCAGTGCGTTCACCTCATCGGTCACATCCAGCACTTTCTGCAGGAACCAGGCTCTTTTGCCCGGGATCGGAATTTCCTCAGACATCACATCAGCGAAGAATCCGTCCTCAAGATAATTATGCTCCGATGTGCTCAGGGCATGGACGTCTCCGTATGCGCAGTGGTGGTTGGTGATGAGCAGCCCCTTGTCGGAGATCATGCTTCCGGTGCAGCCGAAATCCAAGGAGACGATGGCGTCCTTGATTGAGACCTTGTCAGCATCGTAGATTTCCCCGGCCTGAAGTTCCAGTCCGGATTCCTGCATTTTTCTGGCGAGGGCTTCGGAGATGGAGTTGACCATCCACATCCCTTCGTCGGCCATGGCGATCATAGAGCTGAGAGACAGCAATATGGAGATGGCGAGTCGTCTTGTTTTCATTTCTTTCGGCGATTGATGTTGTACTTGCTTTCTATTTCATACCAGCGTGGCACCCGAAGTTGTTTACCATAGAATGTCTCATAGTTTCTCAGAGTGCCATCAAGCCAACTTGGACCATCATCACGAGTGTCTTTGTTTTTGTAAACAGTCTCTTCTACGGCCGCAAGAAAATCCTCAACGCATTCAAATGTTTTGAAACTCTTTGATGCCCCGTACCACTTGGCCGGACGGATTTTGTGAACTACTCCTTGCTTGATTTGTAAGTTCAATGGCCAGACAACCTTGTTTTTGCCCGAACCGGACAGCATCGGACGGCAAATTTCCCATACTTTCTTCAACCATAGATTTCTGACCGTTACCACGCCATCTTCACTCATGTCATAGCCGAAAACAAGATAATCCACATCAAGCATCCAAGGCTTCTCTTTGATTTCCCGCTCATACATACGAAAGTCCGCAATGTCAAATCCGGGATTCGCTGCATAGTTGAAGGCTTTTACTTCCATAAGGTTGTGTTTCTTGTCTTGTGGGTCAAGGAACACATCGGGTGGCATTTGAGTGTTTTCATTTGGAGCATACTCTACGCTATTGTGACGAAGCCAGCCTTCAAGCCACTCCTGCATGATGTTACCTACAACATCCCTTTGCTTGACAATGATGTCAACATCGCTGAACTTAAATGTGATACGCCCTTGTTGGGTTAGTATTTTGTCGTCAGTAAGCAGTTTATTGTAAACTTCTGTCGCTGTCAATTTCATAAGCACTTATTTTACATTTATACATTCTAACAATCGGTTTGCTACAGCCTTGATAACTGGAACGACAACTGTATTACCTAATAGATCAAAGCCGTCTTTCTCGTTAACATTGAACTTGATATTATCAGGATAACCGCATAAGCGAAGCCCCTCCCTTAGAGATAACTTCCTAAGTCCGCCATTGTCGCCGACATAAAGTTTTTGCATGTCCATTGCAACAAGCGTCGGGGCGATTTCTTTTGGAGACATCACCTTGTTAATCTCAAAGCTCAATTTTCCAGCGACAATATTATATCCTTCAGGCTTGGTCTTATCATACTCACGGTGAGTGGTTACAACCCCGTTCCCATTTGTATCACGAATGAGTTTCTTTGGATGTTCAAACTTCAGATACCCCTTTTGTGTCAAATCCTCCAACATTTCTTCAAGGTCCGGAGAATCGTAAAAGGTCCGGATTTGTTCCTTTGTCAGCGGCATACCATCCATCCAATCAATGCCGATGATTTCTGCCCATTTCTTTTTACGGCGTTCCGTCAAGATTGTATCAAGAAGACGCTTTTGTTCTGGCGTGACCGAACCTTTAGTCTCCAAATCCCAACTATGAATATTGGTGTTCCCACCTCTTTTGTCCTTTATGGATTTTCCATATAGTTGCTCTACTGTAAAATGTTTTAGCAGAGTCCTTACAAAAGGGGTGTCAGCTGTTGGCAACCCTGTTTCAAGTATGTCCCCCAGTTTACTTTCCTTTATCGGGAAATTATCAAGATTTGGCTTCTCCTTGATGCTGCCAACAATGTATATTCTTTTGCGTTCCTGTGGAACTCCAAAGTATTTTGAGTTGAGTACACGGAAATCAAACTTGTAATTTAATGCAGCAAGCCTGTCTATGATTACTTGCAGAGTCTTGCCTCCATCATGATTTACAAGTCCTTCCACATTTTCAAGAATAAAGCCTTTCGGGCGTTTATCCTTTAATATGCGCTCAACTTCAAAGAACATGGTCCCCCGTGTATCGGCAAAGCCTTGTCTTTTACCTGCCGAACTGAAAGCCTGGCAGGGGAAGCCAGCACAAAGTATGTCAAAGTCCGGGATGTTCTTTGTGTCAACCTTTGTGATGTCACCTGTTATGGTCTCGCCTGGATGATTTTCTTGCAAAACCCTTACTGCGTGTGGCTTGATTTCCGAAGTAAAGACGCAGACTGGGGTCAGCCCGTTTTCCTTTGCAGCTAATTCAAGCCCGCATCGAATGCCGCCAATACCAGCAAATAAATCAATGAAACGCAAAACATTATGCTCATCGCATACAGCAACGTCCGGTTGTTTCAAGGATTCGTCCACGGCATTTGCTATATCTTTCCCTTTGAGTAATTTTGGAGCAAAAGGTATCTCTTTGTCGCCTTTTGGGAAAGCCTCCCTTATCAATTCATTAATATTCAAAGGTTCAGCAACTAATTCTTCGCCTAAAGAAAACACGACATAGGAGCCGTTAGGATCAGGATATTCCAGTTGCTCCATTTCTTCTTGTTCTTTGACAGAAGAATTTACGCAAGGGAACAGATGATAGCCCTCTTGTGGATTTTGAGTGTTGTATATCAAGATGTAATCGGGCAGAACTTTTGAAAGAGTTCCACCGTTCCTTTGAGAAAACAAATCTTTGTTGAAACGGATATTGTATAGTTTTTCATAGCGATGGGTCTTTTCGCCCAATATCCACTCAAGTTGAGATTTTTCCCCTCGATATGCACCAAAAAGAAAAGTGCTTTCTTTATTCTCAATATATCTGAACATTTTCTGTTTCACTGTTTTTATATATCACTAATTAGGGTGGTTGGGCTGGAAACAGAACTCGTCAGCCCCTACGATAGTCTCGAAAGTATACTCCTTCTTCTGCATAGCCTTGCGTATCTGCTGAAGCATTCTCCAGGCGGAATGATATGAGCCCATGCCGAGTTCCCTTTGCAATTGTAATGCGGAAATTCCCTTGTGTGACATGTTCACAAGGGTGATTGCATATAGCCACATCCTCAAATCGAGGTGCGTGTTTTCAAAGATGGTCCCCTTCAGCGCGGAGAACTCGGACTTGCAATTGTCGCAATACAATTTTCTGCGGTCATAGTTCTGCCTGTATATCTTCTTATGGACGCATCCGCACTTTGGGCAGACATATCCGTCTTTGAACTTGGCTTCAACTATGTAGTCTATTGCGCTGTCCTCCGTAGGGAATCGCTTTGAAAACTCAAAATAGTTCATGTCGCCTTATCTGTTTCAGGGATACAAAGATAGGAAATCTGTTTTTCTTTTACAAGCCTAAAGTGTATACTCGGGGATAATTTTACCCAATGCGCACAAAAATAAGAACAAATAATGACTTTATTTTTAATAAAAAATTTATTTTTGCGAAAACTGATCAGATTGAAAACAGCCGTGTCGAGTCAATTCAAATATCTGTTGACCATTGTGTCATTGTTTGCGGCCGCCTGTCTGCTGCGGCCGGCTTATGCGCAGAGCACACGTTATGATGTGGGCGGTACTGTGAGGGATGCCGCCACCGGCGAGCCGCTTGCCGGGGCCGTCGTGAACATAGACGAACTGTGGGCGGTCACGGAAGCTGACGGCCGCTTCACCGTGGAGAGGGTGGGGACCGGGAAGTGCACTCTCAAAGTCTCTCTTCTTGGTTATGTGGATGTGACGATTCCCCTTGATGTCAAGGGAGAAGTCAAGAACCTGGAAATAAAGATGCAGGTAAGCACCCTGGCGCTCAAGGAGGTGGTGGTCACGGCGCAGCGTCCGCAGGAAGGCACAGGGACCACGCATAATGTGGGGCGCGATGCTCTCAACCAGTTGCAGTTGAGCAATATGACAGATATGACGGCTCTGCTGCCGGGCGGCAAGACCTCCAATCCGGACCTTACATCGTCGGGCAGTTTCTCAATACGTTCCGCAGGTGCGGCCGCCGGCAATGCCGCCTTTTCCACTGCTGTGGAGGTGGACGGCGTGCGGCTCGGCAACAATGCGGCGTTCGGGCAGATGTCGGGCGTGGACACCAGAAGCGTGGCGGTGGACAATGTGGAATCCGTGGAGGTGATTTCCGGCGTCCCTTCGGCTGAATACGGAGACCTCGGTTCAGGGATGGTCAGAATCCATACCAAGCGTGGGCGTACACCTCTCAATGTCGCTTTCACGGTGAATCCGAGGACATGGCAGACCTCAGTGTCCAAGGGCATAGGGATTCCGCATGACGGGGGAGTGCTCAACCTCAGCGCCGAATGGGCAAGGGCAACTAAAAAGCTTACTTCGCCGTACGAGTCATATACGCGGCGCGGCCTCGGGCTCACATACTCCAATACTTTCGCCAAGGTGCTGCGCTTCGAGGCCGGGGTCAACGGCAATCTGGGCGGGATGGACAGCAAGGACGACCCGGACGCTTTCGTGGGAGAGTATTCCAAGGTGCGGGACAACACATTGAGAGCCAACACTTCACTGACATGGCTGCTCAACCGTCCGTGGGTGACCAACCTCAAGGCGGATGCATTTGTCAACTACGAAGACAACCTCTCGCACTATCACAAATATAATTCTTCCGCATCGCAGCTTCCGGCCGTACATTCAGAGGAGGAAGGGTATAACTACGCGACACTGCTTCCTTCCGGAAAATACTTTTCGGACCAGATGACAGACTCCCGCGAACTGGACTACGGGGCATCATTCAAGTATTCGCTCGTGAACCGGTGGGACGGGTATAAGAGTTCGCTCAAGGCCGGAGTGCAGTGGAAGGCCAACGGCAACGTGGGGGAAGGGGAGTATTATCAGGATCCGGCCCTTGCGGCTGACGGCTACCGCCCGCGTCCATATAGGGATTATCCGTTCATGCACAGCGTTTCCCCTTACATAGAGGAAGACTTCACCTTCCCGTTCGGGCTTGAGATTACGGCCGGACTGCGCATGGACAATGTCATTGTCAAGGGTTCGGCCTACAACAATGTCCGTTCTCTGTCTCCGCGTCTCAATGTCAAGTGGCAGATAACCAAGGATTTTGCCGTCCGCGGCGGCTGGGGAGTTGCGGAGAAGCTCCCGTCTTTCTATATCCTGTATCCGAAGCAGGAGTACAGGGATATCCTTGTGGGAAGCGGCTACGGGCAGGACGGGCAGCTCTATTACAAGTACTACACGATACCGTACAAGATCGAGTACAACCCGAATCTGAAATGGCAGCGCAATGAGAACGCCGAAATAGGCATCGACGCCACGGTTCTGGGGACGGACATATCGCTTGTAGGATTCAGCAATGTGACCCGGAACCCGTATGATTTCACCAACAATTACTCCGTTGTGGAACTTGAGCGGGACGGGGTGACCGACCGCACTTTTGTGGCCACGCGCCGCCAGGACAACGGCGCCCCTGTCTACAGGGCCGGAGCCGAACTCACTGCCGATTTCCCGGAGATAAGGCCTCTGCGCACCTCGTTGAGACTGGATGCATCATACAACTGGTCCAAGACAGATGATGCCGGGCTGTACTATTATTACAACAACGGCTGGTCGCATACCTCCATCGCCGGGCGCTCTTACCAGTATGTGGGTGTGTATGCCAACGGCGGAAACTCCAACCTGATGATAAGGGGCAAGGTCTCACGCTCGCTCGACGCCAACCTCACGGCGATAACCCACATCCCTGAAGCGCGGCTCGTGATCACCTGCCGCATAGAGGCTTCCATATTCTCCCGTTCCATGAACATCCCGACCGGAGGGGAGGATGTCCTGTATCCTGTGGCATATCTTGATGTCGAGGATGAGACTCCGGTGCTCCATCCGTTCACGGACGAGATGAAAAATGATCCGGATTTCCGCGACCTGCTCATAAAGCCGAACAACGACTACCTCTTCAAGCTCGACGGATACGGGGCTTACGCCTCGGCCAATCTTAATGTGACCAAGGAGATGGGCGACCACTTCAGCCTCTCTTTCTTTGCCAACAACTTCACGAATTCACGGCCCTATGTAGTGTCTATGGCCACTGGAGTGGGGGCCATATTCACTCCGGCATTCTATTACGGGCTGACATGCAGAATCAAATTATGAAGAAGATACTGATACTTCTGGCGGCGCTGCCGCTGCTGCTTCCCTCATGTATGGATCTCACCGGAGAGAATCCTTACGAGGCTGATCTTCAGACCCTTTCCTTCCGGCTGGTGCTGCCTTCGTCATATCAGGGCGAAGACTTGTCAGGTGTCAAGATAGAGGTGTCGAATGTCAACGACAACTCCTCCTATACGGCGGAGAGCGACAGGGAGGGACTGGCCACACTGTCACTGCCTTGCGGCCTGTACAGGGCCACGGCATCCGCACAGATATCCGACTACCGCTTCAACGCGTCCAAGGGCGGGATTATCCTCGGTGGAGGGGAGGTGTCTGTGGAGCTGTCTCTCAAGGCAAGCCGCTCGGGCGACATCCTCATAAAGGAGATCTACTGCGGCGGCTGCATGAAACTTCCGCAGGAAGGGACATATCAGTCAGACAGTTACGTGATATTGCACAATAACGCGGATCATACTGTCTATCTGGACAGTTTATGTTTCGGGACACTTGCTCCGTACAACTCCAATTCGGCGGCCGTGTGGGATGAGGAAATAGATTTCAGCCCTGTCATCCAGGCCGTTTGGCAGTTTCCGGGAGACGGGAAGAGCTTCCCGCTGGAGAAGGGGCAGGATGCGATACTTGCCATTATGGGGGCAATTGACCACACGGCCCAATATCCTCTGTCTGTGAATCTCAACCGCAGCGATGTCTTCGCCTGCTACAGCCCGACGTATTTCCCGAATGTGAGATATCATCCGGCTCCCGGGGACAAGGTGAGGCGCGACCACTACATGAACGTGGTCATCAAGACAGGGCAGTCCAACGCCTATGCGTTTTCAATCAACTCTCCTGCCGTGGTGCTTTTCAGGGCCGAGGGGCAGACGATACAGGAGTTTGTCTCCGGAAGCGACAACGTCATATACCTTCCCGGCAGTTCCAAGGACAGGGTTGTCTGTGTGCCGAACGAGTGGGTGATCGACGGGGTCGAGGTGTTCAACGGCCAGTCATCGGCCAACAAGAAACGCATGAACTCATCCATTGACGCATCTTATGTGACCCTGTCCAACGTCCACGAGGGCAGGACCCTCATGCGCAAGGTCAATGAGAGCCGGACGGCGGAACTCGGATATGAGGTACTGGTGGATACAAACAATAGCGGATATGATTTCTATGAGCGTGAGTCACAGTCAATCAAGGAGTAATCTTCGTCGTCTGGCCCTTTGTGCGGCAGGGGTGTGCCTGGGCCTTGTGGCGGGGGCGCAGTCCCGTTATGAGACGCTCGTCCGGGTCAATCCATGGAATTCGGGGGTCAATGCCGCAGGCATGCGACAGGACAGCACCTCATTCTCGAACGCCGAGATTGGAGGGGTGTACCGCAGCGGGGACTTCCGGAGCCTGGATGATGCCGCGTCCGAGTGGGCGGCCTCCGCGCGGGCAAGGACGGTGACGCATCTTGAGAAGTTCTCGATGCGCGGCGCTTTCTCTTTTGAAGACAGGGAAGCGTATGACGCCTGCGGATCGATGATGATGGGCAGCGGGAAGTTTCCAGTGGATGTGCTTGAGTTTACGCCAGGGCGCAAGACATACCAGACATACAATATGTACGGGGCGATTTCTGTGGATGTGACGCCGCGGTGGAGGGTCGGAGCCGGTCTTGATTTCACTTCGCGCAACGCGGCCAAACTCAAGGATCTGCGTTATACGGGCTATGCGCTTGACATGCGGGTGGCTCCTTCGCTGATGTACTGCGACGGGGATTTTGCGGCCGGGGTGTCCGCGATATATGAGAGAAATACGGAGACTGTCTCCGCCGAACAGATAGGGTCGGCGCAGAACGCACCGGAAGCCTTTTTTGACGAGGGCTTGTATTTGGGCAATCGGCAGGCATGGACCGGGAGCGGCACGCGGCTCAGCGAGCCGGGCGTGAGCGGCCTGCCCGTGGTGCAGGACGCTCTCG
>CAKVDS010000031.1 GCA_934726455.1 uncultured Bacteroidales bacterium
ATGGCCGGACTCCTATTGTATTGACAAATAGAAAGTCGCATGTGGTTATATTGGCGGAAAAACTGTCTTCAAAAGTCGGCCACCTGATAGTTCTGACAGGCTCTGGCACAGACAAAGAGAAGAAAGAAGCGTTGCAGCGGCTTCAAAATATTCCTCCTGAAGAACCATTGGTGATTATAGCGACTGGTAAATATGTCGGAGAAGGTTTTGATTATCCGAGGCTTGATACACTATTCCTCGCATTGCCGATTTCGTGGAAGGGACTTGTCGCGCAATATGCAGGCCGTCTGCATCGTGAATATGCCGGCAAGAAGGATGTTCGCATCTATGATTACATTGATATTCATGAGCCTGTTTGCGACAGCATGTATCGGAAACGCCTGAAGGGATATGCGGCCATAAACTATAAAAAATTAGCAAAAGACCAGACGAGTCTGTTCGCTGAAACCATAGATGCGGATGCTGTTGTAGCAGACGAATATATATTCAACGGTCTTACATTCCGTCAACCATTCTTGTCTGATTTGAAAAGAGCAAGGAGTTCAATAATAATATCTTCTCCAAGGTTATATAAAGTCGGACAGAATGCTTTATTCAATAAACTTTGTGACTATGCCCATGATGGAATTGACATCGTTATTATTACTGCATCAGAATCTGAGGCTGCTGAATATATAAGGACAAGAGGCTTGATGATCAAAATCGTACCGACAGTGTCCTTATGCGTTTCAATCATTGATAAGTCCATCGTGTGGTATGGCAGCATAAATATATTAGGCTGTATCTCCAAGGATGACAATATGATAAGATTTGAGGATAGCAGTCTTGCCAACGACCTTGTCCGAGAGTTGTTTTCTGGGGAAGATACCAATAATCAAAACGAAATGTAAGTTCTCATTAAATCAATGTCTAATAAAAACTTACTTCTATTTCCCGACGCAGAACCGCCCGAAAATCTCCCCCAAGACCTCATCGCTGCTGATTTCGCCGGTGATGGAGCCGAGGCTTTCGAGGGCGGCGCGCAGATCCTCCGCGAGAAGGTCACCTGGGATGCCGCGGTCAAGTCCGGCTATCACATCCGCAAGCGCGGCGGCAGAAGCGCGCAGAGCAGAGGCATGCCGGGCATTGGTCACCACTGTTGCGTCCTCGGGGAGACCTTCCGAAGCCATGGAAACCAGCTTTGACCGGAGTTCTTCAAGCCCCATCCCATCTTTAGCCGAAACAGGGAGCACCTCGACAGTATTTGTCTTAGGCACAATCGATAAAACAACATCGTTAACAATGTTAACAATATTGTTATCTGTCATTTTGTCAGATTTCGAGAGCAAAATCACGAGTTTCTGCGCAGACAAATCCACAGCGGCAAAAATCATCTCCAACTGAGATCGGACGGAAGCGGCAGGAGCACACTCATCATCCGCAGCGACTCGTTCCGGAACCACAGCCGGGCGTCCAACCGCATCATGTCCGAAAAACGAAGAAGCATCAACAAGCCCGAGAACAATCTTTGCCTGAGAAGTCCGCTTGAGCGCCCGGCGTATCCCTTCCGACTCGACAGCATCAGAAGACTCCCTTATCCCGGCCGTATCGATGAACCTGAAAGTCACTCCTCCGACCACACAGCAGTCCTCTATAATATCCCGGGTCGTCCCGGGAATATCTGAAACTATCGCCCTGTCATCCCCGAGCAGCGCATTCAAAAGAGTGCTCTTGCCGCTGTTCGGCACGCCAAGAATGGCCACAGGCACCCCGTTGCGTATCGCATTGCCATCACGGAAAGAATCCGCAAGCGAGGAACAACGCACCAAAGCCTTCTCAAGAAGAGAACGGAGTTCAGAACGGTCAGCAAACTCAACATCCTCCTCAGAAAAATCAAGTTCGAGTTCAAGAAGCGAAGCAATTTCCAGCAGGGAAGAGCGAAGATGCCCGAGTTCGGCAGAATACCCACCACGCAACTGGTTCATCGCAACCCGGTGCTGAACCTCAGAAGAAGAAGAAATCACATCGACAACAGCCTCAGCCTGCGCAAGATCCATCTTTCCATTGAGGAAAGCACGCCGGGTGAACTCTCCTGGCATGGCAAGGCGGGCACCAGCAGCCTCAAGAAGCGAAAGCAGGGAAGAGACTATATATTTGGAGGAATGGCATGAAATCTCTACCGAATCCTCCCCGGTGTAAGAATGAGGGGCACGGAAAACGCTGACCAGCACCTCGTCAAGCACATTGCCGTCCCGGTCCAGTACAGTGCCGAACCTCAGCCGATAACCTTCCGTCTCCCCGAGTGGTTTACCAGAAACGGAAACGACCCTGCCGGCAACCCCCATGGCATCCGGTCCGCTGAGCCGGACAATTGCAATAGCCCCGGTTCCCGGCACAGTCGCCGGAGCACATATCGTATCATCGTAAAAACTGAACATTCCCTGAAAAATTACAAGCCAGCCCGCATCAAGCCAAAGCAGGCAGCCGACAAAATTAAGCGAATAAATTATCATTGCAAAATACTGAGTTTCTCAGTATATTTGCGCCTGCGAAATACATACTTATACAAGAATATGATTTACACAAAAGAAGTGCAGCAGATGTGCTGCGTCGCAAAAGGCGCCAACCACGCCAACGCCCCGATCCCGGAAGAGGGCAAGTGGGTACACGCAAAGGAAATAAAGGACATCTCAGGCCTGACACACGGCATCGGCTGGTGCGCCCCCCAGCAGGGCGCCTGCAAGCTGACGCTCAACGTCAAGGACGGCATCATCGAAGAGGCTCTCGTGGAGACAATCGGCTGCTCCGGAATGACCCATTCAGCGGCTATGGCATCTGAGATCCTTCCTGGCAAGACTCTTCTTGAGGCTCTCAACACCGACCTCGTCTGCGACGCCATCAACACGGCCATGCGCGAGCTCTTCCTCCAGATTGTCTATGGACGTACCCAGTCAGCTTTCTCTGAGGGCGGACTTCCTGTCGGCGGCTCACTCGAGGACCTCGGCAAGAACCTCCGCAGCCAGGTCGGCACCATGTACGGCACCAAGGCCAAAGGCAGCCGCTACCTCGAAATGACCGAGGGCTACTGCACCAGGATGGCGCTTGACTCCAACAACGAAGTGATCGGTTACGAGTTCATCAATCTCGGAAAACTCATGGATGCACTGAAAGGCGGCGCCACAGGCCCGGAGGCAATCGAAAAAGCAAAAGGCACGTATGGCCGCTTCAAAGATGCAGTTAAGTATATTGACCCACGTAAAGAGTAAGAGACATGGCACTTTTTGAAAGCTACGAGCGTCGCATCGATCAGATCAATGCAGCTCTCAACAAATACGGCATCAAGGATATCGACGAGGCCAAGGCCATCTGCGATGCCAAGGGCATAGACCCTTACAAGATGTGCGAAGACACCCAGAAAATCTGCTTCGAGAACGCGAAGTGGGCTTATGTAGTGGGCGCAGCCATCGCCATCAAGAAAGGCGTGAAGACCGCCGCAGAGGCGGCAGAAGCCATAGGAGAAGGTCTTCAGGCATTCTGCATCCCGGGTTCAGTGGCTGACGACCGCAAGGTTGGTCTGGGCCACGGCAACCTCGCCGCAAGACTCCTCCGCGAGGAGACAGGATGCTTCGCATTCCTCGCCGGACACGAGTCATACGCTGCCGCCGAAGGCGCCATCAAGATCGCCGAGATGGCAAACAAAGTCCGCAAGACTCCGCTCCGCGTGATTCTCAACGGCCTCGGCAAGGATGCCGCCAAGATCATCTCACGCATCAACGGCTTCACCTACGTACAGACCCAGTTCGACTACTTCACCGGAGAGCTCAAGGTGGTAGGGGAGACCAAGTACTCTGACGGCGTACGCGGTGGTGTACGGTGCTACGGCGCAGACGATGTGCGCGAGGGCGTGGCCATCATGTGGAAAGAGAATGTGGACGTGTCCATCACCGGAAACTCCACCAACCCGACCCGTTTCCAGCACCCTGTAGCCGGCACCTACAAGAAAGAGCGCGTACTCGCCGGCAAGCCATACTTCTCAGTTGCTTCAGGCGGTGGCACCGGACGTACTCTTCACCCGGACAACATGGCCGCAGGTCCCGCTTCATACGGTATGACGGACACCATGGGCCGCATGCACTCAGACGCACAGTTCGCAGGCTCATCTTCAGTTCCTGCACATGTTGAAATGATGGGCTTCCTCGGAATGGGCAACAACCCTATGGTAGGAGCCACTGTTGCAGTGGCCGTCGCCGTAGACGAGGCTATGCAGAAATAATTTCGAAAGTATATTCCAGAGAAAGACCGCGCCCAAAACGCGGTCTTTTTTATTTGGATACAGACCTCAAAATCTTCTCAGCCACAATGTATGCAGCATTGCCTATGATCTGCTCGCATGGACGTTTCCTATAAAATTCAGGCGTACGCTCCGATGGAGTGGGGCCTTCCTTGGCGGCTGGAGACAGTCCGAGCAGTTCGCGACAGATTATGCTGCCGCCGTTGAGCCGCTTGAACTCCCCGGCAAACTCCTGCACAAGGGCATAATTGTCCCGACGGTCCGATTTCACGGACGGATCGGAAGCGGGGGAGAGGAAGCCCGCCATCATCACGGCTCCACTGAAACTGCCGCACACCTCACGCATGCGCGCCATACCGCCGCCGAAGCCAGAGCCGATAACGGCAAGCTGTCCGGAAGAAATATCCTCCGAAAGAATGTCCGAAAACGCCAAAACCACAGCCTGACAACAGTTGTATCCTTCCCGGAACAGGGACATCGCACGCAAGCGACGCTCTTCCGGAGAAAAATCCGCTGGAATATTCTTTATCATCCTATAAAACTTTTCATGAATGACGTGACCGGTATCTCCTTGTCAGACACCGGGATAAAATAGTGCAGAAAAGTAAGCAGCCGGCTGGCTTCGCTATACTCCGGGCAGTTCTTTGGAACCGTGGCAAGTATCGACTCGGCGTGGCTGCGAAGCACCGCGAACTCTACAAGATACGCAGAATTGAAGAGCACATCGGCATCTTCCTGATACGGATAGATCCATTTCACCTCGGCCCTCCTGACATTAGGCCAGTTGGAAATGGTCTCACGGGCAGTGAACGCCCCCTTGTTGAAATCCCTCACTATCCGGCGCAGCAGACGGTTGTCGCTGGTCGGTATACAGTTATGGTCATCAAGAGAAATACTTGTAATCGTATTGATGAAAATCTTGAATTTCTCAGAATCCGGGATCTTGTCCAGCAGTGCCGGATTAAGAGCATGGATGCCTTCGATAAGCAGTACCGCACCAGGCGTGAGCTTCAGCCGCTTGCCGTTGTACTCCCTTATGCCGGTGACAAAATTATACTCGGGCACCTCCACCTCTTCCCCCGAAAGCAGCCTGAGCACATCGGCCTGCAGGGCATCGTGGTCGACGGTGTCAAAATTGTCGAAATCAAAACTGCCGTCAGGCAACTTCGGAGTATCGAGACGGTTGACGAAATAGTCATCAGTAGAGAATGATATCGGGAGCAGACCGCAGGCCTTCAACTGAACGCTCAACCTCTTGCAGAAAGTGCTTTTACCACTGCTGGTCGGCCCAGTGATAAGCACAAGACGCACAGGGTCAGGGGAGTTGTGCCGTGATTCTATCTCTTCAGCTATCTGCACTATCTTCTTCTCCTGCAATGCCTCCGCCACCTGTATGAGATCAGATGCCTTGCCGTCAAGGCAGGCCAGATTGACATCTCCCACATTGTCAAGCCCCATTATGCGGTTCCATTTTATGGATTCCGCAAAAACGCCGAAAGTCTTCGGCTGCTCATAGAAAGGTGCAAGAGCCTCAGGATGATGCCTGTCAGGTACCCTGAGCAACATCCCGCCATGATATGGTTCAAGACTCCATATTTTGAGGTATCCGGTGCTTGGCACGAGCGCACCGCAGCTATAATCGGGAGAGCCGTCAAGAGAATAATAATTGACATAGACTTCTCCGCATGTCTGGAGAAGTTTCACCTTGTCCATCTGGCCAAGACTCCTGAACAGCTCGATAGCCTCGGAAGTCTGCACCTCATGGCGACGGAACGGAACATTGTCTGAAACCAGCTGAGACATCCGTCTGCGCAGGGCATCAATGTCACTGCGGTGCAAGGACTCTCCGTCCGCCTTGTCAAGACGGCAGAAATAACCCTTGGATATAGGACGGCGTATCACGACCTTGCAGCCGGGGAACAGATCCTGCGCGGCCTTGCACAGAAGGAAGCAGAGAGAGCGGCAATACACGTTCCGCCCGGCATACGTCCGGTAGTCAAGAAATTCCACGTCACGATTGTTGAAGACTCTGAATTTCAAACCCTGGGAAACATTGTTCACCTTCGCGGATATTATATCATAGGGACGCTCAAAGTCAAACTCCTGAATCATTTCCAGAAGCGTCGAACCTTCCTGGAATTCCCGGAAAGTACCTGTGTTCTTGCAGTAAATACGTAGCATCGCGACATATATGATTTACATCGCGGCAAAATTACGAAAAAAGTAGTATCTTTACTTAAATTTTCAATCCGTTATGAGCCAATTACACGTTATCGATCACCCGATGATACAGCACAAGCTGACCATCATGAGGCAGAAGGAGACCGGATCCAAGGATTTCCGTGAACTTCTCAAGGAAATTGCACTTCTTATGGGCTATGAAGTCACCCGCGACCTTCCGCTGGCAGAAGTCGAAATCGAGACACCTATCTGCAAAACCATTGCCCATAAAGTCAGCGGCCGTAAGCTTGCCATTGTCCCGATCCTGCGCGCAGGACTCGGCATGGTGGAGGGGCTGCAGACTCTCGTACCGGTAGCAAAAGTAGGCCATATCGGACTATACCGCGACGAAAAGACCCATACTCCTGTCGTTTATTACTGCAAACTGCCTGAAGATATCAGCCAGAGGCTCGTAATTGTAACTGACCCTATGCTCGCTACCGGCGGGAGTTCCTGCGATGCATTGGCGATGCTGAAAGAGCGCGGCTGCACCAACATCCGCCTGATGTGCCTTGTAGCTGCCCCGGAAGGAATCAGGAAAGTACAGGAGACACATCCGGATGTGGACATATACGTTGCAGCAGTTGACGAACATCTCAACAAAGACGCCTATATAGTCCCGGGGCTCGGAGATGCCGGCGACAGAATTTTCGGCACGAAATAATCAGACAATCTCACCAAATCAAAAAAGCGCCCCGGATCACGGAGCGCTTTTTTGATTTATGGCCTGCGAGGCTCAGAAATTGTCGTAATACTTCGCTTCACGCGGCGACACCTTGGACATGTTGTCCAGAAGATCCTGATTGGTCTTGTGCTCATCCATAAGCTGAAGCATGAAGTTCATCGCTTCTGTAGGGTTCATGTCCGCAAGAAGTTTCCGGAGAATCCATATCCGCTGGCTCTGATCCTTCGGATAGAGAAGGTCATCGCGGCGCGTCCCGGACAGGAGGACATTGACAGCAGGGAATATACGTCTGTTGGCAAGTGTGCGGTCAAGCTGGATTTCACTGTTGCCTGTACCCTTGAACTCCTCGAATATCACATCGTCCATCTTGGAACCGGTCTCGGTAAGCGCGGTCGCAAGGATTGTCAGAGAGCCGCCGCCTTCAATATTTCTGGCGGCACCAAAGAAACGCTTCGGCTTCTGCAGAGCATTGGCATCGACACCTCCGGTAAGAACCTTGCCAGACGCAGGCTGCACAGTATTGTATGCGCGGGCCAGACGGGTGATGGAATCCAGGAGAATCACGACATCATGTCCGCACTCAACCAGACGGCGGGCTTTTTCGATGACCATGTTAGCGACCTTCACATGCTTCTCAGCCGGCTCGTCAAAAGTGGATGCGACGACCTCAGCCTTGACAGAACGCTGCATGTCCGTGACTTCCTCCGGACGCTCATCCACGAGAAGCACAATCTCATAAACCTCCGGATGATTGTCGGCGATAGCATTGGCGATACTCTTGAGCAACAACGTCTTGCCGGCCTTCGGAGGTGAAACTATCAACATTCGCTGGCCTTTTCCGATAGGGGAGAACATGTCCACAATACGGCAGCTCTTGTCCTTTTCGTGTCCATTGCCCAGAAGATTGAACTTCTCATCAGGGAAAAGAGGTGTGAGGAAATCAAAAGGAACCCTGTCTCGTATAAACTCCGGAGTACGGCCGTTGACAGATTTCACGCTGACAAGCGGGAAATACTTGTCGCCCTCTCTCGGAGGTCTGATTTCACCTGTCACAGTATCACCGCTCTTGAGAGCGTTCATCTTGACCTGCTGCTGAGAGACATATATGTCGTCAGGCGAATTGAGATAGTTGTAATCAGAAGAACGGAGGAAACCATATCCGTCAGGCATTATCTCAAGCACACCGGAAGCCTCTACCGTACCATCATAATAGACAGGACGCGGACGCGGCTGATTGTTCTGCGTCCCCTGCGGCTGCACCGGCTGCTGCTTCTGCATCTGCGGCATGGCGCGCTCATTTGCCTTTTCCTGGACTTTAGCCTGAACTTTTTCAAGCACTTTCTCAAGCGAACGGCTCTCGGCTATCCTCTTTGGCTGCTGAGGCTTGGCCTGCTCGCCCTGATTTCCAACTGCCGGCTGTGGTTTCGGCTCATTCTGCGGAGCAGAAGCAAGCGCCTGCGGTGCCGGGAGTGCGGCAGGCTGAACAACTTCAGCGGCCGCTTTATTCTCATTCTGCGGCTCTATTGGAAACAACTGAGGCGTTGCTGCTGTTTCCGGGGCTCGGTTCTTCGGCTTGCGTCCGCGTTTCTTCGGCTGAGGAGCGGCCTGCTGCTCAGGCTGCTGGTTCTCGGCGGGTTGTTTCTGTTCTGTCTGATTGTCCGCTTTTTTTGGGGGTCTGCCTGGTTTACGACCTGGCTTGGCAGTCGTTTTCTGCCCGTTTTCAGAAGGCTTTCCACCCTCTTTTGATGCAGAAAACTCATTCTCCGGCTTCGCTTCCACAGTATTCTTCTGCTTAGGCGGACGTCCCCGACGTGCCTTGGGTTTCTCCGGGGCCGGTTTAACAGACTCCTCCTTGGCTTCGGCGTCAATGATGGCGTAAGCAAGGTTCTCGTCGTCGAGTTTCTTTATTGATTTGACATTGTGTTCTGTCGCTATTGACTCAAGCTGCTCCCGCGTCATTGCGTTCAGTTCCGAAAGTCTGTGTGGCATAAAATAAACGATAAGTTTTATTGAATCCCCGGTGTCAGATCCACGCGGGAGAGTATTTTATTGCGCAAAGATAACAAATAATTCGAAATTATCCACTACCCCGCACAAAAACATCCATTTACGGACGGCAGCAGCTCCTACTTGTCCCAGTAGCTGTTGCTCTTCTTGAAACGCAGGATGTCGGCGAGTGCAGCGGCATTGGCGGCTATCCTGAAACTGTACGACTTCCACGTCCCGAGCGGCACCCAGCTCACAGCGATATTGAAGCAGTGCAGGTCGTATGTGGCGCTGATCTGCGTTGATGTTATCTGTTTGGCGATGAAATCATAACCGGAAGATGCGGTGAGGGACATCCTCGGGGTCAATTTCAGAGAGCCGGAGAGCTGCAGGGAGGCGTTGTACCTGTCCTCCGTCAACAGTTTGGCAAGCGTGGCATCATAAGAATATGAGCGGGCCAGACTGAAATTGGCACTGAAATTAAGGCTCCACGGGGCATTCGGGTTGGTATAATACAACCACCCGTCAGGAATGTACTCTCCCGTCACAGGGTGATAGTAGTTGCGCCGGTACATATTGGCAGCTCCGCCGGCCGAAGCATCGCTGCCCTCACGTGTCTTGGAGCCGTCATTGCCGTTGATTGTACCCTTTCCCGAAATCGAATATGACGCAGACGCGCTGACATTGGTAAGCCGCGCAAGCCCCTGTCCTTTAGTAAAGGCAAAGGCATCATATTTCTGTCCGTCCGCACCGATCGCATAAGGGTCGAATCCGGCGCTGGCGCTGATGGAGACCTTGTTGAAGAGAGTAGTGGACATCGACATGGATATCGTGCTCATCTTCAAGGAATCAGCAAGGAAATTATAGCCCGTGTTGAGCGTCAGCTGGTCAATCAGCTTCACCTTCTTCGTTCCTGTGCCTGTGGTATCGGCATAGTCCCGCACCTTGGCCTCAAGATTGTTGCCGATGCTCAGTGACGCCGTAGCCGATTTTCCCCGGCTCGGTGGAGAGTACATCTGCCCGGAATACACATTATACTGGTACTCCTGCTCCGTGCCGGACTTGTCAGTATAATATAAGGTACGGTATCCGTTGGCATACGTGCCCTTCTCCGGACTCAACGACATGGACAAGGAGGGGGAGATGACATGCCGGATGGCCTGAAGCTTATGCTGCTTCCCGAAATTGAAAGTTCCATATATCCGGGTGCTCATAGATGTCGAGAACGAGTAGTTCTGCGTTATACCGAGCGTGCTGAACTGCCGCCCCTCTTTCATCTCGACTTTGTCTGTCTCCGGATTGTATTCGTAGTCGTTTTTGCGGAAAAACCAGTTCTGCCCGTACTGCACGCTTGGAGCCACGCTTATATATCTGAACAACTGAAAGTTCGGCAGTCCGATCGAGAAATTGTGGGTCATGCCGTTCTGCAGGCGGTCAAGCAGTCCCGGCTCCTTGAACTCCGACGATTTGAACGAAATCTTGTTCTGCAGCGCTGTGCTGTAGCCAAACGATATCTTCTCGTAGAACTTCTCCTTTCCGGCACGGACCTTTTTCTTGAAAGGATAGA
Organism: uncultured Bacteroidales bacterium; assembly: GCA_934726455.1. Classification (GTDB taxonomy): domain Bacteria; phylum Bacteroidota; class Bacteroidia; order Bacteroidales; family UBA932; genus Cryptobacteroides. Next base: position 10,729 of record CAKVDS010000031.1, read on the forward strand.
ATGTGGAAACGGAGAATGTGATGTTCGGAAGGGTGAACGTATATGAAGAATCTCGGGAGTTCTGGCTGTGCAGCGCATTGAGGCTCAAGTTGAACTTGCCGTCCCAATTTCTTGAATATGAAATGGAGGAAGAAGCCTGGCTCTGGAGCGCCTGGTTGATGTTCGTCGAATTGTACCGGTTGTTGGACGGACTCTGGAAATTGACTGAAGCACTGAAGGTGGAGCCGGGGTGGGCTTTGGAATCCTGGGTGTGGGACCACTTCACACCGAAGTTCCTCGTCTGGAAAAACTCCGGCGTGCCCTTCTCTCCGGTCTGATCGTTGGAATAGTTCATCGAGAACGAGCCGTTGAACTTGTAATTCACCTTATAGCGCGAGTTCACATTGACGGCCCATGAGCCGAGAGTGAAGTAATCTCCCGTGACTGACAGGTCAAGATAGTCGCCAAAGACAAAATACATACCCAGATCACGCATGTAGAATCCGCGCGCCTCCTCTTCTCCGAAAGTAGGCATGAGCAGGCCGGTCGAACGCTGCGGCCGCTTTGGGATGAATCCGAAAGGCAGGCCGAGAAACGGTATCTTCACGTCTTCCACGACCATATAGGCCGGCCCGAAAATGGTCTTCTGGCTTGGTTTTCTCACCACTTTCGCGCTGGTCAGAGCAAGATAGTAATGGGGATGCGCGGCATCGCAGACGGTGTATTTGCCATCCGTGAGGTTGATTGACTCGTCCTGCATCATCTTTATGTTCGTGCCATGGAGAGAAGCATCCTCCTCGGTGGTGGTCATGTTGGTGATACGGGCCTTCCGGGAATTGAAGTTGTAACGGACCTCCTCCATATTGTATGTCTTGTCGCCCTGCTTCATCACAGGACGGCCGATCCATTCCCCCTCAGTGCTGTCATAAGTGCCGCGCGCAAAGACAACGCCGGTCTTCATGTCATACTCCATGTAATCGGCGGTGAGTTCCATGTCCTGGTATTTCACCGTAACATCGCCATAATAATATATCTTCCGCTGCCCGTCAGAAAACACCTCCACAATCGAGTCTTTGGCTGTGGAGAAAGCAGGCCTCTCAAGCGAGCTCTTGCCCAGCATCGCGAGCGAATCAGCCCGGTGCAGAGAGTCGGCCCGGTGCAGAGAATCTCGGCGGGCCAGCTCCGCAGAATCGGGAAGGTTGACTTTTTTCTGGACCATGACCCCGTATGCCGTACCTCTCGGACGGCGGTTCTGGGCATCAGAGACTTTGACACCGAGCAAAAGCATCAGCATCACCATAAATATATGTAAGGCCTTTCTCAACCGAAAGAAATTTCGTATATTTGCTAACCTGCAAAATTAGTACATTTATTTGAAACGCACAATCTGCATACTCCTTGCCTCGCTTGCGCTTTGCGCGGAGACACTGGCCGACAACCTCGGGCTGTCCACCGTAGTAATAGATGCAGGACACGGCGGAAAAGATGCAGGATGCATCAGTGCAGACGGGAAAACCTACGAAAAGACCCTCACACTTGACATATCACGCAGACTTTCCGGCCTGATAAAAGAGGCCTATCCGGACGTCAAAGTCGTAATGACCAGAGACAAAGACGAATACATAACCTTGGACGCCAGAGCCGCCAAGGCCAATGCCGCAGAAGCCGACCTCTTCATATCAATCCACATCAACGCGGCCGAACGCAAGTCCCCCAACGGATTCTCAGTGCATGTGCTCGGCCAGTCATCCAATAAGAACAGGGATCTCTTTGCCGGCAACATGGAGGTGTGCAGGCGTGAGAACTCAGTAATAATGCTGGAAGAAGACTACAGCACAAAGTACCAGGGCTTCGACCCGTCAGACCCGGAGTCATATATATTCATGGTGCTCATGCAGAATTCGCATCTTGAGCAGAGCCTGAAATTCGCGCAGATCGCTGACACAAAACTCCGCAACGGCCCGGTCAAGGGAGACAGGGGAGTGTCGCAGGATCCGTTCTACGTGCTGTGGAAGACAGCCATGCCAGCCGTATTGGCCGAACTGGGATTCATCTCCAACGCCAACGATCTGGCGGTGCTGAGACGGCCGGAGAACCGCCAGAAACTGGCGAAATGCCTGTTCGATGCGTTCGCCTCATACAAGGAAAGTTATGACGCCAGCATGAAAAACACTCCGAAGACTGCCCGGGCGGCATCTGAGGAAACGGAAAAGACGACCGACACGGCAGAAGCTGACGAAGTGTGGGGAATCCAGATATTCGCCACAGCATCTCCGGCCAAGAAAGTGGACTACGACTTTCTCGGCTATGAACCGCTCCGCATCAAGAGCGGCAGGCTATACAAATACTATATCTGCACCGGAGGCAGCAAGGCCGAAGTATCCGGAAATCTCGGGGCAGTACGCAAAAAATATCCCGATGCATTCGTGACCCGAATCCAAGGCACTCCAGAGAGGGTGACGAAATAGAAATCCCTGATTCTCCGCTCGGTAAGAAAGCGGCGCAAATTAGAATATTTCTATTTTAACACAGGTTCATAAACAATCAATTATAAAACTACATTATCGATAACTGTCTACGAATCAATATTTTAAAGATTAATCGATTAATCAGATTGCAATCTAATATTTAAAACGAAAAAAGATAAAACGCAATAGAAGACAGAACTTTTTTTCAAATATTTATCACCACCTTTGCATTGCAATTCGAACGGAAAGTTCGGTATTCAAATCAGCAAAGAACAATGGAGAATATAAGTGGACATACAAGTGTCTGGGACAATTGTCTTCAGATCATAGAGAGGAATGTTGAACCGCAACAGTTCAACACGTGGTTCAGACCGATCCGCGCAATATCCCTCGTTGACAATACACTGACGCTTGAAGTGCCGAATGACTTCTTCCGGGACTACCTCGAAGGAGCCTATCTGGATCTTCTCAAGAAAGTTCTGCGCAGAGAGATAGGGCCGGAGGCGAAACTGCGGTACATGTATCGTCCCGTATCAGGCCAGCCTTCGATGAAAGTCGACGGCAGGATGACTCCGGATCCGTCCAATCCGCCTGTCGATGTCGTCACTCCGCCATCCGACAAGCCGAACCCTTTTGTCTATCCAGGGATTCATAAGGTAAGCATCAACCCGAGGCTTAACCCCGCATACAGTTTTGACAGCATTGTGGAAGGGGAGTGCAACAAGATGGGCATCACTGCCGGGAAAAACATTGCGGCGGCACCGGGCAAGACCCCGTTCAACCCGTTGTTCATTTTCGGCGGTTCCGGTCTGGGCAAAACCCATCTGGCACATGCGATAGGATTGTCAATAAAGGAAAAATTTCCGGAACTGGTGGTCCTGTATGTGACCGGCCACGAATTCAAGACCCAATATATGGTTGCCGTGAATGTACGCAACAACATCACTGACTTCCTGGCCTACTACATGAAGATAGACGTGCTGATTGTGGACGACATCCAGGATCTTATGGGCCCGGGATGCCAGAACGCTTTCTTCAATGTCTTCAACCACCTGCACCAGAACGGCAAGCAGTTGCTCTTCACTTCCGACCGGGCTCCGGTGGAGCTCCAGAATTTCGAGGAGCGTCTCCTTTCAAGATTCAAATGGGGGCTTTCAGTGCAGCTCACACACCCTGACTACGGCACCCGGCTCAGGATGCTCGAATCAAGGGTGGCCAAGGAAGGCGTGGAGATTGCCCACGACGTGCTTGAATTCATAGCGACCAAAGTCAAGACAAACTTCAGGGAACTTGAAGGCATACTGGTGTCACTCATCGCACATTCTCTCGTGGAGAAAGACAAATCTCTGATAGAACTCGCCACCGGCATCACAGAGAACCTTATCGGAGAAGCCAAAACGGACATGAGCATAGACAAGGTGCAGAAAAACGTATGCGAGTACTTCAATATCACGCGCGATGATCTGCTCTCCAAATCCAGAAAAAGGCAGATTGTCCAGGCCAGACAGATTTCAATGTATCTCTGCCGCAACATGATATCCAACTGCTCCCTCGCCACGATCGGTGCAGAGACCGGCGGAAAGGACCACGCCACGGTCCTGCACGCATGCACCACAGTCTCTGACCTGATGAGCACTGACAAGACATTCAAGAAATATGTCCACGACATTGAGAATATCCTTTCACCGGCACAAATGTAATTCCGTACCATGGCTTTCAGAATAGCACCATCAATCCTTGCAGCAGACTTTCTCCATCTGGAGAAAGATGTGGAACTGGTCAACAACTGCGGCGATGTCATACACCTTGATGTCATGGACGGCACTCTCGTGCCCAACATCTCATTCGGTTTTTCTGTCATAGACCCGCTCTCAAAAATTGCAAAAGCCCCCATGGACGTGCACCTGATGGTGGTTCATCCGGAGAGGTGGTTCAAGAAGATAGCTGCCGACGGGGTGCAGATGTGCTCTTTCCACATTGAGGCGGCCGGCAGGAGAACGTCATCTTTCATCAGGGAAATCCAGTCGCTCGGCATGAAGGCCGGCGTGGCGATAAATCCGGACGTGCCGGTAGAAAAGTTGTTTCCGTATATCGGCAAGGCCGATTATTTTCTGATCATGTCCGTATTCGCCGGCTTCGGCGGGCAGAAATTCATATATGAATCCATCGACAGGGTCGCTACCCTCAAGGCGGAACTGCAGAAGAGGGGCTCGGACGCACTGATAGAGATTGACGGCGGGATCAACCTCAGCACGGTGAAAGCCGTCAAAGAGGCGGGGGTCGATCTGGCAGTAGCCGGGAGTTCTGTGTTCGGCTCACAAGATCCGGCAGCGGCCATCAAGGCTCTCAGGGAAGCCTGAACATATATTTCCTGAATTCCTTATCGAGATTATCGCGCCCTTCGGCTGTGCCGGAGAGCGCATATTTTTTTGCCAGTTCATCACCAAGGGCTTCAAGCTCGGCGCGAATATCGTATTCTGTTCCCGTCAACTGTCTCATCGACACAGGATTAGGAAGCTCGGCAGGCCAGGATGTCTCATTGACATTCAGCCCGATGCCGACAATGCTGCTGCTGACCATGTCCCCGTCAAGAATGTTCTCTATGAGTATCCCGCATATCTTTCTGTCTCCGACCCAGATGTCATTAGGCCATTTGATGCGGCTCTCTATACCGCGGCCCAGGAGAAAATCCCGGATTGCAAGTGTCGTCATCTCCGTGACAAGAAGGACGTCCTTGATATTGAGAGAGAAAGCCCCTTCTGATGGGAAGCGGAGCAGTTGGCTGAATGTCAGCCCTACCGAGGGGCGAGAATACCATGTATGAAGCCCCTGTCCACGTCCGGCAGTCTGTGCCAGCGCGGCAACTATTGACAAATTGTCAAGAGAGTCCATCCTGCGTCTGACTTCTTTATTAGTGGAATCCGCAGTCTGTAGCCATATAATGCCCCCGTGTCCCGTGTATGGTGTCATTTTTGTTGTATCTTTGTCCGCAAATTTAAAAACGATGGCTCAAAAACCCAACAATAAGCACAACAAAGGCCAGAAAGTGATCAGGATCAACTTCTCGACCATCCTCTATGTCATACTCCTTGTGAGCATCGGGTGGATGCTTCTCAGCAACAGTTCCGCTCCTGCGGGCAAGATAGAATGGGCTCAGGTCCAGGAGATGGCCCGGGAGGGCGACATCAGCGAGATACACTTTGTCCGTAACGACTTCCGTGGCGACGTGACAGTCCGTCCGGACAGGCTGGGGAAGTATTCCAACCTCTTCGCAAACGGAAAACTCCCCAAAAAGTCCCCTCAGTTCTATTTCCTCACTTCCACCAAATTTGATCCGGAAAGTGAATTCAGCGAGTTGAACGCGGGACTGCAGGACGGCTCAAAGGTCAAGTTGTATATCGAAAACGAGACCAATATCTGGGGCGGAATCCTCGAATGGGTGCTTCCGATCGCGTTGCTTCTGCTTCTTTATGGGTGGATGTTCCGCTCCATGTCCAGACAGATGGGCGGCGGAAACGGCGGTGGCGGCGGAATGAACCCGTTCAATGTAGGCAAAGCGACAGGTAAACTCACAGACAAAGACAAGGTCAACGTCACCTTCAAAGATGTGGCCGGTCTGTACGGTGCAAAAGAAGAAGTGATGGAGATAGTGGATTTTCTCAAGAATCCGGCAAAATATACTGCTCTCGGCGGCAAAATACCTAAAGGCGCACTTCTCGTCGGCCCTCCGGGCACCGGAAAGACCTTGCTTGCCAAAGCTGTCGCAGGAGAGGCGAATGTGCCATTCTTCAGCATAAGCGGATCCGACTTCGTGGAGATGTTCGTCGGAGTCGGGGCCAGCAGAGTCCGGGATCTTTTCGCACAAGCGAAAGAGAAGGCCCCGTGCATCGTGTTCATCGATGAAATAGATGCCGTGGGACGCGCAAGGGGGAAAAATGTCGGATTCTCATCCAACGATGAGCGCGAGAACACTCTAAACCAGCTCCTTACCGAGATGGACGGTTTCGACACCAACAGCGGCGTCATCGTCCTCGCGGCCACCAACCGTGCCGACATATTGGACAAGGCTCTCACCAGAGCCGGCCGTTTTGACCGCCAGATACATGTGACTCTGCCTGACCTCAATGAAAGGAAAGAGATTTTTGCGGTCCATGTCAAGAAACTCAAGCTCTCTCCGGACTTCGATGTGGAGGCCATCGCCAAACAGACCCCGGGATTTTCCGGAGCCGACATAGCCAATGTCTGCAATGAAGCCGCCCTTACGGCTGCACGCAAAGGGAAGAAGGCTGTAGACAATTCCGACTTCATCGATGCTGTCGACAGGGTAGTGGGCGGAATCGAAAGGAAGAAGACAATCATGTCCCCGGAAGAGAAGAGACTTACAGCTTATCACGAGGCCGGCCACGCGGTTGCAGGATGGCTTCTCCCGGGATGCGATCCGGTGCTGAAAGTGTCCATAATCCCTCGCGGGCAGGCGCTTGGCCTGACTTGGAGTCTCCCGGACGAGAAAGTCATGATGTCCAAGTCCGACATGATGGACGAGATGTGCTGCCTTGTCGGCGGACGGGTGGCAGAAGAAATTGTCAACAACGGAATCCCTTGTACAGGCGCGCTCAATGACTTCGAAAAGATGACCAAGATGGCATACGCAATGGTCACCTACTACGGCATGAGCGACAAGATAGGAAACCTCTCATTCTATGACTCAAGCGGCAACAGCGGTTATGATCTCACCAAACCTTACAGCGAAAAGACGGCACAGACGATCGATGCCGAAGCCAAAGCGCTTGTAGACGAGGTGACAACGCGCACCACCAAGATTCTCAAGGACAACTGGGACAAGCTTGAGACGCTTGCGCAGATGCTTATAGAAAAAGAGGTCATCACGGCAGACGACATCGAGAAACTCTTCGGCCCGAAAGCCGGCACCCATGGGGAAGAGCGTCTCAAAGGCGATCAGGCTCAAGCCCCGAAGCCGGAAGAGCAGGAGTCTGAAAACAAAAACGATGAGCAATGAATAATCTGCTGAAGAGAACCCTTGCCGGACTGGTTTTCCTTGTCGTGATGGTTTTCGGCACGATCTGGGACAGGACACTTTTTGGTGCCCTGTTCCTTGTCATTTTATATACGGCCCTCCGGGAGTTTTACACAATGACTCTGGGGCAGCGGTATCCTATACAACAAAAGATAGGCTTGCTTACGGCCGTGGCGGCATTCATACTCATCGCCGCTGCACAGTTCTTCGGATGGGACATCAGGCTGCTGCTTCTGGTTCTGTTCCCGCTGCTGCTGATTCCGGTGTCCTGCATCTTCTTTCCCGAAAGGGACGGCTTTTCCGATATCGGGCTCATTTACGCCGGTCTCGGATACATCGCCCTGCCCATCTGCCTGTCTCCGCTTCTTGTGATGGACGGCCCTGTTTTTGACGGATGGCGGATTCTGCCGCTTTTCATAATAATCTGGGTATCGGACGTAGGGGCATATTGCATCGGCTCCATCCTCGGAAGGAGGGAGGGAGCACGCAGATTGGCTCCGGAGATCTCGCCGAAGAAATCATGGTGGGGGTTCTGGGGTGGACTGGCCTTCAGCGCAGCAGCAGCTCTACTGATGTGCAAACTCGGATGGCTGCCTTACTCTTGGATTCACAGCATGATGTTGGGTGTCGTGATATGCCTTGGAGGTGTGTGCGGGGATCTGTTCGAGTCTGAATGGAAACGCAGCTGCGGTGTCAAGGATTCGGGCAATTGCATTCCAGGACACGGTGGGATGCTTGACCGGTTCGACAGCAGTCTGGTGGGGATTCCGCTCGGAATCGTATATCTCGTAGCGTTCGGGCTTCTATGATAGACCGCAACTCCAGAGGCACCCTCGCCCTTGTTTACGCTTTCAGTGCCGCTGCCGGGGCGGCACTCCTGTTGTTTGTACACGTCAGTTGGATTGTATGGCCGGTGCTGGCCCTGCTGCTGTGGTTCTGCATCTGGCAGACTTTTTTCTTCCGGGTACCGCAGCGCAGATGCAACGGTTCAGGCACATGCATATCTTCTGTCGCAGACGGCAAGGTCGTCATCATCGAAAAGGCATACGAAAAAGAATACCTGAAATGCGAATGCATCCAGGTGTCCGTATACATGAATTTCTTCGATGTACACGCCAACTTCTGGCCGGCGGACGGGGAAGTGAGTTACTACAAGTACTACCCAGGCAAACACCTGCTGGCCTTCAAGCCGAAAGCCTCCGAGGAAAACGAGCACAGCTGCACCGGGCTGACTTTGCCCGGAGGAGAAAGGATCTTTTTCAAACAGATAGCGGGAGGCTTCGCCCGCAGGATAGTATGCTATGCCCACAGATGCAACTCCGTCAAGGCAGGCGACCAATGCGGGATCATCAAATTCGGTTCAAGGATAGATCTTTTCCTCCCGCTGGATGCGGAACTGAGAGTTTCCGTCGGCGACTATGTCAGGGCGTGCGAGACTGTCATTGCAGAATTGCCCGCAAGTCCATCTTCAGTTGCTCGACAGAAGTGAATACCAGACCGTTAATGCCCAACGCCTCCGCAGCTGCGATATTTTCGGAATTATCATCAATGAACAGGCATTCTTCCGCCTTGAGCCCGAAGCGTTCAAGGAGAATCCTGTAGATTCTTTCATCGGGCTTCTTGCAATGCTCCTGTCCGGAAATGACATAAGCATCCAGAAGATCAAAGACCGGATAGTGCCTGGTATCCTCGCGTATCAGGGGAAATGTCTCCGCCGACCAGTTTGACAGGCCGAAAAGCCGATACCCGCGCTCTTTGAGTTCCCGGACCACAGCCTCCATCCCCGGTATCTGCCCGTTCATCATCCCGATCCACTGCCCGAAATACATCTTGATCTCCTTCTCCCACTCTGGATAAAGGGCTATTCTCTCAGCCATTGCATCCTTGGTCGGTCTTCCGGCATCCACGGTCGCATTCCACTCATATGGGCAGACGTTTTGCAGGAAATATTCTGTTTTCTCCGGGTCATTGAAATATTTGTCGAAAAGATGATGAGGATTCCAGTCCACCAGAACAGATCCGAAATCGAAAATAATATTGTGCATCATGCCTAATCGATTGTTTTTCTAGTTACAATAAGTATCACGCCATTCGCGCCACGAGCGCCATAAAGAGCAGTGGTAGAGGCATCTTTCAACACATCAACCCGCTCCACCATATCAGGCTGGATGTGGCTTATGTCGTCAGTCTCCATCCCGTCCACGAGGATAAGGGGTTCATTGCTTCCCATGATCGAGTTCACTCCCCGGATTGTGATGGACGTCCCGTTGACGACAAGTCCTGGAACCCGCCCCTTGAGGTATTCATAAATGTCACTGTAACCGGATCCCTGCTTGATCTCAAGCGATGAAACAGAGGAGGCTGAATCTTTCTTCTTGATTTTTCCATAACCGGTATTGACATACTCCTCCCCGGACTCATGTCCGGCAACATGATCGGCGGCATTCCGTGAAGTCCCGCAAGAGACGGCAACCAGGACGGCCGCAGCAAAAACAAAAGTTCGTTTCATCGCAGATTGTTATTAGTATTCCTCAAATATACAAAATATTTTCATATCCGGGCCTTGCGGATTCGGGAAAATGACGTATCTTTGTATTCCCGATGGTGCGTTGGCCGAGTGGTCAGGCGCAGGTCTGCAAAACCTGTCACAGTGGTTCGATTCCGCTACGCACCTCCAACAAGTGCTTTCAGGACAAACTGAAAGCACTTGTCGTATCCGGGGCTGCAAGGCTGACACCCGGAGAATAACAGATAAGCGCCAAAAACTGGCGAAAAGGCATCGAATCGAAAGCATAGGCGGGCATCGGTTTCAGTTTTTCAAAAAATATGACTTATCTTTGAAGTCTCATTAAGATAAGACACTATCGATATGGAAACGAAACAAGCAACGAGAATTCAGACATCACTTCTCAACGGAGTGGAGAAAAAAGCTCTTGTATGGCTCGCTGAGAGACAGCCGAAATGGATGACGTCGGACATCTTGACAGGCATAGGCTTCATCGGTGCGCTTATAATAGCCGCAGGATTCATACTCACAAAGAAAAACATCGATTTTCTCTGGATTTCGACTTTCGGCCTGCTCGTCAACTGGTACGGAGACTCTCTCGACGGCACCCTCGCAAGGGTACGCAAAAAGCAGCGTCCTGTCTACGGGTATTATTTGGATCACACCGTCGACTGCATCAACGAAAGCGTCATGTTCATCGGAGCCGGGCTCTCCGGACTCATGATCAACCCGTCCCTCGCCCTTGCCGTACTGGTCCTCTACCTTCTCATGACCATCAATGTCAGTGTCAATGCCCACCTCAAGAGCGAGTTCAGACTGACCTACGCAAAACTCGGCCCGACTGAATTCAGGCTTATCGTGATGATCGTCAACACTCTTTTCATATTCATAAAGCCGCTGTCGGAGTTCCACAAGACCTACCACCTGTTCGGATACGAATTCGGTATGAAAGCCCTTGACTTCGTAGCTGTAGGCATGATAGTGATTCTGGCGATAATGTATCTGGTGACCATTTTCTCAGATGCCGCCAAGTATTCCAAGATGGATCCGAAAAAATAAAGGCAACCTCGGATGAGCCCCTGGTGGAGTCTTATTTTCTTTTTGGTGCTTCTCAGCATCATCGTCATGATGATTTCCGAGAACCGCCATCCTCTGCGCACTATAGCATGGATCATGGTTCTCATATTCCTGCCTGGCGTGGGGCTCGTCCTATATATGGTTTTCGGACGCGACAACCGCAACCGGCGTCTCGTGAGCGATGCCGACCTGCGGGAGTTCAAATCCAACACCTCAAGACTGTACGCCCTGCAGATATGCAGCCGTCCCGAGCCTTCTGAAAAGGATCTGATCAATCTCCTCTGGGGATGCAACCTCGCTTTCCCACTGAACGGAAATTCTCTGAAGGTCTACACGAACTTCGACACGATGTACGCCGACCTCCTGACAGACATGCGCAACGCCAAGAGCCACATCCACTTCCAGTTTTTCAAATTTGAAGACGACCCGGTCGGTGAACTCGCGGCACGCATCCTCATCGACAAAGCCAAGGCCGGGCTGGAAGTCCGTGTCCAATACGATGACGCCGCCAACCTGCAGCGCAAGGCCTTTTTCAAGCGGCTCAGGGAAGAAGGAGTCATGGTGCAACCTTTCCTCAAAGTTCCCATACCGTTCATATCAAGCAGCACCAACTACCGCAACCACCGTAAAGTGGCCGTGATAGACGGAACAGTCGGATACATCGGAGGCATGAACATAGCGCAGCGGTACTCGACAGGCATCAGGGGTGGCATGTGGAGGGACACCCACATACGGGTCACAGGGCCGGCGGTGTCGGAAATGCAGACCAGTTTCCTCGTGGACTGGCAATTCTCCTCAAAGAAGCCGCTTTTCTCCGAAAAATACTATCCGCAGGTGCCGGTAGACGGAGATGTGCTCATGCAGGTAGCGACCTCAGGCCCCATGGACGAATGGAGAGTCATCATGCAGGGCATAGTCCAGATGATCGCCCAAAGCAGGGAGTACATCTACATCCAGTCCCCGTACCTGATCCCTACCGAACCGGTGCTTCTGGCACTCCGCAATGCAGCCCTTTCCGGAGTGGATGTCAGGATAATGATCCCGTACCGCGGCGACAGGGGAGTGATCGTCCCGCTCGCGACCCGCTCCTACGTCAAAGACGTTGTGACAGCCGGGGTAAAGGTCGATTTCTACGAAAACGGTTACATGCACTCCAAAGCCATCGTCTCCGATGACCGTATCGCGACTATCGGCTCAACCAACATGGACGTGCGCAGTTACGAGCAGGATTTCGAGATCAATGCATTCATCTACGACAGGGAACTGGCGAAAAAGATGAAACACATTTTCCTTGAGGACGAAAAACACACATGGCGGGTCGATCCTGAGAAATGGGCGGACAGGCCTTGGCCGGTCCGGTTCAGAGAATCGCTGGCGCGGCTCATGTCTCCTCTGTTATAGAGAGGAAAACCAGTCCTCCAGCACCCTGTAAGTACTTCGGTTAAGCGCCATGTCGGCATCGGTACCTCCTTGGGCACGGGTGATGCCGCCGCAGATGTCAGCACCGATTATCTCACGCCTTCCGGCGAGTTCATCAAGGGAGAACAGAAGCTCTTTGAGGGTCAGATCGCCCTGGTCCCAGTCCGTCCGCGCATATTCAGGGGAAAGTACATCAAGGTCCAACGATACATAGACAGGCAGGCCGCCGGGTGAGAGGCTGCGCAGGTCAGCGGAGCGGCGCACAAGATATGAAGCGTCCAGCATCGGCAGACGCCGTGCCTCCCGGACCCAGGAACCGCAGCTGAGCAGATCTCCGCCAAATGCCGCCACCTGATCATCAGGATGATGGTCATATAACACAAGTTCAAAGGGTCCGGCAATCCTCTCCAGAAAAAACAGGCTGACATAATGGTAGTCGCCGGTCCCGATAAGATGAAGGGCCCTCAAGGGAATGGCCGAAATCTGTTGCCTGATCAGAGCCGCGCTTTCTGCGGAACAGTAACAACATGTGCCTTCAAACGATGAAAAATCTGCATTTACCACATCCATAATTACAAATTTCACATTTTTTTCCTATATTTGTTCAAATTATCTTGATTGTTCACATGGTATCGGACACCGCGAATACAATTGACCCTGAAAAGGTCTACTACTCAATGGACGAACTCACGCTTGACACGGAGGACGGCCCAAAGTCCCTCAAGCTGGGGGTCTGGTTAAATGTAGACCCGGTCCGCATACACAAGATGATAGTACGGGAGAAAGTGCTTCAGGTTGACACCATGGAGGTTCTCAATCCGCTGGTAAGCAAACTGCGCCGGGCGGATCCGGAATACTACAAAAAATTCATGGGCCTCAGGCTGGTGATCGACTATCCTGGATTCAGCAACGGGATACTTGCAAAGATCCCGTTCGAGAACGACCCTGTAGGCTTCTACAAGTGGTGGAGAAAAGGCAAACACGAGGATAAGGTGTACTTGTCTCTCGGCAATCAGATCAGACTCTTCCAGAAAGTCTCGATGATGGATCCGAAGATGATTCTCAAAAGAGATTTGGAAACTCTTAAATAACTCAATATCAGATATGGACGAACAGTTGAAAAAGACTTGTCTGCACGAGGAGCACATTGCACTCGGAGCAAAGATGAGCCCGTTTGCCGGTTATGACATGCCTATCCAGTACAAGGGCATCATTGACGAGCACAACGCGGTCCGCGGGAATGTCGGGATGTTCGATGTCTCCCACATGGGGGAGGTGTTCATCAGCGGCCCGGATGCGGAGCGCTTTGTCAACCATATATTCACCAACGATGTCAAAGGCCTCAAGGACGGCGGCATACTCTATGGGATGATGCTTTACCCGGACGGCGGGACAGTGGACGACCTTCTGGTGTACAAGGAATTCGCACCTCAGAGCTATCTGCTGGTCGTGAACGCGTCAAATATAGACAAGGACTTTGACTGGATGAAAAGCCAGTCGGTGGGGTTCGATGTCAAGATAGACAACCAGTCGGAAAAATGGGGTCAGATAGCCGTACAGGGTCCTAAGGCGGAGGAGATGCTTGTCAAGGTGCTCGACATGCCTGAAGCGGCCAGTCTGGGTTTCTATGAGTTCTGCGATATCGTCAAGGACGGCGTCCGGGTGATCCTGAGCCGCACAGGATATACAGGAGAAGACGGATTCGAGATCTACTCCACAAATGAGCAGATCGTCAAATATTGGAAGGCCCTCATCGCAGCCGGAGTGCAGCCATGCGGACTCGGCTGCCGCGACACTCTGAGATTTGAAGCGGGGCTGCCTCTCTACGGAGACGAGTTGACTCCGGAAATCAGCCCTGTAATGGCCGGACTCGGCATGTTCTGCAAAATGGACAAGGAGGAGTTCATCGGCAAAGAGGCCCTGGCCAGACAGAAGAGCGAGGGCACGGCAGAGAAACTGGTCGGAATAGAACTTCACGACAAAGCCATCCCTAGAGCCGGATACCCGGTAGAGACCGCGGACGGCACCGTAGTCGGAGTCGTGACTACGGGCTATCATTCAATCACCCTCGGGAAGAGCATCTGCTTCGCACTGGTGGACACTGCATGCTCCGCGCTTGGCACCACGCTGTATGTCGCCATCCGCAAGCGCCGCTTCGAGGGCACGGTGGTAAAAAAGAGATTTTATCAAACAAAATACAAAAAGTAATGAGCAAAATTGTTGACGGACTCCTTTACAGCGAGTCACACGAATGGGTGAAAGTCGATGGCAATGTAGCCATCATAGGCGTTTCTGACTTCGCGCAAAGCGAAATGGGGGACATCACTTATGTCGATATGCCTGACATCGATGACGAGTTCGGAGCAGGAGAGGATTTCGGAGCCCTTGAAAGCGTCAAGGCTTCAAGTGAGCTCATTACTCCCGTATCCGGAAAAGTGGTGGCCCGCAATGAGGAACTTGAAGACAAGCCTGAACTCATCAACGAAGATCCGTACAAAGCCTGGATCATCAAGATCGAGATGTCAGATACTTCGGAGCTTGACTCTCTCATGAACGCAGCCGCATACGCAAAAGCCACAGAATAAGTAAAATATGGCAAAATTCTGTTATTTTCCCCAGACTGAGGAAGATATCCGGGTGATGCTTGACAGAATAGGGGTCTCAAGTCTTGACGACCTCTATTCTGATGTTCCGCCCGAGTTCATCTTCAAAGGCGAGTACGACCTTCCGTCCGCCATGAGCGAGCAGCAGGTACGCGACCACTTTGAGTCTCTCGCCTCCAAGAACACGAAACTCAAGGTCTTCGTGGGACAGGGTGCCTATGACCATTACACCCCGGCCGTAATACCGTATATCACATCACGAAGCGAGTTCCTCACTGCCTATACACCATATCAGTGCGAGATTTCCCAGGGCACATTGCGCTACATTTTCGAGTGGCAGAGCATGATCTGCGCCCTCACCGGACTTGACTGCGCCAACGCCTCCATGTACGATGGACCTACCGCTGCTGCCGAAGCCATGAGAATGTGTGTCGCCAGCACCAGGAAGCGCAATTCCGTTGTAGTGGCCGAGTCCCTGCTTCCAAACGTACTCGACACGATAAGGACATACGCCAAATATGCCGGCATCAACGTGGTCGTGTGCCGCAACGTCGCAGAGACCGTCACTGAAGGTGTGCTTGACCTTGCAGGGGTCATTGTCCCTTCCATCAACCGTTACGGGGTGATGGAGGACCATACCGGACTTGCAGAACTCGTACATTCCCGGGGAGCGCTGCTGGTTGAATACTGCGATCCGTCGGCTCTTGCAGTGTTGAAGAGTCCGGCAGAATGGGGCGCTGACATAGCTGTGGGAGACGGGCAGTCTCTCGGCATTCCGCTCTGCTACGGCGGTCCTTATGTCGGCTTCATGGCCTGCAAAACAGAACTCATGCGCAAATTGCCGGGACGCATCGTCGGGCAGACGGAAGACGCATCCGGGAAGCGCTGCTATGTCCTTACCCTACAGGCAAGAGAGCAGCACATACGGCGTGAGAAGGCCACTTCCAACATCTGTTCAAACGAATCGCTCATGGCTCTCTGGTGCACGGTCTACCTTTCCCTCATGGGACCGGAAGGAATGCGCAGGGTAAATGAACTCTCGTACGCAGGAGCGCACCGCCTCTACAACGGCCTGCTGAAAACAGGGAAGTTTGAGAAAGTCTTCGACCAAGATTTCCTCAAGGAATTCGTACTCAAGCCACTCTGCCCGGTTGACAAGCTGCAGAAAGCCCTGCTTGATGCCGGATATTTCGCTGCCCTGCAGACAGAAGAAGGATATGTGACTTTCTGCGTCACAGAGAAGCACGGGGCGGAAGAAATCGACAAAATCGTGGAAATCGTAAACGCTCTCTGACAATGAAATATTACGATAAACTCATATTCGAACTGTCCCGTCCAGGACGGACAGGATATTCTCTCCCCGAGACGGACTGTGTACTCCCGTCAGATGGGGAAGTGTGGAGGAAATCAGCCCTCAAACTTCCAGAAGTCAGTGAGCCTGATGTAGTCCGCCACTACACCAACCTGAGCCAGATGAATTTCGGAGTGGACACCGGATTCTACCCTCTCGGGTCCTGCACGATGAAATATAATCCGAAGCTCAACGAAGAGATCGCGGCAATGCCCGGCTTTGCCGGACTGCATCCGCTGCAGCCTTCGGAAACCGTCAAAGGAGCAAAAGCTGTGCTGGACGGCATAGACAAGGCACTCTGCGCTATCACCGGAATGAAGAAGTTCACATTCCTGCCATGCGCCGGAGCACACGGTGAACTGACCGGACTGATGCTGATGAGAGAATACCACTTCAGCCGTGGCGACTATGCCCGGAAGAAAGTGATAGTACCGGACAGCGCACACGGCACCAACCCCGCCTCAGCCGCAGTCTGCGGACTGGAGATTGTGGTCGTCAAATCCAAGTCCGACGGACTTGTGGATGTGGAGGATCTCAAACCGCTGCTCGGGAACGACATAGCCGGCATAATGATGACCAACCCAAACACGCTCGGACTCTTCGAGCGCGACATCAAGGAAATCGCGGCGCTCGTGCACGGATGCGGCGGACTGCTCTACTATGACGGGGCGAACATGAACCCGCTTCTCGGGGCGGTACGCCCGGGGGATATGGGATTCGACATTATGCATCTCAACCTCCACAAGACTTTCGCCACCCCGCATGGCGGCGGCGGTCCCGGAAGCGGTCCTGTCGGCGTGGCTGAACGTCTGGTCAAATTCGTGGACGTGCCGCGTGTCAGCGGATTCCACGGGAATTTCGGTGTCATCTTAAGGGCCTATGCCTACATACTGAGTCTCGGCAAAGAGCATATCAAAATGGCGGGAAAGCTCGCAACTCTCGGAGCCAACTACATCAAAGAGAGCCTGAAGGACTGCTACAAACTGCCGATCCAGACAGTATGCAAGCACGAATTCGTATTT
>CAKVDS010000032.1 GCA_934726455.1 uncultured Bacteroidales bacterium
CTGACGCCTGAGCAGTTGGCGCTAAAGCCCCTGTTCGACCACCTTGGCATTTAGGGTGACGCAATGATGAAGTCAGGAAATACCCGGATACCTATATTATATAACGAAATCTCCGGCCGCGGAGAAGCCTGAGGCTTTCCCCACAGCCGGAGCTGCTACATTATATAGGGATACTGAATTACTTCGCCTCAGCTGCGGCAGCGTACTTCTCGTACTTGGCCTGCATCTCCGGACTCTCGGTGCGGAAGCGGAAGCAGGCGTTCTTGAGGTACTCTGCTACGCTTGACTTCACTCCCGGATCCTTGGTAATCTCGAATGCTTTCTCGAACGGAGCGATGCATGACTTGAGGGCAGCCTCGAACTCACCCATCATGGCCATGTACTTGGCATCATCCATCTCTGTGGATGCCTTTTCCTGAATAGCCACGGCAAGGTTGTAGAAGTGGATTCCTTCGCCGATATAGCCGAACTCATACTCAGGGTTGATCTCGGAACACTTGCGGTATGCAGCCACAGCGGCGTCACCGTTGCCGAGCTGCTCGTTGATGTTGCCCTCGACATAGTAGAGGGAAGCGTTGTTCGGCTCATTCTTCTTGGCTTCATCAAGAAGTTCGAAGAGACGCTCGGTATTGCTGCCGCTCGTCACATAGTAGTTGATAAGGCCGACAAGGATGCCCTGGCTCTGAGGGTAGGTCTTGAAACCTTCCTCAAGATAGTTCTTGGCAGCCTCTTTGTCCCCAAGCTTGTCGCAGACATCAGCCATCTTTGCATAAGTGTCACCGTCAGTGCCGTGATAGCCAAGAGAAAGACACTTGCTGTAGAATTCCTTTGCACGGGCATTGTCGCCTGCAGACTGTGCGGTGAAACCGGCATTGTAGATGGCGTTGGTGTCGATCTGGCTGAGCGGGGCCGTAGCGGCAGCGGCGGCAGCCTTCTCGAAGCAGGTGGAAGCGTCTGCCATCTTGCCGAATGCATAAGCATTGTAGGCATCGGCAGAATACTTGTCAGCCACTTCCTTGAGACCGTTGTCGATATCTTTCTTCTTCTTGTTCGCAGGATCAAGCTTTGCGGCCTCAGTAAAGGCTGCAAGAGCCTTGTCAAGAGCTCCTTCAACGACAGGATTGGTCACCTCGATTACTTCAAGAAGTCCGTTCTCGTTGAAATAGAGGTTCTTGTTCTCATATTCAACCTTCGTCATCTGGCGACCGCCAACCTCTGCCACAGACTCTGAGAGAGGTTTGTCGCCGCCTCCAAGAACCTGAAGTTCCTGACGGGACATGCCGACCCATACATTGCCGGCCGGAGCGTTGTAGGCATCAAGCAAAGCCTTGCCATACTTGATCCATGTAGCAGGCTTCTGGTTCTGCTTAGGATTGGTGGTGGCAGCTTCCGCCTTTTCCACTGCGGATTTGGCGGCAGCCGGGCTCTTGACCTGAGCCTGGGCATCGAAAACCTGCATTGAGGCTACGAGTGCCAAAACTAAAAAGATCTTTTTCATTAGAATATCTAATTAAGTTGTTGATTATCATTGGTTGTCTGCGGCGTGGCGTCCTCCGCCACCTCCTCTTCCTCAGACTTGGCCACCGGTGAAACAGCCGCAATGGCATCACCTTCCCGGAGATTGATGAGGCGCACGCCCTGAGTAGCACGTCCTGTCAGTCGCAGTTCGGACATGTCCACCCTGATGGTGAGGCCTGATTTGGTGATGATCATGAGGTCATTGTCATCAGTTACAGCCTTGATCGCGACGAGCGGTCCGGTCTTGTCCGTAATGTTGAGCGTCTTGACACCCTTGGCACCACGGGATGTGATCCTGTACCCCTCGGCAGCGGAACGTTTACCATAACCGTTCTCGCTGACGACAAGCACGGCGGTCGAACTGTCATCCTGCCGGATTGCTATGGCTCCTATCACTTCGTCGTCTTCCTCTATGGAGATGCCGCGCACACCCGAAGAGTTGCGTCCGAGGGCGCGAAGTTCATCTTCATTGAAGCGGCAGCAGCGTCCGGCGCGGGCGGCGATCATAATCTGCTCGCTTCCGTCTGTGAGGAGGGCATCCAAGAGTTCATCTCCCTCACGGATGTTGATGGCGATGATTCCCTTGTTGCGGCTGCGCTTGTTGGCGTACTCGGAAAGCGTGGTCTTCTTGACCGTGCCGCGCTTTGTCACAAGCGTGACGAAGTGGCTCTCCGTGTAAGCCGGGTCCTCTATAGAACGCACGTTGAGATATGTGCGTATGCTGTCTTGTGCGTCGATGGAGAGAAGGTTCTGCACCGCCCTGCCCTTCGAAGTACGAGCTCCCTCCGGCAGTTCATATACCTTGAGCCTGTAGCACATGCCGTTGTCGGTGAAGAAAAGCATCGTAGAGTGCATGTTTGCCACATATATATGCTCTATGAAATCCTCATCCCGAGTAGCGCTGGCTTTCTTGCCCATGCCGCCTCTGGCCTGCGTACGGAACTCCGACAGAGCCGTCCGCTTGATGTAGCCGAGATGTGATATCGTTATCACCACATCCTCATCAGCATAGAAATCCTCCGGATTGAACTCTTCCGCAGAAAGGGTGATTTCAGTCCTGCGCGGGTCACCGTATTTTTCCTTGAGGTCGCGGCACTCCTGCTTGACGATGGCAAGCTGCTCTTCGTCACTGGCGAGAATCTCCTTGCAGCGGGCGATGAACTTCTCAAGATCGTCATATTCAGCCTGAAGCTTCTCCTTCTCAAGTCCTGTCAGCTGGCGCAGACGCATCTCCACGATGGCTGAAGCCTGGATATCATCAAAGCCGAAACGAGCCATCAGGGTACCCTTGGCCTCGTCCACGCTCTTGGATGCCCTGATTATGGCTATCACCTCGTCGATGACATCGATCGCCTTGAGAAGCCCCTCAAGTATATGCGCCCGTTTGAGGGCCTTGTCGAGGTCAAACCGCGTGCGGCGTACAACCACCTCATGGCGGAAATCCACAAATGTGGCAAGCATGTCCTTAAGCGTCAAAGTACGCGGACGGCCGCCCACAAGCGCGACATTGTTGATGGAGAAGCTGCTCTGCAGTGCAGTGTACTTGAAGAGGGTGTTGAGCACCACGCTGGAGTTCGCGTCCTTCTTGACTATGAACTCTATACGTATGCCCTGACGGTTGGTGAGTTCCCTGATTTCAGAAATACCCTCAATCTTCTTGTCCCTGATCATCTCACTGATGCGTGAGAGCATCTCGGCCTTGTTGACCATATACGGAACTTCCGTGACTACAATCACATCCCTGCCGTTGTCGTGGGTCTCGATCTCGGTCTTGGCACGGAGCACTATCCTGCCGCGGCCGGTGGTGTATGCATCGATGATTCCCTGGCGGCCGAGTATGATACCTCCGGTCGGGAAGTCCGGACCCTTGATGTACTGCATGAGATCCTCCACGCAGATGTCCGGGTTGTCTATATAAGCGCAGATCGCGTCACAGCACTCTCCAAGATTGTGCGGGGCCATATTGGTGGCCATTCCGACAGCAATACCTGACGAGCCGTTGAGAAGCAGGAGCGGAGCCTTGGTCGGAAGGACTGTAGGCTCTTCGAGAGAGTCGTCGAAATTGAGGGTCATATCGACCGTATCCTTGTCAAGATCAGCAAGAACCTCCGCTGACAACTTCTCAAGTTTCGCCTCTGTATATCGCATCGCGGCCACAGGATCACCGTCCATTGAACCGAAGTTGCCCTGTCCGAACACAAGAGGATAACGCTGGTTCCAGTTCTGTGCAAGACGGGCCATGGCGTCATAGACGCTGGAATCCCCGTGCGGATGGAACTTACCGAGAACCTCTCCGACAATCCTGGCGCATTTCTTCGTCTGTCCGCCGTAGTTCAGACCAAGTCCGTCCATTCCGAAAAGCACCCTGCGCTGCACCGGCTTCAGGCCGTCACGGGCATCCGGAAGGGCACGTGACACAATGACCGACATCGAATAGTCGATGTAGGCCGTACGCATCTCGTGGTCAATCTCAACGGGTTCAATTATCCCTGTCACTTCTTCCCGAATTTCTTCGGGAGTCTTTACCTCACTATCCATACAAAAATTTTAATCGGATTGTTTCCAAATATGCAAATTTAGAATAAAAATCCGATTAAATTGCTACTTTTGTCCATATTCCGCTTCTATGAACATCAGCTTGTCAGACGACTTCAAGGCTGTTCTCGCGGGCGCGAGAGACGAAGCCATGCGCACCGGCCACTACGGCATCGGGGCGGACCATCTCATGCTCGCGATTCTCAGAAGACGCGGCTGCGAAGCCTGCCGTATCCTGTCAGAACTCGGGCTGGACACCGGAAAGCTCAAACGCAGAATAGATGCGGCCGTATTCAAGGAGAATCCGGTCCCGTACTATGATGCAGACCGCGTCAAGATGAAGCGCAGTGCAGAGGGGGTCATCAGTCTGGCAGCCTATGAAGCCCTGCGGGCAGGAGACTCATCCGTGCGCTCGGCCCACTTGCTGCTGGCGCTCAGCCGCGCCGAAGGCAGCATCAGCCGCGAATGGCTGACAGAAAATTCCCTTGGAAGTTCAGCACTCATGGAGACGATGAAAGCCAAAGGCCTGCTGGGGAGAAACCCGGGCAGGCCAGAAGTCAAAATGGAAGACGTGGTGTCCGCACTTGGAGAGCAGCTCAACAATCTGATGAGCGCCCATCGCGACATGACAGGCTACATGAGCTAATCCGCCAGCCTGTCGAGGGCCAATTGGAGAAGTTCAGCCACACGAGGCTTGTAATTGGTATTGGCGTCCTTGAGATAACGATGAGCGATGACACAGCATACTGTGCCCGCATTATGACCCAGTTTGGCAGACATTCCGGCAAGGGCCGAGCCCTCCATCTCAAAGTTGGTGATGCGGTATCCGCCAAATTCAAAACTCTCGAAATCCTCAAGCATGTCCGGCATCGCCAGACCTTGGCGTACCACCCTGCCCTGAGGGCCGTAGAAACCCGAGGCGGAGATCGTCATCCCCTTGAAAGTGCAGTCCTCGAATTTCTTGATGAGAACATCGGAAGCACGGACAAAATACGGGTCGGGAAGATGCCTGTCCCAATGCACATGCTTCTTGAAAGCCTCTTCGAAATCCAGCAAAGCGATGCTGTCACGCCCCTCGTACCAGTTCATGAGGCCGTCACAGCCGACAGAAATATGCGAGAATATGAAACCCCCGAGAGGGATGTCCGGCTGGACGGCACCGCATGTGCCGATTCTCAAGATATTCAGAGTGCGGTGCTCCGGCTTGACCTCACGGGTGATGAAATCAACATTGGCCAAAGCATCGAGCTCCGTCATCACAATGTCGATGTTGTCCGTTCCGATACCTGTGGAAAGAACCGTAAAACGCTTGCCTCTGTACTGCCCCGTAACCCATACGAATTCGCGGGAGGTCCCCTCGCATTCTACGCTGTCCAGCAGCGGCTTGAACATCGCCACCCGCCCGGGGTCGCCGACAAGTATGACATTATCCGCAAGTTGATCCGGACGTATATGTATGTGAAATGCCGATCCGTCCGGATTGATAATCAGTTCTGATTCTGCTATTCTCATATATGGTTATTTTTTGTTGCGCTTGGCCGCACGGAGCCGTGAGGCGCTGCGCACGATAAGTTCATCCGAATAAATCCCCCTCGCGGCAAGCATGTTGAGTATTGTGACCGCTATCGGGAACACCGCCGTCACCCGGAACACCAGATCCTTGTCGGCAGTGAAAAAGTCCACAGCCAGCCAGCACTGGAGTGCAAGCGAAATGATGGCCGCAAGCATCGCCGTGCGCATCTGGAATATACGGTGACGGTACACGGTGAGAGCCAGGATATTGAGCAGCAGGATGACCGCTATCAATATCGTATAGGGCAAATAAGCTGTAAAACGCACGTCAACAGCCTTGTCACAGAAGAGCATGGAGGCGATGAGCGCCGTGGAAATAAGCAAATAGAGTGTCTGGATTCTCTGCCACATATTATAATGAATTGAAACGTGCGAGCACATTCTGCTCGTATGTCTTTGAAATCGGAATCGTGTCGAAGCCTTCAAGTCCGAGACTGATCTTGTACCCCTCTTTCTCCGCCTTGAGTATCTTGACTTTTGCTATGTTGACTATGTACTTGCGGTGACAGCGCACAAGGTCGCTGTCGGCAAAACTGTCCTCCACCGTCTTGAGCGGGCAGCGGAGCATATATTGCTTCATCTCACCGGAACTGTCAGCATACCAAATCTTTATATAGTTGTCATCAGACTCTATATAATACAGGTTCTCCGAGTCGATGGAGAACTTCAGCACTCCGCTGCTGTCAAAAAGGGTGATGCGTTTCTCCTCGTACGGCTTGACCGGCGCGTCGCTGACGACATTGGAGTAGTTCATCAGGCGGATTGTATTGTTGCGGTCAGCCAGAGACAGGTAGAGGGCCGAAATTATATAAGGGATGCCGAGACAGACAAGCGTGAAGCACAGCGCGCTCAGGAATATGTCTCCCGTGCAGCGCTCGCCGGTATCAATGATGCCGCCCCTGTCTCCCTGGACGGTGAAGAACGTGTACAGCAGGCTGATCGCCACAATTTCAAGAAGATCCCAGACTATGTACTTCCACACTTCGAAATTTTCAAAATTGCGGCAGTGGAACATCAGCACCTTGCTCACCACAACCAAAGCGATGGACACGACAATGAACGCTATCGTGAAAAGAAAGGCGGAACTGCCGCCAAGCGCGAACCAGACGTTGTGGGAGAAAGGGATGGAGAGCAATATCATGACAAGCGAGAACAGGGCCGAAAAAGTCACGGTCCATATCAGCTGGTACTTGCTCAGCAAGTATCGCGGCAGCTGTCCTCGAAGAAACGATATCACGGGCATCATGATTGATTCCTGCAAATATATGAATTTTTTAGTACCTTTGGCCCGTATTAAAACAAGTGTACGACAAAGACATGGAAAGAAAAGTAGCCGTGACCGGTCTCGGAGTGCTCTCCTGCATCGGCAAAGACATAGATACATTCTGGAACAATCTCATCAACGGCGTCTGCGGAATAGACTACATAACCGAATTCCCGACCGAAGAGCTTCCTGTCAAGATAGGAGGGATGATCCGGGACTTCAATCCGGAGCAGTTCGGCATGGACAAACCTTTCATCCGCAAGCAGGATCCGTTCACGATATACGCCATGGCTTCAGCATGGCAGGCGATGAACGACTCGGGTCTGGTATCAGGAGAGAATATAGATCCAAAAAGGCTGGCAACTTATGTCGGCTCCGGAATCGGCGGTTTCACGACAATACAGCGGGAGCTCGAGAAATTCCTTGAGGACAGAAGCGGCAAATGGATCTCTCCGAACTTCGTCCCGACGATGATCAGTGACATGGCCGGCGGCCAGATAGCCATAAAATACGGGGCTCAAGGCTCATGCATAGACATCGTGACAGCCTGCGCCACCTCCACCCACTCCATCGGAGAGGCTTTCAGAGCAATACGCCACGGCTACGCCGACGCCGTCATAGCAGGAGGCGCGGACAGATGCACCATACCGATCGGCATCGCCGGCTTTGCAAATGCAAAGGCGCTCACCCGCTCCGAGAACCCCAAATATGCCTCACTTCCGTTCAACGCCAACAGGAGCGGTTTCGTGATGGCGGACGGTTCTGCGGTCCTCGTCCTTGAAGAATTCGAGCACGCCAAGGCGCGCGGGGCGCACATCTATGCTGAAGTGGTCGGATACGGCAGCACCTGTGACGCGTACCACGCCACAGCTCCACGTCCGGACGCAAGCACCCAGGCCGAATGCATAAAGACAGCCCTTGAGCAGGCCGGGTTCGATGAATCAAAAGACAACGTCTACATCAACGCCCACGGCACAGGCACCCACCTCAACGACATAGCCGAGACCCTCGCCTACAAGAAGGCGTTCGGGGATTTCGCCTACAAGTGCCACATCAGCAGCACCAAGTCAATGCACGGCCACATGTTCGGAGCCACGGGCGCCGTTGAAGCCGCCGCTACGGTGCTGGCTCTCCAGGAAGGCATCATACCGCCGACCATCAACCTCGACTGCCCGGATCCGGAGTGCGACCTTGACTACACCCCGAACAAGGCGGTCAAAGCCGAACTCACACTCGGTCTGAGCGATTCGTTCGGCTTCGGAGGTCACAACGCCTGTCTGGCGTTCAGAAAAGTATAGTTTTTTCTATGCTGCTTCCTTGAGACGCTCGGCGTTCTCGGCTATCTGCAGCTGATCGATGCATTCTTGTATATCCCCGTCCATAAAGGCGGGGAGATTGTACATTGACCAGTTGATGCGGTGGTCGGTCACCCTCCCCTGAGGATAGTTGTATGTACGGATCTTCGCGGACCTGTCTCCGGTGGAAACCATGGTCTTGCGCTTGGCGGCGATGCCGTCCAGATATTTCTGATGTTCAAGGTTGTAGAGTCGCGTACGGAGTTCCTCGAATGCCCTGTCCTTGTTTTTGAGCTGGGAGCGCTCCTCCTGGCACTGCACCACGAGCCCGGTAGGGATATGGGTCAGACGGACAGCCGAATATGTGGTGTTCACGCCCTGGCCTCCAGGTCCTGAAGAGCAGAAAAGGTCAAGCCTGATGTCGTCCCAGTTCAAATCCACATCGAACTCTCCGGCTTCCGGGAACACCGCCACCGATGCGGCGGATGTCTGGATCCTGCCCTGGGTCTCCGTCTGCGGGACACGCTGCACACGGTGAACACCGGATTCATATTTCATGATGCCGTAGACATTCTCCCCGGAGAGCTTGAACACCACCTGCTTGAATCCTCCGGAGGTGCCGGGGGTCTGATCTGTGACTTCAAGTTTCCATCCTTTTGATTCGGCGAAATGCTGATACATGCGGAAGAGGTCCCCGGCGAATATCGCGGCCTCGTCTCCGCCGGTGCCGCCACGGATCTCTATGATGGCATTCTTGGAATCATCCGGATCGGCGGGGATCAGCAGAAGCTTGATGTCCTGCTCCATCTGCGGCATACGGGACTCGATGTCCGACACCTCCTCACGCGCCATCTCGCGGAGTTCCTCGTCCTTCTCATTGACAAGTATGTCCTTGGCCGCAGCGAGGTCCTTGGTCATCTTTTCATATTCCTTTCCCGCCTTTATTATAGGCTCAAGTTCCTTGTAATCCTTGTTGAGCTGGACATACCTTTTCATGTCCGACATCACTTCAGGGCTCGAAAGCTGGTCCTGCAGCGACTGGAACTTATCTTCAAGGGAGAGTACCTTCTCCAAAAGTTTTGTATCTGCCATATTAGTCTATATTCTTTATGTAACATCTGCGCCGCATATACGGCTCGTGCTCGTAGCAGTTCCAGATGTTCGCCGCCGAATCGGATTCCAGCTGCGGGTTCGAGACGGCCCAGCGGTTGCCTATGCGTATGGCCTTGTCGCCCATCTCCTTATAATATACCGACGAGACACCGGTATTCTGCCACTTGCGCACCGCCCCGTTGACCATAAGGTCGGTCGTCTCGTAGTCATGCTTGGCCTTGAGCAGGTGAATCCAGCCGAACGGGAAGAGGCTGCCCCGGGCTTTCTGGAGGGCACCGGAGATGCTCGGGAATGAAATCCCGAAAGCGACTATGTCACCATTGCCGTCAAGGAGCATGCAGCTCGACTTGTCCGACAGGTACGGAAGCATCCTTTTGGCCTCATCCTCAATCTCCTTGTCATCCAGCGGGACAAAGCCGTAGACATCAGAGAAACTGTCGTTGAACGCCTTGAAGAAACGGCGCACTTCCGACGGGTCCTTCTTGACTGCGGCGATATCGGCGAAATGAAGATTCTCCTTGTCCTGCAGCATCTTGGCGACCCTGCGGGTCTTGTCCGGGACACCGTGGTTGGCCACCATCCTGTACTGCACCCAGTCGCACTCCTTGTCAAAGTCAAGCGCAGTAAGGAAATCGTTGTAGTACGGATAGTTGTACGGGCAGTTGAACGGCGGAACATATTCATAGCCCTCCACCAGCATGCCGTTGCGTCCGAGGGTGTTGTAACTCAACGGGCCATGGATCTCGGTCATCCCCTCTTTCCCAGCCCAGTCCGAAGCGGCTCCTATAAGCATGCGCGCCACCTCGATGTCCTCTATGCAGTCAAACCAGCCGAAACGCACGCGTCTGGTGCCATAAAGCTCATTGTAACGGGGATTGATGACGGCACATATCCTTCCGGCGACACGCCCGGAATCCTGCACAAGCCACATCTTGCGCTTGCAGTATGACAACGAAGCTACTTTAGTGAGCAGGAACAGCTCGTCCGAATGGAGAGCCGGGACATATTGGGGACAGCCGCGGTAGAGTTCATCCGGGAAAGCGATGAACTTCAGGATATCCCGATGGTCTGTGACTTCCGTCAGTCTATATTGGGCCATAATCAATTCAGAATGTAAAAGTCTGCAAATTTAGGAAAAATATGCGTAAGTCCTGCATGATGTCCTCACGGCTACAGTCCCTTGGCCTTGCCCTCATCCCAGATGGCATCCATCTCGGCGAGGCTCATGTCCGAGAGTTTACGGCCCGTGCGTATCGTATTCTCCTCCAGGTATGTGAAGCGGCGCCTGAACTTGCTGCACGTCCCTCCGAGAGCTTTCTCCGCATCCACTCCATAGAGTCTGGCGGCATTGATGACAGCGAAAAGCAGGTCTCCGAACTCCTCTTCTTCATGTGAGAAATCCCCTTCTCCGCAAGCCTCCCTGACCTCCCCGAGCTCTTCCTCCACCTTGGCCCAGACATCCTCCCGCTTCTCCCAGTCGAACCCGCAGCCGCGCGCCTTCTCCTGCATCGAGAGCGCCTTGAGGATGGCCGGCATCGCATCCGGGATACCGGACATCACCGTCTTGTTGCCATCCTTCTCCTTAGCCTTGACAAGTTCCCATGTATCAGCTATTTCTTTGGCGCTGAGATGTTTCCCGGCATCTTGTCCGAACACGTGCGGATGACGGAACTCCATCTTGTCACACACCTTTCCAAGCGCGTCGGCGATGTCAAAGCGGCCCTGCTCCTCCCCAATCCTGCAATAGAAGGCGATATGATAAAGCAGATCCCCGAGTTCCTTGGCTATGGACGGGGCGTCATCCTTGATTATGGCATCGCTGAGTTCGTAAACTTCCTCCTCCGTCATCGGCCGTATGGACTCCATGGTCTGTTCCGCATTCCATGGACATTTCTCGCGAAGCGCGTCCATCGTGTCCAGAAGGCGGGAGAACGCAGCGAGTTTTTCCTCTTTTGTGTGCATTGATTATTTTGCTATTTTTGTCGGCACAAATCTAATAATTATTATTGTCAATCATGAAGACGATGCACTTCGTTTCCGCAGATGAGGCGGTCAGCCACATTCCGTCACACTGCCATATACACCTCAGCAGCGTTGCCAGCGTGCCGCATTGCCTCATCTCGGCGCTTTGCCGCAGAGCCGATGCCGGAGATGTCAGGGACCTGCACTTCCACCATTTCCACACGGAGGGCCCGGCCCCCTACAGCGAGCCAAGGTACGAAGGCATCTTCTTCGAACAAGGCTTTTTCGTGGGCCCGAATGTCCGCAAGAATGTCAATGCCGGATACGCCGACTACCTGCCGGTACATCTCGGGGAAAGCCAGAAACTCTACCGTGACGGAGCCATCAGGCTCGGTGCGGCCCTTGTCAACATATCCCTCCCCGATGCTGAAGGCAAAGTCAGCCTCGGCACGTCAGTGGACTGCTCGGTAGCCGCTGTTGAAAGTGCAGACCTGGTGATAGGAGTAGTCAACCCCAACGTACCTTTTGCATACGGAGATCTCCTGAACCTCGACCAGTTTGACTATCTCGTACAGGACGACACACCGCTCGTGACCGCCGGTTTCGCGGAGCCGACCCCGACAGAGGTGCTTATCGGAAAAAACTGCGCAGCCCTGGTGGACGACGGCGACTGCATCCAGATGGGCATAGGTGCGCTGCCTAACGCACTTGCAGCCCAACTCCGGCACCACAAGAACCTCGGACTCCACACAGAAATGTTCGCCGACGGGCTGCTTTCATTGATAAAGGCGGGCGTAATCAACGGAAGTCACAAGAAAATCGACACCGGCAAAGTCGTGGCCTCGTTCCTGCTCGGCTCCAACGACGTGTACTCGTTCATCAACGACAACCCGACGGTGCTGATGAAAGACATCAAGTACACCAATGATCCGTGGGTGATAGCGCAGAACCCGAACATGAAGGCCATCAACTCCGCCACAGAGGTGGACTTGACGGGACAGATCAGCGCCGACTCCATCGGAACCCGCATATTCAGCGGAACCGGAGGCCAGCTTGAATTTGTCCGCGGCGCCACCATGTCCAAAGGCGGGAAGAGCATCACAGCCTTCGCGTCACGCACCAACAAAGGCAAGAACAAGATAGTGGCTGAGCTCAACTCCGGAGCAGGCGTGGTGACCCCGAGAGCCGACGCACATTGGATAGTGACGGAATACGGAGCCGTGGACCTCTACGGCAAGAGTCTTCAGGAAAGGGCCAAACTGATGATAAGCATAGCACATCCCGATGACAGGGAAATGCTTGACAGACAGGCGTTCGAGAGATTCGGCCCGCATTGGCACAATCTCTCCATATAAAAATGGTCAAGCCCCGTGAGCCAGATGCTCCACGGGGCTTGTCATATACGGCTGCGAATACTACAATTTTCCGGAACGGGCCGCAAAATCAATTATGAAGTCCGCCGTACCTTCAATCCCGAGAACTGATGAATCGATGCAGAGATCATAATTTGATGCCACTCCCCAATGGCCGAAAGTGAAGAAATTGTAGTAATCTTCCCTTCCATTGTCCTTTTTGAGCATCAGTTTCTCCGCTTCTTCGCACGAAATCCCCATGCGGCGGCTGACTCTCTCGCGACGGCAGACGTCGGGAGCGCACACAAAGACATCCACACAGTCCTCACGTTCACGCAGCACATAATCGGATGCTCTGCCCACAAAAACCGCACTCGACTCCTCAGCTATTCTGGATATCACCGCACTCTGTATGCGGAACAGTTCGCGGTCATTGAGTCCTCCCGTCTGGAAGCCAAGTCCCAATATGCGTTTCTGCTCATCGCTGCGTCTGAAAAGCTCCGCACTCAGGCCGCTTTCCGAAGCGGCCTTGAGGATTAATTCATTATCATAGACACTGATACCCAATCTTTTACCTATGGCGAGAGCCACACTCTTGCCACCGCTTCCGAACTGGCGTCCGATATTGAAAATTATATGCCTGTCCATATTGAATGATTAGTTTATCGCACTCCCGAGCACTTCCGCCTCCTGACCATCCTTGAGCTTGTCGAACTTCTTGAAAAGCCGCAGAACAAAAACCAGAGAGACGACCACCGAAAGCATGTCGGCTATAGGGAAACTCCACCAGACCCCTCTCTCCTGAAGCCACATGGGAAGGGTATATATCAGAGGAAGGAGGAATATCAACTGCCTTGACAAGGAGAGGAAAATCGATTTGCTCACCATGCCGAGACACTGGAAGAAAGTCGATGTCGTGATTCCGAAACCGACGAAAGCCGTCCCGGCACACATCACCCTGAGAGCCTTGGAAGACATCTCAATCATCTCAGGGTCATTGGTGAACAGGCTCACCGCCACTTCCGGGATCAGCTCGGCCATAAGAAAGCACAGCGACGTCACCAGAATCTCCCACTTTGCCGTAAGGATGAATATCTCCTTCACCCTATGATACTGCCGCGCCCCGTAATTATAGCCGGCAATAGGCTGAAGTCCCTGGTTGAAGCCCATACAGATCATGATGAAAAGCATCGTGAGACGGTTGACGATGCCATAAGCCCCGATGGCGAGGTCGCCGCCGTACTTGCCGAGCTGCTGGTTGATGAACAGGGCCACAAGACACGCAGCCGAGTTCATCAGGAACGGTCCGAGTCCGATGGCGAGAGACTGCTTGGCAATCCTCCACTCTATCTGGAAAACAGGTTTCGGGAAATGCAGCAGGTTCTTCTTGTTGAAAAAGAATTTGAGCGTATACACGAGAGCCGCCATCTGGCAGATCACAGTGGCGAGGGCCGCACCCTGGATGCCCATTTCGAAGACAAAAATGAAAACAGGGTCAAGTATGGCATTGGATATCACTGTGAAAAGAGTGAGCCCCATGGCCGTTTTCGGATGCCCGGATGCGCGTATCAGTCCATTGAAACCGAAATACAAGTGGGTGAATACATTGCCGACCAGGATGATCAGCATATAGTCCCTCGCGAAAGGAAGCGTAACATCGCTGGCGCCGAAAAAGCGCAAAATAGGATCAAGGAAAACGAGCGTGACGCACGAGAACAAAAATCCGATGATAAGATTGAGACTCAACACATTGGAAAGGACCTTGCGGGCTGTGTCATAGTTCTTTTGTCCCAAAAGAACCGATATGAGAGTTGTCGCCCCCACACCGACAAGGGTACCCATCGCCGTTGCAAGATTCATCAGCGGAAACGTCACCGCAAGACCGCTGATCGCCGCAGAACCCACACCGGGAATATGCCCGATGTAGATACTGTCCACCATATTATACAAAGAAGCAGCGGTCTGGGCTATGATTCCCGGGACCGCATACATCTTAAGCAACTTTCCAATCTTCTCTGTTCCAAGCTCCGTAGGAGCCAACGCTACTGATGCCATTTGCTATGTAAAAAATTTTATGGTTTCTCTACCACTTCAATATCAAATCTTAAAGGTGAGTACGCCGGGATTGTGCTGCCTGACCCGCTCGCAGAATATCCGAGCTTAGAGAGGAAAATGCCTGTCCCCTCCTCAAAAGGTCCCATCCGCCACAGCATGTAAGAGAATCCGTCTATCACGGATGTCTTGTTGGAAGTGATGGTGATGCCGGTGTAGTCATCATGACTGTACTGCACAGATATAGGGGAATATGTCTTTGATGAACTGTAGATGCCGTACATTTTGGCAGTATCAGCAACTGTGGTGTCAAAAACCCTGCCGTTCAGCAGACGCCCGGTATAGTTGATATAGATGGTGGTGTCCGCAGGGAAGCCTGCATCGGAATCCTCCTCATCTTCTTCATCCTCTGAAGCGGCCGTCTCCTCCTCTTCAACGACAGGAGCCTTGGTCTGCAGATAGTAGAATCCGTACTTGAGAGAGTCTTTGACAGTGAGCTGGGGATAATTCTGCGCGAAGAAACGCCCCAAGGAGTCAATCTCCCATTTGTCCATATCCTCGATAGCCTCAAGCAGTTCAATGTCATATATGGCATTGGTGCCCGTGACATTATCAAGATAATCCTGCGCATTGTCGTAACGGGCTGTCGTCATCAGCCACCCGGGGATGATCTCCTGCCTTCTGCCGCCTACCCGCATGGTGGACAGCATCTCATCAAGACCGGCTGAAAGGTAGTTCTCCCCCAAAGTCCAGATGACCGGGCCGCACCATGAAGTCTCGCTCCACGTGCCGAGCTGCTTCGCAAGGGAAGGCAGGGTCGTGGCGGTGATGTTGCCGTCAAGCGACTTGAGAGTATAGTTAAGCCGGACATACTTGTCCGACTCCCCCAATACAGCACCGTCACCCTCCTGATCCGAAAGCACATACGCTCCAAGAGCGGTAGGTGTCAAATCCGGATGATTGACTTTCATCCATGCATCAAAGTACCGCTTGGCCGCATCGTTCTTGCCGGCCTCCACTGTCCGCGCACAAGCCCCGAGGGCAAGCAGACACAATAAATATGATAAGGTCTTCTTCATCATTGTCATTTTATTCGGACGGCGATTCACTTTGCAGGAATCGTGCCGTTACATGTTCCACATAATCACCGGCCTCCTCACGGGCAGCTATGTCGCCGGGGAAGAAAAGCCGCCCCCCGGCAGCGCACTCATGACCCCCTCCATGGAAGAAAGCCCGGGCAAGGGCGTTTGCCGAGCAGCCTCTCTTCGATCTCACGGAGACACGGTAAAACCCCTCGTCCTCACGAAGAAAAATGCTCATCCGGACCCTCTCTATGCCAAGCGGCAAATTGACAAATCCCTCGGTATCCCCCTCTTTAAGGCCAAGACGGACGGCATCTTCCCGGTTGAAAATGGAGTACGCGACTCCGTCACGGGTTATGCGCATCTTGTCCTCAAGGAAAACTCCCATGGCCCGGAATCTGTTCTCCCTGTACGAGTTATACAGACGCGCGAGCAGATCATCTCGGTCCACCCCCGCGGCAAGCAGGGCGGAAGCCATGGAAAAAGTGGACGGGAAGACCGAATTTGCAAAATTATTGGTATCAGTCGTCATGCCCGCCATGAGTGAGACTGCCGCGGCATACGGAAGCCGGGACGCATCAGAAGCGACATCCGGCATCGACATCAGCACATGGAAGAGCAGCTCACTTGCAGACGAGACCTCCGTCTCGCTGAATACAAGTTCAAATCCGTCAACCTCCGGCTGGGGATGATGGTCTATCATCAGCTTGGGAGAAGCCGACGCGCGCAGAGACGGCTCAAGTCCGCCTGCCCTCGAAAGTGAATTGAAGTCAAGACACACAATCAGATCCGCACCGGCAATGGCTTCACTCGCGCCGGCAGGATTCTCTGTAGCCACAATCACATTTCCCGGGGCGGCAAGGAAGCGCAGGTTGTCCGGGAAAGCATCCGGAAGAACGGCCACGGCATCGACACCGCGCCCCCGAAGATATGAAACAAGAGCGGTGCTGCTGCCCAAAGCATCCCCGTCCGGATGGAGATGCGAAACCGTACAAACCCGCCGGGAAACCCTGAAAAGCATGTCCAGAGCAGCTGTTGTCATATCGTCAAGTGATTTCATCTGTTCCAAATCTTCCGCAAATTTAAGAAGAATATTGCATTTGATAAATCAAATTCCTAACTTTGTACGGATTTGGATATTGATAAAAAGAACATAAAATGAACAAGACAGTCAAGATCATCATTGAAGTTGTGCTGCTGGGAGTCATAGCATTCCTGACATACGCAATCTACAGTTCCATCATGGAGCCTGTCAACTTCAACAAACAGAGGGACTACCGCAAGAGTGTAGCTATCCAGAGGCTCAAGGACATCCGCACCCTTCAGGTGGCGTACAAATCAGTCAACGGCAAGTTCACCTCCACTGTTGACTCCCTCAAGCTCTTCTACGAAGACGGCAAGATGCCTGTTGTCCTCCAGGTAGGTTCACAGGATGACTCTGTAGCCGTAATGCACACCGAAGCCGTCAAGAGGGCTCACCGCAAGATCACCAACGAGGACCTCTACAAGATGTATCTTGCAGGAGACAAGAATCTCGTATTCTCCATCGAGAACTTCATCCCTGTAAAGGACACGCTCTTCAACGGACGCACCGACTTCAACATAGACTCCCTCAAGACGATTCCGTTCTCCGGCGGCAAGCCGGTCCAGATGGAGGCTATCGTCAAGACTGTTTCCGGAGTACCTGTCCCTCTCTTTGAGGCAAAGATGCCTTACAAGGAACTCCTCGCCGGGATGGACAACCAGCTCCGCATCAATCTCGACGCAGAGTGCGAGGCCCAGAACAAATATCAGGGTCTTCAGGTAGGTTCCATCTCCGCCCCTAACAACAACGCAGGAAACTGGGAGTAGTGTTCACGCTCGTACCTTCCAGTTTCTTCGACCCGTCTTCGGAGCGCAAGGCTCTTGAAGAAGTGGCTTCAAGCAGGAAAGGTACGGAGACAGGACATATTGAAATACCGGAATATGACGCTGTCCTCATCTATGACATGGATGAGGACAGTGCTGTTTACGGACAGGAGATGGCCGGACTCCTCAAGAATCTCGGCAAGTGCCCGGAATACAACAAGATATTGTGCAGCATCAGAGACAGGAGGCTGTATCTGGCCATAGCACAGGGAAAGACACTCATGCTTGCCAACAGCTACGGGGCCCAGGACTTCACGACAGCGGAATACTATATCTTTCTGGCCGTCAAGTCTCTTCAGATCAACCCCGAGATGTCCACGATCTGCTTCATGAGCCAGTTGGACGCAGATGAGGAGATGTCCCTCTACCGATATTTCAAGGCAGTAGTCTCGCTATGAGGATCATTGGAGGAAAGCTGAAGGGCAGGATGATTTCACCGCCGGCAGGCTACAGCGCAAGGCCTACCACCGACTACGCAAAGGAGGGGCTTTTCAACGTTCTGGACAACGAATACGAATTCGAAGACCTCAAGGTACTCGACCTCTTCGGAGGCACCGGAGCGATAAGTTACGAATTCGCATCCAGGGGTGCGGCACTTATATGCTGCGTGGAGATGAACAAGGACAACGCCTCATTCATACGCCGCGAGGCGGCAAGACTCGGGCTCGACAAGATAAAAGCTGTACACAGCAATGTCTTTGACTTCCTTCCCATCTGCCATGAGAAGTTCGACATCATCTTCGCCGATCCGCCTTATGCACTTGACGGGCTGGATACCCTCCCGGACAAAGTCCTTGGCAGCGGCATTCTGCACGATGGCAACTACTTCATCCTGGAGCACGGGGACGAACACAGTTTCAAAGAGCACCCTAAGTTCAAAAAGGAAAAAGCATACGGACGAGTCCATTTCTCATTTTTCGAGCAATAAGTATCTTTAAACCGCTTACTAAAAAACGGCCAATCAAGTAAGACTGATTGACCGTTTTTCTGTATCGGAGCGAGTTTCGGCTACTTCACGATGTGACCGGTGATCTGTCCGCTGCACGCAGCCGCATTGGCCTCGTCAGTGTCAATGTGCATGGCAAGGGCATATTTGTCAGATACGCGGATTACCGTATCCCCGAATGCCAATTTCCTGCCTGTCTCCTGCTCAACCTCGACAGAAACGATCTGCCCGTTCTTGACGCCGAAGCACTCGGCATCGGCAGGAGTCATGTGGACATGACGCTTGGCGATGATCACACCCTCGGAAAGTTCAATTACACCGCATGGCCCTACAATCTTGCAAGGAGCAGAGCCGGCGACATCGCCGCTCTCCCTGATCGGGGCCACGATTCCGATCGTACGGGCATCGGTAAATGAGAGTTCCACCTGATTTTCAGGACGGACAGGGCCGAGGATAGAGCATTTGAGGCTGGCCTTCGGTCCCACAACCTCTACCTTCTGATTGGAGGCATACTGCCCCGGCTGGGAAAGAGGCTTCTTGACCTCAAGTTCGAACCCTTTTCCGAAAAGAACATCCAGAGCCTCGCGGGTGACATGCACGTGCCTTGCAGATGTCTCAATGATAAAATTGTCCATAATATTCAATTGCAATTGGTTAATTGTCAAGTTCTGACACTATGCGCATCGTGTCGCGTGCAATCACGAGTTCCTCGTTGGTCGGTATCATGGCGACCTTGACGGTGGAATCCGGGGCAGAGATGATGGTCTCCGAATGTGCGTTCTCGTTGGCCTCGTTGTCTATCTTGACCCCAAGATATGCCAGATTCTCGCACACGCGACGGCGCAGACGCGGGTTGTTCTCACCTATCCCGGCTGTGAACACGATAAGATCCACACCGTTCATCTCTGCGATATAGGCCCCGACATTCTTTATGGTGTCGTAGGTGAGTTTCTTCAAGGCTGTCTTTGCCTGACGGTCGCCGTCAAGGGCGAGGGTATTGAGGTCACGCATGTCTGAACTCTTGCCGGTCAGGCCGAGGAAGCCGCTCTTCTTGTTCATGATCTCGGTCATCTGATCCGGTGTAAGTCCCTCCTTCTTCATGATATAAGGAACTATGTTGGCGTCGATGTTGCCGCAACGTGTCCCCATGATCATTCCCTCAAGCGGGGTGAACCCCATGGAGGTGTCCACGCACTTGCCGTCCTTGACCGCAGTGACGGAACTGCCGTTGCCCAGATGGCAGGTGATTATCTTGGAATTCTCCAGCTCCAGACCGGCAAGCTTTGCTCCGCGGCGGGATACGTACTGGTGGGATGTGCCATGCGCACCGTAGCGGCGCACACGATATTTTGTATAGTACTCATACGGAAGCGCATACATGTAAGCATACGGCTCCATGGTCTGGTGGAAGGCTGTGTCGAAAGTGACGACCTGCGGAACCTTCGGAAGCACATGCGAGATGGCGTCGATGCCGAGAAGGTGGGCCGGATTATGGAGTGGCGCGAAATCGCAGCAGATCTCTATCTTTTTGATGACATCATCGTTGACAAGAGTACTTCCGGAGAAGAAATCAGCCCCCTGCACGATACGGTGTCCTACTGCCTCGATGTCGTCGAAACTCTTGAGCACCCCGTGCTCCGGATCAACAAGAGCGTCAAGAACCAATTTCATCCCGACCTTGTGGTCCGGAATAGGCAAAGTCTCGCTGAAAGGCTCCTTGCCCGTAGGTTTATGGGTTATGCATCCGTCAGGAAGGGAGATCTTCTCGACGAGGCCTTTGGCCAGAAGTTCATAAACATCGTCCCCCTTCATGTCAAGAAGTTGATACTTGATGGAGGAGCTGCCGCAATTGATTACTAATATTATCATAATGTCATTGAAATGTGGGGCAAAATTACGAATAAATATGTACTTTTGGAAAATTTGAAACCGGAAAATGGTCGAGGGGAGAGACATAGCGGGAGTTTCCGTCATGTACCTCGCAGGAGTCGCAGCAACAGCCGCCGCAAGTCCTGCGAAAAGTGTCTTTTATGCGGCAGGGCCTGCCGGTCTTGCAGCCGCAAGCATATTCCTCATTCTCTTCTGCAGAAAATCAGGAGCGCGGGTCTGGATTCTCGCCTCGTTCTTTTCCTTGGGGATATTCTCATTCTGCTGCACGGAGATGTGCTCTCCCGTAGCTTGGCAGCAGCCTGCAGCAGCCCGCAATGCTTTCCAATTGCTCAAGGCGACAATACATGATATCGGATTGAAAAGCGGACACGAAGCGCTTGTCACGGCTCTGCTCACCGGAGACCGGAGCGGCCTTGACGGAGATACGGTCGCGGCATTCCGGAACGCCGGTGCAGCACACATATTGGCACTCTCCGGACTTCATCTCGGAATAGTCTACGGATTGTTCAAAAGATTCCTCGCGCTGGCAGGCAACAGCCGCGGGACAGAAGTCGCGACAAGCCTCACGGCCGTATCGGCGGCCGGTTTCTATGTGCTTCTGACCGGTTGCAGCGCATCCGTGGTGAGAGCATTCCTGTTCATCTGCCTCAACGAAACCTCACGGCTATGCCCAGGCAGGACGAGAAACCCGATGGCGATATACGCCACCGCCTTGACCATCCAGTTGACGATCACTCCATCGGTAATCAGATCAGCAGGATTTCAGCTCTCATATCTGGCCATGCTCGGTATCTACACACTGTTCCCAAGGATGGACTCCTGGTATCCCGGATCAAAAAAACAGCCGCTCAAAAGAATATGGAGCGCAGCGGCCCTCACCCTGTCCTGCCAAATCTTCACCGCTCCGCTGGTGTGGCTGTATTTCAAATCATTCCCCGTGTATTTCATGATCACCAACCTTGTGGCCCTTCCGCTCACCGAGGCGCTGATAGTCTGCGCTGTCGCGTCCACAATATCAGCGGCGGCGGGACTGTGCCCGCCGCCGCTGATTCATATCACTGATTTTCTGGCAGAAACCCTTACGGATTTTCTGGAAGCGGTGGCATCTATTTCCTGACGCACCTTACAGTAGCTCCGAAATCCGTCCCGGACATAAGCCCACGGTACACGACATCCTTGTCTTGATAGATGTAGCGCAGCACCCCGCGTCCATCCTCGCTGTCAGAAGTCCAGAACGCCGCATATTTATATAAGGACTTGTTCTCGAACTTGTCTCCATCCAGAACCATGTAGCCCGACGGCATCACAGAGAGTCCGGACTTGTCCGTAATCTTGACATCACGCCAGAACTCCCACATCCTCGTCCCGTTGAAATACAGATTCTGCATCAAACTTCCGGCCAGTCCCTGAAGATCCTTTCCGGCCTCTGAACTTTTGCCGAACTCCTGGCCGAGGGCCGCCCAGTCCTCATCAGAAGGAAGAGTCCACCCTTCAGGGCAGGCGGTCTGCGCTTCCGTCCAGCTGTAGTAGCGCCCGAATATGTCTGACATCACGTCACAACCGCCATACGCATGCCCGGCGCCCTCCCAAGCAAGATTCTGACGCATCCAGTCAGTGCCGGAAATGTTTCTGTAATAATACTTGCGTCCGTCACGAGGATCGGTGTACACCTTGTCGGCCAAGAACTTGGTGAAACCGGTGATGGAGCCGTCTCCGTCAAGGCCGCTTTTGACCGCCGTGAATGTCTTGGAAGTGCTGGTGCCGTAATAAATCCCGTCAGTCGTGAATGCCCCCAGGGTAATGGAAAGGTTGCCTATGGTGTCCGGAACCTCGAATGTGAACACTTTCTTGAGGACAGTGCCGTCGCCTGCAACAAGAGTGTCATAGAGGGATGTCGCAGGATCCTTGAAATAGTATCCGACAGCACCGCCGTCTCCGCGGGTCACCGTCATGAGGGTATCTATATTGAATGACTTGGTGAAACCCTCGGTGACATAAGTGGGGACGGTGACAGAAAGCGAACCGTCCATGTAGAGCTTTGAACTGTCTGAGTCCTTCTTGCATCCCTGCAGCAGCAGGGCTGACAGAGAGACAGCCGCAAGTGATATTTTCCAGATTTTCATCCTCGATAATTTCTGTTACAAAATGCAAATATAATGACTATTGCGCGCAGTTTTGCACTAAAATCCAGTAACTTTGTGCAAATACTTTGCCGAAAACATGAAGTCAATCCCAAAAACCATGCTCATTCTGGCGGTGATGGCCGCAGCCGGATGCACAGCAGACAGATACGAAACATTCAGCGGATATGCCCAGGGCGGCACATATAGTGTCAAAGTCAATCTCAACGGAGTCACTGTGCCGGACAAAATCATAGCCGCGAGCATCGACTCCCTTCTGGAGGAAATCGATTTCAGCATCTCGGGCTACAACAAGAACTCCCTGCTCAGCAGGCGCAACGCAGGGGAAGAAATCGTGCCGGACAGGCATTTCAGTGCCCTGCTCGACCTGTCTGAAAAGTATTCAGCAATGACAGACGGGGCTTTCGATGTGTGGGCGGCCCCCCTGTTTGACATCTGGGGATTCGGGTTTACGGCGGACTCTCTGCCGTCACAAGAACGCATCGCAGAGGCGAAAGCCTTGTGCAAGGAGCACAAAATCCTCAATTTCAACGCCATTGCTCAAGGATACACCTGTGATGTCATCGCATCATACTT
This sequence comes from uncultured Bacteroidales bacterium, assembly GCA_934726455.1. Classification (GTDB taxonomy): domain Bacteria; phylum Bacteroidota; class Bacteroidia; order Bacteroidales; family UBA932; genus Cryptobacteroides. Next base: position 23,207 of record CAKVDS010000032.1, read on the forward strand.
ATATTCAATAGGAGTCAGGGACATGCTTGTGGACATAGGGGAAATATATTGCGACGGCCTCAACCCTCACGGAAAAGGCTGGAGCATAGGGGTTGACAACCCCGTCGACGGCAACGACACCCCCGGCAAAGACCTGCGCGGAATCTGGCGCTCCGACGGAAGCGGCCAAGGGATAGTCACCTCCGGAAACTACCGCAAGTTCTACATACGGGACGGGAAGAAATACGCCCACACCATAGACCCCAGGACAGGGATGCCGGTACAGCATAATCTGTTGAGCGCCACCGTAGTGGCCCCGAGTGCCGCCGAAGCTGACGCCCTTGCCACGGCCTGCATGGTGATGGGGCCGGAGGCCGCTCGTGAATTCGTGCTTTCGCATCCGGGAATCGAGGCATATCTGATCACATCGGACGGCATCTGGGCCTCAGAGGGCTTCAAAACTGAAAAATAATTTCAGTCAAATTCGCTATCTTTGCGGACTAAAGACAGACACACAATGGAAGAAAGATATATGGACACCAACAACATCGGCCTGGACTACAACACAGAAAGGGAAAAACTGGCCATGCCCGAATATGGACGCAATGTATTGAAGATGGTAGAGAACCTGCGCACCATCCCCGACAAAGCCAAACGCACCGAACAGGCAAGGGCCGTCATCAAGGTCATGGAGATACTCAATCCGCAAGTCCACCTGCAGGAAAATTATGAGCACAAACTCTGGGATCAGCTCTACATGATAGCCGACTTCAATCTTGATATCGACTCACCGTATCCGTGCCCGCAGAAGGAGGAGTTCAGGACAGCGCCGGTGCCGCTCCCGATGAAAGACGACAGGATAAAGGCGGCCCATTACGGACGCAATATAGAGAAAATCATAAATCTGCTGTGCAACGAACCGGACGGTGAGGTGAAGACGGAAATGATACGCTGTCTGGCCATATATATGAGGCAGCAGTATCTTATATGGAACAAGGACAGCGTCGCTGACGAGACGATATTCGCCGACATCGAAAGGATCTCCGAATACAGGCTCAAGGTGCCTGAAGGCCTGGATCTCGGGCGCATATCCAACGATGCCAGCTTCGCCCGCCCGGGTCTGGGAATCAACTATGGCCAGAGCGGAGGACAGAAAAACAACCGCCAGCACAAAAACAACAGAAGGCAGAACAGGAAGAAATAATGAGGATCTGGGACAGATGGGACGAGAATGAAAGAGCCGCAGCAATCCGGGTAGCCGGACTGTTTACGGCTGTCCTCGCCGTATTCGTATTCATAGCCATCATATCCTACCTCTTCCATTGGGAGCAGGACATGAGCCTGTTCACAGGAGGAAGTGCTGCGGAAGTCGGCAACGCGGCCGGCAAAATCGGCAACAGAACCGGGTATTTCCTCGTATGCGAACTTTTCGGACTCGGAAGTTTTGCCCTGCTCATCATCCTGACAGCCGTGTCGACAAGGCTGCTGACCCGCAAATGGAGCCAGTCTCTGATCAAGACAGGCCTCATCACCCTTTTCAGCGCATGCATAAGTTCATTGGCATTTGCGTTCATCGGGAAACTCGCCTCGCTTGACAACATCTTCGGCGGCGGTCTCGGGGGCAGATGCGGAGCAAAGGCGGTGGGCTGGGCCGAAGAACAGATAGGCGTACCGGTGACAGGAATCGTCATAATCGTGCTTTTCATCTCCCTGTTGATTTTCTCCTCAAAGAGGTTCAGCAAGTGGCTTGCAACCAGCGGCAGCAGGAAAAGACCTGTAAAGCCAGCAACTGATGAGGCTGAGGAGTGCCAGGTTTCGGAATCTGAAGAGGCAGAGAATACCGAAAACACTGAAAGAGAAGGAGATAACGATGTGACGCCGATTCCGGATGTGGAGCCTGTTGTCATTGAAACTCCTGCTGCAACGCCTGAGCCATTGACTGTCATGGCTCTGAAAGCGGAGCCACAAACCGCCGAGCCGGCACCCCAAACGCCGCCGGCCCAACAGGCGCAGCCGGAGGCGCTTGACAACGGCAACTTCACCGTGGTCAAGGGTGACGCACTCGATACCGATGTCACCAGAGATCTGACGCCTATAGACAACAGGCTCGATCCTCCTGACGGACTGCCAGATTATAAGTTCCCTTCACTCGACCTTCTCAAGTCCCACTCAAGCGGACGTAGGGAAGTGTCCAGCGAAGAGCTCACGCGCAACAACAACAAGATCCGGGCGACCCTCGCCAACTACAAAATCCAGATAACCGATGTAAAGGCCATAGTCGGGCCGACCGTGACCCTATATAAGGTGTATCCGGCTCCAGGTGTCAAGATTGCGGAAATAAAAAGGCTGCAGGAAGACATTGCGATGGCCCTCAACGCCAAAGGCGTGAGAGTCGTGGTGCTTTCTGACGCGGTGGGAATTGAAGTCGCCAATGACTACGCGTCCATCGTGCCGCTGAAAGCCCTGCTCAACGACAACGAGTTCCGCAACAGCAAGGCCGACCTGCCTGTGGCCATCGGATACACCATCACCCAAAAGGTGAAAGTCTTCGACCTCGCCGATGCCCCACACCTCCTCGTGGCCGGTGCGACCAAGCAGGGCAAGTCCGTGGGACTTAACGTAATCGTCACTTCACTTCTGTACAGCAAGCACCCGTCAGAACTGAAGTTCGTGTTCATCGACCCGAAGATGGTGGAATTCTCCGTATACGCCAGACTCTTGAAGCACTATCTTGCCGTACTGCCGGATGCATGCTCGGAGGAGGACGAGCAGGACAACGCCATAGTCAAGAAGCCTAAGGACGCGGAGAAGATCCTGCGTTCGCTATGCATCGAGATGGACCAGAGGTACGAGCTTCTCAGCAAGGCCGGAGTCAACAACATCCGCCTGTACAACGAGAAATACAAGTCCCGCAGGCTCAACCCGGAGAAGGGACACCGCTTCCTGCCGTACCTTGTTGTGGTGGTGGATGAATATGCCGACCTTACCATGAGTCAGGGAGCCAGCCCCGAGACAAAATCGGCGAGCCGGAGCATCACCAACTCCATAGTCCGTCTCGCACAGAAAGGCCGTGCTGCCGGACTCCATGTGATACTGGCCACCCAGAGACCGTCAGTGGATGTCATATCCGGAGTCATCAAGAGCAACTTTCCTATGCGCATCGCCTTCCGCGTCGCATCCAGGACAGACTCCATGACAATCCTCGACAGCCCGGGAGCGGAAAAACTTATCGGACGGGGCGACATGCTCTTCTCCGCCGGAATAGACTCAGAACGTATACAGTGCGCCCTCGTGGATGTGGATGAGGAGATCGAGGGCATCACAAGATACATCGGAGACCAGAAAGGCTACGGAAAATGCTATAACAGCCCGTACTATCTTCCTTCCGTAGAGGATGCTGCGTCCGAAGGAGGAGAAGCCGGAGGAAATGTTGATATGCACAGTCTCGACGAGCGTTTCGAAGAGGCGGCGAAAATGGTGGTCACCACACAGAGAGGTTCCACTTCTGATCTGCAGCGCAAGCTGGGGATGGGCTATGCCAAGGCAGGACGCGTGATGGATCAGCTGGAAGCGGCCGGCATAGTCGGACATCAGGAAGGCTCCAAGCCGCGTCAGGTGCTTGTCCCGGACCTCAACACCCTGCAACCGATCCTTGACGCATTCCTCAAGCGCTGATGAGAAGGCTGTCTTTCATATTGGCGGCTGTCATCTGTCCCCTGCTTATGCACGCGCAGAAACTCCCCGAAAAGCAGATCGGAGAGATACTCGGCCATCTGGACAAAGACAGGGTCAGTCTGGAATATGACTGCGTGACACGGAGTCCGTCATCGCTGCACATGAGCGGAACCCTGATCCTTGAAGGCAATTGTTACCTCGCGAAAGGCAACGGAATCGAAATCTACTGCGACGGGAATACACGCTGGACAGTTGATCCGGAAGAGAAAGAAGTCTACATTGAGGAGGCCGGGGGCATAAAGGAGATTCTTGAGGGGGACGACTCTCTGGAGAGCCTCAGTATCAAAAACATCAAATATGTCCCACAGACAGGCAGCCTGCGGGACTTCAGATTCGACACTTCTTCTCTGGACTCTTCCTGGGTCGTCACCGACCTGCGTGAGGAATGATGATGTCGTATGTCTTGCCTGCCTTGTTGACGAGTTTGCTGTCCCTCAACCACAGGTTCGCGCCCTTGAGCTGGGCATAACTGACACCGTTTTCCTCCGCGAAATCCACAAGACTCTCTATCGGGCCGCTTATCTCGACTATCTTCTCCGGGGGATAATAACGGTATCTCTCCGAGTGCGGCACATTGAATCCGAAATCGGAAGGCCTCTCGAAAAACATCTTGGCGGCAAGGACTCTGAACATGTATCTTGACGTCTCTTCCACCAGCCAGAGATCGAGCGCACTTGTCTGCCTCTGATCGGAGAGTTTCCTCGTGATGCCGTTCTGTCCGCCGTTGTAGCTCGCGGCCACCGTCATCCAGTCCCCGTATTTGGCGAAAGCTTTCTTGAGATAGTCACACGCAGCCTTGGTCGCTTTCTCTATGTTGTAGCGCTCGTCCACCTCGGAAGTCACCTCAAGGCCATATTCCCTCGCCGTAGCCTTGGTAAACTGCCAAAGCCCCGCAGCGCCGGCAGAAGACACAGCCTTCGGATCCAGATTGCTTTCTATGGCCATAAGGTATTTCAGGTCCTCCGGCACCCCCTCCCTGCGGAGAATCGGCACTACCTGTGCGAATATGCGTTCCGACTTTTTGAGCATCAGGGTGGAATTGGTATGCATGTAGGTGAATGCGATCAGTTCCCTGTCCATCCTCTCATACAGGTCCTCCCTGTCGAAGCGTACAGTCTGCCCGGCAAAAACAACCTTCTCCGGCACGCGCGGGGGCTGTTTGTGCAGATCTACCTCCTGTCCGAAGGACAGCACGGCCGCCGAGAACAGCACGGCGGCGGA
>CAKVDS010000033.1 GCA_934726455.1 uncultured Bacteroidales bacterium
TTTTCCTGCGGTTCCGCTCCCACCTGGCATCGCCGCCTGCCCTGCATCCGCGTCCGTGGCCGCTGCCCCGTCCAGGTGTGAGCCTTTTCCGGCGATTCCGCTCCCACCTGGTGCCGCCGCCTGCCCTGCATCCGCGTCCGTGGCCGCTGCCCCGTCCAGGTAGGAGCCTTTTCCTGCGGTTCCGCTCCCACCTGGTGCCGCCGCCTGCCCTGCAGCCCGGTCTGCGGCTGTTGTCCCGTTCAGGTAGGAGCCTTTTCCTGCGGTTCCGCTCCCACCCGGCACCACCGCCTGCCCTGCTGCCTTCAGTGTTTGGCGGCCTTGCACTTCAGCGTGAGTGTCTGGTCTTCCGCAGTGGCGGACAATCTTCTGTGAGGTCTGTCGCTGTATGGGGGACTGGTCTTGAGTCTGGCAACGACAGGGAAGATTAGCTCCGTTGTGAGCGGAATTCAACAGATTTTGCGTATTTTTGTTGTATTATGGATGTTGCTCTTCTGTCCACTATGATATCCGAGCTAATAACCGACCACGATATGGTCGGTCTGCCCGGGTTGGGCACTTTCGTGGCGGAGGTGGTTCCGGCCACCTTCTCTGATAAAGGCTACACTATCAATCCGCCATACCGCAGACTTTCTTTTCACCCGAGCCGCTCGGAAGATACTTTGCTGATAGATTTCTATGCGGCATCCAACGGCATTTCCAAGGAGGCTGCTGCCTTGTATCTCAAGCAGTTCCTTTCAGAGATGAAGACGGTGCTCAAGGAGAGAAAGACAATATCACTTCCCGGACTTGGCCGTTTGAGGGCTACGGTGGAGAACAATTTTTTCTTCGTCCCGGATCCGGATCTGGACATATATCCTGACGGGTTCGGGCTCGAACCGCTGTCTCTCAAAGCGATGATTGAACCCGAACCGGTAGAGATACCGATTGTGCCGTCATCTCCGGAAACGGTCTCTGCCACAGTCGCGGAAACCGCTCCGGAAACCGCCGCCACCCCGGCCGCGGAAGAAATTCCGGCTCTGGAAACGAACTCGGCTTTGGCTTCGGATGCGGAAACAGCCAACGCTCCGGCCCCGGAAACGGAAACCGCCGCCACCCCGGCCGCGGAAGAAGTTCCGGCTTCGGAAACGAACCCGGCTCCGGCCCCGGAAACGGAAACCGCCGCCACCCCGGCTCCGGAGGCAACTCCAACTGTGGGAGCAGAGCCGGCTACAGCTGCAACAGCAGTCTTAACTTCAACCGCGACCGCAACCGCAACCTTGCCGATAGAAGCCCCCGCCGTGCGCACGGGGCTGAAGTCGTGCGCACCAGACGCCATTTCACGCACGGCACAGCCCGAAACAGGAGTCCCGTGCGCACCAGGCGGCATTTTACGCACGGAAGTGCCTCTCGTGCGCACGGCAGCGGAGTTTTCAGCCCCCGGATACGGTGAGCATGGCAACGACGGTGGTCCTCTCGTGCGCACGGCAGCGGAGTCGGAATCGGCACCAGAATCAGGAACGAACACGGGAGCAGAGCCGGAGCCAGATCCACAGCCGCAACCGGTTACGGAACTTGAGCCCACTCCGGAGACCCGGCCACAGCCAGCCGCAGAGCCACAACCTCAGCCACAACCTCAGCCACAACCTCAGCCAAAGCCGCAGCTCCAAAGCCGCAGCCAACTGCAGAACCAGCCGCAGCCAGCTGCAGTACCACAGCCGCGACAAGCCTCGCCCCGCCGCTTCCGTTGGTGGATTCCGGTTCTTGTCCTGCTCGCCGTGGCAGCAGTCGCACTTCTGGCATTCCTGACGGTCGCGCAGGTGGCCCCGGACTTCATTGACTCGATATTGTATACACCAGAAGAACTCAGAATAATCAACTACTGATGACAGATTTGATATATCCTGCTTCAACGGCGCCGCTCCTCCGCGGAAGCGACAGATCGGCGGCATCGGAGATGTTGCCGGTTGTTGATGAGCACGGCAATGTCATTGCTCAGGCATCGCGGGCGTTCTGCCACGGCCGCATGGCGAGGCCGCACCCCGCCGCTCCGGAAACCACCGGCCGCATGGCAAACCGACCGACTGCCACAGCCGCACGGCAGACCGCCACGGCTTCGGATCCCGTGCGCACGGGGCTGAAGTCGTGCGCACCAGGCGGCAATTCACGCACGGCACAGCCCGAAATAGGCTTCCCGTGCGCACCAGGCGGCATTTTACGCACGGAAGTGCCTCTCGTGCGCACGGCAGCGGAGTTTTCAGCCCCCGGATACGGTGAGCATGGCAACGATGGTGGTCCTCTCGTGCGCACGGCAGCGGATGCTTCCTTGAGAGAGTCAACCTCAACGGTGTCCGGGGGAAGCCCTTCCGTGCGCACGGCAGCTGCCCCAACTGCCAAACCAGCGACCCCAGCCTCCTGCGCCCCCGCAGCCGCCAAACCCCTCCACCCGGTGGTTCACCTCCACATAATCAGCCGCGACGGGAAGATTTATCTCCAGCAGCGCAGCGCCACCAAGGATCTTCTGCCCCTGCGTTGGGACACCGCCGTCGGCGGCCACGTCGCCTACGGCGAATACATCCTTGAAGCCCTCTACCGTGAGGCTTCCGAGGAACTCGGCTTTACTGACTTCAACCCGGTCTTCATCACTTCCTATGTGTTCGAATCCGAGGCGGAGAGGGAACTTGTCAATGTCTTCGCGACAGTCGGAAACTTCATCCTTAAGCCTGATGGCGAGGAAGTTATCGGCGGACGCTATTGGTCTCCCGAGGAGATAGAGGCCGCCTGCGGCAAAGACATCCTTACCCCAAACTTCGAGTCCGAATACCACAAGATCAAGAATTCCCTCCAAGCCCTTCTGTGATGCAGGAAATCGACAAGTTCATCAACGACCAGCTTTCCGTGTGGCCTCTGGCCGCATCCAACTTCCGTGCACTCAAGTCCGTCAAAACCAGACAACTGGAGGTGGACGGTCTTATGTGCACTGTCCAGTTCAACCCCCGCCGTGTCATCTCGAGCACAGCCGACACCAGCCCCGAAGCGATAGCCGCGCGCAAATGTTTCCTGTGCGAGGAGAACAGGCCCCCGGAGCAGTTCCACCTCAAGTTCGAGGGCCGCAAGGGGAGAACATACCGCATACAGGTCAATCCGTACCCGATTTTCCCGGGACACCTTGTGATAGTGCGCGAGGAGCATATCTCGCAGGAGATATGGCACCATTTCCCGGACATGCTCGACTTTGCGATGAAATATCGGGACTACACCGTGTTCTATAATGGTCCCGTCAGCGGGGCATCTGCTCCGGATCATCTTCATTTCCAAGCTGTTCCGAGACAATCTCTACCTCTTGAGAGGGCCATTGACGAGTATCTTGACAATCCGGGGAAACCTCTTGCCTCGGTCAAGGACGCGACCCTGTACCGTTATGCCGGCTTCACCGAAGGTGTCTTCGCCCTCAAGGCAAGCACATCCAAGTCCATTGCCAAGCTATTCTACCGCCTGCTTGACTGCACGGACAAGGTGGAAGATGAGGTCGAGCCGAAATTCAACCTCTTCGCCTATTGCCGTGACGGGGAATACAGGGCCTTTGTTACCCTGCGCGAGGCCAAACGCTCGCACCACTATTATTCCGACGGCCCGGATCATCTGACAATCAGCCCGGGAGCCGCCGACATGGCCGGATACTTCGTCGCCCCTTTTGAGGAAGATTTCGAGAAAGTCACGGGCGCAGACCTTGAAGAGATGCTCTCCGAGGTGTCGATTCCACGCAAAGAGCGCGAGATGATAGAATGGAGGCTTACGCGCACCCAGCCTAAGGTGAGTGTGGGGATTATGTCGGCCAAGGAAATACGCTTCGAGATAATTTCCGACGGGGCAGGTCCGCAGAAAGTCAGCTGGCAGGACGGGCGTATAGTCTATAACGGGATGATATACGATGAGTTGTATTTTGACTCCATAACCCGCTCGACCCTGTTTGCCGAAGCATCTTTCATCCTGTACGATGTGGTGATAGGAATTGATTTCCACTGGCAGCAGAAACGGTCACTGAAATTCGCCGGGGGACTCAAGTTCATCGTGGAGGGGGACTGCATCACGGCGGTGAACTGCATCGGGATGGAGAACTACCTGCTCAGTGTCATCTCTTCGGAGATGAAGTCAACATCTTCTCTTGAACTCCTCAAGGCCCACGCAGTCATTTCCCGCAGCTGGCTGCAAGCCAGAATGGAAGAAAGAAAAACAGGCCGGCCGTCGCCGCACCGCAACTTCGATGTCTGCGCTGACGACCATTGCCAACGGTATCAAGGACTTACGATGGCGGTGGGGGAGAGTGTCCGCCAGGCCATAGACCAGACATGGGGACAGGTTCTCCGCTATGGGGGAGAACTCTGCGACACCCGCTATTCCAAGTGTTGCGGCGGGCGTACGGAACTTTACAGCACCTGCTGGGAAGACAAGGATTACCCTTACCTTCAAAGCGTTGAAGACAGGTTCTGCGACTGTGAGCACTCGGAGATTCTCTCGCAGGTGCTCAACGACTATGATATGGACACGCGTGACTTCCATGACTGGACCGTGAGATACACCGCCGCCGGACTTTCGGAACTTGTCCGCCGCCGCACCGGCGTTGATTTCGGTGACATCCTCTCTCTTGAACCTCTTGAGAGGGGTCCGTCGGGGCGTATCAAATATCTGAAAATCAACGGCACCAAGCATTCGGAAGTCATCGGCAAGGAACTCGCGATACGCCGCGCCCTGAGCGACACGCACCTCAAGAGCTCGGCTTTCGAGGTGACGCGGGAAGGTGATGACTTCATCCTCACCGGGCGCGGCTGGGGCCATGGGGTCGGGCTCTGCCAGATAGGCGCCGCTGTGATGGCTTCAGAAGGATACGATTATAGACAGATACTCTCTCACTACTATGTCGGGGCGGAAGTTGAGCAGTAACCCATGGGCCTGGGTGCCGACCCTCTATTTTGCGGAGGGCATACCTTATTTCATCGTCAACGTCATCTCCGTCACGATGTTCAAGCGTCTCGGGATGTCCAATGGCGATGTGGCCGCCTATACGGCGCTTCTCTATCTTCCGTGGGTCATAAAGCCGCTCTGGAGTCCGTTTGTGGATGTGATACGTACCAAGAGATGGTGGATCCTGGCCATGCAGGCCCTTGTCACTGTGGGCTTTGCGGCGCTTGCCCTGTCGGTGAGTCCCGACGCTTTCGGACTGTCGATAGTCTGCTTCTACATTATCGCGCTTGCTTCGGCTACCCACGACATCGCGGCGGACGGCTTCTATATGCTTGCTCTTGACGAGAGGGAACAGTCGCTGTTCGTGGGGATCAGGAGCACGTTTTACCGTATCTCTTCCGTCTTCGGGCAAGGTGTTATCGTTGTCCTTGCCGGGATTCTTGAGGAGCGTCTCGGGAACATCCCTGCGGCCTGGAGCCTGACGATAGGGGGCGCCTCGCTGCTTTTCGCCCTGCTCGCGCTCTGGCACCTGTTCGCCCTGCCTAAGGTTGAGAAGACCGCCTCAAACAAGACTTCTGCGGACATTCTAAAAGATTTTTCCCGGGCATGGGTGACGTTTTTCCGTAAGGACGGGGTCTGGCTCGCGATAGTGTTCATGCTTCTCTACCGGCTGCCGGAGGCATTGTCCGTCAAGATGTTGACCCCTTTTCTTCTCGATTCCCCGCAAGACGGGGGACTCGGGCTCAGCACTGCGGCTTCCGGACTTGTCTACGGGACTGTCGGGGTGATCGCCTTGACTGCCGGGGGCATAGCGGGCGGGGTTTTCGCTGCCGCCAAGGGGCTGCGCAAGTCGCTCTGGCCCATGTCCCTCGCCCTGGCCCTGCCGTGCGCCGTTTACCTCTATATGGCTGTGGCACAGCCTTCTGAGATGTGGGTGGTGTATCTGTGCGTGGCTTTTGACCAGTTTGGCTACGGCTTCGGCTTCACGGCTTACATGCTCTATATGATGCGCTTCTCGGAGGGTGAGTTCAAAACCTCCCACTACGCTATATGTACGGCTTTTATGGCCCTTTCAATGATGATTCCGGGCTTCTTTGCAGGCTGGTTGCAGGAAGCTGTGGGGTATGCAGGATTTTTCATAATTGTAATGATATGTTGTCTGGCAACCGTTTCCGTTACTTTCTTTGCGCGGCGGCGCTGCTGAGTGCCGTCTGCCTCCAGGCCCGTGTGAAGCCTGGTGTTGAGGTGCTCCGCGACCGTGGATTTTCCGGCCTGGCCGGGATGAGGGTGGGGCTTGTGACCAATCCGTCAGGTGTTGATTCTCAGCTCAATTCGACCATTGACATCTTGTATGATGCTACAGACGTTGAGCTTGTGGCCTTGTTTGCCCCGGAACACGGGGTGAGAGGCGATGTGTACGCCGGCGGCAAGGTGGATTCTGGCAAGGATGCGCGCACCGGGCTGCCTGTCCATTCTCTGTACGGGGCCACCCGCGAACCTTCCCCGGAGATGCTCAAGGGCATTGACATGATGATCTACGACATTCAGGATGTGGGCAGCCGCTCGTACACGTTCATCTCCACCCTGGGGCTTGTGATGCGTGCCTGCGCCCGGGCTGAGATCCCCGTGATGGTGCTGGACAGGCCCAACCCGCTCGGCGGCATGAAGGTCGAGGGGCCGCTGGTAGAACCGGGGTTCAACTCATTCGTGAGTCAGTACCGGATCCCTTATGTCTACGGCCTCACCGTGGGCGAACTTGCGATGCTCATCAACGAGGAGGGGCTCAACTGCGGGCAGAACGGCAGGGAGGAACCCCTGAAATGCAGCCTGCTCGTGGTGCCGATGGAAGGCTGGAGCCGGGATATGCTCTTCAGCGACACCGGCTTGCCGTGGGTGCTCCCGTCCCCGAACATCCCTTATCCCGAGAGCGCTCTGTGCTACCCGTCCGCAGGCCTGATAGGGGAGATGTACAACTACCTCAACATCGGCATCGGCTACACCCTCCCGTTCGCCACTTTTGCGGAAGAATGGGTGGATGCCGACAAGTTGAAGGAAACTCTTGACAGTTACGCCGTCCCGGGAGTGGCATGGAGAACCATTCACTACAAGCCTACATCCGGCCGGCTTTCCGGGAAACTGATCCACGGGGTGCAGTACTACTACACGGACTACGATGCCGCCACCATCACCCTGACCCAGTTCTACGTGATGCAGGCGATATGGGAGCTGTACGGCAAGAATCCGTTTGCCCTGTCTGCCGAGCGCATCCCGATGTTCAACAAGGTCTGCGGCACTGATTTTGTCAGCACCACATTCGGGCAGAGCCTCAAGGTGTCCGACATCGCCGAATTCTGGTCAAAGGATGTCGAGGCGTTCAGGCAGCTGTCCGCTAAATATTATCTCTATTGAATATGAGAAGATCAATTTGTTTTGCAGCAGCTGGGCTGGCGGTGTTGTCACTGCTTTCGCAGCCTGTCTCCGCCCAGTCAAGCGGAGGCGGCAACAATTCCCGTGGCGGGGGCCGCAGGCCGTCCACCTCGCAAGGATCATCTGCGTCACGTGGCAATTCGGGTTCAGTTTCACGCAGCAACGGCTCTTCAGGCCGTGACAAGACATACAATGTCCCGCAGGACAACAACAAGAAGGGGCAGGCGCGGCCCGGTGGCGATGAACGCCGGCAGCCTGCACGCACAGGCAGCAATGCGGACGGGAAGCGTGGGCAGCAGCGCCCGCAGCAGCCTGCAGCGCAGCCGTCCCGCCCTCAACAGCCGTCTGCCGGCAGACCGGGCAGTCAGCCTCGTCCCGGCGGTGCTGTCAAGCCTGGGGATCAGGGACGTCCTTCTGCGCCATCCCGTCCCGGCGGTTCCGCTCCTGACAGGAAAGACGACCGTCAGCCGGGTGGTCAGGTTCGTCCCGGAGATCGTCCTGGAATGCGTCCTGGTGATGGGAGACCCGGACGCCCGGACATGCGTCCAGGCCATGGTGGGGCTCCAGCTCCCGGCCGTCCGGATGAGCGTCCCGGGAGTGGCTGGCGTCCTGGCGCCGGGCAGGTTCCCCCTCCTGCATATCGGGATCCGATTTCCTACAGGCGTCCGTCCAGATTCTGGGACAGCGGCCGGCATTATTTCGGCTATAGGGTGAAGAAACTGCCTCCGCGCTACGCCCGCAGAGATTTCTTCGGCGTACCGTATTATATTCTGGACGATGTGTTCTACCGCTATGCGGACGGCAATTATTATGTCACCCGGCCGCCTTTCGGGGTTGCTTTCAGACCGTCGCGCTTTGCCGCTGCCACGTGCAGTTTCGCATTCTATTTCGCCGCATACCGCAGTTATCGGGAGTACAACGACTTCGCTCGCTATGTGACTGAGCGCAACTCACTTGTAGCTTCCGCCAACTCCCGGCTTCGTTTCTCATCGGACAACGCCCAGAGAGCGTACGAGTCGTATCTGCTCGCGGAACGTCTTGGCCTTGTACAGTCTTATGCTGATGCCGCTGCGGACTACTATTATGAAGACGGAGTGTTCTTCGTGAGGACTTCCGGAGGGGACTACGCCACGGTCGTGCCGCCGGCGGGTGCTGTCGTGAGGGAACTTCCGGACGACTACCGCACGGTCGTTCTTGACGGGGCGGAGTACTATGCGGTTGACTATACGGTCTATCGTGCCGTGGCTTTGGACGGAGAACTGTATTTCGAGGTTCTCGGCCAGATGACCGACTTTTGATTCTCACTGCCGAATCAGGGTATAGCACCTCCGCAGGGCCTCGTCCGAGCCGGAGGATATGAGTTCGACATCGGGTCTGCTGTCTGCGGGCCCGATGCCTTTTTCTTTGAGCACTTCCACGAGCCTGCGTGCCACGGCCGGCGCCGGGTCTATGAAATTTATACCCGGGCCCGCGACTTTGCGCAGCGTCTCCAGGAGGAAAGGGTAATGCGTGCACCCGAGCACAATGGTGTCGGCGCCTGCTGCGAGGAGGGGCTCAAGACTTTTGCCGACCACTTCTTCAGCGTGCGGTCCGGCCAGCACCCCGCTCTCCACGAGCTCCACGAAGCCCTGGCCGATGTGTTCCACTATTTTCACAGCGTCTTGGAAACGCCCCTTGGTGTTGAGGTATTTTGATCCTTTGAGGGTTCCGGCGGTGGCGAGCACTCCTATCACCCCGCTCTTTGTCCCGAGGGCCGCCGGTTTCACCGCCGGCTCCATCCCCACGAAGGGGATCTCATATTCGCTGCGGAGCGTCTGTATCGCCGCGGCAGTGGCTGTGTTGCAAGCCACCACCATCGCCGATGCGCCTTTGGAGAGCATCAGCTCCGTGATGTGCCGGCAGCGCTCCCGGATGAATTCGGGGCTCTTCTCCCCATATGGGCACCAGGCGTTGTCGGAGAAATACACGTACCTCTCCTGCGGCAGCACCTTCAGTATCTCCCGCAGCACCGACAATCCCCCGACCCCCGAGTCCATTATTCCTATTGTTGGCATATTATACATGATTGACGTGGGAGCATTTTTCTCCAAAACGGCTCCCACCTGACTGGTACGAGAGCCGCAGAACATCGTTCAGGGCATGTTGTCTGTTCAGGTGTGAGCAGAAAGTGCCGGAATGGCTCCCACCTGCGCGAGTTGTTGAAACGGTATTGATTTGCCATTTTGTTGTGTGGATTTACTTTGCAAATAAGATGTCTTTGAAATTCAGAGCATTACCGATGACGCGGATTTGTTTTGCAAATAAGATTCTGTGTTATATCCGTTCAAAGAAGTCATCGTAGTCCTTGTCGAGAATTTTCCAGATGCCGCTTTTGCGTCCGCCTTCACGGGTGATCAACTGTAATTCAGTGAGCCTTCTCAAGTACTTCTGGACTTGTCTGGTAGATACACCTAAATTCTCTGCAATAGCAGTGATGTTGATTTGAGGGTTCGTTGAAATCAACTTGTATATGCGTCTTTGGGCTTTTACGAACTCTTTTGTGAACTGTGGAGGTTCTTTTACGAACCCTTTTACGAACCCTTTTGTGACATCGGCGGTGTCATTAGCGACATCTTTTACGACATCGGAGCCGTAGTTGAGGTTCCAAAGGGTCACATGGAACTCGCTGGCATTGGAACTGAACTCCGGGGAGCGGTATTCCTTCAAGGACTCAAATCTGGCATATTCCCCGAGGATTTTCTTCATTCCGCTGCCTCGACGCTCCATGAGGTCGAGCCGGCTGAAGAAATCAGCGAGGAGGGGATTGCGACGCTTGGACGGAACTGAAAGCGGGTTCAGTTGCTGAATCAGGCGGCCGTCAATCATTCCTCCGGGTGAATATACTTCCATTCGGTCGTCGTAGATGTCAATGTGGATCTCGCTGCCGAGTTCTTGGTAGTCGCGGTGGATGATTGCGTTGCAGAGGACCTCTGTCACTGCCCGCTCAGGATAGTCCGGAAGTTCCTCCCGATGATCGGCTTCTTTCCACCAGCGCTTGTACGAATTGTTGCGGATGAATGCGACGGCATCTTGCAACTGACCGATGACGCTGCCTTCCAGTTCGGCATCGTCAAGAGCCTCGCCGAGTCCGCTTGTCATTGTGAGGCCATTCCAGCGGGTGCAGAAGATTCGTGACTGGCGAATAGGGGAGTCGTCGGCCAGCAGCGCTCCTGCATTGGTCAATGCTCCGTTTTCGTCAATGATGCCCCAAGATGTGAACTCGCTGTCGTCGAATGAGCGGTGAAGCCTCTTGTAGCAGGCGGAACGCAGCTGGGTGAAGGCCATATCCGTGAACTTGTATGGCGAAGGGAGTGCATCATAAGTCCGTCCTGAGCCTTTCAGCACCAAAGCCTTCAACTGGAGACGGTCGGCGACAACAGATTCATTGCCAATGCGGATGTATGCCAGACGCTGTTTGTCACCGATGTAGTAATATGGCGTTTCGCTTCCTTCATTGACGTGCAGCAGGATTAGTTTCTTTCCGTCAATCTCTTTGAATTCGAGATGAATATCCGGAACCGGGTCGAGTTTGGTCTTGACGCACTCGCTGATAACCTCGGAGTCGCTTTCGGCATCGACAAGTCCGACTATCCGTTCATCATCGCTGATGCCGAATACCAATGTCCCGCCATTGCCGTTGGCGAATGCGGAAACGCTCTTGAGCCAGCTCTTTGGTCTGCTGACCTCAAGCCTTTCTTTCTTGTCATAGGCTGTCGCCTCTCCTATAAGGTCTTTCAGTTCCATGTTGTTCGTTATGACTTAAAACTCACAAAGGTAGTAATTTGTGAGGGATTTAATAATGTATTATTGGTACCTGAGTAGTTACTATCTTTTGATAATCAGTGTTCCACTAAAGCAGAAGATGATGAACCAGACTCTCTGGACTAGAACTCATTTGTCGTTGTTCTGAACGATACCGGATAAGAGAGTGGCAAACTCCCGAATATCTCCATCTACGCTGGCTTTCTCAAGGGCAGCCATATAGTCGTCTCTGATGTCCTTGGAGATGATTGTCCATCGGTAGCCACCGGAGGCGAGCATAGCATTCATAAGGAAACGACCCATTCGACCGTTCCCGTCCATATATGGGTGTATGAACGTGAAGACAAAGTGTCCCAGAACGGCACGGACCCAAGTGTCCGGCTCATTTTTAAGCAGATCAAAAAGTACAGGCATCGCATCCCTGACGGCCTCGGGATTAAGAGGCGTGTGCTTGGAGTTCCTGATGTACACTTGGTTTGATCTGTATCCCACTATGTCAGAAACTTTGATGATGCCTGCCATAACAGAAGGGGTGAACATTTCCTGATACCATCTACGGTGGTCTTTCTCGACGACTGCACCGGCATTTGAACCGTCAAGTATCGTGCGGATGCTTTTCTTGACTTCCTGAAATGCCTGCCAATAGCCTCGTGCCGCAAGAGCGTTTTTGTCCTCACGGTCTGATGAACTTGAGTCTGGTTTCCAATTGCCGCTGCGAACCTTTTCTATCAGTTCTTCGGACACTTTATAGCCTTCTATTGACAAGGAATGGTAAGCGTCGAGTTTATAACGATCTTCGACATCTTTCATATAGCTTTCTGCGCTGATGATTTCTGAAATGTCTGGTTTCGTGGCAATTACCGCGTCTCGCATGCTCTGCCACATCAGGCGGATTCTGGTTGCATATGGAGATTGATCCCTGACGAATTCCTGTTTTTCAGTAAATGGGTCATCTTCACGAATGACATAACCCAACCTTGTCATTGTGTCTTTAATGTCATCGGCTATGGATGTCATTTGTACATTGTTGAATGCACCGATGAGTCTGCCAGCACGTGACGAACGCCCTTTGTCGAGAAGGAATGGCAGTACATCTGAAGAATCTCTTACAGAAGCCAATGCGGTTCTTGCAGTGATGGCGTTCCTATGGAACATGATTGGCGAGGACATCACTAATGCTTCAGGGATTCCATATACATTCAGGCCATATCTGTTTTCTTTGACAATATTGCTTGCGCATTCCGCCTTTAAGAAGAATATGCTGCATCCGAAAAGCAGGTTCACAGTCGTGTTTGAGCATTTCGGGGAACGGACTATCAATTGGGGCAGAACCGTCCAGTTGCCTGTCTGGATATCCAATGAGACTTCCGGCGAAAGGCACCAGTCGTCACCGAGTTTTTCACGGACATATTCGTCAATGAATTTCCAGTAGGAAATATACCAAGCTGTAGTGTTTCCAGAACGCGATGCCTGGTCGGATTGAATTACCACCCGTTGAGGACTTTCATAAGAAAACCATTGTCTGTCAGGCGTTCAAGATGAGTTATTGTGATGTCTGACGACTTGAGGACAGGACTTTTCCTGGTCTCCTGAATCTGTCGTAAGACAGCAAGTGACTGAGCAAGTTTTTCGGATGGCAGAGCCATAATGTCGATGTGCTACAATTTAATTTATGCTGCGAAGTTACAATTAATTTTTTGTTGTGTAAACACAATTGTCTTGCTACGTTTTTAGCATCTTTCTGACTTCCTTATCGAAGTCAGAGTCAATCTGTTGCGTAGGGTCGAACAGTGCATATTCATCTTCAGCCTTTTTCTTTGCCTGAGCTGCGGAGATTTTGCCCTTGTCGGGAAGAATCTGGTAGCGGCGGAATGTCAGAAATTCATTGACACTGGCGGCGAACTGCTCCATATTGAATGTGTTTTCGCGCTCTATGAGGTCTTCGATGTAGTCGAAGTACCCGGTCACGGCGCGTTCCAGTTGGCGGATTTCCTTTTCCTGAAGATAGTTCTTTGCGATGCTTGCATCTGATTTCAGAATACGGCCGTCCGGGGCGTTCTTCCAGGTCGTCAGCCCCATGTGCTCTTTCGTGTGGTCGGCTTTTGTATATACGATTTCCGCTGCTGTCTGCCCTGTGATGGCGTAGTGGAAGCGGTTCTGGACCATCGCATAGAAATCTCGTGTTGTCTGAGAGTTGCGGTCGTAGTCAATGCTACATTCGGCGTAGATATCCGTAATCTGCTGCCAGATACGGCGTTCGCTTGCCCGGATGGAGCGTACTCTTTCGAGCAATTCCCGGAAATAGTCTTTCCCGAACAATGCGGTGCCCTGCTTCAGACGTTCATCATCCATTGCGAAGCCTTTGCGGATATATTCGTTTAGAATCTTTGTCGCCCATTGGCGGAATTTAGTGGCCTTGATAGAGTTAACTCGGTAACCTACGGCGATGATTGCATCCAGATTGTAGAAGTCAATCTGTTCGTTGACTTCTCCGCGTTTACCTCTGTTTATGACTGTTTCCATTTTGGAAATAGTCATTTCTGGTGATAGTTCGCCCTCTTCAAAGATGTTTTTCAGATGCTTGCTGACAGCAGGGACACCGACCCCAAACAGCTGCGCCATAGCTTTTTGGGTGCACCATATTGTTTCATCTCTTATGATGACCTGCACTTTGCCGCTGTCTTCCGGCATATTGTACAGGATGAATTGCACTTCTCGATCCATATCGGCCACTTTTGTTAGAAACCATACGTCTGGTCTCAAGACAAAGGTAGCGAATTTTAGACGAACTCCTGCCATTGCTGATGAATGGTAAAGTGCCGGTCGTCAATATCTGATTCTGAAATAGTCAAGGAGCTTCTTGTAATAATCCTGTGCTGTCAGGCAGGTGTCTGTCAGATAACCGGGGAGTGTTTTCCATTCGTGCAGACCTCGGTAATAGAACATCTTCAGTTCGTCCGTGATGATGAACGGAACGATGTTGTGGTTCAGGCATTCCTTGAACATTATCAGACGCCCGACTCTGCCGTTGCCGTCCTGAAAGGGGTGTATTGATTCAAAACGCTGATGAAAATCAAGTATATCCTCAAAGCGTATTGGCTTTTTGCCTCTATACTCTTTCAGCAGTGCACGCAATTCAATCCCCACCTTTTGCGGCGATGCTGTTTCCATCCCGCCGACCTCGTTCGGCAGACGCTTATACTCGCCGACCGCAAACCATGATTTTGATGCATCTGATGTCCCGCTTTTCAGCAACCCGTGAAGTTGTTTTATCATACTTTCAGTCAATGGCTCCTTCGCGTGGTCAATTATAAAGTCGATGCAACGGAAATGATTGGTGGTCTCGATGATGTCATCCACCTTAACTGCATTGTCAGTGATTCCTATCGTGTTGGTTTCGAATATATAGCGGGTCTGCTCTTTTGTCAGCCTGCTGCCTTCGATGTGGTTTGAATTATAGGTCAGGTCTATCTGCGTGCGGTGATAGATTCCGCCTTTTGTTCCGGACTCTTTTTGCTCACGCAATGCCTTCAAGAGTGGAGATATTTGAATTCTTGCATTCTTGCGCTGCGGGAGAGGAGCATCTGCCGGTACATTCCAGGTTTTGCCGACAAGCCTTGCTCCTGCAATTTTACCTTGAATACAATAGTTCCTTACTGTACGCTCTGCAACACCATGTGCCGCCGCATATTCTTTTGTAGAGATGTAATCCATATCATTGTCGTCGGCCAATGCTCGAAACGATGCAAATATAACATTTCTTGCCGTTATCGGCAAGAAACAGGTGCCGTTTTCAGCCTGCGTGCCCAAGATTGTGCCGATATGCTCTAACCTGTCGTGGTGCCTCTGTGCCTTTGTTCCTCTGTGCCTCTGCATCGCTGCATTGCCGGCTGTGGCTTGTTCTTATGTCCTGCTTCAGATGCTTGCTGACGGCAAGGTGGTGAATTTTAGCGTTTACTTATCAGTGAGGGCCTGCAACAGCATCATTCCTTTGGCGGTAAGAAGATACCTCTGGCGCGGATGCCGAGGGGAATCCGGATACAGCGGGCGTATGAAACCTTCACTTATCGCTGGAGAAAGATAGGTTCTCAAGAAATTGTCGCGTCCTCGCAGGTTGAGACATTCCATCAGTTCTTTTGCAGACAGCTCTTTGTTGCCTGTTGCGCGTATGATGGCCTTGATATTCGGGTTGTCCGTGTGGAACTTGTCCTGTACTTGTCCTGAGCTTGTCCCGTACTTGTCCTGTACTTGTCCTGCTCCAGATGACAATTCCGGTTGGATGCGCCACTCTGGGGTGGGGTGGATGTGGAGGTAGCGGTTTCGGAGATCCCAATGTTCGCCGAGAAGCAGGTTGCGGAAAAAACGCTCAAGATAGACTGGTGAATAGTCGATGCCTTTCGCAAAATTCTTATAGTTGGCCCGGACCAGCGCATTGCGGAAATACCATGAGTGGTTTGCAAAAAGGTCGTTGTTGATGTCAAACCCGACGGAGCGGAGGTATTGTATGGTGAAGACGGCTGTGGTGCGTGTGTTCCCTTCACAAAAGGGGTGGATTTGCCAAATGCCGGAGACAAAACGTGTCAGGTGGACAATCATTTCATCTCTGGAGATTCCTTTGTAACTGAAGGCGCGTTCCTTTTCCATGTCATAGTCCAGGGCCTGACGTAAATCCTCCCAGTTCAGGTAACTGACGGAAGCGCCTTCAAGTACCCATTCTTTTTTCGAAATGTCATAGTCCCGAAGTTGTCCTGCGTGGTCGAATATGCCGTCAAAAATCCTCCTGTGCAAAGATATGATGCCGTTCGCGCTGAAATCAAATGTCCCGGAAGAAAGGATTTTCGTGATGTTTACCGAAACCTTGTCCGCTTCTTCTTCGCCCGCGTCACCGGAATTCCGTGCAGTCTTGTTGATATAGTATTGCTTCAGGAGTTCACGGGCTTCATCTATAGTAATGTCGCCCTCGATGTTCCTGCGGGCTGTTTGTTGAAGGTACTCGGATGTTTTAAGACCGTCTACAGCCTGCAAGCCGATGGAAATGCGCCAAGCCTCCGCCTTGTCCTTTTGGGCGGGTTCACCTTGCCTGATGTATTGGTCGAAGTCAAGATATGTCTGTTTGCGGCCTGTCATATCAGACAAAGATAACCATTTTCCTGCTCACTTGATTATGCATACCGTAACTGTGCGTCCCCGCAGGAGGTTGGGAGCATCGCCGCCGCATCCAACCCCGACCCCGACAATTATTGGAAAGAATTGCTTAACTTTGCTCGATTATGATAACACAGGAGCAGATCAAGGATTTGCAGGCCCGGACGGACACGCTCGGGCGCTGCATCGACATAGACGCCAAGCGCAAGGAACTCGCTGATAAAGAGGCACAGACCCAGGCCCCGGATTTCTGGGACGACCCCAAGAAGGCGGAGACTTTCCTCAAGGGGGTGAGCGGCGTGAAATCGTGGGTCAGTTCTTACGATGCCGCCCGCTCGGCGGTGGATGACCTTGAAGTGCTGTTGGAGCTTGACCCCGAGAGCAAGGAGACGGATGATGCCTTCGAACATGCCAAGACCCTTGTCGAGGATCTGGAAATGCGCAACATGCTCGGCGCGGAGGGGGATTCTCTCGGGGCCGTGCTCACCATCAACTCCGGGGCCGGCGGTACAGAGGCCAACGACTGGAGCGCGATGCTGATGCGCATGTACATGCGTTGGGGCGAGCGCAACGGCTACAAGATGACAGTCACCGAAGAGCTCGAAGGAGACGAGACCGGCATCAAGTCCGCCACCATCCAGTTCGAGGGCGACTATGCCTACGGCTACCTCAAGGCCGAGTCCGGGGTGCACCGCCTGGTCCGCATATCCCCGTTCAACTCTCAGGGCAAGCGCCAGACCACGTTCAGTTCAGTATTCGTGTACCCCCTCGTGGATGACACCATCAACATCGAGATCAACCCCTCCGACATCGAGTGGGACACGTTCCGCTCCGGCGGCCATGGTGGCCAGAACGTCAACAAGGTCGAGACCGGGGTGCGTGTGCGCCACCTCCCGACCGGCATCACGGTGGAGAACACCGAGACCCGCAGCCAGCAGGACAACCGCCAGCGTGCTCTCCTCATCCTCAAGTCCCGCCTCTACGACATAGAATTGAAGAAACGCCAGGAGAAGCAGGCCGAGCTTGAGGGGCAGAAGAAGAAGATCGAGTGGGGTTCGCAGATCCGCTCCTATGTGCTGCACCCTTACAAGATGGTCAAGGATCTCCGCACCGGCTACGAGACAGCCGACACCCAGGGGGTGCTGGACGGCGACCTCAATGAGTTCATGAAAGTATATTTAATGCAAAACTGATAATATGACAGAGTTCAAGTATGCTCCGATGTTTCAGCTTGGAGAAGACAAGACTGAATACTACCGCATCCCAGGTTCAGAGAAACTGGTGAGCGTCTCCGACTTCGAGGGACACAAGATTCTGAAGGTCTCAAAAGAGGCCCTGACTCTCATGTCCAACACCGCTTTCCGTGACGTGAGCTTCATGCTCCGCCGTTCGCACAACGCCCAGGTGGCCAAGATCCTCAGCGACCCGGAGGCCTCCGACAACGACAAGTACGTGGCACTCACATTCCTGCGCAACGCCGAGATAGCCTGCAAGGGCAAGCTCCCTATCTGCCAGGACACGGGCACGGCCATCATCCACGGCGAGAAGGGCCAGCAGGTATGGACAGGCTTCTGCGACGAGGAGGCCCTCAGCCTCGGAGTGTTCAAGACCTACACCGAGGAGAACCTGCGCTACTCCCAGAACGCGCCTCTGGACATGTACAACGAGGTCAACACCAAGTGCAACCTTCCTGCCCAGATAGACATCGAGGCCACTGAGGGCGAAGAGTACCGCTTCCTCTGCGTGACCAAGGGAGGCGGCTCGGCCAACAAGACATATCTCTACCAGGAGACCAAGGCCCGCATCCAGAACCCAGGAACCCTCGTGCCGTTCCTCGTCTCCAAGATGAAGACCCTCGGCACGGCAGCCTGCCCGCCATACCACATCGCTATCGTCATAGGCGGCACCTCGGCGGAGCGTAACCTTTTGACAGTCAAGCTCGCGTCAACCCATTACTACGACGGCCTCCCGACCACCGGGGACGAGACCGGCAGGGCTTTCCGCGACATCGAACTTGAGAAGCAGCTCCTCGACGAGGCCCACAAGATCGGGCTCGGAGCCCAGTTCGGGGGCAAGTACTTTGCCCATGATGTCAGGGTTGTGAGACTTCCGCGCCACGGTGCGAGCTGTCCTATAGGACTCGGAGTGAGCTGCTCGGCCGACCGCAACATCAAGACGAAGATCAACTCCGACGGCGTCTGGATCGAGAAACTTGACGACAAGCCTTACGAACTCATCCCTGAAGAGCTCCGCAACGCCGGAGAGGGCGATGCAGTGAAGATCAACCTCGACTGCCCGATGAAAGAAATCCTGGCGCAGCTCACAAAGTATCCGGTCAGCACGCGCCTGAGCCTTAACGGAACCATCATCGTGGCCCGTGACATAGCGCATGCCAAGATCAAGGCCCGTCTCGACGCGGGCGAGGGCATGCCTCAGTATTTCAAGGACCACCCGATCTATTATGCCGGTCCGGCCAAGACCCCGGAGGGCATGCCATGCGGCTCTCTCGGACCTACCACTGCCGGCCGTATGGATCCGTATGTGGATGAGTTCCAGGACAATGGCGGAAGCCTTGTGATGCTCGCCAAAGGCAACCGCAGCCAGGCCGTGACCGATGCCTGCAAGAAGCACGGCGGCTTCTACCTCGGTTCCATCGGAGGCCCTGCCGCCATCCTTGCCCAGAACAACATCAAGTCCATCGAATGCGTGGAGTATCCGGAACTCGGAATGGAGGCCATCTGGAAAATCCGCGTGGAGGATTTCCCTGCATTCATCCTCGTGGATGACAAGGGCAACGACTTTTTCAAGAAGTTCGGTCTGTGAAAAAGGGGCTCAGAATAGCCCTCATCTCTGTTTTCGGCTTCCTGGTGCTGCTTTTCGCAGCACTCCAGATCGCCCTCAATACGAGGCTGGTCACAGGGGCCGTAGATAAATTTGCCGAGGAGAACATAGACGGGGCTCTCAGGTACTCACGCCTGAGAGTCTCGCTGCTCGGCGCTTTTCCCGAGCTCAGGCTGACTGTTGACAGCCTTTCGCTCACATATCCTTCCGAGAGGTATGCTTCTTTCTATGGGCGGTCTTTCCTTTCCGGACGCTTTGCGGACAGGGGGAGGGGAGAGTCGGCTGACACGCTGCTCCGGCTTGACCGCCTGAGTGTCAGTGTCAATCCTTGGAAGTTGCTCTCCGGGAGAATCTCCGCCGGTGAGATCCGTCTGGCCGGACTTGCCGCTTTCGTGCACCGTTTTGATGCGGGGACATCCAATCTCGACATTCTCAAGTTCATCTCTCCGTCCGACAGCACTTCATCGGAAAGCGGCCCCGCTTCCACCCCTCTTGTTTCAGTGGGGGATTTGACATTGGAGGGGCGTACGAGCCTGGTGTACACGGATGCACCGGCTTCCTTGCGCGCTGCTGTGGACATTGACCGTTTCAGCTCCGGGGCGGAGTTCCGGATGACGGACGGCGATCTGCACTTGCGCGGTGTCCGGGTTCATCTTGATTCTCTCTCTATATATGGCATCGCTTCGGCGGACACGCTCGACCTCGGGGTGGGGCGTTTTGATGTCAGGGAGGGCTCGCCTGATTTTTATGCTGTTGATTTGTCGGCTTTTGCTCAGGCTGGCACGGCCTCTTTCGGCCGTGTCGAGATTCCGGCCGAGCTTAAGGGGGGACTCTTGTTCGGCAAGTCGTCCGAGCGTCTCTCCATCGGAGCTGACGGCTTGACGGCACAGCTTGCCTATTTCCCTCTGTCTCTTGACGGTACGGCCGAGATCTATCGGGACAGCATTGTCGTTGATGCCACAGCCGGCCTTGTTTCCTGTCCTCTTGAGACGATTCTGAGGAAGTATGCCGATCTTGTCGTTCCTGCGGCTGCGGACTTTTCCACCGGTGCATTGCTCACGGCTGACATCAGCGCCGACGGCGTTTATTCACAAGGCTCCATGCCTGCTGTAAGCGCCTGTCTCAGGATTCCGGAGTCCAGCACCATGTACCTTCCTGACAGCATCAGCCTCAAGCATGCCATCGACATTGATGCTGTCATGTCCCCGGCCGGCCGGCTGGAGGCTGATATTCATGAACTCAATCTTTCTGTTCCCGGGCTTGTTGTCGCTTTCGGCGGCAAGGCTGAAGATGTTCTCGGGAAAGATCCTCTCTATCGTGTCTCGGCTGATGCGCGGGCTGATGTGGAGCGGCTGCTGTCCATTCTCCCGTTCAGGGATTCTCTTGATATTGAGCATGCTGAGGGTGACATCCATCTTACTCTTGATGCCCGTGCCAGACAGTCGGAACTCCGTGATTTCAAGTTCGCCAAGGCTGATATCAAGGGTGGCCTGAACAGCCGGCATCTTCACCTCAAGATGCCGTCGGATTCGATTGAGGCCTGTGTCTACAATGCCGGGGTGCGTCTGGATTCCCGGCTTTCCGGCCTTGACCTCAATGCGGATTTTGACAGTGTGTTCTTCTATAAGGGGGCGGGCCTCACTGCCCGTGTGAGAAAAATTTTCAACGAGGCCCATATCTCCAAGGTGGAGCAGGACGGGAAGGTTCTCCCGCGGATCGAGGTCAGCACTGCGGGGGAGAGGGTTTTCTTCAAGTCCGGTTCTTCGCGCTATGCGGCGAGCGGAGCCAATGTCAGTGCGGCCGTGCAGAAACTGGCAGCCCGGCAGGAGCACCG
This sequence comes from uncultured Bacteroidales bacterium, assembly GCA_934726455.1. Classification (GTDB taxonomy): domain Bacteria; phylum Bacteroidota; class Bacteroidia; order Bacteroidales; family UBA932; genus Cryptobacteroides. The sequence goes on from CAKVDS010000033.1 coordinate 20,987, forward strand.
TCATCGCCGTCCGGGACATCGTCATGGCGGGGAATTTGACTTTGCCGATATAGACATATCTCTGGATTCTTCCATAGTCAAGTATCTCAAGAACTGGTCGGCTTCCGGACACATCAAGGCTGATTCCGGTTTCTTCGCCTCGCCTATGCTGCCGCTGCGTACGCGGCTTACCGCCTTGCACGCTGATTTTGATGATGAGAAAATAGATATAGACACCATAGGGGTCAAGTGCGGCACCTCGGATGTCAATTTGAGCGGGACCATGTACGGGGTGAAGCATTCTCTTATCCACAAGAGCATGATACGCACCAGGCTCGACCTTGATTCGAGGCGATTGAATGTCAATGAGTTTTTGGCTGCTGTCCTTGTGGGGCGCGAGAATGCTGCCAAGGTGGCCACGGAAGCTGAAGATGATGAGAGTTTCGTCACCGACACTTTGGCCGATGCCCGTGTGGACTTGCACAAGTTTCCGATATTCGTGGTACCGGCCAATCTTGATGTCAATGTGGGGCTCGCCGCCGACAGGGTGGACTTCTCCGACCCGCGCATCGGCCCTGTGTATTCCGGCATCAAGATAAAGGACAGGACGATGCAGCTTACCGGCACTTACATCACCACGGAACTGGGCAAAATCTATCTTGACGCATTCTACTCCACACGTTCCAAGCACGACATCTCTGCCGGGGTCAACCTGAACCTTTCGCAGATGTCGGCGGGGGAGATAATCCGCCTGCTTCCGGCTGTGGATTCGCTGATGCCTGTGCTCAAGGCTTTTGATGGCAAACTCAGCTGCGACATCTCCGCGACGGCGCAGATAGACACCAACCGCAATGTCATAATCCCGACACTTGACGGGCTTGTCCGCCTGTCAGGAAAGGACTTGAAGGTGAGTAATACCGGGCAGTTCGGCAAGGTGGCCAATCTGCTGCTTTTCAAGAAGAGGGAGACTCTGGACATCGACAATATGAATGTGGACGCCCTGATTCACGACAGCCGGATAGAGGTTTTTCCTTTCGTGCTCGGGGCAGACAAATACCGCTTCGCTCTGCGCGGGACGCAGGGCTTCGACCGGAGCATGTTCTATCATCTCTCGGTGCTCAAGGCACCGTTCCCGATACTTTTCGGCATCAACATCTACGGCACGGCGGGGCATACCAAGGTATCTCTGGGCAAGCCGAAATATCACGACGGCACAGTGCCGGTGTTCACCCGCCAGCTTGATACTGTGCAGATAAATCTTGCCAAATCCATCCGCGACATCTTCGACAGGGGAGTGGAGTCCGTGATGCGGCACAACGAGAGCGCGGTCGGGACTCTGGATCTTCACAGTCTTGTGGTGGATCCGCTTCAGGCCTCGCAGGAGGGGCTGGACGATGCAACCATGCAGAAATATGCCGAGATGGCTGACGAGTTCGCCGTGCAGCAGGAACTTCAGGAGCAGCAGGATGAGCTTGATGCTGAAGTTTCCGCCGCTCTCAATTCTTCTTCGGAGGACATGACACGGATGATGAAGGAGTACGAGGCGTCGATCAAGGACAAGCGCTTTGACCGCTGGCTGCGCAAGAGCCGCAAGAAATAGGATTTTATCCCATCACGGTGTCCAGCATCATCATGAGGGCGAAGCCGATGGCGAATCCTATTGTTCCCAGGTTGGAGTGTTCTCCCTCTGCCGTCTCCGGAATCAGCTCTTCAACGACCACATAGAGCATTGCTCCTGCGGCGAAGGCCAGCATGTAAGGCACGATGGCCGTTACCGAAGAGGCCAATACCAGTACGAGTGCTCCTCCTATCGGTTCCACAATGCCGCTCATGGCTCCAAGCAAAAATGATTTGCCCTTGCTGTTGCCGGCCGCGAGCATGGGCATGGAGATTATCGCCCCTTCCGGTATGTTCTGTATGGCTATGCCTATCGAGAGTGTTATGGTGTCGGAGATCCCGGCGGCCATTCCCTCAGGCAGGTTGTGGATCGTCACGGCGAGGGCGAGCATGGCAGTCCTGGACAGCTTGCTTCTGGGGCCTTCTTTCTGTCCGCCTGCGTGGATGTGCGGGGTTATCCTGTCGATGAGCAGCAGGAAAGCGAAGCCTGCAAGCAGTCCTGTGATTGGCGGAAGCATGGCAAGCTTGCTTCTGTCCGCGCACATCTCGATGGACGGGATGAGCAGGGACCAGACTGAGGCGGCGACCATCACGCCCGAGGCGAATCCAAGCATGGCTTTCTGCAGCTTGTCCGGTATCCCGTTTTTGATGAAGAATACAAGGCCGGAGCCGAGTACCGTGCCGGCGAACGGGATCAGAAGAGCGAGTATTGCAGTAGTGTCCATTATCTTTCTTCAAAAATTAAACTTTTCGACAAGCGAGAGCAAAGCAAAACTTGTTTTTGCCGCTTACATAAATCAAAACAACTTCTCAATCGGATGCAAATATAAGGATTCCGTGCCGCTGTCGCCATAACCATATTTGGGTATTCTTTTTTTGCCCTCGCAGAAGACGATTTTGTTGCTATCGGCTTTTTGCGTATATTTGTCCGTTCAGTCAGTTTTGGCTGTGCTGACGCGGGTGTGTTGTAATTGGTAGCCAAGCCAGACTTAGGATCTGGTGCCTTCGTGCGTATGGGTTCGAGTCCCTTCACCCGCACTACCTTTACGGGGCATATCCTTTTTTTTACGGGGCATATCCCCGGACCCCTGCGCCCTCAAGGGCCTTTCCAATTTTGCATTCGCAAAATCCCGGCCCCGGGCGGTCCGCTGATGCGGACTGGGGCATATCCTTTTTTTTTACGGGGCATATCCCCGAAACCCCTGCGGCGCTCAAGTCGCTTTCCGACTTTGCCGGGCAAAGTCCCGCGACCGCGCCGGTGCTCTGATGAGCACTGGGGCATATCCCCGAGACCCCTGCGCTTGCTGCGCAAGCGCGGCTTTCTCAACCCCAGTCACTTCGTGACAGCCCCTTTCAGGGGCATGCCGGCTCGGCAAACCTCGCCGGGCGTCTTCGCTGCTCATTCGCTTCGCAAATTCGCAGACGCTCCGCCGCTGTCCGGAGAAACGCGCCTTTGGCCGGACAAAAGGCCGATGCTCCCGACATGCTCATCCAGGTTGTGCGAGCGGTGGCGGCCAAGTATTTGATGCTGAGGTATAAAGCGATATAGCCTATGCCCATATCCGGGGAGGCAAAGTGTTTAATATTCTGATTTATAGTTGGTTGTCCGCCACCGGTTTTGTCTGCCGCCTTGACACTACTATGCCTTCCTGCCATCGACACACTCCTCGCGCACCATTGCCGCAGGATCGACAAGGTGCAACGTGACAGGGCTAGCAGAGTGTTATTAGCAGCGGCTTGTTTGTCCCCGGCCTCGCGCCTCTTTCTGGCGGATTAATCTGAAAGCATTGATCTGCGCTCATCCCCTGATAACCTGCCCGGACAGCATCGCCCCGGCCGCCTTCACCCCGGCCGCCTTCGCCCCGTGCGCACGAAGTCGATTCCGTGCGTGAAAAGCCGTCTGGTGCGCACGGGACAAGGAAAAACTCGACGCCGTACGCACGAGAGGCCCTGGTGCGCACCGAATCGCCCCCGTGCGCACGGCGATGTTCCACGGCACCACATTGTTCCACGGGCATACGATTAGGCGGACGATTAGGCAGGCGGGCAGACAAGCAGACAGGCAGACGGACGAGTGGAGCGTCTGCCCGTGCCTCCAGCCTAAGCCACAATCGCCCAGACAACCATCTTTCAGCTCCACCACAAAGCCTCCACAGCGCCATCAGCCCAAACCGCAGCCAGCCTAAGCCACAATCAGCCACGCCTCAGGCATCAAAAACCGCAGTCAGCCTAAGCCACAATCAGCCACGCCTCAGGCATCAAAAACCGCAGTCAGCCCAAGTCTCCGCCACCTAAAATCGGCCCGAGCCCACGCCGCCGTCAGTCAGACCTCCGCCACGTCGCCGTCAGCCCAAGATAGCGAGGATGTCCTCCACTATCTGCTCATCAAGCAGGCGGTTGTCAGCGAGGAGCTGCCCCACATCGAAGCGGTCATAGAGGCCTTTCTTTATTCCGCCGACCAGGACCTTCATATCGGAAACACCATAATACGCAGCGATCCGCTCCCCGAATCCGCCGTCCTTGCTGCCATCCTCGAGTGTGACGACCAGACGGTGATCCGCCTTGAGCCCGTCGAGGGCGACAGCGTCAACAGCATTGAGATAACGCGGATTGATGAGGGTGGCATCGATGCCCTTGTCCGCGAGCCGCTTCACGACAGTCTCGCCCTTCTGGAAGAATGACCCCGCGGCTATGACAGCCACCTGCGAGCCCTTATGCACCGTCTTATACTCAGGCTCATATCCATATTCAGCATCGACCGGCCCGGACGCATGAACCACAGCTCCCGTAGGGACTCTGAGCGCCACCGGCATCTTGTCCTGTGCGATGGCCCAGCGGAGCATCGCGAAGTACTCCTCACAGTTTGTCGGAGCAAGATATATCAGGCCCGGAATGCTGCAAAGCATCGGGATGTCAAAGAGACAGATATGAGTGATGTCGTTCATCGAGTTCACTCCGCCTCCTACCACATTGATCACTGCCGGATTGGAATTGATGCATATATCCTGTGCGATCTGGTCGTAGGTCCGCTGGACAAAGGTGCTGTAGACAGTCCACACCGGATGAAGACCACCCTTGGCCATTCCGGAGATCATGGCTGCGGCCTGCTCCTCCGCTATGCCCATGTCAATGTGCTGCTTCCCGGCCTCCAGGCGCTTTTCCGGGGTGAAACCGGCAGCGGCCGGAGTCCCTGCGGTGACAGCTATCAGCGTCGGGTCAGTCTTCATTTCCCGAAGCATCCAGTCACTCAAAAGCTCCTCATAAGTTTCAACCGCTGGCATCGGCGGCCTGCTGCCGTCTATCGGGTTGAACGGGGCACCGTAATGCCATGCCTCCTTGTCCGCCACAGCCGGAGCGAAACCGTGTCCCTTCTCCGTATGTATGTGGACTACAACAGGATGGTCCGTGTCCTTGACGCTCTGGAAAATTTCAACCAATTTCCCGACATCGTTGCCCTCCTCAAGATATTTGTAATCAAAGCCCCATGCCTTGAACCAGTTGTCCCGGCACTCGCCTCTGCTTTCTCGCAGGGCGCGCAGATTCTTGTATATGCCACCATGATTCTCTGCTATCGACATCTCGTTGTCGTTCACGACTATGATGATGCCTGTGCCGAGTTCGGATGCCTCGTCAAGCCCCTCGAATGCCTCGCCTCCCGAGAGAGACCCGTCCCCGATGACGGCGATGATGTTTTCATGCGTCCCCTTGATGTCCCGTGCCTTCTGGAGGCCGGTGGCAAGGCTGACTGAAGTGGAGGTATGGCCTATCTCGAAAAGATCATACTCGGGGCTTTCCGCTGGGGAGGTATAGCCTGACACGGCGTTCATCTGATCCACATCCCCCAAAAACCCTGAGGCGCGTCCGGTAAGCACTTTGTG
>CAKVDS010000034.1 GCA_934726455.1 uncultured Bacteroidales bacterium
TCCAAACTCAAAAGCAACTATGACGGTTACCATTTCTGCGCCAAATCCGAAGACATATACAATCCGTTCAGCCTGCTCAATTCCATGTCTGACAAAATGTTCGGCAGTTATTGGTTCAACACTGCCACTCCTACTTTCCTCATTGAGCGCATTAGGGAGTACCCCATTGAGGATAGCCTGCTCGACCGGATGACAGAAATAGCGCAGAGCGACTTCGACATCTCCCCGGAATTCACCGACAGCATCCTTCCTCTCCTCTACCAGACAGGGTACCTCACCATCAAAGCCTACTGTCCGGAAGACGACTCCTACACCCTCGGCTACCCCAACCGGGAAGTACGCGAGGGCTTCCTCAAGGGCCTGCTCAACAACTACCGCGGCTCCGGGGGCATGAGTGCCTCATTTATCCTCCAGTTCAACAAAGCCCTGAAAACCAATGACATCAACGGAGCAATGGAGCGGCTCCAGTCCTTCCTCGCCGGCATCCCTTACGACCTTGAGAACAAGACCGAGAAGCACTTCCAGACCATCATCTACCTCATCTTCTCCCTGCTCGGCTACCACACCAGAGCCGAGGTCAAGTCAGCCGCCGGCAGGGCCGATGCCGTCTGCTGGACCAAGGACAGGACCTACGTCTTCGAGTTCAAGCTTGACGGCTCCGCAGAGCAGGCCCTCCGCCAGATCGACGACAAGGGCTACCTCATCCCGTACAAGGCGGACGGAACCTGCGTCAAGGTCGGTGTCAACATCTCCTCCAGGACCCGCACCATCGAGTCCTGGAAGATTGATATGCAAGAAGTGATCTGTTAAGTTATTGCTTTTGCACAACAAAAAATTATTGAAACTTCACAGCGCAAATTAAATTGTAACGCATCGACATTATGGCTCTGCCATCCGAAAAACTTGCTCAGTCACTTGCTGTCTTACGACAGATTCAGGAGACCAGGAAAAGTCCTGTCCTCAAGTCGTCAGACATCACAATAACTCATCTTGAACGCCTGACAGACAATGGTTTTCTTATGAAAGTCCTCAACGGGTGGTAATTCAATCCGACCAGGCATCGCGTTCTGGAAACACTACAGCTTGGTATATTTCCTACTGGAAATTCATTGACGAATATGTCCGTGAAAAACTCGGTGACGACTGGTGCCTTTCGCCGGAAGTTTCATTGGATATCCAGACAGGCAACTGGACGGAAAGCCACTGGGCTCAGGAAGAAGTTCGCCTCGACCCAGGATTACCGCTCTGCAGAAAATAAGACGCACCCCTCTGAGGCGCCTACCCTCCACAACAATCCTACTTCGTATCCGGTACGGAAGAGTCCTGTCCGGGAAGAGTGCCCAGCTGCGCACGACGCTCCGGAGTCACGAGTACCGGACGGTTCTGCTCGTCATGGATCGGAAGACCATAGCGGTCAGACAGCACGCTCCTGATACGCAAAGAATCGACCGGAATCCCGAGCGCCCTCACACCCCGCGGCAGCGGCATACCCGAGAAAGTCTGGAAATACCCGACGCAGGCATCCCGCCACCACTCGGCATCGTTCTTCTGGATGTCAAGCTTCTTGCTTACCTCTGCAAATATGGCCGGACTGACATATTTCTCAAGTCCTTTCCATGTCCGCTGGTAGGACTCCACAGATGAAATGCCCCTGTCATAGTGCAGGCAAAGTTCATCCCAAAGAGTCTTGCCGCTTGACATCTTGTAATCCCACGGCAGATGGTGGAACCAGAGGAGAAGGCGTTCAGGACAAGTCTCTACAGAATTGAGCATTGAAGCGAGAGGCTCGTTGTACTGGTCCACATTGTCCGACCCGCTCCGCGTCCTGTCGAATCCGATGCCGTCCGGGCCGGCTTTGTGGTAATACACGCAAGACCAGTCCGGACGTATGCTCTTCTCCCAAGGGCCAGGGCCGTAATGTGAACCTGCGAAGATATGGTGAAGTCCGAGCGGCATAGAATAATCCACCGCTGTCTCACGTGAACTCATCATGATGTCCTTGACCGGAGAGAGGAACCGCCCGTAGAACGCGTCCGCGCTCATCCCCTCAGGACAGATGAACGTCTGCCTGACCCATTCATCCGCAATCTGCTCCGAACTCAATTCCGGATCCCAGGCCAGACGGCCGAAAACATACCAGTTGGCCTGCGCGAAGATGTACCCGCAGAAATTCGGGTCCTGCCCGGTATTGGCAACTCCCGCGACAGCCTTCACCCGCCTTGCCACAGAAGAACCGGGCCCGTCGGCATAAGTATCGCTGTCAAGACACTCCTCGAATGTAGGCCCCAGATATACAAGGTGATTGGAAAAACCGAGATACTCCTGCGTTATCTGGAACTCCACCATCATCGCCGTCTTCTCCATCCTGCCGAAGAGCGGGCTGAAAGGTTCACGCGGCTGGAAGTCCACAGGACCGTTCTTGACCTGGATTATCACGTTGTCCGCGAACTTGCCGTCAAGCGGCATGAACTCCTCCACGGCCTGGTTGGCCCTGTCCGGGCTCGTAGGGCTGTAGACGAATGCCCTCCACATCACTATCCCTCCGTGCGGCTTCAACGCCTCCGCCAGCATATTGGCCCCGTCGGCATGCGTGCGCCCGTAGTCCTGAGGACCGGCCTGGCCCTCGGAATTGGCCTTGACAAGAAAACCGCCGAAGTCAGGGATCGCCGTATAGATTTCGTCTGCTTTTGCCCGCCACCAGGCACGGACCGCCGGGTCAAGAGGGTCTGCTGATTTGAGTCCGTCCAGACTCATAGGCGAATTCCATTTGATGGAGAGATATGTCCGGATTCCGTATTGCCTGAGAATGTCCGCAATCTGCGCAACTCTCGCAATATGCTCGGAATCAAGAATAAGAGGATTGGAATTGACATTATTGAGCACAGACCCGTTGATTCCTACCGATGCGCAGAGGCTTCCGTAATGATAGATCCGCTCCGCAGGAATCCGGGGAGATGTCCACTCCCACATGGACAAGCCGGCGTAGCCACGCTCTACCGTGTCGTCAAGGTTGTCCCAATGATCGAGGATGCGCAGCCCGTAACGTGGTTTTTCCTTGATATCCATGCCCGGGCCGGCTTGTCCAAGCACCTCGGAACGCTGGAGTGCGTAAGTACCGTACATTATGCCGGACGATGAGCCCCCGTCCACATGTCTGACACCGTCCTTGTCATAGATATGGAACTCTTCCCGGTCAAGGGCAGTATCTATCCCGGTACGGACAGACTGGAGGATTTCATTGTAATCACGAGCGTTGGCGAGCCACAACTGCGTCCCGTCCTGAGAAGCCGGCTCCGGCACATTGCAAGCCACAGCAGTCAACGCAAAAACTGCCGCAGCGGAAAGTTTAGACAAGTGTATCATTCAGTGTTCAGTTAGCCTTGACAAGTTACGAAAAAGGAGGGCAATGCGCAAGTTTTTGCTTACATTTGCCCTCAAGTTTCATTTCAGGAAAACATATGAACTGGTTGATCGACATATTCACCGAACAATCCTATACTCAGGCGATACTCGTCCTGTCCCTGATATGCGTTGCGGGACTGCTTTGCAACAGGCTGCAATTCAAGGGGATCAGCCTCGGAGTGACTTTCGTGTTCTTCGCCGGCATCATGGCCGGGCACTTCGGGCTGTCCATCAATCCGCAGATGCTCGCACTGGCACAGAACTTCGGATTGGTGCTGTTTGTATATACCCTTGGACTCCAGGTCGGCCCGAGTTTCTTCCCGTCTCTCAAGAAAGGCGGCATCAAACTCAACATCCTGGCATTTGCAGTGCTGCTCTCCGGCACGCTCATGACCATACTCACAAGCCATCTGACTGCTATCTCCATGCCCGTCGCGACGGGGCTGCTCACCGGCGCGGCCACCAACACTCCGATGCTTGGAGCCGCCCAACAGACCCTCCTCCAGATAGATCCCTCCGGCAACACCACCTCCAACACCATGGCCACAGCCTGCGCCGTGGGCTATCCTTTCGGAGTCATAGGAGTAATCCTTTGCGTAGTGATCCTCAAGGGGCTGTTCCACAAAGGGAATCCGAAGACAGACACCCACGACAAGCCGGCATTTGTCACCGAATTCATGGTGAGCAACCCCGCCATATTCGGCAAGACCATCAAGGAGGTGATGAAAGACACGCACATCCGCCTCGTCGTGTCAAGGGTGTGGAAATTCGACGGCTCGCAGCGCGGGCAAGTGATAATGCCGGACGGGGACACTGTCCTGGAAAAGGGAGAGCACGTGCTTGTGCTGACAAAAGAGAAAGATGCCGGAGCGGCGGAACAAGTATTCGGGGAAAAGGTCGTAAAAGACTGGAACCAGCAAGACATAGACTGGAATCATCTCGACGGCATGCTCGTCTCGCGGCACATCTTCGTGACACGGGACAACATCAACGGCGCCAAACTCGGAGACCTCCACCTACGCAACACCTACCGTATCAACATCACCCGGGTCAACCGCGCAGGTATCGACATCCTCCCGTCCCGGGACCTCAGGCTCCAGATCGGCGACAAACTCACAATCGTAGGAGAAGAGAGGGCCATATCCGAAGTCGCTCAAGTGCTTGGCAATCAAGAGAAAGAGTTGCGTAACCCGAATCTGCTCTTCATATTCGTCGGACTCATGCTGGGCCTGATGCTGGGAAGCCTTCCCATAGCGATCCCCGGGATGAGCGTGCCGATAAGGCTCGGCATAGCTGGCGGCCCCATCGTGATCGGCATACTCATGGGAGCATTCGGACCGCGCCTGCATATAACCACATGGACCACGCACAGCGCCAATCTGATGCTGCGGCAATTCGGCCTCACGGTCTACCTTGCCGGCCTTGGTCTGAGCGCCGGCCCGGGATTTTTCGCCACTGTCCTGCGTCCGGAGGGCCTGCTCTGGATTGCAGTCAGCGTGCTGCTCGCCGTGGTGCCTGTCCTGCTGGTGGGATTCATAGCCTCAAAATGGTGCGGCACGGACTACGCCGCCAATGTGGGAATGCTATGCGGGGCCATGGCAAACCCTATAGCCCTCAACTATGCACTGAGCACCGTGGATGACGACGGCCCGTCTGTAGCCTACGCCACAGTCTACCCCGTGGAAATGTTCCTGAGGGTGATTTCCGGCCAGCTGCTGATGCTTATCTGACAGCCTGCCGCTCCTCAGCCCCAGTATAGAAAAGGATCAAACGCTCTATGGCACGACGGCAGACAGGACAGAATGCCGGAGCGGCATTGGTGCGCATACGGCAGTCTTCGCAGGCCCGCCAGACGCCCTTGCTCTGATATCCGGCACCCTCTATCAGGCCTACCCCGTCCTTGCCCAGCATATCCTCCCACTTGGAAGAGAAATCCGCTCTGGTGGTGATGTTCTGCTCCCAAGGCTCGGTGCCAGGATAATAATACTCCACAAACTGGTCGTCGTATGCATACTCATCGGCCAGACCGGCGAAACTGTGTCCGAACTCATGCACCACCACCGGCGCGAAGGCCTTGTGGTGAGCGGTGGTCAAGGTGTAGGAATTGTAGATCCCTCCCCCGCCATACGTATCTGTGTTCGCGAGCACTATGATATGCTCATAAGGAATGTCCGAAAGGGCGTCATGCATACGGAAAAGATGCGAGGTCGTAAGATAACGGTCAGAATAGAACGTGTCGAAATGCGAACCCACAACAGTCTCTTTCCACACTCCCTCACGTGGAACGCTGACCCCGCTATCCCCGGACGGCAGTCCGACAGCCACAATATTGAAGCGGTCACGCAGCGTCCCGAAAGGCTCGTGCGCAAAAAGGCTTTCCACGGCGGCACGGGCATCATCATAGAAAGTCTCCATCTCGGAAGACGTGTACCCCTCGGCAAGGATCACTACATCAATCTTGTCCTCCGGCGAACCTCCATGGTGCAGCACCCTCCAGAACTGCCCGTCCTCCCCGGCAGCCGCGCCATTGTCGTATTTCCATCCTCCGGCAGGCTTTACCAATATGTCTGACGGCTCGACAAGATGAGACATCGAAGCCACAACATTATCATGGAAATCAAACAGTTGCACACAGATGTCAACAGGGACGGAAGGCATGGGGACAAGAAATACGTTCTCAAAGCTGCGGCGCACCATGGTCGCCTCCTCGGTAGCCTGCCACTCCTGGAAAAGGGTGGAGAACGACGTGCGGTACAAGGTGTCACCCGTGGCCTTGTCAGTCATCGTCAGCTGACCGTTGCCACGAAGCGGCAGAGTGTCGAGATTCACCCTGCGTCCCGCCCAGCCGTCAAGACTCTTGAGCTGATGGAGAGCGATGTCGCAGGTCTTGTCAGTACCGGAGAAAATGTAATCCAGACGCAGCGTCCGGTCCTCAAGACGCCCTCCGGCAAACGTCGCGGCGTCCATACAGAAAGCAAGCAGGATGCACGGCAAGATGAGAGAAATTCTTTTCATATCCGGTAAATATACTTAATATTCTTAAAAATCACTACATTTGCATCACCACAAGAATAAGATCATGCAACACAAGACAATCATCGCGGCTGCAGCAGCCGCAAGTTCACTTCTCTTCTGCGCGCAAATCCATGCGCAGACTGCAACCAGCCTCTTCTGGAGAGCAGACAGTCTCCAGGTAAACGAAATCGTTTCTCAGCAGGCAGTCCAATACAACTTCGTAGGCCACCACGGACCGGCGGTTGAAAATTCACACTGCGCCCTGCGCATCTACTTCAACGACAGCGGCGCCATCGATGTCTACTCCAAGAGCGGCAAGCAGATGGAGCTGCGCAAATACCTCTGGTATCCTACCGTAAAGCAGCAGGCTGAAGAAGGTGCTGGCTGCGACGAGTATCTGGTGGGACGCACAGTAGGCCTCGGCGGCATAGCCCTTTGGGACGGCTCAGAGGAAGTAAAACTTAAAGCGACCAAAGGCCGCACCGCCAGAGTGGGACAGATCCGCGGCGGTTCTTTCGCCGAGATGGCAGCCTACGGCGTTGAGTACAAGGGTGAGACCGTGGATATCCTCATCCGCATCGAGATGAAAGACAACAGCCGTGTGGCCAAAATCATAGGCCGTGAACTGAACGGCAAGAAAGTCCAGTTCCTCACAGGTGTCAATTACCACAAGGGTGAGACTGTCGAGTATGGCCGCAACTACATAGCAGTATGGGGAGTCCACCCGGCCGATGTCTCAGCTGATCCGTCCCCTCTCGGCGGAGGCATGTGGTTCAAACCGCGCAAATTCGAAAGCGTCGAGAAGACTGCCGACATGGTACGCATCATTTCCAAGCCGGCATCTGAAATCTCCACAGAAGTTGTGGCCGCCTCCATAAAAGAAGACGAACTGGGCAGTGAAGCCAAGTTCGTCTCTTACATGCGGAAAAAATAGTCCGGCTACTTTCTAACGATCACTACCGCTCCATCGTCTTTCGGGATGAGGAGCGGTTTTTTCGTCATCTGAACTTCAGAGAGCACACCCTTGACAGTGCCGAGCACCTTGGCTTCTCCGCCAAGACGGCCGGCCAGAGCCTTGACGTCAAGTTTGAAAGGCTTCTCAGAAGCATTGACGGCGCCCACATACCACACATCACCGCTGCGGCGCGCTATAACGGCGTTCTCTCCAGGCATCCCGTCTATATAACGGGTCTCATCCCACTCTGTAGGCACTTCGCGGAGGAAATCCAGTGCAAGCGCCGGAGCGTCAGTGAGGTTGTTAGGAGCAAGGGCAAAATTCTGTACAGGATTCTGGAAGAGCACGGCTGTGGCCAGCTGGAAGGCATCGCTCGTCCTGCGCTCAGTACCCAGAACTTTCCCGTCTGAGGTCGGCTCACCATTGCGCCTCTCAAGACGCTTGTTGAGGAAAGTACCGCCGAACTCCATGCAGCCCACCGCGTTGCGGATAAACGGATGCAAGCTGGCGCTCTGCGACTCGACATCGCACTCATATTGCGAGAACACGAGATTTTCGGATGCCCTCACAGCCTCGCTGCCCACATAATTAGGATACATCCTCTCCCAACCGCGCGGGATGGTGCAGCCGTGGAATATCACCATAAGGCCGTGGTCGTCAGCATCACTGAGAATGCTCTCATACAAAGCGACAGTCTCCTGCTTGTCTCCACCGAAGAAATCCACCTTGATGCCCTTGACACCTATGCTCTGAAGCCAGCGCATCTCTTTCTTGCGGGCGATCGGATCGCACATGATGTTGACTGGACTCTGGTCGATATCGTTCCACCATCCGCTCGAAGAATACCAGAGGAAGAGGCCTACGCCCTTGCCGGAAGCATATTTTACAAGTTCTTCCATGGACTGACGTCCTATGTTCTTGTCCCAATAGTTGTCCACCAGAGAGAACTTCCATCCCATGGAAGCGGAAAGGTCAATATATTCCTTGATGTCGCTGTAGTTGATGCTGGCATCCTGCCACAGAATCCAGCTCCAGCTGCCCTTGCCATACTCATAGCGGTGCGTGCTCTCATAACGCGGTTCCACCACATCGAACGGGATGGTCGTCTCAACAATCGGCGCAAGATCAGCCCCGACCGTGATTGTCCTCCAAGGGGTGTGTCCCGGAAGGGCGAATGCCGGCTCGGAAGTGCCGTTGCCGTTGTTCTCCTCCGGCATCGGGAATGCAAGTTGAAAACCTTTGCCGTCGACGTAATCGCTCAGACGGGAAGCACAATACCGGCTGTCCACTCCTGTCTCGCTGACAAGAGCCCAGCCGTCCGTGCCGACCTTGAAAAGACACGGGAAAGTGAAGCCGTGTCCGAACTCCGACTTGGCCGAAAGCAGGACTCCGGGAGCATAGTATTCCTCGTAGCTCGGCTTTGTGCGCTTCCAGCCCACCATGGCATCGCTCTGCGGACAAAGATACGTCGTGGTGTGCTCCGGGAAGTTGAACCATGTCTCTTCCCTCATCACCCGCACGCTTCCTGTCTCGCTGTCTTTCGGGATGAAATAACGGAACGCGACATCGTTGTCGCTCACATGCCACTCCACGTCCAGAAGACGTCCATCCGGATTCTTGAAGTGCATGACAGCACTCACAGCCTCATGGTTGACATGGCTTTTCTTGATCCTGTCAAGACTATAGTCCACGATCACGGTCCCCGTCTCGGCACCGATGAATTCGAGGCGCGTATAGTCCACCTTGTCCGTGACAAGGCCAAGCCCCGACGGGGCGACGATGGTGCGGCCATCATAGTTTACGCTATAGACCACCTGTCCTTCAGGCTTGGTGGAACTTACTGACACCGCGAGCTTCCCGTCAGGGCTGCTCACCGAACTGAGTAATGTCAGCACAAGGGTTAAGAGGGTATAATTCATTGTTTATAAGGTTATTTGATATTTTTCAGCATCCAGTCCAGATGCCCGCGCTCCGTCGCCTCGGAGGTCCAGTGCTCGTTGACCGGGGTGATCAGAGCCTCTTTAGGACAGTTCAAGACGTTCCATACTGCATAGGAAGTCGTCGGAGGACAGGTGTTGTCGTTGTAGCCCCAGGTCATGTAGACTTTGGCCTTGATGTGGCGGGCGAAGTTGACCACGTCGTAGTATGCAAGGTTGTCGATTATCTCTTTTGTGAAAAATCCCGGGATGCGGTTGAAATGAGGGTAGCCTCCTGTACGTCCCGGCTCGCTGTATCCGGCCATGTCGGAGAGCGCCGGATGGTTGGCGATGCACAGGGTGACGCGAGGATCAAGTCCGGCTGCGATCAGGGACAAGGCGCCGCCCTGGCTTCCGCCCTGTACGACGACGTTCTTTCCGTCCCACTCCGGAAGCGAGGTGAGCAGATCGATGCAGCGCACAAGGCTCAAGTACACACGTTTCATATAATACCTGTCCCTGTTTTCTATGCCGTTGGCAAGATAGCCGTTCTCCCGGCCGTTGAACGCGGCCCTGATCTGGGAGAACGTCTCCTCCGGGATGCGCGGGTCAAGCCCGTGAATCTCCGTCTCAAAGCGGATACAGCCCTCTTCCGCGTAGTATTTGTGGCGGAGCGGCTGCTTGATGGTCTTGATGCCGGCCCCCGGAGGGCAAAGCACCACAGGGCAACTGCCCGCGGCAGCATCCTTAGGATAGAAAAGGTATCCGAATATGGACTGGTTCGCATTGAGCATCAGCCGCACCAGATAACAGTCTATCTTGTCGGTGCAGTACTCGGGAGCAAGTTCTTTGGTGTAAGTCAGGGGAAATTCTTCGGCCTTTGCGACGTTGTCCTTCCAGAACTGGACGAAATCCTGGGGCTCGCTTGTGAACGGACGGATCTTGTCCACACTGAAACCGAGCTTGATATGGTGCTCGTATTTCACTCCGTCCACTGTCGTGCTGAGCTGCAGGTCACGGAAACCGGGAGTCTTACGCGTCCCCATGTTCAAAGTGCCGCGGCCGCCCTTCAGGGCTATGCTGCCGCTCTTGTCCGGCTCAAGCATGTCATCCGCAAGTTTATACTCGACAGTGCACTCGCGAGGGATGCCGTATTTGTAGAACTGGATCTCCACCTTGGCGTTCTCACCAGCCCGGTAAAGCCAGTCGGCATGGTCGGGGACTGTCACCCAGAGGTAGTCTGCACGGTCAGGATAATTTCCGGCCACAGCCGCAAGGCTGATAAAAGCCGAAACAAGAAAAATCATCAAATGTTTCATCTGTCATTAATTGGTCTGTTGCAAACACAAATTTAGGTATTTTTCGTACATTTGCACTAATCCGCATTTATTATGAAACACTGCAACACTTTTTTGACACATCTTCTGACCGCATCCGTTGCGGCTCTCCTCTGCACCGGAATGCTCGCACAGCCGCTTGTACACAGCCAGTGGGAAGGAAGCAGGGTGGCATTTCTCGGCGATTCCATCACTGACGCACGGCAGATAGACAACACCAACAACATCTTCTGGAACAACCTCAAGGACATCCTCGGCATAGAGCCCTACGTCTATGGGATCAGCGGCCACCGGATGAACCAGATCATAGGCCAGGGAGAGAAACTCGAAGCCGAACACGGACAGGCCGTAGACGCCATCATCGTGTTCGTCGGCACCAACGACTTCAACGGCAGCATCCCGCTCGGAGAATGGTACACTTATTCAATGGAAAAGACCGTTGAAGACGGCCCGGCGGAAGTCGAGAAGCTGCACCGCGAGCTTGTCTATGCCGACTCCACATTCCGCGGAAGGGCCAATGTCACGATGCGCTGGCTCAAGACCCACTACCCGGACAAGCAGATAATCCTGCTCACTCCCCTGCACCGCGGATTCGCCCGCTTCAGCGACCGCAACATCCAGCCGCCGGAGTCGTTCGCCAACTTCTGCGGCAGTTTCATCGACGAATATGTGCAGGCGGTCAAAGAGATCGCGAATGTATGGGCCGTACCTGTCATAGACCTCAACAGCATCAGCGGGCTCTACCCGATGTTCGATGGACAGGCCGCATATTACCGCAACCTCGAGACCGACCGTCTCCACCCCAATACTCCCGGTCAGCTGCGAATGGCATGGGCCCTGTCGTACCAGCTTCTCGGATATCCTGCAAAGTTCCCGAAATATATAGCCCTGTCTTTTGACGACGGCCCGAACACTGTGACCACCCCGAAGGTGCTTGACGTGCTTGAGGAAAACGGGATAGCTGCATCATTCTTCGTATGCGGCAAGAACATCGACAAATCCACGGCCAAGGTGATGCGCAGGGCGGTTCAGCTCGGCTGCGACATAGAGAACCACTCGTTCTCCCACTCACATGTTTCCCGGCTTTCAGAAGAGCAGATCCGCGACGAGATCGCACGCACAGATGAACTGATAGAGAAGTATACCGGCACCGCCCCACGCTTCTTCCGTCCGCCTTACATCGACCATAATGAATTAATGCATAAAGTGATAGATCTCACATTCATCTGCGGCGCAGGAGCCGATGACTGGAAAGCCGAAGTGGACGCGGCCACCCGTGAGAAACTCATCCTCGACAATGTCAAAGACGGGGACATCATCCTGCTGCACGATTTCGAGGGCAACGACGCCACAGTGGAAGCTCTCCGGGCCGTGATACCGGAACTGAAACGCCGCGGTTTCGAGTTTGTCACAGTACCTCAGCTCTTCGACCAGATACGCGGCAAAACTCCAGATGCACACAACGGACATATTTACACAAACGTATATTGATTACCACAATGAAGAAAATTTTTACCATCCTCCTCGCGCTGTCCTGCATCCAAGGATATGCCAAGGTGTACAATGTGCGCGACTACGGCGCCGCAGGTGACGGCGTGCACATTGACTCGCCGGCCATCAACGCGGCCATAGAGGCCGCCGCACAGAAAGGCGGCGGAGTCATCCTCTTCCCGGAAGGGGTCTACTCAAGCTACTCCATCCGCCTCAAGGACAACATCACCCTGCGCCTCGAGAAAGGCTCCGTCATCAAGGCCGCCAAGCCGACAGCAGAACAGGGATACGACATCGCAGAACCGAACGAATGGGATGCATATCAGGATTTTGGACACAGCCACTGGAAGAATTCCCTGATATGGGGCATCGGGCTGAAGAACCTCAAGTTCGAAGGTGAGGGCACAATAGACGGCACTGATGCCCTCTCCCGCGGACTCGGGCGCCAGGGGCAGATAGCGGAAGCCAACAAGGCGATAGCCCTCAAGAACTGCAAAAACGTAACTATCAAGGGAATAAAGCTCCTGCAATGCGGCCACTTCGCACTTCTTCTCACCGGAGTTGACAACCTCGTCATAGACCGTGTGCTCGCCGATACCAACCGCGACGCGTTTGACATCGACTGCTGCGCCAATGTCAAGATCACCAACTGCATCGTCAATTCCCTCAACGACGACGGCATCGTGCTGAAGTGCTCCTACGGACTCGGCTGGCCGAAAGCGACAGAGAATGTCCTCATCGAGAACTGCAAGGTCTCCGGTTACGACCCGGGCACCGTATATTACGGCACCTATGGTGAGACGATCACCGCGGCCCCCGACCGCGACGGCCCTACAGGCCGCATCAAATTCGGAACCGAGAGCAACGGCGGGTTCAAGAACGTGACTATCCGCAACTGTGAGTTCAAGCGCTGCCGCGGACTCGCCCTTGAGACGGTGGACGGCGCCCCTCTTGAGAACATCAAGGTGAAAGGCATAAAGATGGAAGACATCTGGAACTCTCCTATATATATCCGCATCGGCGACCGTATGCGCGGGCCGAAGGAGCTGCCGGCCTCATACGCACGCAACATCGAAATCTCGGACGTGACCGTGAAAAACTGCGACAGCCGTTACGCCCTGCTGATTGTAGGACTTCCGGGCAATCCTGTGGAGAATGTGACGCTCAAGAACATACACATCCAGTACAAGGGCGGGCTGACTCTTGACGACGTGCGTGAGCAGAGAGGCTCCAACTCCTTCTTCTTCGGACGCAACAACGGCTATCCTGAACCGTCGGCACATGGCATCCAGCCGGCATGGGGACTCTCCATGCAGCACGCGCGCAACATAACTTTCAAGAACGTGACGATGGAGCTGATGCAGCCTGACGAGAGGGAAAAGATTTTCCTCAAGGATGTGGAGAACTTCGTATGGGAGTAGCCAAATGGCATGGAAATTGACTAAAATGAAGTATCTTTGTAAACACAATGACATTTAACAGATGACCAATATGCCCATCAAAAATTACCTTGCGGTAGATCTCGGCGCCACCAGCGGAAGGACCATTGTCGCTTCCTATGACGGCAAGAAGGTCGAGATGCACGAACTCACACGATTCAAAAACCCGATGATTCCTCTTGGAGGACATCTTTTCTGGGATCTCCCCGCACTTTACAATGAAATCATCATCGCGCACAAAAAGACCGTTGATGAGAACATCAAAATCGACTCCATAGGCATCGACACCTGGGGCTGCGACTTCGCATTTTTCGGCAAGGACGGCCAGCTGCTGAGCCTTCCCTACTGCTACCGCGACCCGCAGACGGACGGTTCCATAGAACGCTACATGAAGATGCATGACAAACGCGAGGTCTACGAGAGGACAGGCATCCAGTTCATGGAGTTCAACTCCCTTTTCCAACTTGACACGCTACGCCACAACGGCTGCACGGCCCTCGAGAACGCCGACAAGATCCTCTTCATCCCTGATGCCCTCACCTACATGCTGACCGGCAAGGCCATCTGCGAATACACAGTGGCTTCCACATCCCAGCTGCTCAACCCCAATACCGGAGATCTCGACAAGGAGCTCCTGATGAGCATAGGACTGAAGCGCGAGCAATTCGGCGAACTCACACAGCCGGGCACAGTGATAGGACCTCTCACAGAGCAGATCCGCAAGGCTACCGGCATCAGCGAAGACGTCAAGGTCATCGCAGTAGCCGGCCATGACACCGCTTCTGCAGTGGCGGCAGTCCCTGCCAAAGACGCAGAATACGCATACCTCAGCTGCGGCACATGGTCGCTCATGGGTATCGAATCTCCGAAACCTATCATCAACGATGAGAGTTACCGCCAGAACTTCACCAACGAAGGCGGCATAGAAGGCACCACACGCTTTCTCAAGAACATCTGCGGACTCTGGCTCTTCGAGCAGTGCCGGCCTGAATTCAAGGATGTCCCGACCGAGATCGGACCTCTGACCGCCCTCTGCGAGACGACAAAATTCGACTCGATCATCAACCCTGACGACCCGTCGTTCGCCCACCCGGCATCGATGACCAAGGCAATCGACGAATACTGCGAGCGCACCGGCCAGATCATCCCCAAGACTCCTGCGGAATATATAAGATGTATCTACAAGAGTCTGGCACACAGGTACACGGCCATCATCGACATCCTGCGCGGACTGTCTCCAAACAAAATCAAATGCCTGCATGTGATTGGAGGAGGCTCTCTGAACAAACATCTCATGCAGTTCACCGCCGACGCTCTCCAGATGCCTGTCATCTGCGGCCCGACCGAAGGCACGGCCCTCGGCAATGTCCTGCTGCAGATCAAGGCGGAGGGACTCGTGAAGACTCTTCCGGAGATGCGCGCCATAGTCGCCGCTTCCGTGGAACTCAAGGAATATCACCCGAACAACAAGTAATCAATCAATAACTCAAAATGAAAGAATCAGTAAACAAAGCTTACGCTATCGCCAAGGAGCGCTATGCCGCCCTCGGCGTCGATACCGAGAAGGTACTCGCACAGATGCAGGACTTCCATCTCTCCCTCCACTGCTGGCAGGCAGATGACGTCAAGGGATTCGAAGTTCAGGCCGGAGCCCTCTCAGGCGGCATCCAGTCCACTGGAAACTATCCTGGAGCTGCACGCAACATCGATGAACTCCGTGCTGACATCCTCAAGGCCAAGAGCCTCATCCCGGGCAACCACCGCCTCAACCTCCACGAGATCTACGGAGACTTCCAGGGGAAGGTCGTTGACCGTGACGAGGTCACTGTAGACTACTTCAAGAGCTGGATCGACTGGGGAAAGGAGAACAACACCAAGCTTGACTTCAACTCCACCTCATTCTCTCACCCGAAGAGCGGCAACCTCTCACTCGCCAACCCGGACAAGGGCATCCGCGACTTCTGGATCGAGCACACCAAGCGTTGCCGCGAGATCGCGGAGGCGATGGGAAAGGCACAGGGAGACCCTTGTATCATGAACGTGTGGGTGCATGACGGATGCAAGGACGTATCTGTCAACCACTACCTCTACCGCAAGCTCCTCAAGGAGTCCCTCGACGAGATTTTCGCCACCAAGTACGAAAACATGAAGGACTGCATCGAGGGCAAGGTATTCGGCATCGGTCTTGAGAGCTTCACTGTAGGATCACACGACTTCTACACAGCCTACGCTGCCAAGAACGGCAAGATCCTCACCATCGATACAGGCCACTATCACCCGACCGAGAGCCCGGCCGACAAGGTATCCGCAGTGCTCCAGTTCGTGCCTGAACTCATGCTCCATGTGAGCCGTCCTATCCGTTGGGACTCAGACCATGTCACCATCATGGACGACAACACCCAGGATCTCTTCTACGAAATCGTCCGCGCAGACGCCCTTGACCGCGTACACTACGGACTCGACTTCTTTGACGGTTCCATCAACCGTATCGGTGCTTATGTGATCGGCGCACGTTCCGCACAGAAGTGCATGATCAAGGCGCTTCTTGAGCCGAAGGAGATGATCAGCAAACTCGAACTCGAAGGCAGGACATTCGAAGTGCTCCAGTACATCGAGGAAGAGAAGACGATGCCATGGAACGCCGTTTACGAGGAGTTCTGCGTAAGGAACAACGTTCCTGTCGGGAACGAGGTCGTCCCTGTCATCGAGCAGTACGAGAAGGATGTAACTTCCAAGAGATAATTTCCGATGGGAGCATCCGTTCTACTGGGACTTCTTATCATAGCTGCTGGGGCTTTCTGCCAATCCAGCAGCTATGTTCCTATCAATAAGATCAAAAAATGGAGCTGGGAGAGCTACTGGCTTGTCCAGGGCGTGTTCGCCTGGCTCGTCTTCCCGCTGCTCGGCGCGCTGCTCGCGATTCCGGAGGGACATACTTTGGGAGATCTTTTCGCCCTCATGGGAGCGAACCCTGAAGCGACAGGTCTCACTATTCTCTTCGGCGCCCTCTGGGGTGTGGGAGGTCTCACATTCGGTCTTGGCATGCGCTATCTGGGCGTGGCTCTCGGACAGAGCATAGGTCTCGGCCTCTGCTCCGGTCTCGGTGCGATTTTGGGTCCGGTCCTCACCGGCAAAGCAGCCAGCCTCACTATGGCCGTAATCATCGGAGTGATAGTCACCATCATAGGCATAGCCATCATAGGCGTGGCCGGTGCGATGAAAGCTGCTTCTCTTCCTGAAGAGGAGAGGAAGAAGGCCGTCAAGGACTTCAACTTCGGCAAAGGCATCGTAATCGCCATCATCTGCGGTCTGATGAGTGCCTGCTTCAACATCGGCCTGAGTTTCGGTGAAGACCTCTGCTTCGAGGGGACGGCACCTCTGTTCAAGACTCTTCCGGCCACCATGCTCGTGACTTTCGGAGGCTTCATCACCAACGCCGTCTACTGCCTCTATCAGAACAGCAAGAACAAGACCTTCGGCGACTACGCCCAAGGTTCTCTCTGGGGGCACAACCTCATCTTCTGCGCACTCGCCGGACTCCTGTGGTACAGCCAGTTCTTCGGGCTCAGCCTCGGCAAGGGATTCCTTACGGCGTCACCTGTCCTTCTGACATTCAGCTGGTGCATCCTGATGAGTCTCAATGTGATATTCTCAAATGTCTGGGGCATCATCCTCAAGGAGTGGAAAGGTTGCAGCAAGAAGACGATCTACGTCCTCATCGCCGGCCTTGCAGTGCTGATATTCAGCATCTTCCTGCCTTACATCATAGGATAGGACAAATTCTGCTTAAAGACAAAGCCTGCCTGTCACTCTAACACGTGACAGGCAGGCTTTGACTTTATCATTAAAACCGTTACTTCTTCAGAGTCGGAGGGACGCTGATGGTGAAATCGTTGGTGGAGTTGTTGGTGTCCACAATCTTGCCGTCAGCATCTCTCTTGCGGAGAATGGACTTTCCGAAGCGCTCCGGGTCACGGTCGATGGTGGAGACATTGGTGTATCCGGCATCGACGGTGGCGTTGAATGCAAGGGTTCCGAGCCCCTCGGCCACTGCACCGTTGACAGCGTCAAGCACCCATGAATTAGGGATGATGTAAGCACCTGTGATATCCTTCTCGAAATGGTAGCCGTTGAAGTCCATCACCCTCTTGCCTTCCCAAGGATGCTCCTCCATGAAGCTCTCGGAAGTGGTTCCGGCCGGGGCGAGCGCGATTGCGTAGCTCTCATAGCCGCGGTCGTGCAGCATGGTGATGCTCCATGAAGACTTGAACCAGTTGACAAGATTGGTGACGTCAGGATTGTCCGTGTCAGGATAATATTCGCTCCCGTCATCGAAGAACTCGAAATCAGCCTTGCTCAGGTCGCATCCCGCCCCGTTCTCTGACTGGAAGTTCTGTGCGTTGATGGCTATCACTATGGACTTCCCGGCCTCGATGGCCACATCCTGTCCATTGCCTGGAATCACATACAAGGTGCTTACTCCGACCCCGTCAGGAAGTTCCGGATAAGCCCAATAAGCCCCGGTCGAAGATACCTGAGAATACGTCTCGGAAAGTGCAATCATAACCCCGTCGGCATAGAGAGTCTCATCTGTGGTATTGGTGAGTTTGAAGTACTGGTCACCGTCTGAAGAGTCGGAGCTGTTGGACTCCGGGATCGTAAATCCTGAGAAGAAGATTTCATCAATAAGGAGCTCGCCCGGCTCGATGTTGCGCCAGCTCTGGCGGAGAACCGCTTTCTCAAGCTGTATGTCATCAGTGGTGGTGACGGTCAGCGTAGCCTCGCGGTAGTCAGCTGTCGTGTTGGCATCGAAATGCAGGACGATCTTCTCCTCGTCGCTTGAGACTATGGTCACGCCCTCACCTTCGAGGCTTGTCTTGTAGGTGAAACCCTGAGGGGCGGGAACGGTGACATCCTGTGCGTATGCGCGTACATTGAAACTGAGCTCGGTCGGATCCGCAGGGGTCGCCGGACGGTTCTGCAGGATTGCCGCCGTCTTTACAAGGCCGTCAGCCTCGAAAGTCAACTGGGCCGAGCGGGCGGCGGCATCGGTGTATCTGCCGAGTGTGACGGTCACGTCCCCGTCTCCGCTTCCCTCTGCCGGGGACACCGTATACCAGTCTCCGCCGTCTGTGGTGAGTGTCCAGTCGCGGTTGGACTTGACGGTGAGAGTCTGAGTGCCGCCCTCGGCGGTGAACTCAAGATTCGAAGGCTCAATGGTCAAAGACGGAGCCTCTTTCTCTTTTTCGCAGGCGGCCAGAAGAAGGACCGCCAGCGGGATGATAAGATACTTTTTCATTTTACTAAAACTATTGAATGTTAATATGATATTCCGACCGAAATGCTCAGGCCAAGTGCAGTGTCGCCGGTCTCGTGCACAGCACATGCAGCCACAAGCCGCGAGAAGACCGCAATATGTCCGGACAGTTCCCTCTGGGTCATAGCCTGAATGGAAAGGTGAGCGTAATCACCCGACTGGAAAAGGAATTTATCCGTGTACGCCTCCTGGATGCGGTCATCCATGCACTGAAGAGAAACTTCTCTTTCCAGATGCCGGGAGAAACCGGCGGAGGAGCGGATGACTTGAAGCCATTTCCCGCGCAACGTACTGAAGTCCGCCCCCAATACGGCGTCCAGAGACGAAGCGTGCATCCGGGAGGAGGGATAAAGATATTTTTGTGATATTCTGGAATAATTGAGCGCCGGCAATATATGCCACACACCATAATCTTTTTCTAAACTAACGACAGCAGACAAAGATGCTGACAGGTCGCTTGATGCATACATGTCCATGGATATCAGATCCTGATATATGCCGGAAGCAGCACAATCAATGACATTTTCGGCACCGTCCCTGCCCTCATGGACCAGATTTGCCATCAATGCCGCCCTGGAAGAGATACGCCAGGACGCGAAAGTCCGTATGGTCCCCGTGGACAGAATTGAAATCGGCGCATCGTTCTGATTGGACAGATGCCTTGATACGGACATGAAATCATAAGACATCCCGCATGTAAAACGCCCGTCTGCGGCACTTCCGACCACCCCGGCAGAAAATCCCTGACCGGCATAGCGCGTCGCGGCAAAAATCCCGGTGCTGCGGAAACGCCAGTAATCCCGGCCAAGGCCCGTAGCGTGGAAAAGAGTCGTGTTGGCCCCCTTGTTGCTGACGAAGGTCACGTTCTGGTCCTGATTGTACCGGCGGTAAGAGGCATGGGCGATCAGGCTTCCCCCATCAAAGACGACACCGAGCGAAGCGCCGGCATTGAAATCGGATGAGATGTTGCGCGGGCGTGGGTCGAAAGTACGGTACTCATGGACCGCCTTGTAGCTCCCACCAAGGGAATACAGGAGATTCCCGTTCCTGTGCATCCACTCCCCCCGGAAAGCATAGACCTCGTTCTGGAGATTTCCCCCGACAGTATCCACCAGCACATAGGGCTGGAGCAGTTCGAAGTCAGCGGTTTCATTCAGCATGACATTGCGCTTGACCGCCCTGCGGTAACCGACAGCTCCGCTGACAGCCGAGCCGCCTTTCATACGGAGAAATGTCTCCGCATCGAAACGGCCCCGGGACAATCCGTCACCTTCTTCAGGAACAAGGGCCTTGCTCTCCTGCCTGAAGTCAAACGATGCGGAAGCAGAAGAGAAAGATGCATAAGGAGAAAGCAGCCCGTACGACGGAGCGAAACGCATCGCGGAAGCATTGCCTGCGGCTGCAAGGGGGTCAAGCTGCCTGAGAGTGCGTGCATTGACGGACAGGCTGTCCTGAGCCTGCACCCCGAACGCCGCATGGGCGGCTATCATCATGACGAAGAACTTTCTCATAGCAGAAGAAGATCAAATTCAAGTGTCAGCTCATCCGCAAGGATGTTGACAGAATCATTCGGAGAGCGGTGGGCATAGCATCTGACTTTCCTCACGGTACCGTCAGAGAGCGTAGCGCTTCCGTCAAATGCGAATATGTACACACCCTTTAGCACACGCATGGTGCAGGTGCCGTTGGTAAACAGTGGATACTCATATTCCTCTCCAGTGTTGAGATTCCGGAAGAAGTTGCCGTCCAGGCTGTTGTCCACCTTGATGGCGACAAGGCCGGCATCACCGGCGGAAGCCTTGAGCGTCACCACGGAATAGATGTCTTCACCTGCCTTGCCGCACGAGACGATGCAGGCGGAGGCGAAAAAGACCAGAAAAATGTTTATCAGCCTTCTCATATCTTGAAATCAAGTTCCATCCCGAAATACGGGGTCACACTCCTGCGTACCAGAGCCCCGCCCCGCCAATAATCGGGCGTGACATCGAATATCTTGTTGACATACAGGGAGCATGAGACCTTGTCATGATAGAGTTTCTTGCTGAGTTTGAGATTCACATTCATGGCAAAGGGAGTCCTTTGATACTGGTACAGAGAAGCTGTGTAGTCACGTACAAGATGACGCAGCACGGCATCGTTCTCAGCTGTCTGAATATCAAACACATGCACATCACCGGCCTTGTCAACATAAGAAACCGGATACTTGCTCTCCGGCATCGACATGTGCCCGGAAAACCACTGGCACTGGAATGATGTCGAGAAAATCATCCCGAGACTCGGGATCTGCGTGTCAAACATGAGATTGGTCACAAGAGAATCATAGAAACTACCGTCATTCATCTCGTATATGCCTATATATGGATAGGATTTGCCGTTTATCATCACATTCGGGCGATAGTATTCCGGCTGGCTGTTCATGTATTCGGTGCGCAACCATGCCCCGTTGGCAGTGATCCTCGTGTTGATGGCCTTGATCCTCCTCGTGCTGAAGCTGAACTCAAGCCCCTGCTTGAGGGTGCGGCTGCCGTTGGTCGTGAAGCTGTAGGCCGTGAGGGTGGTGTCGTTCTGGTAAGGGAGTCCGTCGAGGGACGGAGGAGCGGTCAACGAGGATTTGTCTATCACGGACGCATCGTATTTTTTTGCGACCACAGAGAGATACTCGTATGCGTAGCGGAAGCCGGAAGTCATGTCTTCTCGGAACCAGTCTATCGAGAACGAATAGCCGTTCCAGTCAGCATCGGCACCGATTTCCCATTTGAGGTTGCTCGCGGGCTGCAACGCCTTGTTTGTCGGATCGATCTTATATACAAGCAGATTGACCCTCCGGAGATTCTCCTCCACCGGCCAGTAGTTCAACTGGGTGATATCGCCATATACAGGATCGGGGAAAAGCATGTCCATGGTCGGAAATTTGGTATGCCTGCCTATTCCCCCGTACACACCGTAGTCGAGCTTGTAACCGCCAACAAGCAAAGACGGCAGGGCGATGCGCAGATTGGTCCGCGGGTCAAGGTACGGCTTCATGTTGACATCATAGCCGCTTCCGGCCCCTCCCATCATCTCGGCACGCAGGCCGAGCACCCAATCGAGGGTGAGTTTCCCCAACGGTTTGGAGATATGCTCTTCAGCATAGACTGAGAACTGGTGTGTGGCGGGAATGGCGCTATAGGGTCTGGGCCGGACACCCATGCTGGTCGAGAACGGTCGTGAGGTGTCGAATATGGTACCGCGTCCCCAGTTCTTGTCCACATTCCACTCAGCACCGATCTGGATCTTATGAATCCCCTTTGCAAAAAGGGCCGAGGTGCTGACGAAGGCGTAGAACGGACGCCCGTCAACCTGAAGCGTCGCATCATATTTTGCCGGGATTATCAGGGCGTCATGCTCGCCCGGCTCAAGAGAAGTGGAGACAGGTGTGGCCTTGCCGAGAGAGTTGTGCCGCCAGCGGTCTATGAGATCCCTTTCATAAGTGAGTGATGCATGGCTCTCCCATGAGCGGAAGAAAGACGAATCGCGCATGGATTTCACAGTATAACCGCCGCTGAGCGCGAATTTGTTGTAGGTGGAACTGTACGTCTCTATCGGCATGCCGCCTTCAGTAACGTCCAGATCAACATCCGATTTCTGGTTGTCGAAAGATCCCGTATAGTCGAGGCTGGCCGTGAGCTGTCTGCTGAACTTCTCTCCGCTGATGTCCTTTCCCGCCCTGAGGCTGGCTGTCAGACGCTTCCAGTTCTGACGTGTCTGACGCGGATCGACCCTGGAGTCGAGAAAATTGACGCTGGCGTTGAGAGTGGTCCTGTCGGGCTTTTCTCCCCACTCGAAACCCTTGCCGAGGTAGAAGAGCTTGCTCTTCATGTCGGACTTGAACCGGGCGTGCAGATCCCTTCCTCCCCTCTTGCGGACGATGTTGACAAGGCCGCTCGTGAGGTCGCCATATTTGACAGACGCTATTCCGCGAACTATCTCGACATTCTCTATGTCCTCCGTGCTTATCTCGCGCATGTCCGTCCCGTAATTGACATAACTGCTTCCGTAGCTGCTGTAGGCAGGAGTGGACTGGAGGTTGGCATCGTTGTCGAGAGGCCTGCCGTCCACTATGAAACGCGTGCCGAGGGCCGATGTGGCGTAGTCGCTGTCAGTCAAGGCATTTGCCGAGCGGAGATTGATAAGTTGCGGACTGCCCAGCGAAGGGTCCTTGGCCATTCCGCCCGGCATCAGTTCGAGAATGTCCGCGAAACTTGACGGCTGGATATGAGATATTGCATCTACCCCTATACGCGTGGAAGACGTGACGCCGCGATTCTCCGAAGCCGTCACCACAACTTCTTGAAGCTGCTCCGTATCAAGCGTAAGACGGAACGGGAGGACAGTGTCCTTGTCAAGCACAAGGGTGCGCGAGGCTGAGACATATCCCACATAGGAAACTTTCACGACATACGTCCCGGCAGGAAGTCCGCCCACGACATAGCGGCCGTCATCTCCCGTGACAGTCCATTTGAAAGTCTGCCCGCCCCTCTGCACGGTGACAGCCGCCGCAGACAGAGGGGAAGCATCAGCCGCATCCCTTACTTCTCCCGACAAGGAGAAGAGTTGGGCGGCAGCGGCCAGCATCGAAAGCAGAACATTCATATACAAGATTGATTGAAAAACGCCGCAAAGATAGGCCGGCATAATCGTGAGGGCAATCCCAAAAACATGTGAATCTTCTCCCGCATCATCCCCATTTATGATGATTTTGAAGTCAAGACAGTACAACTTTAAAGATTCGGGACTTACTTTTGCGCCAAAACCAGTGATAATGGAAGACAATGTCATAGAATGCCGGCATCTCACCCACTACTACGGGAAACGCCGCATCTACTCCGATCTCAATTTCAGTGTCTCAAGAGGCACGATCACCGGCCTTCTCGGCAAGAACGGCACAGGCAAGACGACCACCATCAACATCCTGATGGGTTATCTCAAGCCGACAGCCGGATGCTGCACGGTCTTCGGCGAGGACGCCTCCTCCATCAGCCCGCTCACCAGAGCAAGGATAGCGCTGCTCCTCGAAGGCCATGTCCAGTACTCGTTCATGACCATAAGCCAGATCGAAAAGTTCTATGCCGGATTCTACCCGAAGTGGAACAGGGACGCCTACTACGAGCTGATGTCGCGGCTCAAGGTCGCCCCGGGCCAGAGGATCTCGAACATGAGCAACGGCCAGAAATCCCAGGTGGCGCTCGGCCTGATTCTGGCGCAGAATGCAGATCTGCTTGTGCTTGATGACTTCTCACTGGGTCTGGATCCCGGCTACCGCCGGCTCTTCATAGAGTACCTGCGCGACTACGCCAAGTCCGAAGGCAAGACGGTCTTCATGACTTCCCACATCATACAGGATGTAGAGAAACTGGTGGATGACTGCATCATCATGGACTACGGGCGGATTCTTTTCCACGACAAGATCAGCACCCTGACAGGAAGCCTGCTCCGGTACACATACACGGGAGCCGCTCCCCATGCCTCGGAGAAGATCCTCCATCCGTCGGAATACCGGGGACGCTCGGAACTATACTCTTTCGCCGGACCGGAGGAAATCCGGAGTCTGCTCGATGCCGAAGGCATAGGGGCAGAAAATCTCAAAGCCGAGAAAATGAACCTCGAAGACGCCTTCATCGGACTCACCGGAAAATATTGATTATGGTCAAATCATTGATATACAAAGAATGGCTGAAGACAGGGACAATGATACTGTGCCTGTTCCTCCTGCTCGCGCTCTTCACGGCCTATGATTTTCTTGCTCTCGGGAAGAACGCCTCGCTGCAAGGCTACGGGTTTCTATGGACGTACGCCGCAGTCAAGAACTCCATACTGGTGGACAATCTGATCTACCTGCCTGTCGCCTGCGGGCTTGTCCTCGCCGCTGCGCAGTTCATACCTGAAGCATATCGCAAGTGTCTCAAACTCACGCTGCATCTTCCCATGCCTCAAGCCAGGACAGTGGCTGTGATGCAAAGCTACGGCCTATGCGTGCTGCTTGCACTTTTTATCCTGCAGGCCGCAGCTCTCGGCATTTTTCTCAATCATTATCTGGTATCTGACATAGTGTGGAGGATTCTTTTCTCCCTGCTCACCTGGTACTGCGCCGGCCTGTGCGCCTACATCTGGGCTGGGGCGATAATCCTTGAGCCGGCGTGGAGGATGAGGATATTCGAGACCGTGCTTATGCTCGCGCTGCTGAGCACATTCTATCTCTCCTCTCAGATGATGGCATACAGGCACGGGATACTGCCCATATCCGCCGTCACCACACTTGCGGCGCTCCCGCTCATCCACTACAGCGTAAGAAGATTCAAAGACGGAGTTCAATAAAAATGAGAAAGACTGGAAACATCTACCTTGCCGCCATCACGGCTCTGCTCGCCCTTTGGCTGCTGCCTCGACTCTGGTACATCATCACAGCGCAGTCATACTCCACGCCGTTCACCCTGTACAGCTGCATCGCCGAGGATTTCGTGTCCCTTGAGGACCGCTCCGGCAAAGACTTCACCTTCAAGGACTCACAAGGCCGGGAATACGGTGACAGCGCACTGCCGTTCTTCTACTACAAGGTGCTCAACAGCAGACACAATGCGCCGGAGATAATATGCGGGCGGCAATTCACCGGAGAGCAGATTGAGAAGAACAACATAATCTTTTCAAGCTCGCCGAAAGAGGTGAACACAGAAACGCCCAATGTCTACATGCTGCTCGAATCAGCCCCTCCCCGACTCGAACTTGAGGATCCGGAATATGCCATCGTGGCACGCAGGGACGGGGTCAAGATCATACGGATGTCCGAGAACAGGAGCGATGAAGCTCTCGAAAGAAGTTTCAACGCGGCGCTCGATTCCGCAGGTTTCCACTTTCCGGCCGGCATCATATCCGGCAATCCGAGCACACGCAAGGCCTACGATGAGGGCTATATGCTGACAGATGCGGACGGGAGACTGTTTCACTTGAAACTCGCTGATGGGAAGCCTTTTGTCGAAAGCATCCCGGCCGGAGGGCTCAAGTTGGAGCACATCTTCATCACGGAAAACGAGAACCACGCCTCACTCGCCTATCTTTTCGACAGTGAAGGACGGTTCTATGTGCTGGACAGCTTGAGAAGAATCATCCCTACAGATGTGAGGGCCGATGTCACAAAGCAGAGCGTCCTGCTCGTAGGAGACCCGCTCAACTTCACCGTCCGTGTCAACGACAATGACGGGGAGGACTTCTGGGCTTTGGATTCCAGAGACCTCCATACTGTCAAGACCATGCGCCGCGACTACCCGGAACCGGACAGTTTCGACCTGCCGAAGTACATCTTCCCCGCCCGCCTCGTGCTGACTTCGTCCCTTGACGGCAGGATAAGACCGCGCCTTGTGGACTTCTCATGGATCGGGCTGTGTGTGGACATCGCCGCCATTGCAGCCGTACTTCTCGTTGTCCTGAGGAAAAAGCGCAAATAATCACATCGAAGCGTTCCGAGGCAGGGCTGCCGTCTCCACCTGCTCAACACAAAAGCCTCGCAGGTGGAGACGGCAG
>CAKVDS010000035.1 GCA_934726455.1 uncultured Bacteroidales bacterium
AGATCTTTCTCCGAGAAAGCATCCGGCAATCCGAGCATATCAAGAAAATAGCTGCTTCGGAATACAAGATCAGGCAGAAGCTGATTTGTCGATTTAACCTGTTCCAACTCCCGCTTTATGACCTCTTCTGGCTTGCG
The DNA here is from genome assembly GCA_934726455.1 of uncultured Bacteroidales bacterium. Lineage (GTDB taxonomy): Bacteria > Bacteroidota > Bacteroidia > Bacteroidales > UBA932 > Cryptobacteroides. The sequence goes on from CAKVDS010000035.1 coordinate 138, forward strand.
GCTTATAGCGGTTCTCTCAAATAACTGCCCATCAATCTTTTCATCCAGTGTCCTGGTGTCCCAATGTTCAATCCTGCACATCTCCACATAGAACTGCCTTGCAAGCGGCTCCTTCACACCTGTCAATGAGCGAAGGTGAGTCCAGGTCAATTGGGTACGCAGCGCGTACCTTATTTCCTCCTCAGAGAATGCATAAGCCACACGGATACATTGCTTCAGTTTCTCATACTTCCATCCAGAACCATATCTGTCTGTCAGAAGCTTCGCAAGATTCTTGACCACTTGCTTCCCGTATTCTGCCCTCTGGTTATAAAGCACATCTTCCTTGATGCGATGTCCAATATACCAGTTAGTCAGACATAGCTCCGTATTGAGATGAGTGGCAATCCGGTCTCTTGCTCCGTCAATGATTCTGCAAACATCGGAAAAGAGTTCATTCTCTTTCCCTCTCAATTCGGAATTATTCTCCTGTATGCTAATTTCCTCGTTCATATATCTTTATGTCTAAATTTAAATTGGGTACGCAGTGCGTACCAACCATGAGTAACAACAGAATTCGCCACTATTACATTGATTGATGCCAGTTTAGCAAGTTTTTCTTCTCGTATCATATCTGCGGTTTAAGAGATGGACTTGATATATTTCTCTTCGTACTCGTGGATATATGTTCGGAGCACATCCCCTTCGACAATTTGAACATCAGCTGCAAGCCCTATAACAAATCTTCCAACGCCCTCTAATTGATGGACAACGGTGTCAAGATGCCATCTTCCATCAGTGCGTTTGAGATCTTTCTCCGCGAGTGGATATTCTTCAAGAAGCAGGCTCTTGGAACGAGTGTTCAACTGCAAGACGACTCTAATGTTGTCCTCGCCTGTCATACGAAACACATCTGGCCTTTGGACTTGATGCAGAGATGCAAACTCCCAAGACGTGTCCACAATCTCCGCATTGGTAATTCTGGAAATCTTGAAAATTCTGTTTTCCCCCTTCGCGACATCATAGGCCCACACATCTATCATATTCGATGTAAACTCGATAGGCTCTATAAGCCTGTCGCTTGCTTGGTCGCTATTTGCCGATTCGTATTGATGCAGAAGTACTTGTTTATTGAGTTTTATGGCTTCAGATAGGGCCTCAATGTTGGCGGCGTTGTTCGGATTATCCGTATAGTTCGCAATCCTTGTACAATCAAATACGCTGACAAGTTTCTTTTGAAGATCGCGTTTAAGTGTATGATTGTCGCTAAGGCCGTCAAGCATCTTGCTGACCATGTATGCCTCTTCTTCGGTAAAATAGATCAGTTTCTTGAAGTCTGTCAATCCTTTGACCATTGCGCCCATCTGGAACACATTGCCATAGAGTTTATTGACCACAAAACCAGCATCCCGGATATCATCAATATAACGATATATTGTTCGGGTGGTAGTGTTGAATTCTTTTGCAAACTGAGTGACGGAGCGGTCTACATTGCCAGTCATCAGTTTCATCAGCCTGAGAATCTTGACGAGTTTTGTTTGGTCCATTGGTTATTTCTTTACTTCGATTCGCGGCATTGCAGTCTTGAACTCAGGGTCAATATGATGACACTGTGTCTTGATAATTCCACGTCGGCGAATAGCCGGTTCGAGGCAGAAATAATTGAATTCTTCGAGATCCACATCTTCCACTGTCTTCCAGTGAGGGAAGAACAATTTCATAGCCGCTGTAGCAATACGCTTCACGGCCTTGAAATCTCGCATATCAGCATTCTTGTCGTAGTCGACCAATTGGTCGAAAAGTATTCCATAGATATTCTCTGTACGCAGACTGTGCATAATCTCAGAGAAATACTCAACGTTGATTGTCCACCCCTTGTATACCATATCTTTGGTTATACGAGGCAGATACCATCCTTCAATGAAACAATGGAAGCGGTCAAGCAATGCAGATTCTCGGAAACTGTTGGGCAAGGAATCGAAATATCTATAATTGACAGGTTTCCTCTGTTCATTGAGAGGAATATTTCCCATAAGCATCAAGCCGCATTCAGAGGTAATCTCCTTGTTGTCGATAGTGGTCTTGCCTGCTTCGAGATACGCTTTCAGTGCTGCCTGAATTTCTGCCGGTTCTTGAAAAACAATTGTCTGTATTTCATCGAACGCGGTATAGTCATGGTTACACAGAATGCCAAGTTGCTCTTTTGTCTTGTCATAAAGCAACTTTGCGCGTGTCACCTTGCCACCGCTGATAATCCAGCCATATTTCGAGAGGTTTCCGAAGACATAGGACTTGCCGGTTCCCTTAGGTGCGAGTTCTATCACATTAAGGCGCGGCTCAATGAATATGAAAAGTCGTGTCAGGAATTCAATCTTTTGCTGCATACTTGAAAAAGTATCAGCATCGTACTCCATCGCAGAAAGCAGCACGTCAATCCATTCTTCAACAGTAAACGATTTGCGTGCTTCCCTCAAATAGTCAACATCAACCGATTTATATGGCTTGAATGGCTTATAGTCAACCATTTCCACGTGGTTCCTCTTGCCGTTTTCATCCGGCATAAGACAAAGTTTGATGATACCCCATTTCTCACCGTCAACCAACTCACCTTTATGCCGCTCGTAGATGTAGGCGGGAATCTGGCCCTCGTTTGTTTTGATTCCAAGGTCAGGGATAGAGAACCTACGAAGGCCATGTACAAGATCTACTACGATGGTGAATCGGGTCAAAAGAGTGACTTCTTCACCAGCGCCGAGTCTGTCTTTAACTGATGTCGCTTCCTTTGGTATAACCTTGTCGAGAAAACTTGTAAGTTGGCCTCTGTCTACAACGCCATTGGCATCAATGTATCTCTTCAGGAGATAATCCTTGACAAATGCCGGCAGATTGCGTCCTGCAAAAAGGCTATCTGTGGAATTGGGATCCTTGTAAATAGCCATCGGAGCAAAATATGTCCGAATCTTATTAATTACTTCCTCTTTCATCTCAATCTATCCTTCAATAATTAAAACAAATCATTCTCTTCAACGCCAAGATTGATTTTGACCTTAAAATCATATTGTGCGCCACCTGCGAGCAAAGTCATATTCAAAACATCTGCAACAAGAGACAATGGCTCACTCTGCCATTGATTTGCCGTCACCATAAACATCTTGTATCTCTGTCCGTTGTAAACAAGATATGGCATATCAACATTTGAAAGACCTGAAATGGTAAATTTCATTACCGGGTTGGATGCCGAAAGTTCAAATGACTTCAATGAAACCTGACAACTTGAATTCTGCGCCCAATCCGATATGATGATAATAGGCACAAGGACTTCTTCTGGCGTACATCCTCCGTGGCAACCTGAACCTTCTTTAACTTTTGACGTAAGGGATTCGTGACGCAATGCGCAGATTGTCCTCTTATCATCAAGAATCTTATATTTCGAATCGCTTACTGCGGTACCTGAATTCCATGTGGCATATCGTCCACTATGCTCTCCCGTAATTCCGGAAAGATTCAGGCCTGGACGAAGTTGAGGCATGTACGAAATACCGTGATCGGAAATTATCGCTATCTTCTTTCCCTGATTTTCGTCAAGTATCTTATTGATACACTTTCGAAGTTCCTTCAAGTCAGATATTATGTATGAGGGATACTGGCGTATCTTGTGTGATTCGCTGTCAAGGTCCCCGTATTTTGGTAGTGTCCCTCCCGGAAGCCTCTGAAGATCAGCTTTATTGATGTCCGTAATTGTCGGCAATGAAGCACGCGCAATAATTACATCGTTAAGATAGTAACCGTCACAATTCCTTTCTTTAACGATATGGCCTATGAATGGAACCCACTCAAGGCCGAGCCCGTCAATCCAAAAATATGTATCAATGTCCTCGCGGCTGCACATAATTGTCTGGACTGTCTGGAAATCATTGAACCAAGTGTTGAATGAAACTTCATCGGCATTTTTGTTCAAGATGCACAGTGACACAGCATCTGTGTATTGATTGAGCACCTTCGCTTCCTTGTACGAATCAATATAGTCAAGACACCAACGCTTTGCGGGTTCTTGTGTCCCGAATGTCGGCTTAAGGTAAGCATACAAGTCTGGATATATTGAGAAAATATCATTCGCCATGATCTTTCCTTCGGCAATCCATTTGATGACGATCCGCTTCTCTGCATCCGATGAGGATGTCAGGTACTTAACAGCAGAGCGACAGCCCAAGGCTTCTTCTGTCTTCAAAAGCTTATTCGACAGTTCTTCCTGTACATTTTCCGGCAAGGATATATTCTGTAGAGCAGCTCTTCCCAAGCCATAGTTCCGTTCTTCGAGGTAGTCTTCTTGCCCTTCGAGATCGAAAACCGTCAACAAGAGTTGCCGTGTAAATTCAGGATCGGAATAATTGCTACAATTCTTGAGTGTGCGGCATATATAGCCCTTGTCACAGAACTTGTATGTGTAGTATGCTCCAAGAAGCCATTTGCTATAAGCATCCTTTGCGTTAAACCATGTCTTGAAAAACACCGTATAGTCGGAAAGATCGTATATTCCGAATTTTGAATTGAAGAACTTAACGAAATCAAAATCTGCAATATCTATTTCGCTAGCGAGGCGTTTCCAATACGGCTCGTCCTCTTTCCTATACTCCACCATATCGAGATGCAGTCCGAGCCCTTTGGTAAGGAATTCGTAAGCATTGTTGCAGGGGGTGTAGTCAAATGCGTTGTCTGGCTGGGCGTATTCAGCATTTGCGAAAATCGAACGCGAGGTGCAGATAATTCTCTGGCTGATTTCAGTTCTTTTCCAAACATTCAACCACTCCGTGACATTGTGCACAACGGTGAAATTCTTTTCAAGATTCTGCACACCGAATGTTGTCCCATCTGTCAGAATAAGATTGTAATTTAACTGATGGTCAGATGATTTTAGGTACCAGATTGTTGACTGTGAGTCGTTTGCAAATTTAGACATCTTGCCATACAAGCCAACGATCGGAATATACACTCGCTGTTTCGCTTCAAAACCTTCTTGTGATGACTCGATGGCCTTGATGGTTGCAATCAACCCATGGAATTCATGGCTTGTCTTGTTGTTATAGAACCTCGCCAGTTCCGAGAACGGGGTGATGACACTATTTATTGTCTTTGAACGAATATACTCGCGTATCTGCTCATAAAGCTCGCTGTAAGTGACAATCGAATCTGGATATTGAGGGTTCAACCACAAATCTATACTTTGAAAGAAGAGTGAGTTAGATGTTTGCCGGGAAACAAATTCATAACAGTCCCTGAAATTGTCAAACAGGACAAAACGCACAGGATAACGATTTGCCACAAAAGAGGCTGAGCCGCTTGCATTTTTGTCTTGCTCTACAACAGCCATTAAGGATTCTATGTCTGTAAAGTTCTTAAGCATAGGCGCTAATTGTTCAAAATCGTATCAAGAATTTGATCGTAGCCGAGGCTGATAAGTTTTTTGAGAATATTCTTAGTCTGCGCGATCTCGGTCATCTGGCCTATCTTTTCGGTTGCCTTATTGACTTTCTTGATGTGTTCGTCATCAACGACTGGTCTAGGCGGAATCACCGGTTCAACATGATCTACAGGATCATGCTGAGGCTTCACTGGCATCTTCGACAGCCTCCAGTCTTTCAATGCGCTGATAACCTCCCCTTCGTTCCATATTCCGACCTCGGACTGGAGGTGCTTTGAGATATAATCAACAGCCTCTTCAAACTCGCTATCTTTAAGTGCAACTTTTTCTACACCCTTGAGGAAACTAAGGAAGCCGGTTCTGAAATTGCTGTCGTTATTGATAAGATTCTTAAGTTCGAACTCATACATTTTCATGCCCTCAAGTGTTTCTGTAAGCAGATTAGGGTTGCTTGAGCCAATTTCCACACAGATAGCGTTCAGGTTGTCCACCAGCTTCTTCAAATCAGCAGTTGCAACTGAATCAGAAACATACTTCAATGACCATAGAGGATATTTCTTCTCAGGGACATACGAATGAGTCATCACCCATCTTGCATTTTTGAGGCTACTGATTTCTGTGATGCCCTTATAATGAGTAAGGTTAAATATCTTAATGAATGCCTTACAGAGTTTTCCTTCTTCCGGAGTCTCGAAGCGGAATGTAACTTTTGGATTCTGCTTTCCATCCTCCCAAGCCTTGAAGACCTCAACAACATCCTCTATAAGATGCTGGGCTTCTCTCGGCTTGCCGTTGAGGTCGAATATCTTATTGATGTAAGGCCTCATAGCAAACGCGAGCATACCCATTCCCGCATATGACTGATATAATCCGAAAGGCGGACGTGTCAGTTCAATGAACTTTTCTGCAAGATTGAATGTATTTTGCTTATCGGCATACTTGATTTTCTTATCGACAAACTGACAAACTTTGTAAAGAGGATGCTCCGGGTCAATATCAGTCTTCCAATTCAAATTTTCATCCACGCTGTCCTGCAGAAGGAAAGGCATATGCATTGCCGGCCCTTTGCAGCGGTCGTTGATTTCGGCCTTTGTATTGTATGAGAGCACATTCTTGACGGTGTCTTTTACCAAAGCCTTCTTCCAGTATGTCTTAGAGAATTTTATCTTGATAATATCAAGAGATTCAGGGCCTGAAGAGAAGATTGCAGGCGCAATCTCAGTATTGACTACAGTCGGCATCTTCAAAGCTGATGCTGTCATAGTCTGGCCGGCAATATATGTTTCGAACACGCCACGACGGATTTCCTTGATCCATTCCTTAAGCATATCTGACGCACACTTGGAGTGAGACTGCTGTTGGTCTGCGAAGCCATGTTGTTGTGCACACTTGGCGTTGGCCTGGTACTCGATGAATCTCTGGTAGTTGGTATCAGTGAATGTTGTATCAAATACGATGAATGTAGTAGTCTGGAAGCGTTCCTCTGCAGAATTGCGCAGCGCGATGTCCTTGAGAGTATTGAGTTCATCGGCATTGCGAGCGACCATCATAGCGAAGAACAGTTCGTAATCTTTCGCTGCCTTGCGACCATTCTCTATCTTATTCAGAAGAGTATACTCATTGACTTCAGTGGAATAGAACCGGTAACTGAAAGGTCTTGCAATATTTGCAAGGCTCTTTTCGAATTCTTCACGGGCCGCAGCACTGAAACTGATGACCTGAGCAGTAGTCTTGAACTCAGTAAGAGTTAGTTGCTGCTTGATTTCCTCAATTTCCTTCGGCGGCAATGCGGAGAACTGGATCGAATACATTCCACCAGGAGCCTTCTGAATGATACTGTTATCATTCAACCAATTGAGGATTTCATCTATCTGGAATTCAACCGGTGTGCCGACATAAAGGTTCTTGATATTCTCTTCACTCGGTGTGACTGATTCGTTATTTGCTATGTTGTTGAGGGCATTAAGCAAGAGAATGCTTTTGAATACCTCAAGATAAGCCGCACCCTGTTGCTGGCCTTGGTGTTCAACGCGAAGACGATACGAGTTGAAGCGTTCTGTAACCGCACCGAATTTCTGTACGTTGTCGTTGAATTCAGATACCACGTAGTCCCAAAGATAGTCAGCAGTGATAGTCTCTCTGTTGAGAAATTTCTTCTCATCCTCCAAGAATGCTTTGACGGCGTCATTTTCGCCCAGAAACTGGAATACGCTTCGTGATGATGAACCAGCCTCACGTGCATAGTATGTAGCAAGATTTGCCGTCGCAGGATGGACTGGAAAAAGCCTCTGAATATCAGCAATGGTTTCTGCCTGATTGGCCGAGTTTTTTGTGAAAGCATTCAAAATCGGAGCGCACTTCTCGTAGAATGAAGAACTGATAATTCTCAAATCTTCTTCCGTGCCGACCAACTTAAACTTGCGTGACATAATCTTAAAGGCAGATACAGGCTCCATATTGTACTTCATATAGATGTAGCGGCCTTTCGTCTTGTCACGCTCTTCAGCCTTAAGCGAGTTGAGAGCCGATGGGTGGGAAATGAAGAAGAGATATGAATTATTTGCCGCATTCATTGTCTCATCGGCGAGCCTCTGGAGGTCAACAAGAAGGCTTGGTCCGATATCGGATGTCATCACATCCGTGAACTCGTCCCAAATAACGAGCAAGCCATCATACGGCGTGCTTTGGGCAAGTTTCTCCTGAACTTCGAAGAACCAGGAACTGAGTTTCTCGCTTTCAAGACGAATGTCCAGACCGTAGTCTCGAAGCACCTCTTTCACCTTATTAAGGGTCCCAGAATCTTGATTCTGCAAGTTGGCGATGAGCTTGTCAATAGTTGGTGTAAATGACGACAATTTCGGATTCTGGTGCAGAATCAATTCCCACATCTGGGTGTTGTTTTGAATGTGACTGACATAGTTGTCGTAGTCCGTCTTGACATCGATGTCTATCCCGGCTTTGTTCAGAGCCCGTTTGATCTCACCTTGCATCTGCAAGGAAAGGTCATCTTTGTGGGAAATTTTATTCTGACCATACAATGTAACAGGAAACAGGCGTTTTTTTGAACGCAAATCAAAAATGGACCGCTTAAGCACGTTGTACTTCGGCGCAGCATATTCCTCATTTACATACTCCGATATTTCAGAGACATCATCGCACAAGAGGTGCTTTATAACAGCTGCAGCGTGAGATTTACCCGTTCCATATGTGCCTTCAATCCAGAATGACTTGTGGACGTTGGTGTCATTATTATACACCGAGTTGATTACCTTCCGGAGGATGTCGTTAAACTGATCATTTGCGATAAACACACGCCATGCACCATCCTCTTCTGTCTGTATGTTGTACGCCGCCTTTTGACCTCTTAACGCAATGATGTCAGAATACTTTGTTGCCATATATTATTCGTTTTCTTGTTTAGGAATTCTGTAATAATCGAAAATATATCCATTGTCCATCATATGAACTTCTGCCGAGTTAAATACGACACTACATTGTTGAGAGAATTGAGATAGACGAAACATCATCCCGAAGAGTAATGTTATCCAGCCCCATATTTAATTCAGCAATGAGGAGGCGATTCGCTGAAGAGTTTAGGGAGCGCAGACTCTTCTCGAACGTTGACTTACTGATGCCCAATGTCTTAAAAGGCCCATTCTCGCATTCTGATTCATAGAAATCCGCAATCCTCAGTGATCTAATATTATGAATCTCCGCATATTTGTAAATACAGTAGGCAAGACCTTTGTCCGTTATATCTTCGTATGGAAGCCTAGTAAGTGATTTTCCGCCATTATCAACCACTAAGTTGAGAATCGAACCAATCGGCGAGTAATTAAAGGTCTGCAAGAGTGCGGCCACTGCACCCTCAACCGTTTTTCTGGAACTATCAACACCTTGCTCAATAATTGATTCTTCAAGGTATTTTCTATCAAATGACTGATTAACTACAATATTATTGACAAACCATTTAACAATAAAAGAGTTATAAGACAGATTTGTCAAGATAACTTCCCATGTAAAATTTGTGTCGTCAATGTAAATTTCTTTTAAAGCCTTTCCAAATGAAGTAATTTCGCATTTTGAATCAATAATCTCCGCGTGCTTCAGCCAAATCTTAAAGCCGTCAACTTGAGCAGTCCCTAAAGAATTCATCTCCCAAAATCCTTCAGGATCGCTGAAATACTCACTTAACCAATCTTCATGAAAGCCAAATGTTTTGTAAGCCTGAACTTTGGCGTTGGCATTTTTGTCTGAATCTTTAAGCATACGTATACAATCAGTTGCAATACACCCACGATCATGAGAATCCAAACACTTATGACAATGAATGCATCTTAATTTGTCAATTTTCAATTCTGGAATTATGGCCAATGCGCCTGTTGGGCAGTCAACTTCACATACCTCACATTGGACGCAATATGCACTTTTGTAAATAACCCGTTTTAAGAGCAATTGCAATTTCGTGTTCTTACAATCAAATAAAGTAAAGAGTTGTTTGTTATCATTTTGATATTTAACTTCAAAGGAATATATTCCACCATTGAATTTCAATTCCCCCCTTTCAATCTGTCCCTTCCTTGATACAGTATATTCGCCAATTGATGGCAACCATGCATATATTGAGAAATTTGGACTTAAGATTGTAGCTTTGAGAGCATTCTCGGTTTGTGAAAACTGGACATCCGTTTTTGTGGCCTTAACATCGCCCAATGCTTTAATTTTCCACTTCCTTTCTCGCAAATAATTCTCAACATCCTTAATCCCACTATTCTTTGCCCATATTGATAATCTATCAACAAAAGGGCCCAATTCTTTGCTGTAATAGCAATTTGATATCATATCATCCCAAGCAGATGAGAATGGACATATGAGACATCCAACACGAGCCTTGCCAAAACGATATGCCGAATTAATCTGAAGTCCGTATTTGAACAAATACAGATATATTTCAGAAGAATTCCAATTTAGAATGGGATGAGCATTAAATATATTTGAGTGCTTGCCTTTCCCGAAGCGCTCATATTGAGATCGCTTTGTGCTCTCCTCTGCCCTAACTCCGTCAAACGTTAAGACTTTTCCTTGCTTATTGGTTCCAGGCAGCTTGAATGTACGGTAGAGAGGAGCCGTCTTCATAATTGAGCAACACCATCTATGGGTATCTGTAGGCGTGCCTATCTTGTCCCAATAATCAAGCACGTTCGCGTGATTCTTGGCTATTGAGAACTTCAAATCCGGGAACTTTTTTGCGTAGCACTTCTGAACCTCCTCATACAATTCCAGTGATGAGGGCAATTCATAACCAGTATCGGAATATATAACCCGAAATTCACTTGGCGGGATGGCTCTTGTACATAAGTCCAGGACAACCTGGGAATCCTTGCCGCCGGAGAATGATGCAAGGAAGAAATCAATCTTTGTAGTCTTAAACACACGCTTTCCCTGTTCCTGAGCAGACTCAAGCGGCACGACATCGAAGCTGTCGCAATCTTGCTTGACGATGGCCATCTTCTGTTTGTTCTTCTTCTCCAGCCTTTCAGTGAGAGCCTCGAAGTCTATCTTGTTGGCATCTACACGTTCTACGCTCTTGGTCGCGGCACTATATGCGAGATATGTGTCGCGGATGAAATCAACTGCCTCGCTTTCAATTAGGAACATTGGATCCTTGTTGCGTTCAAGCATTGTATCAACGTCAACAGGAATAATTGTCATTGATTCACATCCCTTCTGGAATGTAACCTTTGGAGCATCATAGATATTCGCACCTGACACCTCAAAAACCAATTGACCTCTGTAGAAGTACTGTTTATTGCAAGCCCACATAAGAGGCCCTTCGCACCGTGGGTATGACCATCCCTTCTGCTCAAGACCAAGCATATCCAACTCTTCATAGAATACTGGACGAGGAGACACAGACAATGTGTCCGCGGCTACGCGAAGATTCAGTATAATTCCTCCAGTTTCTTTATCCCAGGTTATTTTGTACATCTCGCAACTATAAGTTTTCGCGTTTCTTTCAACTCCTCGCCAATTCGATTCAACGAGTTATCGTCATATTCAAAATACTTCACAATCTCTTCTGAAATCCATTCTCTGCCATCCCAGTCAGGAGAACGTTTTGTCTTGAAGACATATCTGTCGATAATTGTCTCAATGAAATAGAGCCCAAGGGGATCATTGCCGAGATTTTCATTAAGCATAAATCTCCTGAACGCTAAATTTTTATCGAGTTCATCGATTACAAATATAAAATAATCAAGCACTTGACCAATTATATCATCGGTGCTGATAAAACCGTACGGCCAATCAATTGTATTAAGATATTCTCGTATCTTTAATACTATAAAATCAACTTCTTCAGCATCTTTTCGAGACAATCTATAGCCGCTATATTTATCACAAAATTCAGCCCATACAGCAACAATGGCAGGATCCATCTTCCCCCTGTTATAGATGCTGCGCATATTATCCACGAACCTATAGAGTCTTGTTTCCTCCGGGTCATCTGGTTGACAAAGCGGGAAATGCTTATGCTCTTTTATAAAGTTGGTCAGCAACCTCATACTTTCCTCAATGGGACGCTTGGCTACTCTTTCTGGGTCAAAGAGAACAAAAGACGGGTCGTAAACAAGGCTTCTATACCCAATGAACCGTTGACCATCCCGAAGGTACATGGCGAATTTTTGAGCTTTGTGCTGACTCAGGTTTGATACTATGCTATCATCTTCAGTATCTGGACGGAACTTACGCACATAATCACCAATAGATTTAACTGATGCAATTTTCTCAGGTATCGAATCAAGGTATTCGCTCACAAATTCCCTGATTGTCCCACCCCGGCATTCTCCATCCTGCCATTCGGCAAGGGCATATGTACTGGAACGTCCAATAGGGACAATGCGCTTATTCTTCCCAATGTTGCCTCTGAATGATTCGTAAGCCACAGAGCGGTCTGGACACTGATAGGAGAATTCATCATACAGTTCGTCTAGGGTCATAGGACGACCTGCTGCACGGAGAATCTCTTCAATGATATCCGGGTTGTTTTTCCGGCTGTTAGGCTGAAATATCATTTGGCCCATATCAACCTCAACTGGATAGTTCAGGTAAATGATGGACCGGCATGAGGTCTCGATGTCTTTCTGATAATCCTCACAGTATTGCACTTTATAAAATGGCGACATAAAGGATTTTAGATTGACACGCTGTTCGTCGGTTCGCTTCTCTGCCAATTTCTCATCCAATGCAGAAACAAACGCAGCAAAATCAAAGTATTGCGTCTGTTCCGAAGGTACGATGTTAACAAAGAGGTCGTCGTTGTAGAAGCTTGTCAGCGGTTTAAGTTTCTCACCGACCATCGTGATGTCATCAAAGGTTTCGCTCAAAACCCATCGAACGAAATTGGAGGTAAAGTCAGTTCCCTCTGTGGAGTTAATGTGCTCTTCAGCATGAACCATAGTGAAGTTATACGGGTTCTCCGAGATGAATCCAGCCTTTCGGATGTTGGCAAAATACTCCGCAAGTTCCTCAATAATGTTGTTCCTCTTCTGACGGACACGTTCAGGGGTGAGGCATATCTGCTGAGCAACTTTTTTCCTATCTTGAACAATTTGTCCCTTATGTACACGGATGCAGCCTTCGATAATGGCTCTGGTCTCATCGTTGAGGCCACTCATATATGCTGCAATCGTAGCAAACATAGGAAAATAGCCGAGTTGTTCCTTTAACTGCCAGATATTGTCTTGACACTCATTAGGAATGGCAATCATGGACAGTTTTGGCGCGGTCAAATCTGCAACTACTGATTCAACTTTTGAAGGGTCAGTATACTGCTCAATCAAAAACTTGATTTCATCTATGAAACGTCCAACTTCCTGAGCTGATCCACGTCCAACGTTCTTGATCTTCTTTGCTGAGAAATCAGGGCTACTAATCTCATTAAACAGTTCTCGAACAGAGTTATTGTGTTCTTGAATAAACGCCCGGATTGCATTTTTTGATCTCACGGTCAAGCTGTCTGTTTTTCCAATAATGATCGGCAATATACCGTCGATATTCTCAGGAAGGACAACATGCGTCTTGGGAGAATCGTTGACGTACCCAGCGTTGGATCTGAGGCTCAGAGATAAATTCAATATCTCCCCAACAGTCTTTCGTCCGCAGTTCTTCAAGTTGCCTGCCTCTGCAGGCGAAATATTCATAAGGGCCTCCAAAAACTCTTTATCCGTCGAAAAAAACTCTCTATACGCAGAGAGAGCTTTGTTTGCCCGAATTGAGCATGACGCAAGGAGGAGGGGGTACCAATCTTCAGCAAGGCTTATGGCATCTCTTTGTTCAGAGGTGCCAATTGCTAATATATTGTTGATATCGAGCATTATTTCCCAAGTTCACACAATAAGAAACAAATATACTCAAATAAATCGAGGTAAACCATTATTCTTCTTACAAATACGATTTTCCCACGAAATTGACAATACCCTGTCAATTTTTTATGACCAATTCGGCATAAAAATGTTATCCCACCCGCATTCAGGTTGGGGTTTTCCGCCCTTTTCTCCCCTACCTTGGCTTGCCATCAAGCCCGGTGCCTCCGGGCGTGTCGCATCAGTTAATACGCACCCGAGCAGAATGCCCCGGAGACGGGGTCAAGGCGAACCCTGCCAGGCGGAAAATCCTATTTGGTACGGGAAAAGGGGAATCTGCCGTACAAAACCTCACCGAAATACAGAACGGTACGGCAAAGCCGGGGTTTCCCGTACGGAACGGCCTCGCAGGAGCCTCCCGTACAGCAGAGAGCCGTTTTCTGTACAGAATCGACTTCGTGCGCACAGGATCGGCCGCGTGCGCACGGGACGGAGAGAACAGGGACGGAGAGAACAGGGACGGGTGAGTGCCGGAACGGAGGGTGGCGGGGACACCGCCGTACTACCTCTCGTACACTGCTTTGTTGTTCTCTGATTCCCATATCTCGACCTTGTAGCAGTTGGGGGTCTGGTCGCACATCCACTTGGCGAGATTCTCGGCCGTGGGCGAGAACGGCAGGACTTCGTTGAGGTTCTTGTGGTCGATCTTCTCCATTATGTTGCGCTTGATCAGGGTGAAGTCGGTCACCATCCCGTCCTCATCCAGAGTCTCGGACTTGCAGTGGACTATGACTATCCAGTTGTGGCCGTGGAGAGCCTCGCACTTGCTCCCCCTGTCCGTCGTGACATAGTGGGCGGCGGACACTTCAAATCTTTTGCTTACGTAATACATGGAGGCAAATTTAAGCCTTTTTTACTCGTCAGCAAGTATCTCAAGTCCGAGGTCATCGATGAGGTTCTCGATTTCCGCTGAGTTCTCAATCCAGTTTTTGATTTCTTTTGACATAACTTCTCATGTTTTGTTGATGCAAAGTTACGCCCCCGTTTTGTCAACTTTTGACAATGATCAAAAAATCACAAAAAATATTCAGACAGCTCCTTACGCACATACTCCCGCATATACTCCACCAGCTCCGGTGACTCGAAAGGCTGCACCTCCCCGCCAAGTCCGGCGCAGAACCGGCATACCCCGGCATAGTTGTAGACCTCCACATCCAGCAGCCACACCTCCCCGCCTCCCTTCCATGCCGGCGGCAGAGCCGTAGCATCGCCCGTGAAAGGCGAGAGAAACTTCTCCGCGAGCGGATATTCTTCCACCAGCAGGTTCTTGGCCAGCACGCTGAGCAGAAGCCGCACGCGCCTGCCCTCATCCCCGCTCATCCGGAAAATATCCACCTTCTGCATCCTGTGGTCTGCCTCGTGCGACCAACCCTCCTCCAGAACCTCCACATCCCCGATACGCGAGATCCTGAAGACCTTGTTACGGCCGTCCTCAACATCATAGGCCCAGACATCCGCGAAGTCCGTCGTGAAGCCGAACGGCTCCACCAGCCTGTCCCGTACAGTATGGGAGTGCCCGGACTCGTAGTTCTTGAGCACAGCCTTGCGTTTCTGTTTCACGGCCTCAGAGACAGCCTCCACATTGGCCGACATGAAGCGGCGATCGACAAAGTCCGCAATCGAAGTGCTCTGGTAGATGACCGCGAGCTTCGACTTCAAGTTGGCCTTGAGCGCATTGCCCCGGTCGAGCCTGTCCAGCAGGCTGTTCACCAGGTACGCCTCCTCCTCGGAAAAATATATGAGTCTGTCGAAATCCGGGGCCTTGGCAGGAAGTTTCCCGAGCTTGAACACCCCCTCGGACAGACGCGACACGGCAAACCCGGCACCCTTGAAAGTGTCTATATAGCGGTATATGGTGCGCCACGACATCCCGAGTTTGGAAGCGAGTTCATTGACACTGTAGTTGACACTCCCGGACATCAGCTTCATCAGGCGAAGCATACGTTCTATCTTCGGCTGATCCATAAACTATTCCTCCGCTATGGTCTTCACCGGATGCCGGTCGCTGTTGCGCGCACCAAGCTTGATAAGCTTGCCGGACGTGTTGATGATGCTCTGCCCCTGCGGCGAAAGCTTCAAAAGCCCCTTGTCATATTCAGCCTGGGCCTTCTCCAGAGACTTTCCTATCGCCTCATAGCGCTCCATAAACTGCCCGACACGGTCTATCATCTCCTGCGCGAGGGCATAGACTTTCTCATGGTCACGCGCCTGGGCAACCTGCGTCCAAGTCAGTTCCACCATCTTCAAAGCCCCGTAGAGCGACTGCTCGTCAGCCATATAGACATTCTGGTCCGCGGCCTTGCGCCAAAGGTCCGGCTCGGCATTGAGTGCCGTCCACAGGGCTCCGGTGTTCGGCACGAACATTATCACATACCCGGCCGAAACTTTCGGCGGCCGGATGCAAGACGAGTAGTCCTTGGCAACAAGTTCCTTGACATGCTTTTTTATACTCTCAAGATGATTCTTGAGCGCCAGACGCCGCGAAGCGTCATCTTCCGCATTGACATAATCAATATATGCCGTCAGGGAGACCTTGGAGTCTACTATGACCTCCCTCCTCTCATCAAGATGCAGTATCACGTCAGGGCGCAGATTTCCGCTCACGACAACCTGGGTGTCATAATGCACCCCGCGCGTAAGTCCCTGTGCAGAGAGAAGTTCCTCCAGAATGGTCTCTCCCCAGTCGCCCTGCACCTTGCTGCCGTGCTTGAAGGCTGCGGCAAGCTCATCGGCACTCTTGCGGGCCGCATCGCTATGTTCCATGAGGCTCCGTATACGCTCCTTCATCTCCCCGTTGCGCTCAGCCTGCTCCTTGCTGCTGTCGGAGATGGCCTTACGCAGTTCGGATATGTTCTCACGCAGCGGATCCACTATCCGTCCGAGACTCTCCCCACTAGATTCGGAAAACTCCTTCTGCCGGGCCTTGAGCATCTCCCCCGTATCGGCCTTGAGCTGGGCGCTCATCTTGGAGACCGTCTCGTCAAAACGTTTCTGAAGCAGGTCCACAGCCTCATTCTTCTCAGCCGCAAGGCGCCGCTCATATTCGTCGCGCACAGCAGCCAGACGCTCATCGCAGTCCTTGCGGACGGCAGACTCGGCGCTGCGCACGGCACGCCTGACCAAAAGCAGGGCCACAAATGCACTTACAGCAAGCCCCGAGAAAAAAGCCAAAACAATCTCCATAGACGACAAAAATACAAAACAACTTCTTAAATTTGCACCCCGATATGAAAAGAACCGCAATCCTCTTCACCGCCATCCTGCTCTCTCTGGCCGGATGCACATCCGGCAGACAGGACACTCCGCGCAGTGGGGACCTGGTATTCGTAGGACTTCCGATGGACTACGGCCTCGAACGGGGCTCCATGTCAGAAGCCATAAGTGCCGCCACCTCAGACAGCACGGAGTTGAACCTCATACATGTGGCCATACTCGAAATCGACAAAGACTCGACATGGATCATCGACGCCACGATAAAGCACGGCGTGGACCGGCATCCCCTCGACACATTCTTCCGGGACTTCACCCTCCGCGACGGGAGCCTCCCGACATTCAAGATAATGCGCCCGCAAGTGAGCGCGAAGCAGGCTGAGCAGTTCGTGCAGAACGCAAAGAAATACCTCGGGCAGCCGTACGATGTCTCTTTCCTCCCGGACAACGGGGCCATGTACTGCAGTGAGCTCGTATACAACAGCTACATCACCCCTGGCGGGGCGCATCTGTTCAGCGAAGCCCCGATGAATTTCCTCGACAAGGACGGCAATATGCCGCCTTACTGGACCAGGCTTTTCGAGCGCATCGGGCAGCAGGTACCGCAGGGAATCCCCGGCACCAACCCGCAAAAAATGGCGACAGAGAAAACCCTGTCGCCAGTGGAAGCCACACTGAAATAAAACTACTTCAGCACTCCGCCGATCTCTATCCTGCAATCAGCAGGAGCCTTTATGTTGCCGTCGATTATGATATCATCGCAGCTGTCGGCCTTGATGTACCCCGTACGCGGATTCTTTATTGACGGGACATTACCCTTGACGGTGGCCTTGACGTCAGAATACTCGAAAGCCAGGTCAGCGTCAGGCTCGAACGTGCAGTCCTCCAGAACAAGACCGTCGGCATAGCAGAGAGGCTGCGTCCCCCCGATGCGGCACCTCACCAGACGCAGATTCTTCGAGTGCCAGCCAAGATACTCCCCGTTGATGAACGAATCATACACAGTGACGTTCTCAGTCTCCCACAGGGCATCCTTGCTCTGGAGGTCGCTGTTGCGTATCTCGACATTGCGCGTGTGCTGGAACGAATAGTTGCCCTCAAGGCGGAGATTGTTCACCTTTATATTGCTGCAGTGCATAAATATATAGTCAGCTTTGGTGGCAAAAACGTTGTCAAGATCTATATCGCTGCATGACCAGAACGTCTCCTGGGCACAGTTCATGTTGACATTGCGGAGTCTGATGCCCTCCATCTCACGGAACATCTTCGGTGCATCGACTATGCAGTCGGTCATCTCGCAGTCCGTGCTGTGCCAGAGCGAAGAACGTGCACTCTCGGCAAAATAGCAGTCGCGCACTTTGAAGCGATCGCAGCACCAGAAGACATATTTGCCCTCAAAACGGCACTTGTACGCCTCAATGTCCGAGGTCTCTTTGAGCGATGACTCGCCCGGATGGATGGTCACACCCTCGAGAAAAAGGTCATGCGAGCAGTAAAGCGGGCGCTCGCCCCCGAATTCTTGGTTGATTATCTCTTGCATCGCGTGGTATTATTCAATATCGCGGCGAATATACTCATTTTCGCCGCCATGAGCAAATTCCGGCAACGCGCGTACGGCTTGCTTTATTGCCTTTAATCCCTTACCTTTGTCCGGACTAAAACCCTAATATTATGTCACTGAACATTTCTGACAAGGCGCGGCTGATGCCCGCTTCAGCTATCAGGAAGCTGGTCCCGCTTGCGGATGCAGCCAAGGCCCGCGGCATCAAGGTATACCACCTCAACGTCGGAGCGCCTGACATCAAATCTCCGGACTGCGCCCTCAATGCCGTGATTGACAGGTGCAAAGGCCTGCACCATCTCTCATACACCAACTCCGCAGGGCTGATGGAGCTCCGCGAAGGCCTTGTCAACAGATACTACAAGAAAATAGGAATAGACATCGAGGTGAGCGAGCTGCTCGTCGAGGTGGCCGGAAGCGAAGCATTCTCCTGCGCCATGCAGATAGCCGCAGGTGAAGGGGACGAGATCATCGTAGTGGAACCTTACTACACCAACTACCAGACATTCGCCTACCTCAACGGCATCACTCTCAAGGCGGTACATACCGACATCCGCCAGGGTTTCGCCATCCCGGACATCTCCGAGTTCGAGAAAGTGCTCACGGACCGCACCCGGGCCGTGCTCATCAGCAACCCGTGCAACCCGTCAGGCAAACTCTTCACCAAGGAAGAGATGCTCGCCCTCGGGGAGTTCTGCCGCAGGCACGACCTCTTCCTCATCAGCGACGAGGTCTACAGGGAGTTCTGCTACACCGACGAGCCGCACTTCTCCGCCCTCAACATCCCTGGCTGTGAACAGAATGTGATCATGGTCGATTCCGTGTCCAAGAGATACAACCTCTGCGGCGCGCGCATCGGCTGCATCGTCTCGCACAACAAGGACGTGATGGCAGCCGCGATGAAGTTCGCCCAGTCCAGACTCTGCCCGCCTGTCCTCGGCCAGTACGCCGCCATCGGTGCTCTGGACACTCCGCAGAGCTATTTCGAACAAGTCAAGGCCGAATACATCAGACGCCGCGACTGCGCAGTGAAGATGCTCAACGAGATCCCTGGCGTCTATGCACCGAACCCTATGGGGGCATTCTACACTGTGGCCGAACTGCCGGTGGAGAACGCCGAGGACTTCGTCAAATGGATGCTCACCGACTTCAGCGTGGACGGCCAGACTACCATGGTCACCCCGGCCGCATCTTTCTACAAGACCCCTGACGCCGGCAAGAACCACATACGCCTCGCATATGTGCTTGAAGTTCCGGAGCTGCAGAAAGCTCTGGAAATCCTTGCCGCAGGACTTGAAAAATACCGCCGATGAAGCCACAGTTCAGCACCCTTGCTGAGCTCTACGAACACTCCGTCACCTCCTTCCCGAAAAGGACGGCGGCGGAGTTCGTCGGCGGAGCCCAGCGCTATACATACGCACAGTTCAGGGACTGCTGCGACAACATCTCGAAGCGCCTCTCGAACTTCGGGATAGGGGCCGGAGACAAAGTTGCCATCCTGTCGGAGAACTCCCCCAACTGGACCGCCGCGTTCTTCGCCATCACCGCATACGGCCGGATAGCGATCCCGATGCTTCCCGAACTTTCTGCAGGGGAAGTCGAGAACATCCTCACACACTCGGAGGCCAAGGCCATCTTCATCTCCAAGAAGCAGCTGCCGAAGCTGAGCGAGGAAGCGATGAAGCGGCTCACCCTCGTCATAGCCATAGGCGACTTGAGTTTCATCAAGGCCGAAGGCAGTTCCTACACCTGCGACGGCAAGGTCAGCCGTCCTACAGCACTCGACACCGCCGCCATCCTCTACACCTCAGGCACCACAGGCAAGGCCAAAGGCGTGATGCTCTGCCACCGCAACTTCTGCACAAATGTCCTCAACTCCTGGTACAGCTACAAGATAGGGCCCAAAGATGTCTTCCTCTCCATACTTCCGATGGCCCACACCTACGAGATGAGCATCGGCATGCTGTATCCTTTCGCCATGGGGGCCAAGGTGGAATACATACAGAAAGTCCCGACCCCGTCCATCCTCATAGCCACGCTCGCCAAGATACGGCCGACAGCCATGCTCTCCGTGCCGCTCATCATTGAGAAAATCTACCGCAGCAGCATCGTCCCGACCATCGCCAAGAGCAAGTTCCTCTCATACCTTGACAAGCATGCCAAATGGCTTCTCTACTCACTCGTAGGGATGAAACTCAAAAAGACCTTCGGCGGCAGGATGGGCTTCTTCGGCATCGGCGGAGCCAAGCTCGACCCGGAGGTGGAGGTCTTCCTCAAGAAGGCCGGATTCCCGTATGCCATCGGCTACGGGCTCACAGAAACGGCACCCCTGATCTGCACGGCAGCCCCGCACAAGACATGGCCGGGCACCACAGGCAAACCCGTCAGAGGCATCGAGGTCAAGCTGGAAGACGTCAACCCCCAGACGGGAGAAGGAGAGATATGCGTCAAGGGCCCCAACGTGATGCTCGGATACTACAAGGACTACGAACGGACGGAATCCGTCCTCACCCAGGACGGGTGGTTCCGCACCGGAGACCTTGCCAGCATCGACAAAAAAGGCCGATACTCCATCAAGGGCCGGCTCGGGAGCGTCATCATCGGAGCATCAGGAGAGAACATCTACCCGGAGGAGATCGAGAACGTCATCAACAGCATGGAAGGCATCGGAGAATCGCTCGTTGTCCAGAGAGACGGCAAGCTCGTGGCTCTGGTACAGTTCAACGACAACATCATAGACTGGGATCTCGAGGGGCAGGACAAGTTCATCGAGGACATCGAGGCCCGCAAGAAAGCCATCCTCGACTTCGTGAACTCGAAAGTAAGCCGCTTCATGAACATCAAGTCCGTGGAGATCCAGAAAGAGCCGTTCATCCGCACGGCCACCCACAAGATAAAGCGCTTCCTCTACGAGAAGAAGAAAAACTAACGGAGATCCGCCAAGTCCAACACAAGAGCGCGGGTCTTCTCCCAGCCGAGACAAGGGTCGGTGATGGAGCGTCCATACACGCCGTCACCGGCCTTCTGGTTTCCGTCCTCTATATATGACTCTATCATAAGCCCTTTGACTAGACGGAATATGTCCTGATTGAGCCTTGTGCTGTGCAGAACCTCCTTGCAGATACGGATCTGCTCAAGGTACTTCTTGCCGGAATTGGAGTGGTTGGCATCCACTATCACGGCCGGATTCGAGAGCCCGCTCTCAGCATAAAGACCTGAGAGCTGCTCCAGATCCTCGTAATGGTAATTGGGGTGTGTGTTGCCTCGTGAGTCCACATAGCCCCTGAGGATGGCATGTGCGAGCGGGTTGCCCTTGCTCTCCACCTCCCAGTTGCGGTAGATGAACGTATGCGGGCTGTGTGCCGCCCTGAGGGCGTTCATCATCACGGAAAGGTTGCCCCCTGTAGGGTTCTTCATCCCGACCGGGATGTCCAGACCGCTCGCCGTGAGACGATGCTGCTGGTTCTCCACTGACCGTGCCCCGACGGCCACGTAGGACAGCAGGTCGGAGAGATACTTGTGGTTCTCCGGATACAGCATCTCGTCCGCACACGAAAACCCAGTCTCGTTGATGGCGCGCATGTGCAGTTTGCGGATGGATATCAAGCCCTTGAGCATATCTGAATGGGCATTGGGATCCGGCTGGTGGAGCATCCCCTTGTAACCCTCGCCAGTAGTGCGCGGCTTGTTTGTATAGATGCGCGGCACCATCACTATCTTGTCCTTGACCTGCTCCTGGAGTTCGCGCAGGCGGGTGATATAGTCGATGACGGCATCCTCGCGGTCGGCCGAACATGGCCCTATCACGAGCAGCAGTTTGTCGCTCCGCCCTGTGAATATGTCCGCTATCTGTGCATCATTGGCAGCCTTGGCAAGCGCTCCCGCCTCGGAGATCGGGTACATTTCCTTTATCTCCTGCGGTATGATGAGCTTGCGCTTGAAATTCATGTTCATGCTACTTCTCCTTTTTCTTGTCAAACCACGAGCGTCTCAAGGTCGAGAGGCGCATCATCTCCTTCATAGTATCCTCATCCGAGTTCCTGACAGCATCACGCAGCTGCCCGAACTTCTCCATGAAAAGATCCATCTGGCGCAGCAGCTCCTCCCGGTTCTCCAGAAAGAGTTCCGTCCACATGTCCTCATTGATACGGGCGATACGCGTGAGGTCACGGAAAGAGTCGCCGGTATAGTCCACCAGATGCCTGGAATCCTTGCACGTCATCAGAGCCACGGCAATGCAGTGCGTCAGCTGGGAGAGAAATCCCACCATCTCGTCGTGCGTCTCGGGACTGATGGAGGAAATTCTCCCGAACCCCATGTCACGAGCCATATCCTCCACCACGGCAATGCCTTCAGGGGTGTTGCGCACAGTAGGGGTGATGATGAAATTCGCCCCCTTGAATATGTCAGGATCACTGTACCCTATCCCCGAAAACTCCCGTCCCGCCATGGGATGGGCCGGTACGAACTCCACCTTCCCGGCAAGCATTCCCTGCACCGCCGGAACTATGCATGACTTGACCCCGGAAACATCGGTAAGGATGGTGCCGCGCCGAAGATGTCTCCCGTTTGAGCGCACCCAATCCATGAACACACTGGGATAGAGGGCGGAAACCACAATGTCAAAACTCCCTATATACTTGGGGTCGGGACCTGCCTGCCCGGACTTTATCCAGCCCTTGCGCAGGGCAAAGTCAAGAGCATCCTGACGATCGGAAAGACCGCCCACCTCATATCCGGCAGCGCTCAACGCGGCAGCATAAGAGCCGCCCATAAGACCCAATCCGACTATAAGAACCTTTTTGTTTTTCATCTTTCCCCTCCCAAGAAGTCCGTTCCGAAGCGAAGAGCGAGTGCATCGCAGAGCACAACGGCCACCATGCTCGTCACGACGATGCATATACGGCGGACAATCGCCGGATCATGACGCCCCTTAAGGCTCAATACTGTTTCCCTGCCATGACGGAAATCCACAGTGTCCTGCGCCTTGAAGATGGAAGGTGTGGGACGCACCGCCATGTTGAAGACAAGCGGCATGCCGTTGCTGATGCCGCCGTTGATGCCGCCGCTGCGGTTGGTCGTGGTGACTATGCGTCCGTCCTTGATCCGGAACGGGTCGTTGGCCGCTGAACCGCGCATTGCAGCAAGGCCGAAGCCATCACCGAATTCTATTCCCTTGATGCCGCCGATAGCGAAAACAGCGCGGGAAATCATCCCCTCAAGGGAGTCAAACCACGGCTCGCCCACCCCGGCCGGAAGTCCGCAGACTGCGCTCTGGACAACACCGCCCACTGAATCTCCGTCCTCCTTGGCCTTGAGAATCGCATCCCCCATCGCCTCAGAAACATCATCAAGCACCGGGAAATGCTTGGTTTCCAATGATTTGATTTCGTCTTCAGGATCGAGACCGAACGGCCTGTCGTCGACTCCGGCACAACTCAAGATATGAGTGCCCACAGATATTCCCTTTGACTTCAATGCGGTCAGGCATATAGCTCCGGCGGCCACCACCCCTGCAGTCACCCTTCCGGAAAAATGCCCGCCGCCGCGGAGATCCTCGAAACCGTGGTACTTCATCTCCGCAGCGAAGTCACTGTGCGAAGGACGTGCTATGCCTTCATGATAGTCCGAACTGCGGACATTTTCATTGGGCATGACTATGGTAATCGGTGCCCCGGTAGTATACCCGTCATATACTCCGCTGATTATCTGATAATTGTCCTTCTCCACACGGGCCGTATCGAGAGGTCCGGAAGGACGGCGGCGAGAGAGTTGCGAGGCGATGAACACTTCATCTGCCCGTATGCCTGGTGCAAGCCCGTCGAGCACGACACCCACGGCAGGGCCATGACTCTCGCCGAATACAGTCAGGATGACACTGGTGCCTATGGAATTTTTCATCTTCTTCAGAATGAACCGACTACCTTCAGGCGGTCGCAAAGAGTGCCGAGTTCGTTGAGCATGCTGCGCCCGTCAGGAGTGGCGATGTTGCCGTCGAGCTCGACATAAAAGTAATAGTTCCACATCAGGCCCTTCATCGGGCGGCTGCGGAGACAGCTCATGTTGTAGCCGTGTGCTCCTATGATGTTGAGCGTCTTGGCCAGAGACCCGGCCTCGTTCTTGACGGTGAACATCAAGATAAAATGGCTGTCGCGCGTACGGCTGAAAGACTGAGCCCGGGAGAAAGCGGCGAAGCGCGTGGTGTTGACACTGGAGCCGTTGATACGGGCTTCTATCACTTTAAGTCCGTATATTTCAGCACATTCAGCGCTTCCTATCGCTGCCACGCTCTTGTCTGCGGTACCGGCGACCATCTTGGCTGCGGAAGCCGTATTGGGATATTCGTGCTGGATCAACCCGTGCCGGCGAATATACTCCGAACACTGCGACAAGGCCTGAGGGTGGCTCACAACCTCTTTGACAGTCTCAAGACTTGCGCCTTCGACTCCGAGAAGGTTCTGAACCGCTTCTATGGCCTCCACCTTGTTGATGAACAGCGGGCCGGAGAACATCAGGTCAGTGACGGCGGAAACCTCCCCTGCCGAACTGTTCTCAAAAGGCAGCACAGCAGAATCACATTCCCCGCCGGCACAGGCGCCGTATGCACTCTCAAAATCCCTGTACGGAACAAGCTCGGCACCGGGAAACATCCTCTCCGCAGCAATGCCGGCAAAAGCACCCGGCACACCGCTGTAGGCTATCTTCATCCCGGAAAGCAGACGCTGCTGATATTTGCGGGACAGAGCCATCAGTTCCTGCTCGAAACTGACAAAATACTCCCGGAGAGTGTCATCTTTGACAAGCGCTGAATTGCGCCTGATCACCTCCGCTTCACGTGCGGGGTCAGAGATCGGAAGAGCTTCCCTGCGCTTGATGTCAGCCACAAGGCCGCATTCTGTCATGCGCTGCTCGAAAAGTTCTGCCAACTTGGAATCTATCTCATTGATTCTCTTTCTGATATCATCAAGACTGTCCATAAAAACAACTTGTACCCCCTAGGCGAATCGAACGCCTATCGTAGGAACCGGAATCCTAAATTTTATCCATTAAACTAAGGGGGCGGTTACCGAAATGCAAATATACTAAATTTTTCGCATTTCAGCTGCGCCTCGACAAGTTCCGTTAGAGAAGTGTCGTGGCGGCACTGTGTGTTGGGGGTTCAGCAGTGCGGTGGCGCGTAAATATTTAACAACCAGCAAAATATCCATTTACCCTATCCTTAATTCAGGACAAGACAATTCTTGAATCGATTGATATACAGATTGTTATCCGCCACAACCAACACTCAGTCGCCCATTCCATGACCATCGTAAAAGACTACTTCCGGAAATTGCCCGGAAGAGTACGCTCCATCCTAGCAAGCGACACCGTATCCAGCAACATTATCATCATAAATTATACGCCAAAATCAATTGATGTTTGATGTCAGAGAATGACATTGTCATTGACCATTCTTGTTCTTGATTTAAGCCGACCTTGATTACATATAGGAATGATTCCTTTCGATAATAACGCTCTCCGAATTTTTTAAGAGAATTGTCTATCGTGTCGGCTTTTGCAAGAAGACAGGTGAGTTGAT